>JABUTN010000001.1:7749-9482 GCA_021443665.1 Bacteroidales bacterium | reverse complement strand
TTGCCTCTGTGGGCCCAGGCGTAATAGGGGATAAGGGTCAGATTTGAGTCTGATATTTCGTAGAGTGAATATTTCTTGTCCTTGATGTTGAAATTTGAGGGTATGACGCTGAACTCCGCTTCGGAAGAGATGGTGGCGTCAAGCACGTTGACGGTGTTGTCAGCCCATTCGGCGCAATAGACAATGGGACCGCGCTCCACCGCGAGACGGTCTCTGTCGGCTTCGACGGCAGGATTGGCTTCCACGAGACGGGGCTCCATCTCAAACTCTATGCTGACCACGTCCCCCGCCTTCCATTTGCGGGAAATGGTGCAGTAGCCGTCCACCGGGGCGCAGTTCACATCGTAGCCGTTGACTGCAATGCGGAATCCGAGGGACTTGCCGTCGGCATAAGTGTAGAGGTCGCTCGGGACCACGTCGCCGCGAACCCAGCCGGGAATGCGGATTTTGAGATCCATATCAGAGGGGGCCTTCTTCACCGTCAGTTCTATGTTGCCGTCCCAAGGGTAGGCGGTTTTCTGCTCGAGTTCCACCTTCCCGGACTTCAGTTTGGTGCTCATCGCGCTCTGCATGAACAGGTTGACATAAAGGGTGTTGTCCACTTTGGCGTAGGCGTAGCCGGGAACGGAGGGGATGAAGCGGCAGATGTTCGAGGGGCAGCAGGCGCAGCCGAACCAGGGCTGGCGCTCGTGGCTTCCGTCAGACTCGAGGGGGTTGGGGTAGAAGAAGGAACCGCCGTCAAGTGAGACTCCGCTGATGACACCGTTGTAGAGCGAACGCTCCAGCACATCGAAGTATTTGCCCTCTCCGTGCAGGAGGAAGAGGCGGTAGTTGACATACACGAGGGCTATGGCGGCGCAGGTCTCGCAATAGGCGGTCAGGTTAGGCAGGTCATAGCCGGGGCTGAAGCCTTCGTTGCGTCCTGTGGAGCCTATGCCGCCGGTCAGGTAGAGTTTTTGGGAAACGATGTTCTCCCAGATGCGGTCGATGGCGTTCACATAGGAGATGTCTCCGGTGAGGGCGGCGACATCGGCCATGCCGGCATACATATAGCCGGCGCGGACAGCGTGGCCCACGGCCTCATCCTGCTCGATGACAGGCTTGTGGGACTGGTCGTACTCTTCCTTGCGTGAGGTGTAGCCCTTGTTGTCGAGGAAGAGTTTCGCCTCATCGAGGTATTTCTTGTCGCCGGTGACGGTGTAGAGTTTGGCAAGCGCCATTTCGGCAATCTGGTGGCCGGGAACCACTATCCTCTGCTCGCTTCCGTAGCCTATCTCGCGGCAGACGCAGTCAGCGTAGGCAATGGCGATGTCGAGGAACTTGCGGCTGCCCGTGGCCTGATAGTGGGCAATGGCACCCTCGACCATGTGGCCGAGATTGTAGAGTTCGTGACTGCCGGCCTCCTCGCTGTTCCAGCGTCCCGGAGCCACCCAGGGATGGGGCTTTTCGGGGTTCTGTGTCCTCGGGGTGTATAGGTAGCCGTCTTCCTCCTGGGCCGCCTTCACTATGTTGAGCACGCTGTCGATGTAGGCCTCAAGTTTCGGGTCGGGGTAGGTCTGCAGCAGGTAGCTGGCGCCCTCTATGGTCTTATAGACATCTGTGTCGTCAAAGGGGAAGCCGCCGGGCAGGTAGGTGGGGCCCTCCTCACCGCGGGCCTTGGCCTCGAGTTTGGTGGCGGCGTTCTCAAAGTTGGTGTAACGGCCGCTCTCCTCGCATTTCGAGAATGCGAGAGG
>JABUTN010000001.1:0-7698 GCA_021443665.1 Bacteroidales bacterium | reverse complement strand
ATCTTGACCTGGGTGAAGGGAACCGAAGAAATGGGGTAACTGCCCGCCTCTTCCTTCTGCGAGCAGGAACACAGGCAAAGCAGGGCCGCTGTAATGGTTAAGATGTGTGTTTTCATAGTCAGAACAGGTTGGGAAGGAATTCGAAATAGAGAAGATGGCGCCAGGTGGACCAATCGTGACCGCCGTGACCGCCCACATAGTATTCGTGGGCGATGTTGTGTGAAACAAGCGCATCCACGAAGCCTTTTACCCTGACATTGAAGGCATTGTTGGCTTCTTCAGTGCCCTGGCCGACAAAGAGGTAGTCGATTTTCCTGTTCACGTTGGGGTCGCTGAAGAACTTGGGCATAGTCTCTTCGGGTTTGGGGTCGCCGGCGCTGAGCACACCGAAGTTTGCGAACAGGTCGAGACAGCGCTCCATACCGCTGAACATTGTGTGGCGGCCGCCCATTGACAGGCCGGAAATCGCACGGCCGTGGGGATTGGCGATGGTCTTGTATGTGCCGTCGATGAAGGGGATGATGACTTCGCGGAGTTCGCGGGCCATCACGTCAAAGGTGAGGTCAGCGTGCTTGGGATGGTTGCGGTGTACCACCTGGTTGTTGATGACGGCAATAATCATCTCCTTGGCCTTCTTCTCGGCGAGAAGGTTGTCCATAATGAAGTTCACGCGGCCGTTGTAGATCCAGTTGTGGGGCATTTCACCGCTGCCGCCCATCAGATAGAGGACGGGGTATTTCTTCTTTGGATTATATTTCGGGGGGAGATAGACATACATCTCTCGTTCGCCCTTGGTCACCTTGCTGTAATACACGTGACGTACAACGGCACCGTGGGGCACATCCTTGGCGTCATACCACTGGGGACCGTCACCGTGGATGATCAGTTCGCTGTAGGGAGGCATTGCGGTGAAGGCGGCATAGTGGTTGTTGGGGTCAGCGCCGCTGACTCCGTCAATGATGATGTTGTACTGGTACATATCTACGGGCAGGGCGGGGGTGGTCACGCTCCAGACGCCGTCCTCGCCTTTGGTCATCGCCAGAGGACCTCTCTGGTGAAGCACTGTGAGGAATGCTCCGCTGACGGCCACTGATTCCGCTTCGGGCGCCCATACCTTGAAGGTGGCTGTATGGTTGTCGTGTACAATCGGGGAATTGAGCCGTGAACTGAAGGGTACGAGGCCTTCGGTGTCTTTCTGGGGATTCCAGTCAAGATTGATGTTGGCCTGTTGGGCCGTGGCTGCAAATGTGGCTCCTGCGAACAGGACGATGCCTATCAGTAGTTTTTTCATATATTGATATGGTTAAAAGTTGTATCCGAGACTGATGTAATATCCTATGGTGTTCGTGATTCCGCTCCATTCCACAAAACCTGAAACCGGGCCGAGGGGACTATGGTAGGAAAGGCCCGCCGCCACACCCCACATATTTTTCCACGAGTCTTTGGGGCTGCGGATATCCTTGAAGGTGGCACCGTACGAGCCCATTGCCTGCACATAGAAGTTCGGCAGGCATTCGCCCCTGATTTCAAGGGAGGCAACCCCTGTGTATTTGTATGTGGAAACGGGCAGAACCTGTCCGTAAAACGCGAACTGCGAGGGAGTGAAACGGCTGTCGATGTGCCCTCCTATCCAGTTCTGCTGGAAAAAGCCTGAGTTGGGGCCGAAGAGTGCCCTCAGTCCAATTGAAGGCTCGAGGGTGACTTTGCCGCCCAGGGGGATGGGAACGTCCAGGAGCAGTTTCGCTGAGCCGAGTTGGGAATTGGCGGCCCCTTCCGCGATGGCCTCGTCCTGCCAGAATACCCACTGCCCCTTGATGTCGAGCAGTATGCCCCGATGGGGAAAATACGCCTTGTCTCGGGTGTCCGTCCTGAAGTCGAGTCCGAGGGATGCAGCGTGCCTGTAGCCGGCGGCATTGTTATAGGCCACCCAGGGCCTGTAGAAGTCGTAACTTACATAGAACCTGGTGGATACGGCCCTCGAGTGGCTTTCGGACAGGAAGAAGTCCACGCTCTGGTAGAGGGTGGTCCTGTCCTCCGCCGTGGTGGGCGCATCGATGCTGCTGTGGGAGAAACCTATGCCCCTGATGCGGTAGTGGACTCCGAAGCGGGGGGCGTAGTAGGGGGCCATTGAAAACTTGAGGTCCAGCCAAGGGTGGAAGCCCAGACGGGCGGTCAGTTCGGCTCTCGGCGCGTTCATTCTGTGGGCATTGAAGCCCAACTCAAGGCCGGCAGCTATGGCCTCCTGCGTGTCGTAGCGGGCACTGAGGGCGAAATTGTGGGGCTGTCGCTCCGTGACCTCTATTTCAAGCCTGTAGGGGCTTGTTTCGCCTTTCAGGGAATAACTGACCGTGGAGTAGCAGCCGGTGCCGGTGAGTATGCCTATGGCGTCTGTGATGTCCTTGCCGCTTACATTCTTTTTCTTGAGCAGGCGGCTCTTGTTTTCCAGCCATTTCAAGTCCTTGTCGCTGACGCCCGGCCCTGAAATGACTATCTCGCTTATGCTGAAACTGTCCCTTGCCATATTGAGGGCCCTGGGGGCGTTCAGGCCGGGGGCCTGCGGGTTCTGTGCCTTTATGTTCATCAACTGCTCTCTGAGCGAGTCGGCGCTGGCATAGCCTATGCGGATGAGTTCCTCCATCGCCTCCTTGCGGAAGTCCATTGCGCTGTATTTCGATATGGAGGGTTTGATGCAGATGTCACAGTCTTTTTCGGGCGTGGGACGGTTGCTGTTGAGCAGGGCTGCCATCTGCCGGAATACCTTTGGCAGGGAGTTGGAATTGTCGGCCGTGGCATTCTTTTCCATACTCAGGTCCACCCCTATCACTATGTCCGCTCCGAGACGGCGGCAGAGGTCAACGGGAAAGTTATTAGCCATTCCGCCGTCAGCCAGGAGCAGCTCGCCCATTTTGACCGGCGCGAATAAGCCAGCTATGGACATGCTGGCCCTGATGGCCTGGGGCAGGAAACCCGAGCAGAGTTCCACTTCCCTGCCCGTGATAAGGTCGGCGGCCACGCAGGCGAAAGGGATGGGCAGGGTGCTGAAGTCCGTCGAGTCAGCGTAGCCCACGCTCAGCGACTGGAGCAGGTTGAGCACGTTCTGCCCGTTGATGAAGCCCGCTGGCAGGGTGTTGAGTATGTTCTGGTTGTCGATGTCGGAGAGTTTCTTCATAGTCCGGAACTTCTCCTTGGTGGAAGAGCCTCCTCTGCCCCAGGGGATGGAGAGGACATAACTCTCTTGATGTTCCTTCACGGCTGTGGACTGCAGCCGGCGGGGCACATTGTCGCTCATCAAAAGGGGCCAGTCGGTGTCCTTGACAATCTGCTCAAGTTCGTCTGCGCTGTATCCGAGGGCATAGACACCGCCCACTATCGCACCCATACTGGTGCCTGTGATGACGTCTATGCGGATGCCCATATCCTCAAGGGCCTTGATTACGCCTATGTGGGCGGCGCCCCTCGCTCCTCCTCCGCTGAGTACAAGACCTATTTTGGGGCGCCTTCCCTCGTCCGATGACAGGCTGTCTGTCTGCGCGGATGCGCTCCGGGACACTGTGGAGAGCGTTATGGAGAGGATTATGATGGCAAGACGGCGCATATTTTGACTTATGCTACAAAAGTAATGAATTTTTGACTACTTTTGCCGCCCGAATTTCAGATATGGTAACAGAACGCGCACCGGAAGAACTTGGAACCAAGGATGTGGGCAAACTTCTTGGAAGTTACGCCTTGCCCGCCATTGCCGCCCAGACTGCATCTTCGCTCTACAATATGGCGGACGCGGCCTTCATAGGCCAGGGCGTCGGGGCAAGGGCGCTTGCCGGCCTGGCTCTCACTTTTCCCATAGTGAACCTTTCCGTGGCTGTGGGAACGCTATGCGGCGTGGGTGCGAGTGCGGTCTGCTCCATGATGCTGGGCCGCAAGGACTATGCGAACGCCAACAAGGTTCTGGGCAATGTGGTGGTGCTGAACATCATCACCGGCGTCTTGTTTATGATAGCCGCCCTGATATGGCTGGACCCTCTGTTGAGGTTCTTCGGAGCCAGTGAGGAAAGCATAGGCTATGCGGCGGATTATATGAGGGTGATTCTGTATGGAAATGTGCTCACGCACCTGTATTTCGGCCTCAACGGCCTACTGAGGAGTTCCGGCCATCCCAAGTTCGCGATGATAGCGACCTTCGTGTCTGTGGCCGTCAACTGCATCCTGGACCCTCTCTTCATCTTTGTGTTCCACTGGGGCATAAAGGGAGCGGCCTATGCGACCCTGATAGCTCAGGCGACGGCTCTCGTCTGGACGAGTTCCCGTTTCTTCAACAAGGGTGAGGTGGTGCATTTCCGGCGCGGATGTTTCCGTCTGGACAAGCAGATTGTCCTTGAATCCACCAAAATCGGTATGTCGCCCTTCCTGCTCAACACCGTGGCCTGCCTCATTACCGTGTCCATCAACTACCAGCTTTCCCGCTACGGAGGGGATGCCGCAATCGGTGCCTACGGGATTGTGAACAGGGTGATTTTCGTGCTTGTGATGGTGCTTATGGGACTTTGCCAGGGGATGCAGCCCATCGTGGGCTACAACTATGGTTCGGGCGACAAGGGCAGGATGTGGAAGGCCTTCAACATCACCTTGACCTACGGCTTTATGGTGACTTTCCTCGGTTCCGTAATCTGCCTGCTTTTCCCGCATCAGATAATCCGCATATTTACGGACGATGCCGAGATGTTCCCCCTGACGGTGAGGGCCTTGAAATTTATGGTGTCGGTGTTCGCGCTGGTGGGCCCCGCCATTGTCATCAACAACTTTTTCCAGTTCATAGGAAAACCCAAGCGCTCGATTTTCCTCACCCTGACGCGCCAGGTGCTTTTCCTGATACCGCTGCTCTGGCTGCTCCCCCCCCATTTCGGCACTGACGGCGTCTGGCTCGGCTTCCCCATCTCCGACCTCTTCTCCAGCCTCTGCTCCTACTTTGTCATCTGGATCTCCGTCCGGGAACACCGCCACTTCAAAATCCTCAAACGCCTCGCGTTGTAGGGGAATCGCATCGGGCGGCGACCTTAATTTGTCGGAAAAAAAAACAGCCTCGATGGGAGACTGTTTTTTGGGATTGGTAGCGGGAGGAGGACTCGAACCTCCGACCTCCGGGTTATGAGCCCGACGAGCTACCGACTGCTCTATCCCGCGGTATTGGACCGCAAAGATAGGAAGAATTCCGGCAATTCCAAAATTTTGACCGATTTTTGCTCCCCGCTTTTGAGATGTTTAACCGTAATGGTCTGGTTTTCAATCTCCTGACTTCCGGCTATCAGAAGATAGGGGATGCCTTTGCGGTCGGCATAGTCAAACTGCTTCTTGAGTTTGCTGCTTTCGGGATAGACCTCGCAGGAGATGCCTGCAGCCCTGAGTGCGGCCGCGGCGGGGAGTATGTAGGCCTGCTCGGCCGTGCCCATATTCGCGAAGAGGGCTGTGCTTTGGTTCTCGGCGTATGCGGGCCAGAGGTTCAGGCCGGTGAGGACGTCGTAGATGCGGTCGGCACCGAAGGATATGCCCACGCCGGACATTCCTGGAAGCCCGAAGATGCCCGTGAGGTCGTCGTAACGTCCGCCTCCGCAGATGCTTCCTATCTGATAATCAAGTGCTTTAACCTCGAAGATGGCTCCGGTGTAGTAGTTCAGGCCGCGTGCCAGGGAGAGGTCGATCTCCACTTCCGATTTGATGCCCGCGCCTCCGACAAGGGCGAACAGCTGTTCAAGTTCGGAAACTCCGAGCAGTCCGGTTTCACTGTCTGCGAGGATCTCACGCATCCGGGCAATCTTCTCAGCGTTGCTACCCTGGAGCAGGAGAACGGGCTCGATGACGGCTACCGCTTTCTCGTCGAGACCTCTGTCAAGCAGTTCGGCCTTGACGGCGTCCAAGCCGATTTTGTCAATCTTGTCGATGGCGACCGTGATGTCCACGAGCAGTTCGGGGTGGCCGGTAATCTCGGCCAGGCCGGCGAGTACCTTGCGGTTGTTGATTTTTATCAGCACGCGGGCGCCGAGACGGCCGAAGACCATATCCACAATCTGAACCAGTTCCAGTTCGTTGACCAGTGAACGTGAGCCGATGACATCCACATCACATTGGTAGAACTCCCTGTAGCGGCCTTTCTGGGGACGGTCAGCCCTCCAGACAGGCTGTATCTGGTAGCGTTTGAAGGGGAAGCACAACTCGCTCTGGTGTTGCACCACGAAGCGGGCGAAGGGCACGGTCAGGTCGTATCTGAGGCCTTTCTCGCAGGCTTTAAGGGCGAGGGCATTGGAAGTGGCGTCCGAGGCAAGGGCGGTGCGGAAGCCGTCATCGAAGGCGTCTCCCGAGTTGAGAATCTTGAACAGGAGTTTGTCCCCCTCTTCACCGTATTTGCCCAGGAGGGTGCTCAACTGCTCCATAGCGGGAGTCTCGATCTGGGAGAATCCGTAGAGTTCGAATACGGAACGTATCGTGCTGAAGATGTAGTTGCGGCGGGCCATTTCCACCGGACCGAAGTCACGGGTGCCCTTTGGTATGGAGGGTTTTGATGCCATTTTACACTAATCGAAGCATTTTGCTCAGGCTGCGCTCCCAGGTGGGAATGCTCAGTCCGAAGGTTTTGATGATGAGGCTCTTGTCGAGCACTGAACAGGCCGGCCTTTTGGCCAGGCTGGGGTAGTCTTCAGTGGAACAGGGCTCCACGACGCACTCTATGTGCTTGCTGGCCAATATCTTGGCTGCAAAGTCGGCCCAACTGCATTCGCCCATATTGGAGTAGTGGAACACCTCTCCATAGCGAGGCTCCTTGAGTTGGGGGAGAATCTTGAGAATGGCTTCCGCCAGGTCGCGGGCGTAGGTGGGGGTGCCTTTCTGGTCATAGACCACCTTTATCGAGTCATTTTCCATACCCTTGGCTATGATGCTCTTCACGAAGTTCTTGCCGAAACTCGAGTAGAGCCAGCCTGTACGTATGATGACGGACTTGCAGCCTGATTTGTGGATGGCTGTCTCGCCCATATATTTTGTCCTGCCGTAGGCATTCTGGGGATGGGGGCGGTCTGCCTCACGGTAGGGGAAGGAGGCGCTGCCGTCAAAAACATAGTCGGTGGAAATGTGGATGAGCCACAAGTCCCTGTCCGCACAGGCCTGGGCCAGCACCGCCACGGCCTCGCCGTTGACGGCCTTGGCTGTCTGGAAATCGCTTTCCGCGCCCTCCACATTTGTGTATGCCGCGCAGTTTATCACGCTTGAAATGTCATTGGCATCCAGAAAGCTCTCCACGGCCTCTTTCGAGCAGATGTCGAGCTCTTCTATGTCTGTGAAAATATAATCCGGAGACTGTTTTGTGAGCTGTTTTATTTCGCTTCCAAGCTGGCCTGAGGCGCCAGTGATTAAAATTTTCGACATATATTGAATATTAGACCGCAAAGGTATATTTTTTTAACTACATTTGCGAGAATTTTTAGAGAACGGATTTTTGATGGATTACAACACCCAAAGAGAAAAACTGATACTGCCGGAGTACGGCCGCCTGGTGCAGGATATGATAGAGAAGGTAAAGAAAATACCTGACAGGGCGAAGCGTACCGAGCAGATGCAGGCCACCATACAAGTGATGGCCATACTGAACCCTTCCCTGAGGGAGCAGCCGGATTACAAACAGAAGCTTTGGGACCACGCACATATCATCGCGGG
>JABUTN010000019.1:17535-35255 GCA_021443665.1 Bacteroidales bacterium | reverse complement strand
AAGAACTTGCGGGCAATCTTGCAGTCATTGTTGTCCGCCACCTTGCCGAAGAACGTGCCCTGTGAGAGGGTCTCGATGTGGCTGGCCGGCATAATGTCCTGCAGGCGGTATGAGGTGGACCCGGCTGGGCTTGAACCAGCGACCCCCTGATTATGAGTCAGGTGCTACTAACCGACTGAGCTACGAGTCCTAAATGTCAGAGAGTGGATCAGACTTTGATCTCAACCACAACTCCGCTGGGAAGTTCGAGCTTCATCAGGGCATCGACAGTGGCGGGAGAGGAACTGTAGATGTCGAGAAGACGACGATATGAATCGAGTTCGAACTGTTCACGGGCTTTCTTGTTGACGAAAGTCGAACGGTTCACTGTGAAGATTTTCTTGTCTGTAGGGAGGGGAATAGGTCCGTTCACCACAGCACCGGTAGCCTTCACTGTCTTGACGATCTTGTCGGCTGACTTGTCAACCAGGGCGTGATCGTAAGATTTGAGTTTGATGCGAATTTTTTGACTCATTGTATTTCTGTTTTTGTTTTTCTTGTTGTTTATTCGTCCTCGTCCACCATCTTGCGGGTGCCTGCCTTTTCGATTACCTCACGCGAAAGCGCTGCGGGCAGTTCTTCGTAGCAGGAGAACTCCATTGAAGATGTGGCTCGTCCGGAAGTGAGAGTCCTGAGGACAGTCACATAGCCGAACTGCTCTGAAAGCGGAACGAGGGCCTTGATGATGCGGGCATTGCCCTGGGCGTCCATATCCGTCACGCGGCCGCGGCGCTTGTTGATGTCACCGACCACGTCACCCATATAGTCCTCGGGAGTCACCACATCGAGCTTCATAATGGGCTCGAGCAGGATGGGAGTGGCTTTTACAAGGGCGTGGCGGAAGGCCAGACGTGCGCAGATTTCGAAGGAGAGGGCATCCGAATCCACGGGGTGGAAGCTGCCGTCCTGCAAGGTCACCTTGAGGGAGGTCATAGGGAAGCCGGCGAGAGGACCGTTGTCCATAGCCGACTTGAAACCTTTCTCGACAGCGGGAATGTATTCACGGGGAACATTGCCGCCTTTGACCTTGTCTTCGAACTGCAGGCCCACGAATCCTTCGTCTGCGGGACCTATCTCAACGACAATGTCTGCAAACTTGCCCCTGCCGCCTGTCTGACGCTTGAATACCTCGTGATGCACAACCGTACCCTTGATTGCCTCGCGGTAGTTGACCTGGGGAGCACCCTGGTTGATTTCCACACCGAACTCCCTGCGGAGACGGTCCACGATGATGTCGAGGTGAAGCTCGCCCATTCCACTGATGACGGTCTGTGCTGTCTCGTTGTCGGTCTTGACGGTGAATGTGGGATCCTCCTCAGCGAGTTTGACAAGGGCGTTCTCGAGTTTCGCCAAGTCCTTAGTGGTCTTGGGCTCCACTGCGATGCCGATGACGGGGTCGGGGAAGGTCATACTCTCGAGCACGAGGGGACGGTTCTCCACGCAGATGGTGTCACCTGTGTGAAGTTCCTTGAAACCGACTGCAGCGCAGATGTCTCCGGCCTCTACGAACTCAATGGGGTTCTGTTTGTTGGAGTGCATCTGATACAAGCGGGCCACCCTTTCCTTCTTGCCCGTGGAGGCATTCAGTACGTATGAACCGGCATCCAGCTTGCCTGAATAGGCTCTCAGGAAAGCGAGACGGCCGACATAGGGGTCTGTGGCAATTTTGAACACAAGTGCGCAGAAAGGCTCTGTGGAATTGGCCCTGCGGACCTCCTCGTTGCCGGTGTTGGGGTTGGTACCCGTAACTTCGGGAACATCGAGGGGCGAAGGAAGGTATCTGCAGATTGCGTCAAGCAGATACTGGACACCTGTATTCTTGAGGGAGGAACCGCAGGTCACGGGAACGATGGACATCGAAATCGTGGCCTTGCGCAGGGCGGCTACCAGCTCGTCATTGTTGATGGACGAAGGATCGTCGAGGAATTTCTCGAGAATCGTGTCATCAAACTCGGCTGCAGCCTCAATCAGGGCGCTGCGACCCTCCTGGGCACGTTCAAGCATATCGGCGGGTATGTCGCCGATGCGGTAGTTGACAAGTTCTTCACTGCTGACGTCATAGAAATGGGCCTTCATGTCTATCAGATCGACAATGCCCGCGAAGTCGCTCTCCGAACCGATGGGCAGGGAGATGGCCACGGGATGTGCGCCGAGTTTGCTCTCGATTTCTGACAGGACGGCCTCAAAGTCGGCACCCACGCGGTCCATCTTGTTGACGTACGCGATGCGGGGCACTTTGTATTTGTCGGCCTGACGCCATACCGTCTCACTCTGGGGCTGGACACGGCCAACCGCACAGAATGCGGCCACGGCGCCGTCAAGGATACGGAGCGAACGCTCCACCTCAACGGTGAAATCGACATGACCCGGAGTGTCTATCAAATTGATCTGATAAGACTCATCGGCGTATTTCCAGAAGGCGGTGGTGGCGGCGGAGGTGATGGTGATGCCTCTTTCCTGCTCCTGCACCATCCAGTCCATCGTGGCGGCACCGTCGTGGACCTCACCGATACGATGCGTCTTACCCGTATAGTACAGGATACGCTCACTGGTAGTGGTCTTGCCGGCGTCAATGTGCGCCATGATGCCGATGTTTCTTGTATATGTCAGATTTCTTGCCATCAAGCAGTTCTGTTAATTAAAAACGGAAGTGTGCAAATGCCTTGTTGGCCTCTGCCATCTTGTGCATATCCTCCTTTCTCTTGAAGGCTGCACCTTCACTATTGTAGGCAGCGATGATTTCCGCTGCAAGTTTTTCTGCCATAGAATGGCCCGACCTCTTGCGTGCGTAGATGATAAGGTTCTTCATTGCGAGAGAAACTTTTCTTTCGGGGCGCACCTCGGTAGGGACCTGGAAGTTAGCTCCACCAACCCTGCGGCTCTTGACTTCGACCTGAGGGGTGATGTTTTCCAATGCTTTTTCCCAAATCTCGAGAGGAGCCTGTTCAGAATCTTTCATCTTCTCGCCTACCATATCAATGGCATCGTAAAAAATAGAATACGCGATACTCTTCTTCCCCTGTAACATCAGATTGTTCACAAACTGCGTAACGCTGGATTTGTGGAACTTGGGATCAGGAAGTAGAATCCTCTTTTTAGGCTTCGTCTTTCTCATTTGTGTGAAACGCTTTAATTGTTAATAATTACTTCTTCGCTGCTTTTTTAGCTTTGGGTCTCTTGGCACCGTAGAGCGAGCGGCTCTGCAGACGGCCATCTACACCAGCTGTATCCAAAGCACCACGGAGAATGTGGTAACGTACGCCGGGAAGGTCCTTTACACGACCGCCACGAACAAGCACGATGCTATGTTCCTGAAGGTTGTGACCTTCGCCGGGGATGTAGGCGTTGACCTCTTTCTGATTGGTAAGTCTCACACGAGCTACTTTACGCATAGCTGAGTTAGGCTTTTTGGGTGTGGTGGTGTAAACACGCACGCACACGCCTCTCTTCTGAGGGCAAGCATCCAAGGCGCGAGATTTGGATTTCTCCACGATCACCTCACGGCCCTTGCGAACTAACTGTTGAATTGTAGGCATAATGTGTTGTTAATAAAAGGACCGCAAAGATATACATTTTTTCAATTATTCAAACAGATAAGTGTTTTTTTCATATTTTTGCGGCTCTAAATCATACTCTTATATGAGCCAGTCCACATCCAAAGTACTGATGGTTATGCCCTGCGCCTTCGGTTTCAACAGCCAGACAGCGGGCAGCAACGATTTCCAGAAGAAAGGTTTTGCAGAGGGAGCCCAGGCCACGGCCCTGCGTGAGTTCGCAAGTTTCGTCTCCCTGCTCAAGGCCAACAAGATAGAGGTGGCATTGGCAGAGGACACCCCTTCTCCCGCCACTCCCGACTCGATTTTCCCCAACAACTGGTTTTCCACCCACGAGGACGGCACCCTTGTCATCTATCCCATGCTTGCGCCCAACCGCAGGCTTGAGCGCAAGAACACCGTCATCGAAACCATCTACCGCAACTTTGACGTGAAAAGGGTGATAGACCTTTCCTGGTGGGAAAACGAAGGCAAATACCTCGAAGGCACGGGGAGTATGGTGCTTGACCGTGTGAACAGGATTGCCTACGCCTGCCTCTCTCCCCGTACGGACAGGGAAGTTCTGGAGGATTTCTGCAGCAAACTCGGATATACCTATATATTGTTCACCGCAAAGGACGGCAAGGGCACTGACATTTACCATACCAATGTGATGATGTCAATAGGCACTGAGGTGGCCGTGGTCTGCCTCGAGGCCATCGCCGACGAGGACGAAAGGGCAAGGGTGCGGGAGTCCCTCGAATCCACCGGTCACAAGATTGTGGAGATAAGCCTGAAGCAGATGGCCGGCTTTGCCGGAAATATGCTCGAACTCACAAGCACAGATGGCCGTAGGCTGCTCATCCTGTCAGGCAGCGCCCGCAAGGCCCTCAACAAGAGCCAGTCGCAGGAGTTGCTCCGCCACTACCGCCTCCTCTCCCCCGAACTTGACGTCATAGAGAACAACGGCGGCGGCTCAGCCCGCTGCATGCTTGCGGAACTGTTCTATTCCCAGATATAGACCTTGTCGGCGCGACGGACCCTGGAGGGGACGGCAATCGAACAGGCAAAGCCCTGGGGACAGTTGTCGCGCACCTGAAGATCGACCCTGATTTCTTCCGCATCGCACTCGACCACCCCTGTTGTGGGGCCTATAATAAGAAGGTGCGCCCCCTTGTTCAGAGGCGTGGCCTCCACGAGGACTTCAGCCACACCGAGTTTTGAGAAATAGTTGCTGACCTTCCCCAGATAGACCTTTTTGCGGGAGGCGCTGCTGCCATAGACCTTACTCCACTCGCCAAGTCTCGCGCCCTGGTAATAGCCGTCCCAGAAGCCGCGGTTGAACACGGTGGCAAGGGAATCCTTGAGCGACTCCCCGTATTCTTCCGTGAAGGAGCCTTCCTCAAGAGCATTGAGGGCCTTCTTATAAGTGGATGTCACCACATACACATATTCCGCCGCACGCGCACGGCCCTCTATCTTGAGCACGGACACTCCGGCTCCGACAATCTTGTCCAGGAAGGCTATGGTGCAAAGGTCCTTGGGAGACATTATGTACTTGTTGTCAAGCTCCATTTCGTAGCCCGTCTCAAGGTCGGTGACCCTGTAGCCCCTGCGGCAGATCTGCAGGCAGGAACCCCTGTTGGCCGAATGTCCGTTCTCGGCAAGGGAAAGGTAGCATTTGCCGGAAACAGCCATGCAGAGGGCCCCGTGGCAGAACATCTCCAACTCCACCAATTTCCCTGAAGGGCCGCAGATGTTCTCCTCGACTATGCAGTCGTGAATGGCCCTGACCTGCGACAGGTTCAGTTCGCGCGCAAGCACCATCACATCCGCGTATGCGGCGTAAAAGCGCACGGCCTCTATGTTCGAGATGTTGCACTGGGTGGAAATATGCACCTCCAGGCCAATCTTGCGGGCATAGCTGATGACGGCTATGTCCGATGCTATGACGGCGGAGATGCCGGCCGCCTTTGCCGCCTCGAGAGTGCGGCGGGCCTGCTCGAGGTCCTCGTCATAGAGTATGATGTTCAGGGTGAGATAGGTCCTCACTCCCTGTTCGCTGCAGATTCTCACGACCTCCGGGAGGTCTTCCGTGGTGAAGTTATGGGCAGAGTGGGAACGCATATTGAGGTTCTCGACTCCGAAATAAACCGAGTCCGCTCCCGCCTGCAGGGCCGCGTGAAGGCAGTCGAAGTTGCCCGCGGGGGCCATTATTTCCGTTTTTCCCATAAGGCTATTTCTTTCTGAAGGTTATCATACGGGCAAACTCCTCCAGGAGCGCCAGCTTTTCAGGCTCGAGGGCGAGAGGCTCCAGCACTGCGAGGGCCTCAAGGTAAAGCTGCTCTATCTTCCGCTCGGCGGCCTGCGGCACCTCAAGCGAGTCATAGAGGGATTTTACGGCGTCTATTTTCTCCTGTGAGGGCTCCATCTTCATCAGGTTTGAAAGTTCCTCGGAACGTCCCGCCTCCTTCGCCCTGTAAATGGCCTCCACCATCATCCAGCTCTTCTTGTTGTTCTCTATATCGCCGCCTATCTTCTTCCCGAACACTTTCGGGTCGCCGTAGCAGTCGAGATAGTCGTCCGTAATCTGGAAGGCGAGGCCGAGAAGGTATCCGTAGAGATAGAGGGCGTCCACCTCCTTGGCCATCCTGCCCGCGAGGACTCCGCCCATCGCGGCGGAACAGGCCAGCAGCACACCCGTCTTGAGGCCTATCATCTGCAGATACTGCTCGTGGCTGATCTCCTCCTCATTCTCGAAGTCCATATCGAGCTGCTGGCCCTCGCACACCTGGGCAGCAGTTTTGGTGAAGAGGCTGAACATCTGCGGAAGGCGCTTGACCGGCCCGTAGTTAAGCAGGCGGAAGGCCTCGATGGACATCACGTCTCCCGAAAGGATGGCGGTGTTCTGTCCCCATTTCTTGTGGACCGTAGGCTGCAGACGGCGTATGTCAGCATTGTCCATTATGTCGTCGTGAATCAGGGTGAACTCGTGGAAGACCTCAAGAGCGAGGGCGGGAACCACTATTTCGTCCGTGACCTCTCCTTCCCAAAGCGAATAGGCGGTCAGGCAGAGGCGGGGACGGATTCTCTTGCCGCCGATTCGGATGATGTAGTCTATGGGCTCATAAAGACCCTTGGGCTCGCGTTTGAAATTGATGTTTTCAAGGCCTTGGGCCACCATTTTTTCAATCTGGGAGATAGTTTGCATCGCTTTTTCGGATATTTTGCGCGGCAAAGTTAAGCTATTTTGCCCAAAAAGCTATCTTTGCGTTTATGAAACTGACAGCCACGGTAGTCAAACACACAGGCAGCCATTATCTGCTGAGCCACCTGCCCGTCTGGGACCCTTTCCCGGCAGTGGTGCGCGGCAAACTGCGTCTCAACGACACGGGAAGCACCAACCCCATAGCCGTGGGCGATGTGGTCGAATATGAGGGGGAAGTGATTACCTCCGTGCTGGAAAGGCGCAACTGCATTGTGCGCAGTTCCACCAACCTTTCCCGGCAGCGCCACGTCATTGCGGCCAACATCGATATGGCGTGGCTGGTCGTGACGCTCGCGCTTCCGGAGACAAAACAGGCCTTCATAGACCGTTTTCTGGTCACCTGCGAGGCATATAAGGTGCCTGTCACCATCCTCCTCAACAAGGCCGACCTCTACAAGGATGCCGACATAGCTGAAATCGTCGAAGCCTTCAGGTCCGTCTATGAGGGTGCCGGCTACCGTGTCCTGCCCAGTTCCGTCCGCAGCGGCGAGGGCATAGAGACGCTTCGCGCCGAATGCAGCCACGGGGTGAACCTGTTCAGCGGCGTTTCCGGTGTGGGCAAGTCCTCACTCATCAAGGCCCTTGACCCGAATCTCGCCCCGCGCATCGGAGCCATCAGCGAACACTTCCTGCAAGGCAGGCACACAACCACATTTTACGAGATGTATCCTCTGGCCGGCGGCGGCACTATTATAGACACCCCGGGCATCAGAGGCTTCGGCCTTGTGGACTTCAGCGCCGAGGAAATTTCAACCTGTTTCCCGGAGATGCTTGCCGTGATGGACGGCTGCCGCTACAAACCCTGCACCCACACCCACGAACCGGGCTGCGCCGTGCTTGAGGCCATCGACGACGGACGCATCAGTCCCGACCGCTACAACTCCTACCTCGGCATGCTCGAAGACCAAAGGAAATACAGGTAAGAAATAACTGTTTCAGTTGATGCGGTAATTGAGCCCGTGGCGCTCCAGGAACTCCACCATCTCGTCCGTGCAGGCCACCTGATATTTGCGGGAGAACATTTCGACTGAGAAGCCTTTTGCCTTGTCGATGAGGTTCATCTTCATCATCGCTTTTCCCTTGTTCTTTTTGAGGACATCCTTCAGATCTTTGCGGAATGCCTCCGTGAGCAGTTCCACCGGGAGGTCTATGCTCACTTCCTTCACACCGTTTGTGCGAACATTGTCCAGGACTGCCAGGGCCTTCAGACTCAAGTCCCCGCCTGTCAGTTCCCGTTCCACCTTCCTGGAAGAGTCCTTCTTTTCGTTGCCGGACAAAAACTTGTAGCGCGGCTTGATGGTGAATGTCAGCATAAGCGTGGCATTAGGCTGTTGCAGCAGACCTATGTATCTGTCGTAGTCACTTGAGAACACGGAGAAACTCATATTGCTGTCAAAGTCCTCTATATAGACCTTACACCACTTGCCGTCACCGCTCTTCTTGTCACGCACCTCCACCTTTGTCACCAAGGCCGCGATGGAAACGTCCTTTCCGAAATCCTCCTGGTGATTCAGCACATCGTCGAGTCTTATTTTCAGGGAGGCTATGTCCATAGTGGAGAAATGCTTGATTTCGAAGCCATATTTCTTCAGCGGATGGTCGGACAGGTACATACCCACAAGTTCCTTTTCCCTCTGCAGGAGCATAACCTTGTCGGCCTCAGGGACTTCCGGCATCTTGGGCCGTTGGGTCTGGACCTGCACATCGCAGGCGCCGAAAAGGGAATTTTCATTGAGCAGGGCGCTCTTCTGGAAGAGACCTCCGTAACGGGCGAGGCTGTCGGCAAAAACGTCGCCGCCGCCCGCGTCGGCGAGGAAAGTAGCCCTTTTGGAAATGTCGCCGCCCATCAGTGAATCGAAGGCTCCGGCAAAGGCAAGGGCCTCGATGACATTCCTCTTGATACGGTCCGAGTCCACCCTCTCCACGAAATCGAAGATGTCCTTGAACAGGCCTTTCTCCTCCCGCTCTCTCACAATCGCCTCAACCACTGCCGCGCCCACACCCTTGATGCCGCTCATTCCGAAGCGGATATTGCCGTCCCTGTTCACGGTGAACTTCAGTCCGCTCTCGTTCACATCCGGGCCGAGCACCTGCACGCCGAGATGACGGCAGTCATCCATAAACTTGACGATGTCTTCCATAGACTGGCTGTTGGAAAGCACCGCAGCCATATATTCCGCGGGATAGTTCGCCTTCATATAGCCGGTCTGGTAGCCCACCCATGCGTAACAGGTCGAGTGAGACTTGTTGAAGGCGTAGGAGGCGAAGGCCGTCCAGTCGTCCCAAATCTTCTGGAGTTTTTCCTGAGGATGTCCGTTGGACTGCCCGCCCTCGAAGAAGGTGCCCTTCATCTTCTCCAGCACATCAATCTTTTTCTTTCCCATAGCCTTTCGCAGGGTGTCCGCCTGGCCCTTGGTGAAGCCCGCGAGTTTCTGCGAGAGCAGCATCACCTGCTCCTGATAGACGGTGATGCCATAGGTGTCGGCAAGGTATTCGTCCATACCCGGCAAGTCGTATTCGATTTTCTGCTTGCCGTGTTTGCGGGCTATGAAGTCCGGGATGTATGCCATAGGGCCGGGACGATAGAGGGCGTTCATCGCTATCAGGTCCTCGAAACGGCTTGGCTGGAGTTCGCGTAGGTTGCTCTGCATACCCTCTGACTCATACTGGAACACGCCGATGGTGTCTCCCTTGGAGAAAAGTTCGAATGTGGCCTTGTCATCCATAGGGATATTGTCTATATCTATGTCCAATCCCCGCGTTTTCTTCACCAGCTCCACGCAGTCCCTCAGTATGGACAGGGTCTTGAGCCCGAGGAAGTCCATCTTCAGCATACCGACAGACTCTATCAGCGTGCCCTCATACTGGGACACCAGCATATCCTCTCCCGTTTCCTTGTCCTTGGCCGTACACAAGGGGATAAAATTGGTCAGGTCCTCACGCCCGATGATTGTGGCGCAGGCGTGGACACCGGTATTCCGCACCGTGCCCTCCAGTTTCTCGCTGTACCTTATCCAGTCGCGTACCAGGGGGTCGGAGGAAGTGGAGGCTTCCTTGAAGGCATCGACATTCGCCACACACAGCTTGACAGTGGGATCGACCTCCTTCTCCTCTCCATTGTCCTTCTTTATCTTGAACTTCTCGTTGGGAACAGCCTTCGCCATACGGTCCGTATCCTGCAAGGGAATCTTCTGGATGCGGCCCACATCGCGCAGCACGCTCTTGCAGCCCATAGTGCCGAAGGTCACCACGTGGGAAATATGGTCCTTGCCGTACTTGTCTTCCACATACTTGAACATCCTCGGCCGGCCCTCATTGTCAAAGTCGATGTCTATATCGGGCATAGAGATACGGTCGGGATTGAGGAAGCGCTCGAACAGCAGATTGTACTTGATGGGGTCGAGGTTGGTGATGGTCAGACAGTAGGCCACCACGGAGCCGGCGGCTGAGCCTCGTCCAGGGCCGACCCATACGCCCATCTTGCGCCCGGCCTTGATGAAGTCCTGCACTATCAGGAAGTAATCGGGGAATCCCATTCCCTTTATGGTCGCAAGCTCGAAATCTATCCTCTCCTTCGCCTCCGCTGGGATGGGATCTCCGTAACGGAGCTTCGCGCCCTCGTAGGTGAGGTGCTGCAGGTAATCGTTTGAGTCGGTGAAAGGCTCGGGCAGGGGGAATATGGGAAGGATATGGCCGTGGTCGAGCACAATGTCCTCCACTTTGGCCACTATCTCGTTGGTGTTCTCGATGGTTTCGGGATGGTCGCGGAAAATGTCCGCCATCGCATCCGTGCTTTTGAGCCATTCCTGCTGGGTGTAGTGGAGGCGCTTGGGGCTGTCGAAGTCGGAATTGGTGGAAATGCAAATCAGGCGGTCGTGTGCGGGGCCGTCATCCTCGAAGGTGAAATGCACATCGTTGGTCGCGACCACCTTGATTCCGTACTCCTGCGCCAGAGAGAAAATCACCTCATTGACACGCTGCTGCTTTTCAAAAGTATCCTGCGCCGCCCCGGGAATATGCGTCTCGTGGCGCTGCACCTCCAGATAATAGTCTTCTCCAAAAAGATTCCTGTACCACTGCACAATGCGGCGTGCCCTGTCCATATCCCCCGACATAATCGCCTGCGGGACCTCACCGCCCAGACAGGCGGAACAGCAGATGAGACCCTCGTGATACTTCTCCAGAAGTTCGTGGTCAATTCTCGGCTTGTAGTAGAAGCCCTCGATGAAGGACAGGGATGAGAGCTTGACCAGATTGTGGTATCCGGTCATATTCTTTGCCAGGAGGATGAGGTGGTAGGAACTCTGGTCCTCACGGCCCTTGCGCTCAAAGCGGGATTCGTGGGCGACATACATCTCGCTGCCGATGATAGGCTTGACAGGGGCCTCGGGATGCTTTTTATTGAAGGCCGCCGCCTTGTCCACCAGCTCTTTGATGCCGTACATATTGCCGTGGTCGGTGACGGCAAGGGCGGGCTGCCCATATTTAGAGGCCTGGGAAATCAGGTCTTCGATACGCGACTGCCCGTCCAGCACCGAATACTGCGTGTGGACGTGAAGATGGGAGAATTGAGCCATTATAATGCCCCTCCCTTATTCTTCCACAAGGCATTCGCCCGTCATTGAGGCAGGCTGGGGGATGCCGAGATAATGGAGGATGGTGGGAGCAATGTCGCAGAGACGGCCTTCCCTTACTGCCTTCGCCTGGGAGTCAACCACAATGAAGGGCACGGGGTTGAGTGAGTGGGCGGTATCGGGGGAGCCGTCCTCGTTCACTGCGTGGTCCGCATTTCCGTGGTCTGCGGTGATCAGAACGGTATAGCCGTGCTCACGGGCCTTTTCAACCACCTTGCCGACACAGGCATCAACGGTCCGGACGGCCTTGCAGATGGGACCGAACTTGGCGGTGTGGCCCACCATATCACCGTTGGCGTAGTTGAGGATAATCATATCGTAAACGTCCCTGCCGATTTCCTCAAGGAGTTTTTCCGTCACCTCGGGAGCCGACATTTCGGGCTGGAGGTCGTAGGTGGCCACCTTGGGTGAGGGTATCAAGTCGCGGTCCTCGTTCTCGAAGGCGTCATTGCGGCCGCCTGAGAAGAAGAAGGTCACGTGCGCGAACTTCTCGGTTTCGGCTATGCGCAGCTGGCGCATACCTGCCTTGGAAACAATCTCTCCGAGGGTCTCGGGCACATTCTCCTTGTCGAAGAGGATATGCAGACCCTTGAAGGAGTCGTCGTAGGGGGTGAGGGTGCAGAAATACAGGGGAATGGTGTGCATGCCTTCGGCGGGCATATCCTCCTGGGTGAGCACGCGGGTGATCTCGCGGGGACGGTCGTTGCGGAAATTGTAGAAAATCACGGCGTCTCCCTCTCCCACTGTGCCTACGGGGGTGCCGTCGGCATTGGTGATGCAGACGGGTTTGACGAATTCATCGGTCACGCCGGCATCGTATGAAGCCTGCATAGCCTCGATGGGGCAGGAGAACTTGTCGCCTTTGCCCTCCACGAGAAGATCGTATGCGAGTTTCACCCTCTCCCAGCGTTTGTCGCGGTCCATGGCGTAGAAACGGCCCACGATGGAGGCAATCTTCGCGCCTGTGGCTTCGCATTTGCCCTGCAGCTCCTCGATGAAGCCCTTGCCGCTTGTGGGGGCGCAGTCACGGCCGTCCATGAAGCAGTGTACATAGACCTTCTGCAGACCGTAATTCTTGGCCACCTCAAGGAACTCGTAGAGGTGGTTCAGCGAGCTGTGGACTCCTCCGTGCGAGCAGAGACCGAAGAAGTGGAGGGCCTTGCCGCTTTCCTTCACATAGTCGTATGCGGCCTTGATTTCCTTGTTCTCCAGGAAGGAATGGTCGCGGCAGGCGTGGTTGATTTTCACCAGGTCCTGATACACGATGCGGCCGGCTCCGATGTTGAGGTGGCCCACCTCGGAGTTGCCCATCTGGCCGTCGGGCAGACCCACGTCCTCTCCGCAGGCCTTGAGGAAATTGTAAGGATATCTGGCCCTGAGCGCATCAAGATTGGGAGCGCCCTGGGTATAAATGGCGTTGGAATTGTCTTTGCGGCCTTCTCCCCAGCCGTCGAGAATCATTAAAAGGACTTTTTTCATATTTTTTCTATTTTTGCGTCCGCAAAGTTACTATTTTATGGGCAAGAAAACGAAGAAAAATTCACCAAAAAAACAGAAAAAGGTTTTTCACTCCCAGGAGTTCGAGGGCAGGGTGTGCATGACCCGTGAAGGCTATGCCTTCATCAGGGTGGAGGGGCGTGAGGACGACATCTTCGTGGCCCAGCGCAACACCAGGGGGGCGCTTCACGGTGACATTGTCAGGGTTGTGACCACCCACAGCCGCGGCACGGGCAAGAACCTGAGGGTGGACGGCGAGATCATCGCCGTTCTTGAGCGCAGCCCCAAACCCCATATCGGCATACTCCGGATCGGCAGGCACGAGGCCTGGCTGATGGTGGAGAGCGCCAGTATGCCCTACGACATCTACATCCCCCTCTCCGACATAGAGAAGGAGTTCGGAAAAGACTACAACCCCAAGGAAATCAACGGGCTGATGGCCGCCGCCCGCGTGGAGTCCTGGCCGCGCAATTTCGCCTGCCCCACAGGCACTCTGGTGGCCGTTCTGGGAGCCCCCGGAGCCAACGACACCCGTATGCACGCCATCCTGACCGAGTTCGGCCTGCCCTACAGGTTCGAGCCGGAGGTGGAGCGTGAGGCCGAAAGAATTCCCTCGAAAATCACCAGGGAGGACATCAAGGACAGACGCGATTTTCGCGAAATCCTGACCTACACCATAGACCCCGCGGACGCGAAGGACTTCGATGACGCCATTTCCTGGAGGAGGCTGGACAATGGTCACTACGAACTCGGCGTCCACATCGCGGATGTGTCGCATTATGTCACCGAAGGCTCGCTTATAGACAAATGCGCCCTCGAGCGCGGCACTTCCGTCTATCTTGCGGACCGCACTGTGCCTATGCTGCCCGAAGTCCTCTGCAACAGGCTGTGCTCCCTGCGTCCGGGCGAAGACAAACTCTGTTTCGCGGCCGTTTTCGAAATCGGGCCCAAGGGGAAAGTGTATGGCAGCTGGATAGGACGCACAATCATCCGCTCGCAGCACAGGCTTGACTATGAACAGGCCCAGAAGATGATAGAAGGGGGGGACGGCCCCATTGCAAACGAACTCCGCGAGGCGATGGGAGTGGCCATGGCCCTGAAGGCGGAGCGCATCCGCAAGGGCGCAATCGAGTTCGAACGCCCCGAAATGAAGGTGGTCTGCGACGAACAAGGCAAGCCGGTGGATGTTTTCCAAAAGATTTCAAAAGAGGCGAACTGGCTGATAGAAGAGTTTATGCTGCTTGCCAACAGGACCGTCGCCGAGTTTGTCGGGAAGCCCCGCAGGTCATACAAACCAAAGCCCTTTGTGTATCGCGTCCACGAAGACCCCAACGAGGAAAAACTGCACGACCTGCACCGCTTTGCGCACAGTTTCAGGAGCCGCGCCGAAAAGGGCAGGTTCCCCGAACTGACAGGCGACACGGCCCACGACCTCAACACCCTGCTGGCCTCGGTCAAAGGGCGGGTGGAACAGGATGCCGTCACGATGATGGCCCTGCGCTGCATGGCCCGCGCCCGCTATACAACAGAACACATCGGACACTACGGACTCGCCTTCGACTACTACACCCACTTCACCTCCCCCATCAGGCGTTATCCCGACCTTATGGTCCACCGCCTCCTGGCGAAATACCTCGCCGGGGAAGGCCCTGCGGACGAGTTGCTGCTCGAGCAGAAATGCAGGAGCTGCTCCTCAAGGGAACAACTTGCCACGGAAGCCGAAAGGGCGAGCATCAAGTTCAAGCTCTGCGAGTATATGAAGCCCCGCATAGGCGAAAGTTTCGAGGGCACTGTATCGGGAGTTACCGAACACGGTATGTATGTGGAAATCGAGCCCTCGAAAGTGGAGGGAATGGTGCTTCTCCGCGATGTGGAGGGCGACTTCCTCAAATACGACGAGCGCAGTTTCAGCATCTACTCCCTGCGCAACCACAAGCGCTACACCCTCGGCACCAAGGTCCGCGTCCAGCTCACCCGCGCCAGCGTGGAGCAGAAACAGATAGACTTCAAACTGCTGTAGGGCTCCGCCTCAAAAAATCGCGTGCAGGACTGAGGGGGATTTCAGGTGGAAGGAGGAGCCGAGCTGGGCTTCGAGATAGCGCGTGAGGGCATCTATGTAGGCAAAACGCCTTTCTCCGCTGAGGGGGATTAGCAGGGCTTCGTCCAGGGATATTTCCATCAGGTGTTGATTCAGGACGGTGATTTCCGGCATTTCCTGCGGTATGAAATGCGGGTCAAAGCCCAACAGCGCGGCATAGCGGCTGAGGAACCATAGGTGAAAATTGGCGCAGGAACCCTCGCAGGCCTCGAGCCGCCGGACGGACTCCGCCGTGAAATCCCAGATCCGCTCATCCTTGTCGCCCTCCGGGAGGCTGCGCAGGAGCAGTTCCCCCATAAACATCGCCAGCGAGGCTTTCTTTATGTCTGTCCTGACGGAGGGCAGCGCCTCTTTCACAGACCAGTCTTTTATGTAGCGGAGATGCCCCTTGTAGGGATCCGAGGCCGTATAGTCGAGCAGGGCCATAGGATGCAGCGCCGCGTGAATCGTGCCTTTCTTGCCCACGCCCCGCAGCAGGAAACTCTCCCTTCCCCCCTCACGCGTGAAACTGTGCAGAATCACGGAGGAGTCGCTGTATTTCGTGGTATGGAGCAGAATCATCGGCTGGTTCCGGCTGCTTTCAGGAACTCTCCGAGCGCCCTGATGGCCTCGCCACGGTGGGAAAGGGCGTTTTTGGTGTCGCCGTCAAGTTCGGCGAAGGTTTCAGCGTAGCCCTCGGGTCTGAATACAGGGTCATAACCGAAGCCGTGGCTGCCGCTTCTGACGCTTGTGATGGCTCCGGGACAGCGGCCCTGGAACACCTTCACCCCATTTTCATCGATATAGGTCACGGCGCATCTGAATGTGGCGCCCCTTCGGGAGGGCTCCACTCCCTCAAGTTCCCGGAGCAGTTTGGCGATGTTGCTGTCAAAATCCGCATCCAGACCGGCATATCTTGCCGAGTACACGCCCGGTGCGCCGTCAAGGGCGTCCACGAACAGTCCCGTGTCGTCCGCGAAGCAGGGGATGTGGAGGCGTTCCCAGATATAGGATGCCTTTTGCAGGGAGTTGGCTTCGATGGTTTCCCCGGTCTCGGGAATCTCCTCCGTGAGGCCGTGGTCAGCCGGGATGCTGAGTTTGATGCAGTCCGGCAAAATCTCTTGGACTTCAGCGAGTTTGTGTCTGTTGCCCGTGGCGAATATGATGTTCATGGCTTGAAAATTGCAACAAAACTAATAAAAAATTACCTTTGCAGCATGAATATTCTCAGGAAATCACTCTGCGTTGCGGTTCTCTCCGGCGCAGTTTTGGAAGGGGCGGCACAGAGCCCCTCATTTAATGTAGGGAAATACCTTTCGCAACAGACTGAAATCATTTCCGCCCTCAACAGATATTATGTGGACACGCTCGCAATCGACCACCTGCTTCGCGTAGGCATAGACGCCATGCTCAAAGAGGTGGATCCCTATACGGTCTATTACCCCGAAGAGGAGCACGAGAGCCTCGATATGATGACCAACGGCACCTACGGAGGCGTGGGCGCGGTAATCCAGAAGCAGCTTGACAGCACGATTATGGTGACCACCCCCTACGAGGGCTCCCCGGCGGTCAAGAGCGGCCTGCAGCCCGGCGATAAGATTCTCGCTGTGAACGGGGAAAGCACCCACAATATGACCATAAACGACTGCAGCAGCAAGATGAGGGGTACGCCCAACACGACAGTCACCCTCACCGTGAAGAAAGTCCGCAGCGGCGAGGTCAAGGACGTGGATGTTCTCAGGGAACAAATCCGCATCAACGACGTAGTCTATTACGGCTTCGTGAATGACACGACCGGCTACATACAGCTCGGCGGCTTCACCCGCGGAGGCGCGATGGAAGTGAAGAAGGCAGTTCTGGAGATGAAGGAAAGCGGCAGGATGAAGTGCCTTGTGCTCGACCTCAGGGGCAATGGCGGCGGACTTATGTCGGAGGCTATCGACATCGTTTCCCTCTTTGTGCCCAAAGGCACGGTGGCCCTCACGCAGAAAGGCAGGGCCGAAGGTACGACCACAATCTTCAAGACCAAGAACGCCCCGGTGGATACGCTCACAAAGATGATAGTGATGATTAACGGTGAAAGCGCATCCTCATCCGAAATCGTGGCCGGAGCATTGCAGGACCTTGACAGAGCGGTCATCGCCGGCACCAAATCCTTCGGCAAGGGACTCGTGCAGACCGTGCTTCCCCTGAATTTCAACGGCTCCCTGAAAATCACCACCTCCAAATACTACACCCCTTCAGGCCGTTGCGTGCAGGCCCGCAGCTACACCCACTCCGGCGGCCAGGTCACAAAGATAACGGACACCCTCGAGTACAGGACCGCCTCCGGCAAGGTGGTTCACGGTGGCGGAGGCATCACTCCCGACATCGAGTGCAAGGCCAAGAACTACACCCGTCCCGTCGCCAGCCTCCTGCTCTACACCACGATTCCCTCCGACTGGGTGATAGACTATTACCGCAGGCACGAGAGCATAGCCGAGCCGGCCAAATTCGCGCTCAGCGATGCCGACTTCGAGGATTTCGTCAAATATGCCAAGGACAAGGAATTCGACGACCGTACGGAAACCAAGGTGGAAATGGAAGAGGCCGTCGCCGCCGCCAAGCGTGAGGCGATAGCGGATGCCGCAACCATCGAGGCGATGGAGAAGACCCTTGCCGGCCTCTCCCTC
>JABUTN010000019.1:13217-17503 GCA_021443665.1 Bacteroidales bacterium | reverse complement strand
GTCATCGTCGAGTACCTTGAAAGCGAAATAGTCACCAAATACTACTATTTCCGGGGCGCCGCCCAGCACTCCCTCCTCACGGACGAACAGCTTGCCGCAGCTCTAAAAAATTAATATCCCTGGGCCTTGATGGGGAATTCGGTGCCTTCGGGGGTGACGATGACGGTGCCGACTTCGGTCTGGGCGAGGTGGCCTATGATGTCCCAGTCCTGGAAATCGCGGCGGAAACTCTCGGCGCAGGCAATGGGAAGGGTAAAGAGCAGCCTGTAGTCCTCACCTCCGTTGATGGCGCAAGTGATGGGGTCCATAGAGAGTTCCTCCGCCATCTCGAAGGTTTTCGAACTGATGGGAATCTTGTCTATGTAAATCTTGGCGCCCAGACCAGTGGCTCTCTGCAGGTCCAGCACGGCGGCCCCCAGCCCGTTCACTGAGAATACGCCGCAGGAAGGGATGAAATCGCCTTCCTTCATTCTTGAAAGAACGTTGTTCTTTATCTCTGGGCTCAGGTACTGCGAAAGGACATACTTGTACTTGGACAGATCCGGCTGACGGCCTCTGCTGTTGAAGGCGGCCTTCTCGCGCTCGAGCACCTGCAGGCCCATATAGGCAGCCCCCACGTTGCCGGAAAGACATATCAAGTCCATACTCTTGGGCTTGGGGGCCTTGTCGGCGATATCCTTCCCCGCAGTGCCAGCGGCTGAAAGGGACAATGCCAGGCCCGCTGCGGAGGGCTGGAGGTCGAAGGAAAGGGAGGAAACTGAATGCTCCTTCGCGGCAGCGGTAACGCCTTCCCACAAAGCCTTCACATCCTCCATACCGAAGCGGTTGGACATAGCCACCACCACGTGAAGCGATACCGGCTTGTGCATAACAGCATAGAGGGGGCCTATCACCCTGAGGACGGCCTTGTAGCCGAGGTGCCTAAGAGGAAAATAGGTGAGGTCGAAGTCCACTCCCTCAAGCAGGAGCGCGTGCGAGGTCCTGGTATGGGCCTTGCCCTCAACGGAGGGTGTGGCAACTCTCGTGAAGCCGCTGCCCCTGTACAGGTCATCGATGACCGCCATCTTCCCTAATTCTTTCAATTCCATAGTATTGTCATTTTCTGAATATTCCGTAAACTGCGCTTCCGGAGCCGGACATACTTGCATATACGGCTCCGCGGGCATACATCTCCGCCTTGTATGCGGCAATTTCGTGGTGCTGCCCGAAAACGGGGCCCTCGAAATCATTAGCCAAAACCCCCTTCCACTGGCTGACATCCCTCGAAACTATGCTCCGCACATCCGTCCCCTCAGTTGCTGAAGAGTCGTTTCTACTTGAATCAAGCACTTTATATGCAGAGGCCGTATTCACATATATTCCGGGATTTACAACTTCTATATTATAGCGGTTCTTCAAGTCCAAAACCGAGGCTTCATCACAGGGGCTCAGCACCTCTCCCCGTCCCGACCCGTACATAGGAGCCCCATAGATGAAGAAGGGGCAGTCGCTCCCCAGACAGGCTGCATAGGCACAGAGCATACTGTCGGAAAGGCCCAGACCGAAGAGGGTGTTCAGGGCTTTCAGGGTGAATGCCGCATCAGAAGAGCCGCCTCCGAGCCCGGCGCCCACCGGAATCCTCTTGTAAAGATGGATTTCCACGTCCGGTATGCCGTACTCCTCCTGGAGCATCCGGAAGGCCTTCACGCAGAGTTCCTTCTCCACATCCCCTTTCGGCAGCCTGAAAGGAGTACCGTAATAGTTCATTGAGAAGCGGTTGGAGGTCACCACCTCAAGTATGTCTGTAAGAGAGAATACGGGATAGAAGAGGGTG
This sequence comes from Bacteroidales bacterium, assembly GCA_021443665.1. Taxonomy (GTDB): domain Bacteria; phylum Bacteroidota; class Bacteroidia; order Bacteroidales; family UBA932; genus Minthomonas. The sequence continues at coordinate 15,690 of JABUTN010000019.1, read as the reverse complement.
TCTATATCGTGATAGCCGTCATTGCGGCGGCCCAGAACCCTGAGTCCGAGGTTCACCTTTGCGTATGGATATACTACAGTGTTCATTGCCTGCGCAGATATTGTTCCAAAATAGAGAGGATCTCCTGCCGTATCTGCTCCGAAGGGATGGCTTCTATGACCTCGCCCACGAAACTGAGTTGCTGGAGGATACGCGCCTGGGCGAGGGAGATGCCGCGGGAACGCATATAGAACAGCTCATCCTCGTTCAGAACCCCGTTTGTGGCCCCGTGGGAGCATTTCACGTCATCAGCGTAGATTTCCAGCTGGGGCTCGCTGTGTACCCGCGCCTGCGGACTCAGCAGGAGGTTGTCGTTCCGCTGGAAGGCCTCTGTCTTCTGCGCCCCGGGCACAACTTTTATAAGGGCATCGAACACTGCAGTCGCCTTGTCCTCGAGAATGCCTTTGAACAGCTGCGAAGAGCGGCATTCGGGGCAGTTGTGGCTCAAGACTATGTGGTTCTCCAGGCGGGCTTCCCCCCTAAGAAGATAGAGTCCGTTGAGCGAGACGCGGCTGTGGGGGCCGTTCAGGTTGATTCTCATCCTGTTGACCGCTTCGGGGCAGCCTATGCAGATCAGGGTCATCCCAAGTTCCGCCCCTTCGCTGAGGTTGATCTCGAAATCCTTCCCACCGGGCTCCTGCATCAGGCAGAGGTCCAGAGACTCACCGGCGGGCAGGTCAATCCTGACACTGTCCCCGGACCCGGTGATTTGAGTCCGGCCGTTTATTATGGTAATCCCGGAGTTCATTCCGCAAGTCCCTCGTATCCGTTGCGTTCGATTTCAAGGGCCAGTTCGCGGCCGGCCGTTTTGACTATGCGCCCCTTGTAGAGTATGTGTATCACGTCGGGCACAATATAGTCCAGAAGACGCTGGTAGTGGGTGATTACTATCGTCGCCGAGCCGGGGTTCTTGAGTTTGGTCACTCCGTTGCCCACGATTCGCAGGGCATCCACGTCAAGCCCGCTGTCAGTTTCGTCAAGTATCGCCAGTTTGGGCTCCAGCATAGCCATCTGGAAGATTTCGTTGCGTTTCTTCTCGCCGCCGGAGAAACCCACGTTCACTCCGCGCGAAGAGAAGGAGGCGTCCATTTCCACAAGGGCCATTTTCTCGCGCATCAGTTTGAGGAAGGCGGCGGACCCCAGGGGCTCAAGCCCTTTGTGGGCGCGATGCTCTGCCAAGGCGGCCTTCATAAAGTTGACGTTGCTGACCCCCGGAACCTCTATGGGATACTGGAATCCAAGGAAAATACCTGCCCAGGAACGCTCCTCAGGGCTCATTTCAAGGAGATTGCGGCCTTCAAAGAGAACCTCGCCCTCCGTGACCTTGTAGGACTCCCTTCCGGCGAGCACGGCCGAGAGGGTGGATTTGCCCGCACCGTTGGGGCCCATTATGGCGTGGACCTCCCCCGGATGTACGTCTATGTTTATGCCTTTGAGGATTTCCTTGTCCCCGACACTTGCGTGCAGATTTCTAATGCTTAACATCTTTGAGATATTTTTTATACCAGTCATTCAGGGAAATGACTCCGTTTACAAGATAGAGCAGACTCACTATGCTCATAAAAATATGCCCTACGCTCAGGTGCAGCGTGATTTGCACCACATTGACCACGAGCCAGGCCACCCAGCAGTCCCACTTTTTCAGGGCAGAAAGCGTCTGGGCGGTCAGTATCAAGATGGTGAGGCAGGCATCCAGATAGGGAACGGGGTCGGCGAAGCGGCCGAGCAGCCAGCCCCACAGCCAGGCCAGGGAGAACACGGCGCAAACGGCCAGCAACCGCTGCATCCAAGTCAGCGATGTCACCTTCAGGGAGCGCCTGTCCGACGACGACTCCTCCCCCTTGCGGGGATGCGTCCAGCGGTAGTGCCCTATGACATTGATGCCTATGGAGACGGGCTGCAGAATCATATTCGCGTAGATGTTCTTGTTCAGGAAGAGGAAGAAGAGGGCAAGGCTGTAGAGGTAGCCCACCCAGAAATTGTATTTGCTGCCTCTTCCGGCAAGAAACACGCAGCTCAGGCCGAGCAGGGAGCAAAGCAGGTCGAGCAGCAGCACGGGCGTGTCCCCGTTGATGGTAAACAATGTGATGTTCATCCAGTCCATATCCTATCCTACGCTTCCTTCGAGCGTTATCTGCAAAAGTTTCTGAGCCTCCACCGCAAACTCCATCGGCAGCCGGGCAATAACATCCTTGGTGTAGCCGCCTATGATCAGCGCCACGGCGTTTTCCTCGCTTATGCCCCTCTGGCGGCAGTAGAAAAGCTGGTCTTCGTTGATCTTGGAGGTCGTGGCCTCGTGTTCGGTCACCGCACTGGGACATCTGTTGTCGATGACGGGGAAGGTGTGCGCCCCGCAACGCTCGCCTATTAGAAGCGAGTCGCACTGCGAGTAGTTGCGGGCGTTGGCCGCCCCGGGCATCATACGCACCAGCCC
>JABUTN010000019.1:0-13195 GCA_021443665.1 Bacteroidales bacterium | reverse complement strand
CCTGCGGAAATGCCCTTGGAGACTATGCGGCTGCGGGTGTTCGCCCCTATATGTATCATCTTCGTGCCCGTATCCGCCTGCTGGTAGTGGTTGGTCACAGCCACTGAATAGAACTCGGACACGCTGCGGTCGCCTTTGAGTATGGTCGAGGGATATTTCCAGGTGATGGCGGAGCCTGTTTCCACCTGTGTCCAGAACAGTTTGGAGTCATCGCCGCGGCAGATGCCCCTTTTGGTCACGAAATTGTATATGCCGCCCTTGCCGTCCTTGTCGCCAGGATACCAGTTCTGCACCGTGCTGTACTTCACCTCGGCGCCCTTTTCCACCACTATCTCCACCACCGCTGCGTGAAGTTGTTTCTCGTCCCTCTGCGGGGCGGTGCAGCCTTCGAGGTAGCTCACATAAGAGTCCTCGTCCGCTACAATGAGGGTGCGCTCAAACTGTCCCGTTCCCCTCGCGTTTATGCGGAAATAGCTCGACAGCTCCATCGGGCAGCGCACCCCCTTGGGAATATAGCAGAAGGAACCGTCGGAAAACACCGCGCTGTTGAGGGCAGCCCAGAAATTGTCCCCGACAGGAACCACCGACGCAAGGTGTTTCCGCACCAGGTCGGGATAGTCGCGGACAGCCTCGGAGAAAGAGCAGAAGATTATGCCCTTCTCGGACAGGGTCTCGCGGAAAGTGGTCTTCACCGACACTGAATCGAACACCGCATCCACGGCCATACCGGCCAATGCCTTGCGTTCATCGAGGGGTATGCCGAGCTTGTCAAAGGTTTCCATAAGCTCGGGGTCTATTTCCTTGGGGGCATCCTCCTTCCTGCGCGGGGCGGCCCAATAGATGATGTCCTGGAAATCTATGTCGGGGATGTCGAGATGCGCCCAGCGGGGTTCCTTCATCGTGAGCCATTTGTTGTAGGCCTTCAGGCGGAAGTCCAGAAGCCACTGTGGCTCCCCCTTGCGGGAAGAGATTTCCCTTATAATGTCTTCGTTGAGGCCTTTGGGAATGAAATCCTGCTCCAGATCGGTATGAAAACCGTGTTCATACTCGCTCTCCGTGATGCTCTTTATGATCTCGTTCTGCGCCATAGACGCGCAAAGATAATGATAAAAATTAAAAGGAGCCCCTCTCTGCTACGGTAGGGAACTCCTTTTTGTACTAAAACCTAAACCTGATATATAGATGCAGGTCGGATGAAAATCGTTGCACGAAAATTGAAAATTTTTCAAAAAAGATATCTCAGGCTTTCAGGATGCAGGACAAGGGCCGCCACAAAGAATAGCAGAACGAGCAGAATAAGTATGCCCAGTACTGTCAGCAGGATGCTCCTCAGCTTGGGGCTGTCTTCCTCTTCCACTTCCTCATAGTCTTCGCCGACCGGACTTTCCACGATTTCCACCTCGGAGATGTCATCTGCATCCAGTACCCCGAGGTCCCTCACGGGCTCTTCCTCCGCCTCTTTTTCAGGCGCAGGCTGCGGTACCTTGTCTGAAGAAAGCCTGTCAGACAGTTTTTCCTTTTCTTTCGCCAGTTTCTTTGACACTTTGGAAATCCACGACAACTTCTCACGGGCATTGTCCACATAATACTCGCTTGTCACATCCTTCTCGATATAGGTCAGGACAGTACGGCCGATGCTTATCTTGTCCCCGTGGTGCAGGGGAAGAAGCTCATTCACCTCCGCAGCTTCGCCCTGCAGATATACCCCTTCCTCCAGGGCCTCCAGGAAGACACGGCTGTTTTTCCTGTGGACGAGGGCCATTATGGGTTCTATGACACTCTCCGTGTCCCAATTGATCTGAATTTCGCAATCCACTGACCTGCCTATGGACAGGGAGGCTTCCTCTCCGTTGCGAAGCAGCTTGTAGATGGCGATTTCCATAGGCTTGACCGGTCCGGACACACGCAGGTAATACTGGCGCGAACTGTTCCTCTTTGAGGCAAAGGTAAGGCCCATACCGCAGAAATAGACGATGATGGACACCACCTGCATATCCAAGGTCACTATCTTGTAGCCCAGGAATGCCGAGAGATACAGGCAGAACAGGCCAAGGAAGGTTGATATAAGGGCTCCGACAGCCAGTTTCTTGCGGGGAATCTTGGAATTCTTGCTGAGCACCAGCATTATCAAGGCTGAAGAAAGCGTGAAGGGAATCCAATCCACAAAGACACTGAAGGACTCTATGTCCAGAGCCATCGATATGAGCGAAGTGCATAGGAAAAGGAAATAGGAGACCAGTCCCACAAAAAAGGAAAGGCCTATCACAACTGCCAGCTGGTGCATAAGTCTCTGGAAGGTCCTGGTCACGTACAAAAGGTATAAAGTGGTGACAAAGGCCATACAGAAGCCGTACATAGGCAAGATGTAGTAGTCGTAGTTCCTGTTGAGGAATATATGGTCCGCAGCGCCCGACAGGAAACTGAAGGATCCTATGATTCTGCTGATCAGGCCGTCATCCCACTCTGTGGTAAAGTGAAACAACAGCATGCATATAATGCCTCCTATTATGCCCCTCTGTATGGTGGTGGCATAGAAGGGGGCGTTCCTGCGGTCCGTAATGCTGTAGCGGTTGTAGAAGAACTCGCTGTAATGGTTGTGGTAGCCGTGCTCGGGACACTTGCACTGGTTGTCTTCCCAACACTCGAGATGCATCTGATGCTTGCATTGTGCCACTATCTCGTCTCCTTCCTTGAAGTCATCCTTGCAGTAGCAGCAGCGCTCCGCCACTATATTCCCCCCCGCGGCCATATTCGGTCCCGTGTATCTGAACACATTCTTCGCCCTCCAGCGGCGGTATCTGACATAGGGCAGGACACACTGGAGCAGGATGTAGGAAAGCGGAGCCAATATCAGGAACAATACGAGTATGTTCAGGAAATACGATTCCTTGGGATTTCCGACCACCACCTCGGAATATACGGAACCGACATTGTACGCTCCGCTGCCCGAGGCAATCGTTTCCCCGTTACGGACAATCTCGAACAGCAGGTTACAGCCTAGGCCGTAATATCTTTTTCCAACGGGATTGTCAAGCACCACCTCGTAATCCGCCCCTTCTTTCCTGTCCACAAAGTATGACGACAGGGCCGGCAGATCCACCTCCGAAAACAGGCGGCCTCCAGACTCGGACGTGAGCCGTTTTGCAAGTATCTGGAACTCCTCGCCTTTGGTCTGCCCTTCATCGACTTGGATATAGGACACGTGCGGCATTGTGGCCTTGTCCTTCATCCTGTTCAGGATAGCCTCCTCATAATGCAACTGATCGGGGTCTATGGGAAGGTCTGAACTGTCATCGAAAACCACGCCGTCCGAAAATACAATGATGTGGGAATCGCCTGCCACCTCAGGGCGGATGTAGTCCAACAGAGTGGCGATGGAGCGGAACAGGAACTTTTCTCCGGGATTCTGGACGAAGGCATTCTTCTTGACTGCATCCTCCACAGACATCAGCACGGGCCTCATCTGGTTGGAAATCTGCGTCACATACACCCTGCCCCTGCCATACACCGCACTGAGATGGCTCGCCAGCACCCTTATCTTTTCCAACTCCGGCTGGGGAAGATTCGGATCTACCATAATGATCTTGTTTTCCCCCTCTCTCTGGAGCGAATCACTTGACTTGTAGGTATATGACACCAGGCGCGGCCGGGTGGCCTTGTTCTGAATCAGTCCTCCCAATCGGCTTTCTGAAACCCTGAGCGTGGCTCGTCCCGTGCTGTCCACCAATATGAGCGGATCTATGGAGGATTTTATCTCAATATCCACGGTAATGGTCCTGAGATCTTCGCTGACCCTGATGTTCGACACATCCAGCTGATTCTGACGGCCGGGCAGCAGACTCCCCACCTTGTCAGCACACGAACACGGCAACAGAAGCAGCAGCGGGCTTATACATATCAGCAAATGCTTTACTATACTGTTCATATTACGGGGATATCTTCTTGTGACTTCTTTATGAATTTCTGCATCTCCTTCATACTCTTCTTGGCGTCCTTGGCAGCCTTCAGTTTGGTCTGTATCATATTGAAGAAAAGCAGCACCATAGCTATGGCTCCAAGGCTCAGTATATAATCCTTGATGCGTTCAAACAGGGGCTTGTACTCCAGTGCCTCTATTTTCTGGGACATGAGTTTCACTTGGATATACTTCCTCTCGAGCTCTTCAAAACGCTTGGTCCAGGCAGGATCCGCTACCGCGGCCTGCTTTGCCTTCTCATAGACTGCGGTTATCTCGCTGAAACGAAGCTGTTCGGAAACCTTCAGTTCATCCAGCTGCGGTGCGAGATTCTTCACCAGCGACAACTTCAATGCCTTGTCATACATCTGGTTGAACTCCTCCTCAATCCCCTCCATCTCCTTGGCTGTGAGTAGGATATCTTCCTGGGCCTGGGTTTTTGCACGTGTGGAGGCTATTGCTTCAGCCAACTTCTTCTGGAGATTGGGAAAATCCGCTATCATATTGTTTATCTCCACACAATCATCCGTAATCTCCCCCTTGTGCCGGTCCAGATAATTGTCCCAAGACTTTTGCAGAAGGAGTGAGGTCTCCTCGGCGACCTTCAGCCTGGATTCCGTCATATAGGGCACCATAGACAGCTGTTGCTTGAGCTGCTTGTACCACTCCCCCAACTGGGCGGAAATCTCCGCCTCCCTGTCCTTGTCTGCAGCGACCACATCCGTCACGGGCATAAGACAGCCCGTCAGGAGCGTGAAAATCAGTATGTACAGTTTAAGTCTCGGCATAGGCATCATAGTTCCTGGCAATATTTATAGAAGGAGTCAACCGCCGACTCGAAATCCTGCTTGGCCTTTTTCTCCTCTTTGGTCAACACCCGCGATTTGTCCAGAAGCGCATATCCGTCATCTATGTTCATCTGGCCCAAAACCATCAGGTCGCGCCTGTCAACCTCCCTCGTATTGCTTATATAACGCAGTTTTATGCGGTCTATCAGGCGGATGATTTTCTGCAGGGCGGGAATGTCCAAAGGAGGAATGGAATCACCCATATCGATGTAGTACTGGTCGGTGCCCACCTCAGGGCTCTGGTATTCGCATTGCATCGAATTGAAATCCTCCAGCAGGCTGTTGTATTGCTTGTAGGCATCCCACATCCTGTCACACTCGTGCCAAAGAGGCTGCTGAGAATACCTTGACAGGACCTTCTCCTTCATCTGGGCAAACATCTCCGCCCCTCCCTTCGAGGGATTCTTGGTGAAGGTGGAGTGGAGCATACCCAGCAGAAGCGAATCCTTCTGCATCACGGACAAGGACTGCAGGAGGCTGTTCAGGGTGTCGCTGTAAGGGAAACAGGGGTCTTTCTTTATGATTATGCGGTACTTCGTGTCAAAGGGGGCGAGGGGCATGAACTGGTAACGGGGGTACTTCCTCGTGGCCATCTTCCTGAGGGAAACCCCTATCACATCACCCACAACAACGAAAATGTCATCGTAGGACTTCTTGATATGGAATTTCATCTGCAGGGAGTCGTTTACCATATACTGCTTGTCATTGGACACATTCTCCATACCGTAGCCGGTAATCCAGGGCTGGAACTGATAACTGAAATTGGGGGAGGTCATCTGCTTGCGGAACGCGGTCTTGGTCATATAGGTGGCCCTGTACTTGGAAACCACGGAGTAGGGGATTTTCTTCGCTTTTATGAACAGCCATCCCCCCCACACGTCTATGTACTTCACAGGCTCAATGAAGCCGAAGATGTGCTGGCCCGAGTCCGCAATTATGCGGGCCGTCAGAGTGCTGTCGGCCTGGCTGTAAAACATCTTCAGCGTGACATTCATCCCGTTGGATGAAAGCACCTCCTGATACGGTTGCGCCTCGCTTACCTCTATGGTCTTGGTGGGTACCGGAGGCTGCGCCGCGCAGGGCCGTCCAAGGGCGAGCGCCGCAAGTAAAAATCCTATCCTGTATATCTTATTCATCACGGTTATTGTCTGTTTTTATCTTGTCCTCATTCTGCAGTACCCATCGGGCCACCTTCAGGTCCTCGGGGTAGGGCGGTTCGTTCTCAGCGTGGTACAACTCGTAGCGCAGATAACTCAGGACTCTGTCCACCGCCCAGGCCACTGAGTCGTAACTGTCGGTATAATTCATGCACACAGCCCCGCTGAAAGCCCCGAAATACCTGATGTTGGGATGCCAGGGATGCGGAATCGGCCTGTGTTCCTCATCGCAGACCTCAAACTCCAGCACCGGCATGGCGTCGATGGCCGGATACGAGGGAGGGAAGGAAACACTCAGGCGGAACTCGTCCGCATACAGGGGTTCGTTCTCATAACCATCCTCCCCGAGATGCTCCACATTTGTGACTCCGCAAAGGCTCCGAAGATGGTACAGCACGAGATAGCGCACGGGCACACCCATCTCTTCACGTGTCACCTGCACGGAAATCTCAGGGCGGGCCGCCGCAAGACGCTGCAAGCCGGCGTATTCGTTGCTCAGTCTTCTCTGCCTCGGAGTCATAGCATTAACCTGGGAAAGGGTCCGGAACTATGAACAGGGTGTCTCCGTTGTTCACATTGTAGTCGCTCAGCAGCTGGTCTGAACGGCCGATGCGGGGACGCAGGATGCGGGTCTCGTTGATCTGTGTGTCCTCCTTGCCGAAAAAGTAGTCCAAAGGAGCCCCCGTGCGGTCCACGGAGGGGAAGTCAAAAATCAGCTTGCCGTCCTTGCCCGTCGCGTGCTTGACGTTGCTCATTAGCTGCGAGAGAGGCAGATCGGGATTCTGCACACGGAACTTGACCGTCCTGTCCTTGTACGACAAATACAAAAAATATTCGCTTTCGCTTTCGTTTTCCATCATATATGCGCGTGTTTTATGATTGCTTGTTGTCCTCCACAATTATTATTTCCACCCTTACGGGCTCAAGTTGTGCGCTGCGGGCGCGTATCGTCTGGGCCATCTCCTGCTCCACCTTGCGAATCTTGCCCATAAAGTTGGCCTGGAGATACCTGTTGTCCTTCAGATAGATGGTCACCAGGAGTTCGTATGGAGACTGGCGCTCATCCCTTATCTTCCTGTGCGTGATATGGATATGCTCCACCATAAACATTCCCAAGCCGTGCCTTGAGGTGAGTTCGGCAAGGCAGAAGGCCCTTATGTCCGCGGGAGTGACTATGCGGTTGTGGCTGGCGAAATAGTATTTTGCCAATGCCAGGGAATCCCTTCCCAACTGCACCGCGTCCTTTCCGGGCACCAATTTACCCAGCCTCTGCACGCTCTTGGGGAGAATCTCGCTCGGAGGGGAACAGATCTCTACCTTGGGATACATATCGTTTATGGCCGCGCCCATCGTGGTCAGGTAATCCACGGTGATCATCGCGGACGACTGGTTGGAGTTTTTGCCGTAGGACTGTTCGGGGGTGGCCCTGATGCTGAGGTATATGCCCGCATATTTGCTGTTGTCCTGCTTTTCCAGTTTGCTCGCTATGGATGACAACAGTATATTCGCCCTTCGGAGCATATTCATATCCTCCTTGTTGTTTATCATCTGGAAGGCGTAGAAATCCATATTCAGCCTCTCTATCAGGGTCTGCACCAATTCCAGAAGCTGGGTGCTGTCATAGCGGTCGCCACGTACCCTGCGCACCTGCACATTCATCGACGCGAACTGCTGTTCGTCAAAGGGGGGCAACATATGCATATACTGGCTGCTGATGCGCACAATGGGAGTCTTGGACGACAAGGTGGCGGACTCTATCTCAAAATTGGACAGCACTAAGGTGTTGATTTTCAAGTTGTCCGGCAGGAAGGATGTCTGCTGTGTCACGCCCGAGAACTCGAAAGTGAGGGTGATCTCCTGTTTCCTGCCCTCGTAGTCGGAGGAATCGTGTGTGTCTATGAGGAATATTTTCTGGTCGCAGTGTGCAAACAGTTCGTAGCAGATGGAATTGGCTCCATAGACCACCCTGTTGTTGTGGATGCTCGTTTCTATGGACAGGGGGGCGCTGATGGGCAGGTTGTGGGTGTCCCAGGGCTTTATGAGCGGCAACTCCCGCTCCCCAAGGCTGATTTTCAGGTCCCGGAAGTCCATACCCGTAATGGCGAAGGAGAAGTATCGCAGACTCGGGAAGGGCTGGGTGGAGGAAAGTGTCACGGCCCAGCGGAGACCGTCTATGCGAGAGACCTTCTTGACCATCGCGTTCAGCACCCGCGTGCGGAGGATGGGGCGGAAGGTATGGGACTGGTTGTTGAATTTGAACACCTGCTTCTCGTCCATATACACGGAGTCTATGCCGTCAATCGTGTTGCAGGAAATCACCATTGTGGCAGGCTGGGGCGCTATCAGCCTGTTCGGAATCAGGGAAGCGACAATGTGGCGGGAAAGGTCCTTTTTCACCGAGTTGATGTCCGACTCGAGACGGTTCAGCTGGTGCGCCAGGGCCATCGTCAGCAAGGCATACATAGGGTCGTTCTCCAATCCGTCGAGATAGTCGCTCTGTGGAGAATTGCGCCAGATGCTCAAGGCTTCCTCGAGCATTTCCTTCGCCCTTTGTCTGGTTTCAAAAGTCGTCTTGTCCATTACTTCCAGGTACGCATTACTGTTTTATAAACGAAATCCGAATCATCAATGCATCTTTTGCCCTTGATCTCTATGTCTATCTTCTGCTCAAGCCTCTGGTATATCATCGACACCTCCACGTCCTTGATCCGGTTTTCGTAAGTCACAATTGCATTTTTCAATACATTCGCGAAGGTATCAATATTTTTTGAACTACCCGAAACTTTGATGGAGTAAAGATAGTCCCAGCCCCTTTCTTCGTCCACACTGCCACGGATTGTGCCGCTTGTCTCGTCAAAACTCTCGAATCTCATATTGTTCAGCACAAAGCCGAACTGGGGGTCTGTGACCATCTCGCCCAGAGGAGTGGTTATAATCAGCTCTATGTTGTCGCGCACGGACTCATCCTCTGTCCTGCTGCGGACAAAGTTGCCTTTGTGTATTCTGAGTGGCAGTTGCAGGTCCATTATATATCAGGCATAAATTCGTTTCTCTCCTCTTCCACAGGCATAAGCACGGCAAGCAGGGCTTTGTACAATTCCGCGTAGAGGTCGTCATACAGAGGCTGGTAGAGGTCTTCGTGCAACTGGGAGCGCAGAGACTCCCTGAGTGCGGCCTGGAGGCTGTCCCTGAGGGTGGATTCCAGCCTGTCAGCGGCTGCGGAAAGGTCGGCGTCGAGGTCTCCCTTGATTTTCTCATAAAGGCTTGCCGTCAGTTCCTCCTCTATCTTTTCCCTCAACTCCTTGTAAAGCTCTTCCGACAGGCTCTGCTTGAGCTGTCCGTACAGGTCTTCCTTTATTTCGCTCTTGAGTTTCTCGATATCTATGCTGTCATCCTTGGGTTCCGTGGCGTCCAATATGCCTATCACCTGCTTCTGCAAAGCCACCACCGACTGCATCAGACGGTTGATGTCAATGACATTAAGGGATGAGATACCCCATTTCGAGAGGTCATCGTCCTTTGTCATCAGGAAATCGTATTCCAGGGCCAGGATATACTCCTGGAGGGCGAACTGCAGATTGCAGGTGGCCTCGGCGGAGGATATGGCCAACAGCCTGGCAGAATAGTAGTCCACGATGTCCTTGACGATGGAAGGCACAAGATGGGGGTGCTTGCAGATGAATCTCACCCTCTCCTTTATGTCTTCGAGCTGGGTCAGGATTCTCTCATCCGTCCTGATCAGGAAACAGGGCGGGATGAAGTTCTCGTCAATCTTCACCATATTGTTCTCCACCTTCATCTTGACTATGGGCAGAAGGTTTTCCTTCGCCACCACCTCGTCATAGTTGAGGATTGAGAACTCATATTTCGGACGGGCATAATCCATCCCCCTTTCCTGGTAAAGGACTTCACCGTCTCCTAAACCGGCCGTCAGGAAATACTCTCCCGTAATCAGGCTCGGGAATGGAATCTCCACCCGCTCGTCTATGTCCAGAAAATTGCCCTTGCCCACATAGGCCATGCACCTGAGGCGCTCTATGACGAGGGTTCCCTTGCTGAAGAGGGGATTGCAGATGAATTCTTCATTGGGCAGGAGTCCGATTACTCCCCAGTCCATCGTCCTGAACAGCATCTTCATACTGCGGTGCATTTCCTCCTGGATGCCCGTCAGCCTGTCCGCCGTCAGCCGCGTGCCCGGCTGCCACTGCATTTTTGCGTTCAAATCCATATATTGTAGTCTATAAGTTTTTCATCTTTTTCTGTTGCGCCCGCCTCCCTCGTGTCCCTGATCTCTATGCTGAAGCGGACATTGAAATCCACATAATATTCCTTTATGAAATCCTGCAGCGGATGTACAAGTTCATACAATTCCCTGAACTGCTCCTCATCCAGGCCCGGAGCCTCCACCCTGAAAATCAATTCGGGATAGATGTTGCCCACCGCCTCATCCATGGAATAAACGCTGTCTTTCAGGCTCACCGGCCTGTCCAGCATATATCCCAGGAGTTTGGCTATGGCCCTGTAATCCCCGCGCAACTCCTCCACAAAGGGCAGCATACGGGCGAAATTGCGGATCAGCGGATTCTCTATGCCCTGCACATCCACATCGAATATGGCCTGCACAAAAGCATCCCAATAGATGTCCATATTCTCCTGCAGCCTGTTCTCTATGATCATACTCTCCCTGAAAAGGAAAGTATCGATGGGCACACAGGCCTCCTTCAGCACCTGCACCCGCCTGCTCATCTCCTGCCAGGTCCCCTTGTAGTCTTTGGTGCGCAGGGCATTCTCGGAGGTGACCATCCCCTCGGGGAGCAGGGCGAACAGGCCGTCACGAGACAGGGACACCTCGCCGGTCTTTTCATTGACCTGCATAGCATCCCGGTTGTAGTTGCGGTAGAAGGTGCCGTCATAGCGGGCTATCCACTGCCCCCTGCGTTCAGGGAACAGGGTGTTCAGCAGAAATTCCGCCCTTATCTCCGGTATGTTAACTGTCTCCCCCATAGTCCTTATTTGCTTACGATAGGTGTCTTGACCGAGGCGCTCGCCTTCACATTGACGGCCTCCACATTGCTCTGTGCCTTCACATTGGCCGCCTCCACGTCCTTGCTGACTTTAGCCTTGCCCGTGACTTCAAGGTCTCCGTCTATCTTCGTGGCCGCCTTGATGGTGGCATCCTTTGTCTCGCTCTCCAGCTTGTCCCCCTTCAGGCTCAGGCCCTTCTCCTTGATGTTCAGGCTCAGGTCTGACTCGTTCTGCGCAAGGGAGAGGGCCGTCTTGACCTTGACATTCACCTTGTCCGCCTCCATAGTGATTTCCTTGGACATTGTCTTCTCATCGGCATTTGCACCCCCGATGGCAATGGTTTGGGCCGTGGCGGTGATTTTGCCGCCGTCCGTGAGTTTGTCGGCTTTGCCGTCCTTGTCAAAGTCCTGAGCCTGGATGAGAGTTTCCTTTGAGGTGAGGGTCACTTTGCCCTTGCCCGTGCTGTTGCCGCTGTCGTCGGGGTTGTTGGTGGAAATCTCCACGCCCTCAGCCCGCAGTTTGAAGCTGCTGCCCTCGGTGATGGCCGAATCCTTCACCTCCTTGCCGTCGTTCACCTTCGTCATCGCGTCTATGGATATTTCCTTGGCGACCACATTGAACCTGCCCACGGGGGTGGTGGTCACCTTGCTGCCGTCACTCTCACTCTTGGACGACACTATATCGACATTTTCCGAGAATATGGACACCTGCCCCTTGTCCCCCTTTTCGTGGGAGGCGGAAAGGCTGATATTGCCCGTGCCCACAGAGAATGAGGAATCGTCCTTGCCCTTGCCCGCAAAGGAAATCTGGTCCGCATCCACGTGGAAATGTGTCTGGCAGTCGCTCAGGGGATACTTGTATTTGCCCAGGCCGAGATTGCGGCAAGACTCGGTCTTGTAGCGCATAGTGCAGCTTATATAGTCGTTGAGGGCCGATTTCAGCCTGCCGAGATTGTTTTCAAACTCGTCACGCTCTTCGTAGGTGCCGTCGTAATACTTTTCTGAAAAGCCGAAAAGGGAATCCAGGACATCCATACCGGGAAGGCTGCTCAACAGGGAAGCGCTCTTGGGCTTGCCCACTATGTCTTCAATAATCTGCTCCACCCTTGCCTTGGCCTCGTCAGCCGCAGCCTTGGCCTCATCAGCGCGGGTCTTGGCAGCCTCGGCCGCTGCCTTGATTGAATCCGCACGCGCCTGCCCATCGCGGTTGCTCACCTCCACCCCGCTCTCCGCATAAAGGCGTATGACCCCATCGGGCGCGGCGACCACCTCATCCGGAAACCAGGGGGCCTGGCCGGCCAGGTCGCTTTGAAGGCTGATGCCCCTCGCCTGCATTGAAATCTCGGAAACATCGTCCACACTATCCTCCTCCCCGTCCGCTCCGGGATTTACCGCCAATGTCCTGATGCGGGGAGCGCGGATGGTGATTTCGCTTGTGCCTTCAAGGGACAGACGCGAGGCGCGTATCACCACGGAACCCGAGCCGTTGGACACTCCGTAGGCGTCCACATCTCCTATGATTATCTCGGGAGAGGACAATACCAGCCGTCCGGCGTCATCTATAAAGCGTCCGCCGGAAAGGTCTTTCTGGAGCGAACTGCGGCTGTGCGCCATAGATGTCTTCAGGGCACGCAGTTCGTCCGTCTCCGCCACGGTGGCCTTGTAGAGTTCGTCCACCGATTCCTTCAGTGATTTCAGGTTGTCAAATTCCATAATCTTTCAATCTTGCTTTCTAATACTTAAGACCTTCCAATACTGACTTGCAGTCATTGTGTTCCTCCACCTTGCCGTTTGAAATCTTCACGGTCTTGTTGTCTTCGGTATGAATATATATTCCCTGTTTGTACTTGGCCTTGCTGTCGCTTTCCCAGGTGCCTCCCAATAAACCGTACGCGATATTTCCTTCCTTGGCCCATCCGCGCCATTTGTCCAAACCAAAAGTTTTCATAGCATTCGTAACCGCTGTGGAATCTTCTTTCTCTCCATTATTTGCCGGAAGGTCCCCGGCATAAGCAATGAATTCAGACCAGTTGTTGACAATCACTTTTCGGGCAGACAAATTCCCCCAACCATCCTCTAGCGCTTGATTAGCGACTGGATTGGCAAAGAAATATTTGGCTGAGGCTATGAATTCGCCATCATTAAAACTATTTCCCCATATATCTTTTCTGTGCATTGCAATCAACATCTTTGAGGCCAATTTCTTTGCGT
>JABUTN010000018.1:81785-99431 GCA_021443665.1 Bacteroidales bacterium | reverse complement strand
GTCCACGCTATGCTCAAGTACCCCGACATCTACAAGGCCGGCCTCGCAGTGGCGGGAGTGTATTCGGTCTATCTCTACGATACAGCCTATCAGGAGCGCTATATGGGCCTGCCCCAAAAGAACAAGGTTGGCTACGACAGCGGTTCGTCCATCTACTGGACCACGCGCCTGAAGGGCCCTCTGATGCTCATCCACGGCACGGGCGACGACAATGTCCACTATCAGTGTATGGAACAGCTTGTGGATGCCCTGGTGCGTGATGGCAAGGTATTTGATATGATGTCATATCCGATGAGGACTCACAGTGTGTCCGAGAGGGCAAACACCACTCCCCATCTCTATAACACGATGTTGAATTTTTGGAAAAATAATTTATGAAACGAATTCTGACAGCAGTTGTCTGCGCTTGTTTTGCGCTTGGATTGAGCGCAATGGAAAAGAACATCAAGTCTTCCAATCTCAGGACTGAGGATTACATCCCCGCCACGGAGGGCCTTAAACTCAAGTATAAGGTTTATGACGGCAATGAAAAATTCGTCGCCACCTATATCATGGCCTTGGAAAAGGTGGAGGGTGATATGAAACAGGGCAAGGTGGTCTTCTCCTACGACTTTTACGATGCCGACGGCAAGGCCAAGATTCCGGACGGAAAGAAACTTGTTATCACCTGCAATGTAAATAACGGGGAAACGACTTCCTCCATCGATGAACTTTCTGTAGTTACCAAGGTGATGGAGTTTATGCCCAAGGGCGACATCTCGCATCTTCCCGGCGGTCTGAAGGCCGGTGACAAGGTTCAGGACGGCTATGTCACCACCAAGGTCGGCGGCCTCAACACTTCCTTCACCGTCAAGGAGCGCAAGGTGGTTTCAGAGAAAAAGGTCAAAGTACCGGCAGGCGAGTTCAACTGCATCGAACTGGTGGAAAAACAGTTCGACAAGACAGTCTTCACGAAGGAGTTCACTGTGAGGAGTTTCTATACCGAGAAATACAGTCTGGTGGAGCAGTGGATCAGCGACAAGAAGGGTAAGCCTGTGCTGCACATCGTGCTTGTTGACAGCAACGTCGAATAGACTCAGTCCATTTCCATCGCCTTGTTGAAGCAATGGCGGCAGAGAGGCTCGTAGATGTCTTTCTCGCCGAGTTCGACCAGATGGTCCGATTTGGAAAGGCGGTGGGAGTGATGGGCGGGGTCTCCGCAACGCACGCAGATGGCGTGAACCTTGTCCACGTGTTCGGCCACGGCCATCAGGGCCGGCATAGGGCCGAAAGGCTTGCCGAGATAGTCCATATCCAGGCCCGCGCAGATTACGCGCTTGCCCTGGCTGGCAAGTGTCCTGCAGACATCCACTATGCCCTCGTCGAAGAACTGGGCCTCGTCTATCCCGACCACGTCGCACTGGCCGCACAGGAGCAGGAGGCTTGCCGAAGAGTCAACGGGAGTGCTGCGTATATGGCGGGCGTCGTGCGAAACCACCTCGTCCTCCGAATAGCGCGAGTCGATTCTGGGCTTGAAGATTTCCACTTTCTGGTTGGCGAACTGGGCGCGGCGCAGGCGCCTGAGCAACTCTTCGGTCTTGCCTGAAAACATAGAGCCGCAAATCACCTCGATGCAGCCTGTTTTTTTTGCGTTTTCCAAAAACATTTCTGTAAATTTGTACTTGTAAATCAGTGCAAAAATAACAATCTTTTGCGTATGGAAGACAGGAATGAAAAGATAATTAGGCTTATGGGGGAACTCTCGTCGCTGATAGGAGAGGAGTTCTCCCAAATACATAAGGAGATGGCTGCCCTGCGTTCCGAACTGGAAGCCCTCAAACAGGCGAAGGGCGCCCGGCCGGAAGCCCCTGTGCCACAAGAAGATGACTCGGATCTCCCGGTTCTGGAAATCAAGATAGACCCCATTCAGCCGCTTGAAGATTACGGCCCCGGGGACACGCCCCTTGTGGGAGACCTGTTTGGAGGTATGGACGGCATCCTGAATACTGCTCCCAAGGACAAAATTTACTCTTGGGAGACCGACCCCGTGACAGCGCCCGCAATCAGGAAAATCGATATGGGAGACATCCCTCTGGGACTGCTGATGCTCTACAACAAGGAACTCTACAATGGGAAAGACTATGTCTTCAGTAAGGAGTTGCAGGAGTTGGATGCCTTGGAGAGTTTCCAAAAAGTGAAGAAACGCCTGATGGAACTGCATCCCGAATGGGACTTTGACAATGCCACGGTGTATAAATTGATGATGTGGCTCAGGCGCAAGTTCGTGTCCTAAAAGCAGGAAGTTGTTATGGGAAAACTCTACATAGTCCCGACTCCCGTGGGAAATCTGGAGGACATCACCCTGCGGGCCTTGAGCGTGCTCAAGGAGGTTGACCTGATTCTTGCGGAGGACACGCGCACCTCATCCGTGCTGCTTAAAAAATATGAAATCGGCACCCGTCTGGAATCCTACCACAAGTTCAACGAGCACGGCAAGACGGAATCTGTCTGTGACAGGATAGAGTCCGGTCTGGACGTGGCCCTGATATCTGATGCCGGCACTCCGGGCATCTCCGATCCGGGCTTTATGCTTTCGCGCGAGTGTGCCCGCCGCGATATCGAAGTGATTACGCTACCAGGGCCCACGGCCTTTGTTCCCGCCCTTGTCAGCAGCGGCCTGCCGACGGACCGTTTCGTGTTCGAAGGCTTTCTGCCCGTCAAGAAAGGGCGTCAGAAACGTATGGAGCGGATGAAGGCGGAGGCTTCCACGATGATAATCTACGAGTCTCCTTACAGGCTCGTCAAGACTCTTTCACAGCTCGCGCAGGCTCTCGGTCCCGAAAGAAGGGCCGCTGTCTGCCGGGAAATCAGCAAACTGCACGAGGAAACCCGCCGCGGTTCCCTGGAAGATTTGGTGCAGTGGTACAGTGACAATTCACCCAAGGGGGAGATAGTAATAGTAGTGGAGGGCGCGGACAATGCAGACAGATCCCCTGAATCCCAATCCGAAGAAGAGTAACTCCGGTCTTTCCAACGCCGTACTGGTTCTGGTTCTCGTCCTGCTTTCCGTGCAGACGATTTTTTTCGTGTATGAGGCCGTGTTGATGCTGCGCTCGCAGTCGCTTTCAGAAGAGTCGCAGGCCGGCCCGGTGGCGGCAGAGGACACGGTGTCAGCGTCCGTTCCCGAAAAAGTTGCCTGGAAGTCACCGCCAAAGGGGAAAAAGGCATCCCCGCAGGCCAGAAACTTGAATCCCGAAGGCATGGGGACTCAGTCCCGCGCCGAGGGTCCGAGAGAGGAGGCGATTTATGCCGCCGTTCCCAAAGAGCCGCTGAATGAACCGTATGGTGATTTGACTGCAAAGCCAGGCAGGGTGGCGGACGATTCCTGGAAATGGGACCTGGTGGAGTTGAACAGCGCCGATTCCGTGGCTCTGGAGGCTCTGCCCTGGATAGGGCCCGTGACCGCCCACAGAATCCTCGTCTATAGGGAACGTCTCGGGGCCTTTGCGGCGTTGGAGCAGCTTATGGAAGTGCGTGGGGTGGATTCCACGGCTTTTTCGCGCTTCAGCGGGCGCCTCTACATTGAGCCGTCTTCTGTGCCGCATCTGGACCTCTACACGATGTCCGCCGATTCGCTTTCCCGCCATCCCTATATCGGCAGTTATGCGGCCAAGGGCATAGTCCGCCTCAGGTCTATGCTCCCCCGCGAGGACTTCAGCCTTGAGGCCCTCATCTCCAACGGCATCCTCACTCCAGCCTCCGCTGCCCGCCTGAGCCGGTATCTGTAGCGCTTTACAGAATCACGAGGCCCTCTCCGTTGTGGGCGGCGCTGAGTTTGATGGGGCCGGAGGCCTTGGTGCCGGAAATGATGTGGGCGGCGATGGGGTCTTCCACATATTTCTGGATAGCCCTTTTGAGGGGACGGGCACCGTAACGGCGGTCGTAACCCTTGCGGCAGAGGAACTTGCGGGCGGAAGCGTCAAGGCTGAGCTTGTGGCCGAGGGCCTTCAGACGCTCGGTCAGGGAGGCCACCTCGATGTCCACGATCAGTTCGATGTCCTTCTCCCCGAGGGAGTTGAAATACACGATTTCGTCGAGGCGGTTGATAAACTCCGGCTTGAAGGTTTTGCCCATTGCCTTTTCGAGTATTTTCTGGGCTTTTTCGGGATCGGGTGTGTCAGAGCCGAAGCCTATGCCGCGTCCGAACTCGTCGAGTTCACGCGAGCCCACATTGGAGGTCATAATCAGAACGGTGTTCCTGAAGTCTATCCTTTTGCCCCTCGAGTCTGTCAGACGGCCCTCGTCAAGCACCTGCAGGAAGAGGTTGAAGATTTCCGGGGAGGCCTTCTCAATCTCGTCGAGCAGCACCACGCTGTAGGGCTTGCGGCGCACCTGCTCGGAGAGTTCGCCGCCCTGGTCGTATCCCACATACCCCGGAGGCGCTCCAATCAGGCGCGATGAGGAGAACTTCTCCATATATTCGCTCATATCTATGCGGATAAGGGCATCGTCAGAGTCAAACATAAACTCAGCTAAAGCCTTGGCCAGCAGGGTTTTGCCCACGCCTGTGGGGCCGAGGAAGAGGAAGGAGCCGATGGGTTTGTCGGGACTCTTTATCCCGGCGCGTCCCCTTCGTATGGCCTTGACCACGCGGTCGATGGCGACGTCCTGGCCGACAATGCGCTTGCTGAGTATGTCGTGCATCTGCAGGAGTTTGTTGCTCTCCGCCATCTCGATGCGGCTTGCCGGAATGCCGGTGGCGCTTGAGATGACCTTTGCCACGGATTCGATGGTGACCTTCGCCTTGGAGTTGCCGCGAAGTTCCTTCATGAGTTTCTGTTCTTCCTCGTAGAGCCGGGCAGCCTCATTGAGATTGTCCCTGTCGGCCTCCCTGATCTTGGCCTGGCGGATTTCGTTGAGCCTGTCGTAGTCATCCCTGCGCAGTTCCCAGTTCTGCCTGAGGCTCTCAAGCGCACCCGCCTCGTCCATCACGTCTATGGCCTTGTCCGGCAGTTCACGGTCGGGTATGTATCTGACAGACAGCGAGATGCAGGCTTTCAGGGCCTCGACGCTGTATTTTACCCTGTGGTATTTCTCGTACCTGTTCTTGATGGCCTTCAGGATGGAAAGGCAGTGGTCGAAGCCGGGAGCGTCCACCTGCACTTTCTGGAAGTTGCTCTCGAAGGCAGAGTCGCTCTCAAGGTGGCGGTATGCCTCCGGGGTGGCTGTGCCTATGCATTGGAAGGTGGAACGGGATAGGGCGGGACGCATTATGGCAGCGGCGTCTATGGTGCCCGGAGCCGCCCCCGCGCCTATCATCTGGCTGATTTGGTCAAAGAACACTATCACTTCCGGCTTGCTCTCAACCTCACGTATGAGTTCCATCAGACGCTCCTCGAACTCCCCGCGAAGTTTGCTTCCGGCCACAATCGCCCCAAGGTCTATTTCCCAGATATGTTTGTCGAACAACTGTTCCGGCACCTGCCTTTGGCTGATTCTCGCCGCCAGACCCTTTATGATCGCGCGTTTGCCTATGCCGGCGTGGCCAATCAGCAGAGGGCAGTTCTTGCGCTTGCGGCACAGTATGCGGATGAGGTGGTCTATCGTGTTGTCGAAACCCACAATCGGCTCGGTCTCGGGCCGTTCGGCTATTTCCACGAGGTCGCGTCCGAAGCGTTCCAGCATATCGCCGTCCCGGGCTTCCTCTGCCTCATCGCCTGTGTTGTCGCTTTCCTCGCGGCTGCTGTTGGTCCTCACCTTGATGGTGGGGCTGTTGCCTAGTTCTCCGTTGTTTGTGGCGAACACTTCCAGAAGGCCTGTGAAGGCGATGTCGGGAATATGCAGCTGACGGAGGTACTCGTTCAGGTAGGTGAAGCGTGTGGAATGTATCGCATTGAGCAGATTCAGGGAATCATAGTGCCTGTCCGCATCCGTGGGCACCCGCAGGTCACGGTCCATATATTCGAGCATTACGTTCACTTCGCCGTTGTGCACAAGTTGATCCCTGTCTTCTTCGGGAGTCATCGAACCCTTGTCTATATGTCTGTTGATGAGGTCTATGAGTTCCTCTGAATCAAAGTCGGGAAGGACGGTAAGGTAGTCGCGGGCCCTGCCGCTGCGGTACCTGAGAAGTGATATGAGAATGTGGTTGCAGCATATCTCGGTCCAGCCTGTACGGACCGCTTCGTTATACGATCCCTGGAAAATACTCAGAAAATCGTCGGAATATTCGTGTTTCATAACGGGCGCAAAGTTATGCAATTTGGTGGAAAATAAAATTATGCTTATATTTACAAGTTATTAAATATAGAGTACGAGGTATAACTAATGGAAAATGAAACAGTTAACCATGGCAGAATAGTGCAGGTCAACATCGAAAGGGAGATGAAGACCGACTATATCGATTATGCCATGTCGGTAATAGTTGCGAGAGCCCTTCCGGATGTGCGTGACGGTATGAAACCCATTCACAGGAGAGTTCTGTACGGTATGTCGGAACTCGGTCTCACATCGGGAGGTCAGCATAAGAAATCAGCACGTATTGTCGGAGAGGTGATGGGTAAGTACCATCCCCACGGTGATGCCAGTATCTACGACGCTATGGCGCGTATGGCCCAGGATTGGAGCCTCCGCTATATGCTTGTTGACGGACAGGGAAACTTCGGTTCCGTGGACGGAGACTCTCCCGCCGCGATGCGTTACACTGAGGCCCGTTTCAAAAGACTGGCCGAGGAGTGCCTCGCCGACCTGGACAGGGACACGGTTGATTTCACCCCCAACTTCGACGAAACGCTCAAGGAGCCTACCGTGCTTCCCTGCAAGGCCCCGCTCCTTCTGCTCAATGGCGCCCAGGGCATTGCCGTGGGTATGGCCACCAATATGGCCCCCCACAATATGGGCGAACTTGCGGATGGCATCTGTGCCTACATAGACAATCCCGACATCACTGTGGACGAGCTGATGCAGCATATCAAGGGCCCCGATTTTCCCACTGGAGGCATCATCCAGGGCATCAGCGGCGTGCGTGAGGCGTACGAAACCGGCCGCGGCCGCGTGGTCATCCGTTCGAAGGCGGACATTGAGGTGTCCGAGAGCGGACGCGAGACCATAGTCATCAGCGAGATTCCCTATCTCGTGAACAAGAAGGAACTGATTGAGAAGATTGCCGAACTGGTCAACGACAAAAAGATTGACGGCATCTCCTACCTCAACGACGAGAGCGACTCCAAGGGTATGCGCATAGTCATCCGCCTGAAGATGGGTGCAGTCAGCTCGATAGTGCTGAACACCCTCTACAAGATGACGCCCCTCCAGTCAAGTTTCTCAGTGAACAACATCGCGCTGGTTGACGGACGTCCACGCCTGCTCAACCTCAAACAGCTGCTCAAATACTTCGTGCGCCACCGCCACAATGTGGTCGTCAGGCGTGCGAATTTCGACCTTGCCAAGGCTCAGGCCCGCGCCCATATTCTTGAGGGTCTGCTGAAGGCTCTCGACATCATCGACGAGATCATAGCCCTGATTAAGGCGAGTGAAAGCACTCAGGCGGCCAAGGATGCCCTGGTGGCACAGTACGCCTTCTCGGAAATCCAGGCCAACGAGATTGTGGAGATGAAGCTCAAGCAGCTCACAGGCCTCGAGCGCAACCGTCTCCAGAAGGAGTACGATGACCTTATGGCCAAGATACGCGAGTTGCAGGAGTTCCTCGGCAGCGAAGAGCTCCAGTACGCCCTCATCAAGAAGGAAACCCTTGAGCTCAAGGGCAAATACGATGACGGCCGCCGCACGCAGATAGAATACACGGCTGACGATTTCGACCCCGAGGACTTCTATCCCAACGAGGACGTGGTGATTACCATTTCCCACCTCGGCTACATCAAGCGCACCTCACTCTCCGAGTACAAGCTCCAGAACAGGGGCGGCGTGGGCTCGAAGGGCAGCCTGACGCGCGACGAGGACTTCATCGAGCACATTTATGTCGCCAATATGCACAGCACGATGCTGTTCTTCACTGCCAAGGGCAAATGCTACTGGCTGAAGGTGTACAACATCCCCGAGGGAGTCAAGGCATCCAAGGGACGTGCCATCCAGAATGTCATCAACATCGAGTCGGACGACAGCATCTGCGCCTACATAAATGTCAAGAACCTCAACGACGAGGAGTACATCAATTCACACTATGTGATTCTCGCCACCAAGCGCGGCGTAATCAAGAAGACGCTTCTTGAGGCATACAGCCGTCCCCGTGCCAACGGTGTGGCAGCCATCAACATCCGTGAGGACGACGCCCTGCTCGAGGCCATACAGACAGACGGGGCCGAGGATATCCTCATTGCAGCCCGTAAGGGACGCTGCGTGCGTTTCCCCGAAGACAAGGCTCGTGCCATCGGCCGTACGGCTACCGGAGTGCGTGGCATAGATATTGAGGAAGACGATGAAGTAATAGGTATGATCTGCATCCCGAAGGATGAGATGGAAACGAAGAATGTGATGGCCGTGAGCGCCAACGGTTACGGAAAACGCTCTCTCGTGAGCGAGTACCGCGTGACCAACAGGGGCGGAAAGGGAGTGAAGACCCTCAACATCACGGAGAAGACGGGCGACCTGATTGCCCTGAAGGCCATCACTGACGAGAACGACCTGATGATTATCAACAAGTCCGGCATCACAATCCGTGTTCCCGCCGACTCCATCAGGATTGCAGGACGTGCCACACAGGGCGTGAGGTTGATTTCGCTCAGGGACGGTGATGAGATTGCGGCGGTTTGCCCCGTTGACAAGAGCGAAGAGAAACCTGTCGAGACAGGAGAAGATTTGTAAACATATATAACACATAAACTTAATAATCAAAACAATGAAAAAGATTCTATTCTCAGTGGTATTCTTAGCCGCGACACTCGTGGCCGGTGCCCAGAACTATGATGCGCTCCGCAGCAAAATCAAAAGTGCAGAGGCAGCCGCACAGGACCCCAAGAAGGCTGTAAAACCTGCAACCTGGATTTCACTTGCCGATGCTTATATCAAAGCATACGACGCTCCCAAAGGCAATGTGATGACCGGTCTGCCCATAGAGCAGGTGAAGATGCTTGCCCTCAGCGGAAAACAGTGCAGCGGCATTGAGTCCGTGGATGTCAGCGGTGCCCCCTACACCAAACACGTCTATCCCGATTTCGACCTCTATGTGAACGCAGGCGGCGTGCTTGAGTTTATGGTGGTCACCAATCCCGTTTGCAACGAGGATGTGCTTGCAAAGGCCGTCAATGCCCTTGTTAAGGCCAACGAGGTCGATCCCAAAGGCAGCAAACTGAAGGATATCCAGACCAAACTGAACACTATCCGCGAGGACTATGTGAACGACGGTATGTCACAGTACTCACTCGGCAATGTAAGGAAGGCCGCCGAGCTCTTCGAGGCTTCCCTTGCCGCCACTGACAACAAGGCCGCCAATGTTGTGGACAGTATGATGATATACTACAGCGCTGTGGCTTACAGTATGGTCGGCGACCAGGACAAGGCTATGAAGTATTTCCTCAAATGCGACCAAATCGGCTACGACTCAAAGGGTGATGTTCAGGCAACCATTGCCGACATCTACAAGAAAGAGGGTAAGGTTGCTGAGGCAAAGTCAATTCTTGAGAAGACTTTCACAAAATACCCCACCTCACAGGCTCTCCTGATCGGTCTCATCAACATCTACACCGAGACCAATGAGGATCCCGATAAGGTGCTCAGCCTCATCCACGATGCACAGGCCAACGAGCCCAAGAATGCTTCCCTGTACTATGCTGAAGGCAATATCCTCAAGAACCTTGGCAGGAAGGACGAGGCCATCAAACTCTTCCTCAAGTCACAGGAAGTAGATCCCAATTACAGCTTCGGACCTTATGCAGTCGGTGATATGTATTTCCAGGAGGCAATTGCAATCCAGGAGGCCATCAACAACCTCGACATCAGGGACACAAAGGGTTATGAGAAACTCCTCGGAGAATTTGAGACAGCCCTCAAGAACTCCATCGATCCCTTCGAGAAAGCCTTCTCCATTTCTGACGACCCCGCCCTCAAAGAGGTTTGCGCCAATGCCCTCAAGCAGGTGTTCTTCCGCTTCCGTACAGAGAGCGCCGAGTATCAGGCAGGTTATGACAAATACAACAACTGGCTTGCCGAGAACGGCAAACAGTAGGATGAATGTCAAAGCATAATAAAAGCCGGTCCTTTCGGGGACCGGCTTTTTTAGTGTGCAATGTGCGGAAACTTATTTGACACCGTCAAAGCAGTAGGTGCAGATGCTCTCTTTGGGGAGCCCTATGGCGTTGACCACGTCCTCCACGGTGCAGAACTTCAGGGTGCCGAGGTTGAGTTCCTTTCTGATGTATTCCACCATATTGGCGTGCTCTGGAGTGTCGTTGCGGACATATTTGCCCACATTGGCGTTGGCGTCCCCTTCGAGGTGGAGTATGGCCCTGCGGGCAATGAGCTCCATCATCGAGTGCGAGGGTGAGAAATTGATGAACTCGCAGGGGAAGAGGATGGGAGGGCAGCTGATGCGGCCGTGGATGGTGCCTGTGCCGTAGTCATACAGATGCCTTACGTTGTCCCTGAGCTGGGTGCCACGCACTATGGAGTCGTCGCAGAAGGCGATTTCCTTGCCCCTGAGCAACTCAGTGTTGGGGATGAGTTTCATTTTTGCCACGAGGTTGCGCATACTCTGGTGCTGGGGAGTGAAGCTGCGCGGCCAGGTGGGCGTGTATTTCACGACGGCGTTGCGGTAGGGCACTCCCTTGCCGGCTGCGTAACCGATGGCCATACAGGTGCCGCTGTCGGGGATGGGGGATACGGTGTCGAGTTTGGTGTCGTCCCTCTGACCCATCTGGTATCCGAGTTTGAAGCGGACCTCGTCCACATTGATTCCTTCGTATGAGGAGGTGGGGTAACCGTAATATACCCACATAAAGGAGCAAATCTGGAGCCTCTTGCGGGGAGGCAGCATCTGCTTGAATCCGTCAGAGGTTATCATCACGGCCTCACCGGGTCCGAGAATGTACTCCTGTTCGTAGCCGAGGTTGTAGAAACTGCAGGTCTCCACTGCGGCTGCCCTGCTGTTGCAGATGTCACCCTGATCGTCGGTGAAGGTCTTGCTGCCTATGATGACGGGGGTGCGTCCGTATGCGTCACGGACTGCGATGATGCCGTTGTCGGTGAGAATCAGGAAGGAGCAGGAGCCTTTGATGGAATTGTGCACGAGCTGGATGCCGTCTTCGAATGAAGAGCCTTCTGTGATAATCTGTGCCACCAGTTCGGTGGGGTTGATGCCGCCGGAGGTGATTTCCGCGAAGTTCTTGTGCTTTCCGAGAAGCTCGCGGGCGAGTTCGTCCTTGTTGTTCAGTTTGCCTATTGTCACTATGGCAAATCTGCCGAGATGTGACTCGAAGACCAACGGCTGGTTGTCAGTGTCGCTGATTGTGCCGATACCGCTGTTGCCCTGATAGTCGGGAAGTTCCTCCTCGAACTTGATGCGGAAATAGGAGCTCTCGATGGAGTGGATTCCCCTCTTGATGATGCCGTCATCGCGGAGAACCGCCATTCCGCCTCTTTTGGTGCCGAGATGTGAGTGGTAATCGATCCCGTAGAAGAGATCTGTAGTGCATTTCTTGTTGGATATTACTCCGAAAAAACCGCCCATTTTTTTGAAATTTTAAGTTGCGAAAATAGATAAAAGTTGCGCTATCTTCAAAAAAAACTGTGTTAAAAAATCAGAAACCTGAATTGTGAATGATGTGAATCCCGGCGGGAACAGTCCGGAGACAAGATAGAGAGGAGTAGCAAGCATTATTCCCCATGTCAGGGGAGTGCAGAGTATGCCGGCAAGCAGGGAGAACATAGGATACCTGCCGAACATTATAAGCCCCAGGGGAAGGGTGAACACCTGGGCGGAAAAGGAGATGCCGCACATCTGCCAGAGGGGCTTCAGGGGCTTGGCAACGCGGATTCCTTCGAAAGCGGGGTAGAGCAGGAAAATGCCGAGCATTGCTCCGTAGCTGAGTTGGAATCCGGCCTCGAGCGGGGCGTAAGGATCTGCCAGACACGCGATTATCGCGCTCGCCCCCAGTGCGGCCATTCCGTTGCGCTTCCGCCTCAGTAGCGTTGCGCCTTCATATATGCTCGCCATTATGACCGCCCTTGTCAGCGAAGTGGAGCAGCCCGTGAACAAGGCGTAGGCCCACAGGACAAGGATGATGCAAAGGGAACGGATAACAAGAGCGCTCCTCGAGCGGCCGAGTATGCCGAGCAGGATTCTCAGCAGGGCATAGACTATGCCCACGTGCAGGCCGGAAAGGGCCAGAAGGTGCATCACTCCGGCGTCAGCGAACATCTGACGCGTGGCGGAATCAAGGTTAATGCGTTCCCCGTAGGTAATTGACTGCATCAGGGCGCGTTGTGGGGCGCTCAGGCTTCCTGCTAGAGTCGAATCCATATATGCTGTGAGGGCTTCCCGGCGTCTTGCCATCCTGTAGCGCAGCGAGGGCCTCGCGCAGGGGCGTACGCAGGGCTTTTGTGGGCCCTTTGCTGGGAAACATACATAGTGCATACCTCTCGGGGTGGAAAAATCCGCCTTGACGGCCCTTACACCGAGGCACAGACTGTCGCCCACGCGAAGGCCTTCGTCCTGTGAGGCTCCCATATAAAGCCAGGTGCTCTCCCCGTTGGGCAGAAGCAGGGTCAGTCTCGGTCTGCCTTTTGAGGAGCGGAATTTGCCGTCTATCACTCCGCAGATCTGTTTGTCCCGGGATTCCGCAAACACAGACTGCTCCTCTGTAGTATTGAAGCATGCCCTGCCAGCGGAGTTGAGAACGCCGGTGACAAAAAGAATTGCGAATATGAAGGCTGAGTGCCTTTTGAGAAGGATGAGAAGTACTCCCAAGACAGGGATGAAGAGGCCGGTGACGGCGGGGATTATGAGGCCGAAAAGGCCTTGCGGGATACGGTCAATGGCAAAAACGCCTGCAAAGTCCCCGGCCAGATAGGCTATGGCAAGCCACAGCAATATGTTCTTCCTGCACTCCATCTCCCCCACGAACAAATTATCAGAGATTCCAGTCGCGGAGAGTGAAGGAGGCTTCCGTGGGCCGTTCCACTATGTCCGGGAGGCTTGGATAGAAGTCTATGCCCGTGAGCACTTCAAGAGAGTCTATGGACAGGGCCCTTTTGGAAAGGGGGATAGTGGCGCTTTTGTTCTCAAAATAGAAGCCTATGGCTGAAAACTGCCTATCTCCGGTTTCCACCAGCAGCGTCTTGAAGAAGGCTGCTGGCACATGTACTTTGCCGGGGCCTATGGTGCCGAGAGTGTCCCTGCCTACGGGGCCGCATACCACATATATTTTGTCGTAGCGCTCTGTCAGATCGCGGCACAGTTCTTCAAGCCTTTTCCAGTCGCCCCTGTTCAGATTGCCTGCCTGGGGGCACATATTGCTCATATAGAAACTCTCTATCATCGCCTGGCTGCTCCATTTCATATCGGCGGCGGGGGCCATGTGCCCGCGGTCGTAGCCAGAACCCTTGTAGTCGTATGTGGTGGCCTGGGGGCCCTTCACCCCCGGGTCGCAGACAAAGTTGTCGGAACGGGAAATGTCACCCGCCAGGTCGCTTCGGTCAAGCCTGTATGCCACCCAGGAGGGAATCTTAGTCTCGTTGCAGTAGCAGGTGGTGTAGCCCAGATGCGAGACTGTCTCGTGGGAGAGGCTGCTCTCGAAGAAAGGAATCTCAAGCGCGGAGTAATCCACCTCGAAGGTCTCGAACTCCTCGTCTTCGTAGCCTTGCTTCTGCGGCTGTTGGGGCTGTTGATCCTGCTGCGTTTGCTCCGGCTGCTCTGCCTCCGGCTCGGCGCGTGACTGCATATACCTATATAAAAACCAGCACAGGATTATGACCAGGATGAGCAGTAGGGCAAGTATCAGATTCTTCTTCATAGACGGCTTTTTATCAAAATTTGTATAAAATTATCCAACAAAAGTATAAAAACAGTTAAAATTCCGGAAATTTTTCTTATATTTGCAGCGTGAATAGGGTAGAGGTATTTAGATTTTCGCTACTTGTCACCGTACTGCTAACGGTGGCGGTTTCTTTGTTATCTGTGCCCGCAAACGCCCAAACTCCCCCCCCCCCAGCAACTCAGCAGCTGATTGTTGAGTCGGATGATGCTTCGGGGGTGCAAGAGCAGGAGNCGGGGGCGCAAGAGCAGGAGCGCACTCCTTTATATGTCAAGACCAACGCCGTTGGCCTTGGTTTTCTTGTGCTCAATGCTGCCGTCGAGTGGGATTTCCATCCCCATTTCGGAATCAACTTCCCCGTTTACGGCTCTTTCTGGAACTATGGCAGCCAATACACAAAGTTTCGTGTTCTGATGTTGCAGCCGGAGTTGCGTGCCATTTTCCTTGACCGCATTTTCGTTGGGCTCCACGCCGGCTTCGCCTTCTACAATGTCTCTATGAGCAATTGGGACTTCCGCTACCAGGATACGGACGGAAGGAGACCGCTCTGGAATATAGGTATAGCCGTAGGCTACAGGATGCCCTTCAAACCCGACTGCCGATGGGGGTTTGAGGTAAGCATAGGTTTCGGCTATGCCAATATGCTTTCCGACCGCTACTACAATGTGCCCAACGGCAAATATATCGACACCCTTCATAAGAACTACTGGGGAATCGACCAGCTGAATTTCTCCATAACATACAAGATTTTCTGATGAGAAGAACAGCCGACACCATATTGAAATATGCCTTCCTCTCTGTGGCGATGTTGTTTTCAGCCTCCTGCGTCCACGAGTTCCCCAAGGACGGTTACGATCCCGCAGAGGTGGTGCTGGATCTCAGCCTGACCGCAAGCAAGCCCATACTTACAAGGGCGGCTTCCGACGGTGCCGTGCTCGGATATGTTCTGGAGGCCTACAAGGAAGGTGCTACTAAAATCGGGGTTGACAAGCCTGAGTTGCGCATAGAGCGTTTCGCTGCCTCGGGAGATGACGAGTTGAATCTGACCCTTTCTGCCGAGACTTATCGATTTGTGGCCTGGATGGCATACAAGGATGAAGATACGGGCGAGGCCGTATGCTACGATGCCACCGATTTGGCCAAGGTGAGCCTTGTGAACCATATAGGCCACGACGATGTGCGTGATGCCTTCAGGGGTGAGTTGGAAATCGACCTGAGCAGGCACGAGCCCGGCAAACACGTGAAGGTTTCCGGCACTATGACCTTGAAAAGGCCTTTGGCAAAGGTCTGCTTCATCACTGAGGATGTGGAACAGTATGCCGAAACATATTCCCATTCCCGCTCCGGCTCCCCCTTGGACAATCTGAAGGCGGTCTTCTACTATGACGGCTTTATGCCGGTCGAATACAACTGCTTCACCAACCAGCCCACGGACTCCAAGCCCGGGCAGTTCTACGAGGTGATGCTCAGGGACATTGTTGTGAAAGGCAAGGATACGGAGATAGGTTTTGACTATGTGTTTGTGAACGGAGAAGGCTCCTTTGTGAAGATGAGCGTCAGCATCGTGGATGTGGAAACAGGCCAGGTCCTGACAAGCAAGAAAGGATTGGACATACCCGTGAGCCGCAACCATATCACTCAAGTGAGGGGCAATTTCCTTACGGAGGGCTCTGATACGGGTATCAGCATTGAAACGGATTTCGACGGAGAATTCAATATAAAATTTTAATATATAACTAAATAGCATTCAACAAATGAAAAAAGTTCTGTTTGTTTTTGCGGCAGCCCTTATGGCGATTACCGCCTGCACCAAATCCGAGCTTCCCGTTGTCGTCGAGGAAGGCGCAACCGATGCTTCGTTCTCTATCAACCTCGCCAACAGTCTGGCCACCAAGGCCATTGCTGACGGTACTACCGCCGAGGATCTCACCTTCGTTGTTTTGGACAAGGACGGTGTTGAACTTGCCGGTCTTCGTCAGGATGTGAAACTTTCAGGCCTGAAGGCCACCGTTTCCACCAATCTTATCGTAGGTCAGAAATACACCTTCGTATTCTGGGCCTGCAACGCTGCTTCAGGTATCTATGATGTTACTGACATTACAGCAGTCAAGGCTGACTACAACAAAGTGAAAGCCGGCAACGACGAGAGCCGCGACGCTTTCTATGCTGTAATCAAGGATGTCGTTATGTCCGAAGGCTACAGCCAGAATGTGACCCTCAAACGCCCCTTCGCCCAGCTCAACCTCGTTTCCACAGACAAAGCCGCTTGCGAGGCACTCGGAGTTGCTTACACCCCTTCCAAGAGCATTGTAACCGTTACCGGTGTTGCCAACGAACTCAACCTTCTTGACGGTACAGTGACCGGTGACGAGACCATCACTTTCGATGCTGCCGGCATCATCAACGAGACCATCAAGATTGCAGGAGTTGACTATGCTGCAGACCAGAATAACTATCTCTCAATGAATTATCTGCTCGTGGGCGCCGACAAAGGTCTGACCGATGTAAGCCTCTCAGTGCTCAACGCTTCAGATGAGGAGATTGCCGCCCGCACCTACACCAACATTCCCGTTCAGCGCAACTACCGCACCAACATCTACGGTAGCCTGCTGACCACCGCAGCCAACTTCAATGTTGACGTCAACCCCGAGTTTGATGGAGATGAGGACATTGAGGTCATAGTTCCCGACGCAGTCATCAAGACCGCTGACGATTTCAAGGATCTGATTGAGAACAAACTTGCAAAGGGTGGTTATTTCCGCATTGATGCCGACATCGATATGACAGGTGTTGATTTTGACAACTCAGTCAACCCTATGAACAGTTTCACCATCGATGGTACCGGCCACACTGTTACCGGTCTTCAGAAGGCTATGATTGAGGGCGTCAGCCAGGGCAATGCCGAGTATGTATTCAAGGATATCACTGTAAAGGATTCTCAGATTGCGATGACTTCCGGCGGTGCAGCCGCTTTCATCGGTTGGATTGAGACCAAACCTTTTGTCACTTTTGAAAACTGCAATGTTGAAGGTGGAAAGATTAGCACAACCGGAAGTTATGCTGCTGCATTCTATGGTTACGCTGCCGGTTATAATGTATTGAACAACGGTCCTGTATTCACAGATATAACTATCAAGAACTGCACAGTCAGCGGTGTTGAAATCGAGGCCAACAAGTCAGTAGGTGCTATCTGCGGTCACGCTACCGGAAATGCCTGGACTAAGGTTACTATCGATGGTTGCACGGTTGAGAACAATACTCTTACTACAAAGCAGAACACTCACGTCTATGTAGGTGCTATTCTCGGTACAGTAGGTGCCGGTCAGACAAATCAGGGCAAAGACGGTGGCGTTTGGATTTCAAACTGCACAGTTGAAGGCAACACGGTTGCCTGGAACGGTGGAACAGACCCCGCTCAGCGCTGGTATGGTCGTCAGGGCACTCCCGGTGGCGTTCTCTACATTGACGGCGTATGTCCTTACCTTGTGAAGAATGCTGACGACAGCTACACTATTGAGAATGGTCATCAACTTGCATACCTTGCTTCTGAAGGTTTCAATATGGGCGTCAGTTCCATTGTACTGAACTTCCCTGAAAATGCCACTATTGACATGACTGGTATTTCTTATGGTCACGGCGACAATACTACAAACATTCCTGCTAAAGTTGTCATCAACGGAAA
>JABUTN010000018.1:54953-81486 GCA_021443665.1 Bacteroidales bacterium | reverse complement strand
GTGGTTAAGAACTGCAACATCTCTTCTAAATACACAGAGGACGGTGGTGCAAGCTACAAGGGCCATTGCGGCGGTTTCATCGGCCTCTGCGGTGGCGGTACCATCACCGGTTGCTCAGTTGAGAATACAGTATTTGATGTGAAGGGCCCCCGTTGCGGTATCTTCGTAGGCACCTCCAATGGCGCTGCCATCACCGGTACCGCTTCCTTCAAGAATGTTACCGGTCTGACCGACTATGTAGGCAATGTAGCTCCCGCCAATTTCCAGGTAGTGGTTACAGCCGAATAATCTTATCACACGATTAAACCTTAAAGGGGTGCGGGAACAGAATTTCCGCACCCTATTTTTGTCTGAATTTTTGCTAAATTTGCGGCGTTGAAAAACTGAGGCTATGAAAATCACTTTATGGATAGTCGCCGGACTGAGCGTTCTGCTGGTGGCAGCGTCTGTCGCCGCGGCCATTTTTATGCTGAAGGTGGCCCTTTCGGTGGATAACATCACCATCACGGTGGAGGAGACTATTGCTAATAAAAAGGAGCAGGAGCCCCGTATGGTGCCCTGGATAGACAGTCTGTATGCCGGAGCCATAAAGGATACCATAATCACCATAAACGGCCAGAAGGCCGCGGCCCACTATGTGGCCGCAAAGAATCCCACAGACAAGACCGCCTTCCTGATACACGGCTATACCACAAACCACGCGGCGATGCTTTCGCTCGGCTATATGTACAACCACGACCTGGGCTACAACATCTTTATGCCTGACCTCTATGCCCACGGCCAAAGCGAAGGCGACCATATCCGTATGGGCTGGCTGGACCGCCTGGATGTGCTCCGCTGGATGGACATTGCCAATGAGGTCTTTGGCGGAAACACCCAAATGATCGTGCACGGAGTGTCTATGGGGGCGGCCACGGCAATGAATGTTTCGGGCGAGGCGCCCAAACCCTATGTGAAGGCCTTTATAGAGGACTGCGGCTACACAAGTGCCTGGGATGAGTTCAGACACGAACTGAAGAAAAAATACCATCTTCCTCCTTTCCCCGTCCTGAGCCTCTCGTCGCTGATCTGCAGGAAAAAGTACGGCTGGGACTTCAAGGAGGCATCCCCCCTGAAGCAGGTGGCAAAGTGTTCCCTCCCTATGATGTTCATCCACGGTGAAATGGATGACTTTGTGCCTACACGTATGGTCCATTCCCTTTACGAGGCCAAAGAGGGCGCGAAGGAACTGTGGACGGTGCCCGAAACCACCCACGCGATGTCCTACAAGAATTACCCCGAAGAATACACGGAAAGGGTGAAGAATTTCCTCGACAAATACATAAAATAATACCGATATGAGTGAAAAAACCTACAAAGTAATGCGCGACAGCGCTGCGATGCGTTGGACGGCACTTTTGTTGCTCGCCCTCGCGATGTTCTGTTCATACATCTTTATGGACATACTCTCGCCTATCAAAGACCTTATGCAGACCACGAGGGGCTGGGATTCCACGGCCTTCGGCACAATGCAGGGCTCCGAGACCTTCCTGAACGTGTTCGTGTTCTTCCTGATTTTCGCCGGCATCATCCTCGACAAGATGGGCGTGAGGTTCACGGCCGTCCTTTCGGGCATAGTGATGCTTGTGGGCGCGGTGATCAAATACTATGCGGTCAGCGAGGCCTTCATCGGCTCCGGTCTGGAGCGGTGGTTCACCGACAACCTCAACTACATCCCCGTTTTTGACGAACTCGGCGTGGCCCCCTTCTACAGGGGAATGCCCGCATCGGCCAAGTTCGCCGCCGTCGGCTTTATGATTTTCGGCTGCGGCGTGGAAATGGCCGGCATCACCGTGTCGCGAGGCATTGTGAAATGGTTCAAGGGCCGCGAGATGGCTATGGCTATGGGCTCTGAGATGGCTCTTGCCCGCCTGGGAGTGGCCACCTGTATGATTTTCTCCCCCTTCTTCGCCAACTTCGGCGGCAAGGTGGATGTGTCCCGCTCCGTGGCCTTCGGCGTGGTGCTGCTGATGATTGCGCTGATAATGGTGATTGTGTATTTCTTTATGGACAAGAAACTCGATGCGCAGACGGGCGAGGCAGAGGAGAAGGACGACCCCTTCAAGATTTCCGATGTGGGAACGATTCTCAAGAGCAGCGGGTTCTGGCTTGTGGCCCTGCTGTGCGTGCTTTACTATTCCGCCATCTTCCCCTTCCAGAAGTATGCCGTGAATATGCTGCAGTGCAACCTGACTTTCACTGAGGTGCCCGAGGGTTCCTTCTGGGCGGGCTCTTCAGTGACACTGATTCAGTACGCCATAATGCTCGTGGTGGCAGTCACGGCCTTCCTGAGCAATTTCTCCAAGACCAAGGGCAAACAGATTGCCTTGCTCGCGGTGTCGGTGCTCTTCCTGGTCACCTTCTGCTATATGGGCTATATGCGTCAGAGCGCGGAGACCATTTTCGCCGTCTTCCCTCTTCTGGCCGTGGGCATCACCCCCATCCTCGGCAAGGTGGTTGACCACAAGGGCAAGGCCGCCTCGATGCTGATGTTCGGCTCTCTGCTGCTGATTATATGCCACCTGACCTTCGCCTTCGTGCTTCCTATGGTCAAGGGATCTGACATTATGGGCGTGATCATCGCCTACGTGACCATTCTCGTGCTCGGCGCCTCCTTCTCCCTCGTGCCCGCCTCACTTTGGCCCAGCGTGCCCAAACTCGTGGATGCCAAGGTTATCGGCAGTGCCTACGCGCTGATCTTCTGGATTCAGAACATCGGTCTCTGGCTCTTCCCCCTGCTTATCGGCAAGGTTCTGGACAAGACCAACCCCGGTGTTACCGACCCCACGCAGTACAACTATACGGCTCCTTTGCTTATGTTGGCGCTCCTGGGTGTCGCCGCCTTGATCATCGGCTTGATTCTCAAGAGACTGGATGCCAAAAAACATCTCGGACTGGAGGAACCCAACATCAAATAGTCCCGCCCTATGGCAGAGTCTTACATTAATCTGTCAGAACTTGTGAACGATCTGGGGGAAGTCTTGGAAGAGGCTTTCCCCGACTTGTTTTGGGTAAAGGCGGAAGTGAGTTCGCTGAAGGATTCGAGCGGCCACTGCTATATGGAACTGATTGAAAACAATCCGGATACGGGAAGGATTGCGGCCAAAATCGGGGCAGTGTGCTGGCGAAGCGCCTGGGCGGGCATAAAAACCTCCTTCAGGGCCAGGACGGGCAAGTTTCCCGAGGTGGGGATGACCCTGCTCCTGAATGTGGCCCTAACTCATCACCCCGTACACGGCCTGTCCCTCCAGGTGCACGAACTCGATGCGAACTTCACTCTCGGAGAGCAGGAGCGCATCCGCCTGCAGACCATAGAGCGGCTCAGGAAAGAGGGTATGTTCGATTTGAACACCGCCCTTTCGCTTCCTGTTCTGCCTCGGCGCCTTGCCGTCATTTCTGCCCGCACGGCGGCGGGTTTCGGCGATTTCTGCCGTCAGCTCGGCGAAAGGGAATACGGCTTCCATATCGAGCTGTTTGAAGCCCCTATGCAGGGCGAATCGGCCCCTTCGGGCATTTGTGAGGCCCTTGACCGCATCAGCGAAAAAGTGGGGGAGGGCTGGCGTTATGACCTGGTCCTGATTATGAGGGGCGGCGGCTCGGACTTCGACCTCGCCTGTTTCGATGACTACGGCCTGTGCTGCCACGTGGCTCAGTTTCCTCTGCCCGTGTTGGTGGCCGTGGGACACGACAGAGACCACCACATCGTGGATGATGTGGCCGCAGTGAGCGTGAAGACCCCGACTGCCGCGGCAGAACACCTGCTGTTCCTGCTTGACGGGGAGGTGGGGAAGATCGATTCCTTTGCCCAAAGGCTTGCGCTTGCCCTGAAGAACAAACTCATCAGAAGTTCGCAGCGCATAGATGCCCTCGAGAACAGGCTGAAGATGTCCCTGCAGATGCGCTTCAGCACCGAACGCTCCCGTCTTGACATCTTTGAGTCCCGGCTCAGGGGGGCAGACCCGGCCCGCCTGCTCGAGAAAGGTTTTGCCATAGCCTGCCATAACGGGCAGCGCATAGACAGCGTTGAGGGGCTCGAAAAGGGCAACAGGCTCACAATCATAATGAAAGACGGCAGAGTGGAAGTTGTGGTGGACCGTTTGCTTTCATAAAAATTTTTAGTTATATTTGGGAGTTTCTATGAAGATGTTATGGACAGCGAAATGACATACGAAAAGGCAATCGAGATGATAGACGCCCTCATACGGAAAATCGAGGATGCCAATGCGGACCTCGAGAAGGTGGGAGACGATGTGAAGAAGGCTGCGGAACTGATAGCCTGGTGCCGCGGTGAACTTGCAAAAAACGAGGAAGAGATAGCAAAAACCTTAAAGGACTGACATATATGATCTACGACAAGGATGAATACCTGAAGCCTTACGCTCCCCTGATTGACAAACGGCACCAAAGCGCAGTGTTGCGCAGGGACCAGCTTGCCGGCTATGGTCGCCCCCTATCTGACGGGGCCAACAACCACCTCTACTATGGGGTGCACAGGGGGACTCACAGCACCTTCTTCCGTGAGTGGGCTCCCGCCGCCACACAAATGTGGATAATCGGTCCTTTCAGTGCCTGGCGCAGAGAGGACCGCTTTCGTATGAAAAGGCTGGAGGGAGGCACCTGGGAGATAGAGATTCCCAATGAACTTGTGCCTCACGGAACCCTCTTCAAGTGGTATGTGACCTGGAACGGAGGCGAGGGGGAGAGGCTGCCCGTTTATGCCACCCGCTGTGTCCAAGATCCCGACACCAAAATCTTTTCGGCCCAGGTGTGGGCGCCCGCAAAGGCTTATCAGTGGAAAAACGACTACGGTTGCCCTTCCATCGCCAATCCCCTCATATATGAGGCGCACATAGGGATGAGCAGCGAGGAGTGCAAGGTCTCTACTTTCGTCGAGTTTGAGAAAAACGTGCTGCCGAGGGTCTGCGCCCTGGGCTACAACACGATACAGCTGATGGCCCTCCAGGAGCATCCCTACTACGGCTCCTTCGGCTATCAGGTTTCCAACTTTTTCGCCCTGAGTTCCCGTTTCGGCACCCCCGAGGAGTTCAAGCATCTGGTTGACACGGCCCACAAGAAGGGCATTGCCGTGGTGATGGATGTAGTGCATTCCCACGCCGTGGACAACGAGATGGAGGGGCCCGGAAAGATAGACGGCAGCGAGGACCTCTACTTTCATTCCGGCGCCAGGGGCCGCCACCCCGCCTGGGGCTCGCGCTGTTTCGACTACGGCAAGGAGGCCACGGTCTGGATGCTCCTGAGCAACCTCAAGTTCTGGATGCAGGAGTATCACCTCGACGGCTTCCGTTTCGACGGCGTGACATCGATGATATACTACGACCACGGCCTGGGGCGCGACTTTACGGACTACAGCTGCTATTTCAACGGCAGCGCCGATGAAGATGCGGTCCTGTACCTGACACTCGCCAATCTCCTCATCCGCGAGCTCAATCCGAGGGCTGTCGTGATTGCCGAGGATATGAGCGGAATGCCGGGACTGGCCGCCCCCTTCTCACAGGGCGGTGTCGGCTTCGAATACAGGATGAGCATGGGCGTTGCAGACCATTGGATCAAGTGGATTAAGGAACGTCAGGACCAGGACTGGAGTATGGGCGAAATCTGGTGGGAACTTTCCGGAAAGAGGGCTGACGAGCGCACCATCAGCTATGCGGAATGCCACGACCAGGCTATGGTGGGCGACAAGACCATCATCTTCCGTCTTCTGGACGCTGAGATGTACACCAGTATGAACACCGGCTCCCGGAGCCTCACCATAGACCGCGGAATCGCCCTCCACAAGATGATAAGGCTCGTGACCATAGCCACTGCCGGTGACGGCTATCTGTGCTTTATGGGAAACGAGTTCGGGCATCCCGAGTGGATAGATTTCCCACGTCAGGGCAATGACTGGTCATACTTCTACGCCAGGAGACAGTGGTCTCTGAGTGAGAAC
Organism: Bacteroidales bacterium; assembly: GCA_021443665.1. Lineage (GTDB taxonomy): Bacteria > Bacteroidota > Bacteroidia > Bacteroidales > UBA932 > Minthomonas. The sequence goes on along the minus strand of JABUTN010000018.1, from coordinate 75,497 downwards.
CCCGACCTGAGGTACCGCCACCTGCTCGAGTTCGACAAGGCGATGATACATCTCTTCGCAAAACACAACCTCCTGATGGAAAAGCCTGTCCAGTTGTATGCGGACGAGGAGAAAAAAGTTTTGATAATTGGGCGTGGAAATTGTATCTTTGCCCTGAATTTCAATCCCGCCGTCTCTCATACGGATTTCACTTTCCCGGCTCCTGCGGGTTCTTACCGCGTGGTGCTGGACAGCGATTCCGGAACTTTTGGGGGGTTTGAAAGGAATGATGGGGCTCTCAAACATCAGACCCGCAAGGTCGATGGGCGTGAGTCACTGTCTTTATATCTGCCCAGCAGGACCGCAGTGGTTCTGATGAAGGCAAACGACAGAAAAAAACGATAGATAAATTATATACCTATGGCTTATTTGAAATTTGAGAAAGAAAAACTGGTAAACCTCGAGTATTCTCTCCAGAGGGAGTATTTGAGCGCCAACCAGACAGGCGGTTACTGCAACACCACCATCGTGGGCTGCAACACCCGCAAGTATCACGGACTTTTCGTGGTGCCCTTGAGCCAATACGACGGCAAACGCCACATCCTGCTCTCGTCAATGGACGAGACTCTCATCCAGCACGGTGAGGAGTTCAATCTCGGCATCCGCTGCTACGGCCCCACCAACTATGAGCCCCGCGGACACAAGTACATCATCGACTTCAGTGCGGACAAGAGTTTTGATGTGACTTACAGGGTGGGCGGAATGATTTTCCGCCGCTCGCTGCTCTTCTGCCGCAAGAAGGAACAGCTTCTGATCAAGTACACCCTTTTGGAGGCCCATTCCGAGACGACACTCCGTTTCAAACCCTTCCTCTCCTTCCGCGAAATCCACACTCTGACACACGCCAATGACACGGCGAGCCGCAGTTTCGCTTCGATTCCTTCCGGGGCGGCGTTCAGAATGTACGAGGGTTTCCCCGACCTGAACATCCAGTGCTCAAAGCCCTGCCGCTACAACCATCAGCCCGACTGGTTCTATGGTGTCACATATCAGGAGGAGCGCAGACGCGGATTCGAGTACAGCGAGGACCTCTATTGTCCCGGTTACTTCGAACTTCCCATCAAGAAAGGGGAGAGCATCGTGGTTTCAGTTTCCACGGAACAGGTTTCTCCCGCGGGCATAGCCAGGGCTTACAATGCAGATGAAGCCTCACGTCCCACAGTTGACAGCTATGAGGCCTGCCTGAAGGAGGCCGCCCACCAGCTTATTATCCGCCACGATGGCCTTACCGAGGTGCTCAGCGGCTACACCTGGATGTCCAAGACCCTGCGTGACGCCCTCATCTCGCTCCCCGGCCTCACCCTCTGGTGCGACGGCGACAAAAAGACTTTCGAGGACGTGCTCAAGAGCATAAAGAAGACCCACGCCACCCAGCTTATCCGCGGTTCCAAACAGGCGGACGCTCCCCTGTGGCTCTTCTGGGACATACAGCAGCTCATAGAGTTCACCGGCAACGGTGCCGAGGCCTGGAAGAACTGGGGCAAACTTCTCAAGGAGGTGGCAGAGAGCTACATCGATGGCCTGCACATGGGCGTCAGCCTGAGTGACAACGGCCTTCTCTGGACCAAGATGCAGGGTGTCGCCCTGAGCTGGATGTGCGCTTACGGCGACGACGGCCAGCCCATCACGGAGCGCGGCGGCTGGCAGGTCGAGACCAACGCCCTCTGGTACAACGCCCTGCGTTTCATCGCTGACAGCGAGGAGAAATGGGGCAGCGACAAGAAGTCAGTCATCAAATGGCGCTCCATCGCGGACAGAATCCAGGAGTGCTTCTACGATATTTTCTGGGTTGAGGAGCGTCAGCACCTTGCCGACTATATCGACGAGAACGGACAGAACGTGTTCACACGTCCCAATATGATTCTCGCCTGCTCGCTCGAGTACAGCCCCATCAACGAAGAGGCCCGCGCAAAGGTGCTCGAGGCCTGCAAACTGGAGCTGCTGACCGAACGCGGACTGCGTACCCTGGCCCCCAAGAACCCTCTTTACAAGGGCGTGTATGACGGAGACCAGCATCACCGCGACCTTGCCTTCCATCAGGGAAGCACCAGGGTCTGGCTGATGCCTTTCTACTTCGAGGGCCGTCTGAAGATTTACAAGGAGATTTCAATCCCTCGCGCAATCGAGTATATGAGCACTTTCGAGCAGGATATGACCGAGCACGGCATCGGTTCTATATGCCAGCTCTACGACGGGGATCCCCCGCACAGACCTCACGGAGCCATTTCCGGCGCCGCAGCCGTTTCAGGCATTCTGAGAGCAATTTATCTCGTTTCTAAATATAAGGAGGAGAGCAAATGAAAGTTTTGATGTTCGGATGGGAGTTCCCGCCCCATATTGCAGGCGGACTCGGTACGGCCTGCTATGGTATGGTGAAAGGCCTGCTTCACAACGATGTGGAGGTGCTTTTCGTGATGCCTTCAGCCTCAGGTGACGAGGACGGCACCGTAGCCAAAATCATCAATGCGAGTGACGTGGAGGCAGTGGCTTCCACAAGCACACCCATTGATGTCCTCGAAAAGTTGAATTTCCTGCGCATCGGCTCCAATATGGTGCCCTACATCGACCCCATAGCCTTCGGCGAACTGGTCGAGAGCGAGAGGCGCACCCAGGGAGAGTGGCTCGAAAAGATCAATTTCAAACAGAAATACAAATTCTCAGGCAAGTACGGGGCCAACCTTATGGAAGAGGTTGCCCGTTATGCAATGGTGGCCGCAACCATCGCCACCCAGCACGACTTTGACGTGATTCACGCCCACGACTGGCTGACCTATCTTGCCGGCATCGCCGCCAAGAGGGTTTCCGGCAAGCCTCTGGTTATCCACGTCCACGCCACTGAATTCGACCGCAGCGGCGAGCGTGTCAACACCGAGGTGTTCAGGCTCGAGAAAATGGGTATGGAAGCCGCCGACAGGGTTATGACAGTGTCCAATCTGACACGCAACATTGTGGTCAACAAGTACGGCATCAATCCCGCCAAGGTGGTGACAGTCCATAACGCCGTGGATTTCAGCGGAAAAGACGAACTCGTCGTGACGAGGAACGTGCCTGAGAAGGTTGTGACCTTCCTCGGCCGCATCACTTTCCAGAAGGGACCCGAATATTTCATTGAGGCTGCCGCCAAGGTGCTCAAGAGATGCCCCGAAGGAGTGCGCTTCGTGATGGCCGGCAGCGGCGACCTGCTCAACAAGAGCATACGCCGTGTGGCCGCTCTCGGCATTGCCGACAAGTTCCATTTCACGGGCTTCCTCCGCGGTATGGACGTGCAGAAGATGTTCGCATACTCCGATGTGTATGTGATGCCTTCGGTGTCCGAACCTTTCGGCATTTCGCCCCTTGAGGCTATGCGTACCGGAGTGCCCACCATCATCTCCAAGCAGTCCGGCGTCGCCGAGGTGCTGCGCCACGCCATCAAGGTGGACTTCTGGGATGTGGATGCCCTTTCGGACGCCATTTACGGCCTGATCAAGTATCCCGCCCTTGTGGATATGGCATCAAGATGCGGCCTGGACGAGGTGAACAGCCTCAAATGGGACCACGCCGCAGAAAAAATCAAAAAAGTTTATGAATCAGTAATAGAATAAGAGATAGCTATGCAGACTAATCCTTCAATTTGTTTTTATTTCCAGGTACATCAGCCGGACAGACTTCGTCAGTACCGCTTCTTCGATATCGGTAATGACCACTATTATTTCGATGAGTTCCTCAACAGGACCATTCTCCGCCGTGTAGCAGACACCTGCTATCTTCCTATGAATGCCCTGATTAAGGATCTTATTGTGAGCACAAAGGGACAGTTCAAGGTGGCTTTCTCCATTTCAGGCTCCGCCATCGACCAGTTCGAGAAATATGCACCCGAGGTGCTTGAGAGTTTCCGTGACCTCGCTTCCACCGGTTGTGTGGAGTTCCTCGGCGAGACCTATTCACACTCTCTGGCTTCCCTTACCAATCCCGACCAGTTCACCGCACAGGTGAAGATGCACAGCGACCTGATTAAGAAACACTTCGGCAAGAAACCCGCAAGTTTCCGCAATACGGAGCTCGTTTACAGCGACCAGATTGGCAAGATGGTTTCAAAACTCGGTTTCAGCTGCATGCTGACTGAGGGCGCCCGCGGTATTCTCGGTTGGAAATCCCCCAACTATCTCTATACCTGCGCCGCCGCCCCCAAGCTCAAACTGCTTCTCCGCAACTTCAAGCTCAGCGACGATATGGCCTTCCGTTTCTCCAACCAGAGTTGGAACGAGTGGCCTCTGACAGCCGACAAATATGTGGCCTGGCTCCAGGAAGCCGCCGGTGACGCACAGGTAATCAACCTCTTTATGGACTACGAGACCTTCGGTGAGCACCAGAAGGCAAGCGGCGGAATCCTTGAGTTTTTCAAGGCTGTCGTGAAACTCGTGCTGGCAAAGGGCGGCATCGATTTTATCACCCCCGCACAGGCTGCCAAGAAATTCGACGGCGTGGCCGAACTCAATGTACCTTACCCCATTTCCTGGGCAGACGAGGAGCGAGACACCACAGCCTGGCTCGGCAACGAACTCCAGAACGAGGCGTTCTCAAAATTGTATGCCCTTTCGGACAAGGTTGTTGCTGCTGAGGATGCTGCCATCACCAAAGACTTCCTCCGCCTTCAGGAGAGCGACCATTTTTACTATATGTGTACGAAATTCTTCTCGGACGGAGCAGTCCACAGTTATTTCAATCCCTATGCAAGCCCCTACGACGCTTTCATCAACTATATGAACGTGTTGAGTGATTTCGCCCTCAGGGTCAACAACAAATTGAAACAGGACTAAGGAGAGATATGGCAAAGAACACCATCCCCGACATTCTTTTTGAAGTAAGTTGGGAAGTATGCAACAAAATGGGCGGTATCCACACCGTCGTATCTTCAAAATCAATAGATCTGGTAAAGGAAATCGGCCGCGATTCATACATCACGATTGGTCCCGATATGGTGTCGGACGGAAATGTGCAGGGAGAGTTTGTGGAGGACAGGGTCCTTCTGAATTCGTGGAGAGAGGCTGCCGCCAAGGAAGGAATCAGAGTCAAGGTGGGCCACTGGGACATCCCCTCTAAGCCCATAGCCATCCTCGTCGATTTCTCCGGATACATCGCACGCAAGGACGAGTTGCTCGCAAGCCTCTGGAACGACTACAAAGTGGATTCGCTGAGTGGCTCCTGGGATTATATAGAATCCGCCCTTTTCGGCTATGCGGCAGGAAGGGTAATCGAGCATTATATGCGCTTCAACTGCCATAAGGGGCAGAAGGTTGCGGCCCATATGCACGAGTGGCAGACAGGTTCGGCCGTACTATACCTCAAGAAGTATCAGGTTCCCGTCGCTACCATATTCACCACCCACGCCACCGTGGTAGGCCGTTCGCTTGCCGGCAACGGTGTGAACCTCTATCAGGAACTGCCCAGCTGCAACGGCGACGAAAAGGCCCGCTGGTACAATGTGATGGCAAAACACTCCCTGGAGAAGGCATCCGCCCGTGAGGCTGACGTTTTCACCACCGTAAGCGACCTGACTGCCGAAGAGTGCGGGCAGCTGCTTGAGCGCCGTCCCGATGTGACTCCCAACGGCTTCGATGACGCGATGGTTCCCCAGGACCTGAAGAAGATTCGCAAGAAATCTCGCGACATCATCGTGAAGGTGGCCGAGGCTATGTGCGGAACGAAGCTGGACAATCCTTTCATTNGTGGGTACCAGCGGCCGCTATGAGTTCAAGAACAAGGGTCTGGACGTGTTCCTGGAGGCTCTCGGACGCATCAATGCTTCCGACTACAACGGACGCGAAATACTCGCCGTCCTGACCATCCCGGCAGGCCATAACGGTCCTGACAAGGAAATCCTTGCACGCCTTACAGGCAAGGGTTCGAAGAATGACAAGGCCATTGTCAGCACACACTTGCTTGCCGAGCCCGAAAGCGACGCGATAGTGTGCAAGGCCCGTGAAGTGGGTCTTACCAACTCCGCCGGCTGCAAGGTGAAACTTATGTTCGTGCCTTCCTACCTCAAGGGCAATGACGGCGTGTTCAACCAGTATTACTACGACCTGCTCGCCGCAATGGACTTTACGGTCTTCGCTTCATACTACGAGCCTTGGGGCTATACTCCTCTGGAGTCCCTGAGTTGCAGGGTTCCCACGGTGACGACAAGCCTGACCGGTTTCGGCCTCTGGGTCGAGAATCATTTCGGAGAAGAGCATCCCGCCTGCAGGGTCATCTACCGCAACGACACAAACTACAACGATGTGGTTTCAGGTATCCAGAACACAATCCTGGAGATTGCTTCCGTCTCATCGGAACAGTATGAGGCCCTCCGTGAGAATGCCTTCAAGGTTTCACGCACCTCATTATGGGACGAACAGATCAAATACTACTACAAGGCCTACACTGACGCTCTCAAGAGTGTCAAGAGCCGCCTGGCCGACCAGAACGATTTCTTCATGGCTGCAATTGACAGGAAGATTGATTCCAACCGTCCCAACTGGATTTCACAGATTGTGGCCCACGCATTGCCCGAGCGCCTGAAATATCTCGACATCATCGCGAAGAACCTCTGGTGGTGCTTCAATGAGGAGGCGATAAATCTCTACAAGTACATCAATCCCGAGTTGTGGGTAAATGTGCGCCGCAACCCCATCGCTTTCCTCGACAGCCTCACTTTGGATGATTTCATCGCCCTTGAGAAGGACAAGAAGTTCCTGAAGCGGCTCGATGATGTGGCCAGGCTCTATGAAGAGTATATGGCCGGAAAGAAGGAGCGCAAAGGTCCGGCAATCGCATATTTCTGTATGGAATACGGTCTTGACACCTCCCTCCAGATTTACTCAGGAGGTCTCGGAATCCTCGCCGGCGACTATCTGAAGGAGGCTTCCGATATGAAGGTGAATATGACCGCTGTCGGTCTGCTTTACCGTTACGGCTATTTCCGCCAGAGCATCACCCAGCAGGGCGAGCAAGTGTCCGTATACGAAGCACAGGACTTCTCCAAGATTCCCGCAACCCCCGTCCGCGACAGCGAGGGCAACTGGGTGCTGATTTCCCTCTCCCTCCCCGGCCGTGAGCTCAAGGCCCGCGTATGGAGAGTGGATGTGGGACGCACAGAACTCTACCTGCTCGATACGGATTTCGAGGACAACCTTCCCGAGGATCGTCAGATCACCCATCATCTCTACGGAGGTGACTGGGAGAACCGTCTCAAGCAGGAGATGCTGCTTGGCCTGGGCGGTATCCGTCTGCTGCGCACCCTCGGCATACACGCCGACCTCTATCATTGCAACGAGGGCCACGCCGCCTTCATAGGCATAGAGAGAATCCGTGAGTATGTGGAGCAGAATTTCACTTTCTCCGAGGCCATCGAACTCGTGAAGGTGTCATCCCTCTTCACAACCCACACTCCCGTGCCTGCGGGCCACGATGCTTTCAGCGAGGATCTGATACGTACGTATATGTCCCATTTCCCTTCACTGATGAAGATCGACTGGGCAGCCTTTATGAGCCTCGGCCGCAGCAACCCCGCGGACTCGAACGAGAAGTTCTCTATGAGTTACCTCGCCTGCTCGCTCTCACAGGGAGTGAACGGAGTGTCCTGGCTCCACGGAAAGGTCAGCCGCGACATCCTCAGCTATATGTGGCCGGGCTATCTGCCTGAAGAGCTCCACATCGGTTATGTGACCAACGGCGTACACTATCCCACCTGGTGCTCGAACCTGTGGAAACCCATCCACGCAAAGGCCTTCGGCCCCGAGTTCGCCACCCACAATTACGACAAGAAGTGCTTTGAGGGCATCTATAATGTGGAGTCTAAGGAAATCTGGGACGTGCGCAAGAAACTTCGCGCAAGACTGATTGAGCGCATCAACAGGCGTCTGTCCAATCCCAATGTCTCCACCCACTATTCTCCCCAGCAGATAGTGAAGATCAAGAACACCTTGCGTGACGACATCCTTACCATAGGTTTCGCCCGCCGTTTCGCCACCTATAAGAGGGCTCACCTGCTCTTCCGCGACCTTGACCGTCTCGACCAGATTGTCAACAACGAGAAGCATCCCGTGCAGTTCATCTATGCAGGCAAGGCCCATCCCGCCGACAAGGCCGGTCAGGACCTGATCAAACGCATCGTAGAGGTGTCCAAGATGCCACAGTTCATAGGAAAAATCGTGTTTGTGCCCAACTATGACATCAACCTGGCCAAGTATATGGTTCAGGGAGTGGATATTTGGATGAACACCCCCACACGTCCCCTTGAGGCTTCCGGCACATCAGGCGAGAAGGCCGTGATGAACGGTGTGATGCATTTCTCAGTGCTTGACGGCTGGTGGGTTGAAGGCTACAAGGAGAAAGCCGGCTGGTGCCTGCCTATGGAACGCACCTACGACGACCAGAACTATCAGGACGAGCTTGACGCCGCCACCATCTACAATATGTTCGAACAGGACATTGTTCCCAAGTTCTACAACATAGACAAGGGCACCAAACTGCCCGAGGAGTGGATACAGATCATCCGCAACACCATTGCCAAGGTGGCCTGTGACTTCACGACCAACCGTATGATGACGGATTACATAGACCGTTACTACAATCCCCAGTATGAGCGTACCCTTGCACTTACTGCCGATGACTGCAAACTGGCCCGCAAGATTGCCCTCTGGAAGAGGAAGATGCGCCGCGGCTGGCCCAACATCTCCCTTGTGGACTACACTCACTCAAGTGACGCCGTGCTCAGTATGGGCAATCCCATCAAACTGACGGCCAAACTGTTTGTGGGCGACCTGGACGCCAGGGATATCGGAGTCGAGCTTGTCCTGAGCAAACTTGACCGCAAGGGCGTTCACCGCAAGGAGGGTTCGCTGGCCTTCACACTCGTCGAGAGCAAGGACGGCGTGGCGCTTTATGAAGCCAACTTTGTGGCCCATCATACGGGCGCATTCGAGTTCGCGGTACGTGTGTTCGCATACAACGATCTGCTGCCTCACCGCCAGGACTTTGAGCTGGTAAAATGGTTGTAGCGACAACAGGTTTTTTCGATGGCATGCATCTGGGACACAAGGCTGTCCTGGATGCGGCTGTCGGGAAGGCGGAAATGTTGGGGCAGGAGTGTGTGGCTGTGACCTTCTGGCCGCATCCCCGCACGGTGCTGCAGCTGGACGCCGTCAGTTTCAGGCTGATTTCCTCGCTTGAGCAGAAAAAACGGCTTCTGAAGGAGAGGGGAGTGGACAGGGTGGAGGTGCTTGATTTCAACCGCAGGATGGCCTCCCTCAAATGTGAGGACTTTGTCAGGGAGTATCTGATTTCCGGACTCGGGGTGGGCACACTGGTAATCGGTTATGACCACAGGCTGGGCTCCGACCAACTAAGCGGTTCCGAACTCGAGGATTTGCTCAGACGGCTTGGCGTGGAGCCGGTGATGGTCCCCTGCAAGGGCGAAAACATCAGTTCCACCTCTATAAGGAAGGCCCTGCTGGAGTCAGACATCCGGTCCGCCAATGAAATGCTCGGCTATCGCTACGGACTTTCGGGCGTGGTGGTTTCCGGCAACAGGTTGGGACGCACCATAAACTTCCCGACCGCAAACCTGGCACTCTACGAACCCTTGATGCTGATACCGGGAGACGGGGTTTATCTGGTGGCGGTGGAGCTTATGGGAAACAGCTATCACGGTATATGCAATATCGGGGTCAGACCCACGGTCAAGGGCTCCGGACGCACGATAGAAACGCATATACTTGACTTTGACGAAGACATTTACGGCCTGAAGATCAGTATAGAGTTTATATGCTATCTGAGGGGAGAGAAATGTTTCTCCTCAATGGAAGAACTGAAGAAACAGATTTGCAGGGACGAAATCAGGGCCAGGGAAATAATTGCAGATTTATCCGACTGAAATGGAAGAGAAAAAAAAGAATATGAATAAATGTGCTGAGGGAAAAGAAGAGACGGGGAGAAGAAGAAAAATCACGGCGGAGGAGCTTGTGGTGATGTCAGCCATCATGCATCCGAAGTTTGAAGAATACGAACAAGAAATCAATAACATCAAATAGATATGTCAGACATACATTATGTAACAGCTGAAGGCCTTGAGAAACTGAAGGCCGAACTCGCTGAGATGATTGCCCAGCGACCGGTTATTTCACGCCAGATTGCGGAGGCCCGGGATAAGGGAGACCTTTCGGAGAACGCAGAGTACGATGCGGCCAAGGAGGCCCAGGGACTTCTGGAAATGAAGATTTCCAAACTCCAGAACAAGGTGGCGACAGCCCGTGTCTTTGACGAGTCAAGGCTGAACACCGAGGTCGTGCAGATGCTTAATAAAGTGAAAATCCGCGCCTTGGCAAACAATAAGATTTTTGAATACACTCTTGTAGGCGAGAGCGAGGCCAACCTTCGCGAGGGCAAACTCGCGGTCACAACCCCCATAGGAAAGGCACTCATAGGTGCCCATAAGGGCGATGTCGTGGAGGCCGCCACCCCCTCGGGCGTGTTGAAGTTTGAAATCCTGGATATATCGCTGTAATATGGCTTCTGTATTTTCACGTATCGTGGCCGGCGAGATACCTTCATACAAGGTGGCCGAGGATGAACGTTTCTATGCCTTTCTGGATATAAACCCGATGGTCAAGGGCCATACGCTCGTCATTCCCAAGAAAGAAGTGGACTATATCTTTGACATCGAGGACCCCCTGTATGCTGACATGATGCTCTTCGCAAAGAAGGTGGCCTCCGCAATCAGGACAGCCATCCCTTGCCGCAGGGTGGGAGTGGCAGTGCTTGGAATGGAAGTGCCTCACGCCCACATTCATCTTGTTCCGCTCCAGAACGAGGGGGATATGAATTTCTCCCACAAACTCAAACTCAGCCCAGAAGAATTTTCTGCTGTGGCATCGGCCATAGCGGATGCCTTCAATAACCAAAAGTAGCTTAGAAATGAAAATGAAAAAGACTTTGCTTGCTCTCGGCGCCTTTATGTGTGCTGCCTTGAGTTCGTGTGACAAATCAAACAGTTCCGTCATAAATGTGGAAGTGGAGAACGCGCCGGACAGCGCTATGGTGGTTTTTTCCGCACGTCTCGGACTGGAATTGACTCCCCTTGACACAGCATACCTGACTTCCCCAAAATGTTCCTTCAAACTCGATGTTCCGAAGGACGGGGCAAATTTCGCCTATGTCAATGCCCTTGGAAAAGTCGTTCCCCTCATCGTGCTTCCCGGCGACAAGATTAATGTCAAGATAGGCAGTGATGTCGTGATAGGCGGCTCCGAGGAGTCCGTGCTGCTTCAGAAGGTGAATGCCGACTATGACGCATTCATATCCGCTTTGAATGAGGTTCTGGCAAATGAAAGCCAGGTGAAGGAGGTGAACAAGTCCCTGAGCAGGATATTCATACAGTACAAGCGTGCCTGCATAGCCTACACCTTTGCGCATCCCCGCTCACTGACCTTGCTTTCAGTAGTGTCCCAGAAGGTCAACGACAATCTGTATGTCTTCGGAGACAACAGCGACGCTGTCCTTATGAGCAGGGTTTATGACTCGCTTTCTGTATATTATCCCGCAAGTCCCTATCTGAAAACACTCAAGAACGACATCGACACCCGTATGAAGGCCCTGGCCCTGGAAAACAAACTGAGGGAACTCGGCGAGGCGGATTTCCCCGAAATCAGCCTGCGTGACGTGAGCGGAAAGGAAGTCGCCCTGTCTTCAATGAAGGGACAGCCCTTCCTGCTTGTGTTCTGGTCAAGTTCAGCGGAGAACATAGCATTGTTCAATGCGGAATTGAAGGAAATCTACGGCAAATACAATCCCCGCGGTCTGCAGATTTACCAGGTGGGCATAGATGTCGATAAGGCTGTTTGGGCCTCTGAAGTCAAGTCCCAGGGCCTCGACTGGGTGAATGTGTGCGATTCGAGAGGCTCTGATTCCCCCTACATCTCCCTGTACAACCTCTACCACATTCCTTCAGTCTATATGTTCAATTCCAAGGGCGAGCTTGTAGGAAACTGCATGTTCGACACCGAGGATGTTGAGAAAGAGATACAAAAAATCCTATAATATATAGGTTATATTTTTAAGTGTTTGTTTCCGCAAAATCATACCAATGGTTTTGCGGAACTTTTATTGCTGAAACCCAAATGTTTGCAATGGTCTTTGTCTGATTTTGTATAAACTTCTCCCTCATTGTCAAAAGTGGTTCTTTTTTCTCGGAAATATAGTTGACCTTTGTGACAGAAAAACTTGAACTATGAAGGGCTTAGACAACAGGGTGAACATTAAGCAGCACGACCGTCAGGATTGTGGTGCCGCCTGCCTCGCGTCCGTATGCGCCTACTACGGCCTCAGACTGCCCTTGATCGAGTTCAGGAACAGGTGCGGCATAGGGCTTGACGGGGGCACCCTGAGAGGCATAATCGATGCCGCCCTTTCACTCGGGATGAAGGCCCGTGCCTTCAAGGCGAAGGAGGCTGACAGGGAGGCATTGGAAATGATAGAGAAGATGCCGGTCATCCTGCATCTGAAGACTGACGAGGGCTGGTTGCATTTTGTAGTGCTGTATGGATTGGAGGGGGATTCCGCCAATGTGATGGACCCTGCCTCGGGGAAGACGGAGAAGACAAGCCTTGAGCAGTTGTGCAGACAATGGACCGGTTATCTTGTGGAACTTAGCCCCGCCGAATCATTCCGGCCCCAGGACCGTATAGTCCCCTTTGTGCGCAGATGTATAGATGTGTTAAAATATGTTGAAAAGGAAATGCTGTTCGCCTGCGTGGCATCCTTGATAGCAACCCTTCTATCTCTTATCCAATCCTATTTTCTAAAAGAACTTATAGATTCAATCATTCCCTCAGGCGAGCGGCATTTCCTCATTGTCGGATTTTCGGTCTTCTTCCTTGTATGCGTTCTGGCAGTGCTCACGGGATGGTGGAGGGGCGTTATGCTCCTGAAGGCGGGGCTCAAGGTGGACCGGGACCTCACATCTTCATTCATTTCAAAGCTGATGACGCTTCCTGTGGGCTTCTTCCTTACCAGAAGCAGCGGCGAACTCAATTCCCGACTCAGCGATGTCAGACGCATCAGAAGTTTCGTGACCTCAAGAATTATGCTTATGGTTGTAAGCGTCCTGACACTTGCAATATCCATAGGGCTTATGGCCTTTTTCAGTTGGAGACTGGCCCTGTGCTGTGCCGTTTTCGTGCCCGTGTTCTACCTGATCTGGAATGTCAGCGACCGGAAAACCGCCGTTGCCAACAGGAAACTCATAACCCTGGGAGCCCGTTTCGAAGAGGCCAATGTGGAAACACTTTCCCAGATGCTGACCCACAAATACTGCTCGATGGGAACGGCGCATTTCGACAAGCTAAGGCTCCAGTATGACAATGTGATGTCAGAAGCCTTCAATACCGGAATATTATACACTAACATATCTTCTGCCATCAGTCTCACCACAAAGTTCCTCACTTTCTTTTACTTGCTTGCTGGTTCCCTTCTCGTAATCAAGGGACATATCACTTTGGGTGAGCTGATGGCTTTTTATTCGATTACCGGTTTTTTCATTTCTCCCGTCACAGCGCTGATAGAGAGCAACAGCGAGATCAACGAAGCGAAGATCTCGGCTCAGAGGCTGTTTGAGGTGATAGACCTCCGGGGGGAGTCCTATCACGAGGGGACTGCGGCTGTACCAGAGTCGGGGGATTTGAGAATTCTGGATGTGTCTTTCTCTTTCCCGGGAAGGGAGCTGTTGCTGGACCATTTCAATGCAGTGTTTGCAAAGGGGAAGTTGAGTGTGTTGTGCGGTGGAAATGGAACAGGAAAGAGTACAATAGCACATCTTCTGTTAAGGGGGTACTCTCCCCGGGAGGGAAAGATTTTACTCGGGGATGAAAACATTTCATCCTTCAGCCTGGAGGCCTGGAGGGCCCGTGCAGCCATCTGCACACAGGACCCTGGCCTGTTCAGCGGCACTGTGATGGAGAACATCGCACCGGGTGTGGAGAAGCCGGATTACGAGGCTCTGACAAAGGCCATGGTGCTTTCGGGCATTTATGATATGGTTTCCCGTATGCCGGAAGGGGTGATGACGCATATAGGCCAGCGCGGCTGTATGCTTTCGGGAGGCGAGCGCCAGAAAATGGCGATAGCCAGGGCCCTGTACCGCAACCCCTTCCTCGTGATTTTCGACGAAACTCCCGCCGGTATGGATGTGGAGGGGGTAGCCCATCTGGAAAAGGTCATAGAGACACTCAAACAGGAGGGCAGGACGGTGATTATGATATCACACGACCGCTACTGGATGGACAGGGCGGACAATCTGGTGCAATTGAAATCGAGTGCGCAATCGATAGTTTAGTATTAACCTTTAAAAAATTATCAACATGAAAGAAATTGACATTTACTCGGCTGGGCTTAGTCAAGTGCGAGGAGGACTCACCTTCAATGAGATTTGGAGTATAGTCAAGGCAGTGGCGAAAGTCGCGGATATCGTGATGGAGTACGCTGATGATTTTATCAATGGTTTTAAAGACGGCTACTATGGAGAGGAATAATAGATTTGAGGCGGTGGATTACACACTCTCCTGCCGCATTTACGGAGGCGAAGACGCTGATGTCGCCGAATGGGTTTACAGAATTGGCAAGGCTATAGGCGAACTGGCAAGATTCGTGAGGGACCTCTTCAAGGATGAAGCGCCGCAGCCCGAAACCGCAACTCCGACCGTATAGAACTTCCTGACCGCGAAATGCAGTCTTTGCTCATATATTTCCTTTCCACTCTGCTCTATGTCTGGGGTTTGGACAGCTGCATCAGTTATGCCGTGAAGGAACACCACCAGATGAGGAAAAGCGCCTTGTCGATGGAGCAGAACCGGAACGCGCTGACAAACAGCAGACTGGCTTTCACACCGAGGCTCAGTTCGTCCCTGTCCTATCAGCAGGGATGGGGCCGGAGTGTGGACCTGCAGACCTTGCAGATTATAAACGGGCGCAGCACTGGAACGGCGGGCATTTCGGTGGGGGCGACGGTCAGCCTTCTGGAAGGGCTCTCAAAACTCTTCAGACTCAGGACGGCAAAGGAGAAAACCGTTCTGGGAGAATATGAGTACGAGAGTTTCCGTGAAGAGGTGTCAATCGCCGTCACCAAGGCATATCTGGAGGTTCTGCTGTGCCACCGGATACTGCTCTCCTGCGAAAGGAATATGGAAAGCACAGGCTTGCAGAGAGATATTGTTTCGAGCAAGGTTTCCATCGGCGAGCAGCCTTTGGGCTCTCTCCTGGAGGTGGAAGCCTTGCTTAATTCGGAAAAAGTCCGCGTGGTGGAGGCCCGCGGCCGTTTGGAAAGCGCATACCTCTCACTCCGCTCGGCAATGTGTTTCCCCCCGGATGATTCGCTTCAGATAGATTTTCTCGAGGAAGTGGGGCTTCTGCCCCCGCCTGTGGACTTGGATGAATATGAACTGGCAGCCGCAGTGGAGGGAAGACCGGCCTTCAGGGCCGCCGAATCCAGTGAAAGGATAAACGAACTTGCATTCAAATCAAGCAAATGGGCTTGGCTGCCCACACTGACCCTCTCGGGCGGCTACAGCACATTCTGGAGTTCGAACTACCGTGATGCGGCAGGCCGGCAGATTCCCTTCGGAACCCAGCTTGAGGGCAACGGCAATCCGAGTCTGGGCCTGACTTTGAGCATACCTATGTTCGACAACTGGAACAGGCATTTCAAACTCAGGAATGCCGGACTGGAATTGCAGACTTCAGCCATAGAGCGTGAGCGTATAAGGAGGGAGATTGAGGATGCCCTCAGGGAGGCTCTGATAGAAACACGGACGCTCTACAGGAAGGTGGAGGCCTGCCTGCAGACAAAGAAGTCAATGGAACAGGCGCTTGAGGCCGTGACAGCAAAATTCGACTCCGGGGCCGTTTCGGCTGTGGAATTCACCGTGTCGCAGACAAAGTGTTTCCAGGCCGTGTGCGAGTATTACGAAGCCCTGTTCCAGTATATTTTCCAGACCAAGATAGTCGATTTGTTCAGGGGTGTCCCTGTTAAACTATGAAAGACAAGAAAAAGAAGCGCCGTTGGGGCGTATTTGCCGCCATTATCGTGCTCTTTGCCCTTTGGATGGTGTTGGGAAGAAACAGTGATGAGGGAAGACCGATGGTGGACATCGCCGTCAGCAGTCGCGGCAGCATAGAGGAACTGATTCCGGCCGGGGGAAGAATCTGGCCCGTGGAGGAAGTGAAGATTAGTCCCGATGTGTCCGGCGAGATAGTGCTGCTCGCCGTTGAGGAAGGGCAGCAGGTCAGAAAGGGCGACCTGCTGATAAAGATACGCCAGGATATGTACCTTTCCGTGGTGGAAAGGGCGCAGGCGGCTTTGGGGGCGGCACGCTCGCAGGCCCGCATACAGGAGGCTCAGTTTGCCAAGGTTGCCGCCCAATGGAACAGAACGGACGGCCTGTTCAAATCCGGGGCGGTGTCAGGCCAGGAATGGGAGGCTGCCAGGGCCGACTATGAAATAGCCTCGGCGCAGCTTGAGGCCGGCCGCTGCAATGTCGCAAGCGCGGAGGCGGAACTGGAAGAGGCACGCAGCCAGCTGGCAAAAACCGTGGTGTATGCCCCTATGGACGGCACGGTGTCGCGCCTTAACGTGAAACAGGGGGAAAGGGTGGTCGGCACTTCGCAGATGGCGGGGACTGAAATGCTCAGAATCGCCGACCTGTCACAGATGGAAGTGCTCGTCTCCGTAGGGGAGACCGACATAGTGAAAATCAGGGAAGGCGCTGAGGTCAGGGTGGAACTCGAGGCCTTCAGGGATACTTCATTTTCAGCCTATGTGACTCAGATTGCCCCTTCGGCCCGCAACCTGAATCAGAGCAACGAGCAGGTTACGGAATTCCAGGTCAGGGTGAGAATCAGGGACAAGGGTGACTTCCGCCCGGGAATGTCTTCTACAGTTTCCATTTCTTCGAGTTCCAAAAATGATATTTTAATGGTACCTTTGCAGGCGGTAACCATACGCTCCGGGCACGAATGCGTGTTTGTGTATGACAGACAGAAGGAGAAGGTCAGGGAAGTCAGGGTGCAGACCGGAATCCAGGACCTGAACTTCATAGAGGTGGTAAAAGGTCTTGACATAGAGGGGATTGAACTTGTGACGGGACCTTACAACACTCTCTCCAAAGAACTTGAAGACGGAGCCTTGGTGAGGACAAGAGACAAGTAAAGACGAGATATAATGGACAATGCTTTGATACTGCTGCTGGAAAGTTCCTGCAATGAGTGTTCTGTGGCAGTGGCCGGCCGCGATGGAATTGTTGCCCTGCGCCACACCCAAGAGCCACGGGCACACGCCTCGAAACTGGCCCTTTTCATCCAGGAAGTCCTTCAGGAACTCGGAATCGATGCCTCGGAACTCTGCGCGGTTGCGGTAAGTTCCGGGCCGGGCTCATATACGGGCCTGAGGGTGGGAGTCTCGACCGCAAAGGCCATTGCCTGGGCATCGAAGATTCCCCTCATAGCCGTGGAAACCACGGACATTCTGGCTCAAATGGGTCTGGATGCCGTTGAAGGCAGGGAAAACGGGCGGCTCCTTGTGGTGCCTATGATTGATGCCCGCCGAATGGAGGTATATACGGCCCTTTACGATTCCGATGCGGCCCGCATCAGCGAAATAAGCCCCGTGATTCTGGACGGCGACAGTTTTAAGGAGGAATTCGCCTCATACGACACCCTCGTCTTTGTGGGTGACGGGGCTGAAAAGTTCAAGCCTGTGCTATCCGAGGACAAACTCGCCAAGAGCGTTTTCGTGAATGCCTGCCCTTCAGCCTGCGCTATGCGCAAACGCGCCTTCGAACGCTTCGATGCGTCCCGATTTGAGGATTACGCCTATTTCGAACCCTTCTATCTCAAGGACTTCGTGGCAGGCGTGTCCAAGAAAAAACTTTTCTGATTCAGGCTTAAATCCCGATTATTTCCTTGGCATCCTGAAGACCGTCTTTCAGAATGCCCGAGCCTTGTTCGAGCATCCCCTTCAGGAAGGGCATTACCGTATTCGTGACCTGGGTTATGTAGGGACAGATTTTGCTGTCATCCAAAAGGTCCTTGGGCACAATCGTGAACCAGTTGCCGTTGATGTAGCCTATCAGGTCGAGAAGCACTCCGATGAGCAGCGTGCAGCATACCAGGCCGAAAACCGCGCCGAGCAGCCTGTTGACCCACCCAAGGGAAATTGAACTGAAGATGCGCTCGAGAATGCTGCCCAGCAGACGCATCACCACGATGGCGAGCAGGATGACGATTATGAAGGAAATGGCCCTCGTGGCCCCTTCATTGCTTGTCCAACCCTGTTTGATGAACCATTCTGAAACGACGGATGAAAATTTGCTTGCGGCCCAGACTCCGAGAAATAGGCCGGCAAGTCCGCCAAGCTGCCTGAACAGGCCTTTTCTGATGCCGCTGAAAAGCGATATGGCGGCAAGGACTGCGATAATGATATCAATAATTCCCATTTCGATTTTCTGTGCGGCAAAGATAGTGTTTTTTGATTGGTATTTTGTATATTTGCAGACTAAATACAGACGATAAAACAATGTTCAAGGAATATAAGGGTCTCGATACAGTCGAGATAAACAGGGAGGTACAGAAAAAATGGGAGGACGAGGATATCTTCCGCCGCCTGACAGAGTCACGCGAGGGTAGTCCCGAATTCGTTTTCTTTGAGGGGCCTCCTTCAGCCAATGGTATGCCCGGCATCCACCACGTGATGGCCCGTTCCATCAAGGACGCCATCTGCCGCTACAAAAGCCAGTGCGGGTACCTGGTGCGCCGCAAGGCGGGTTGGGACACCCACGGCCTTCCCGTGGAGCTCGGAGTCGAGAAGATGCTCGGCATTACCAAGGAAGATATAGGCAAGAAGATTTCGGTGGAGGACTACAACAACACCTGCCGCCGAGAGGTGATGAAATACACCGCTGAGTGGGTCAACCTTACCAAGAGAATCGGTTACTGGGTGGACATGGACAAGCCCTATATTACCTATGAAAACGCATACATAGAGACCCTTTGGTATCTGCTCAAGGACATTTACAACAAAGGACTGCTCTACAAGGGCTATTCCATACAGCCGTACAGCCCCGCGGCCGGCACAGGCCTGAGTTCGCACGAATTGAACCAGCCCGGATGCTACCGTGACGTGAAGGACACCACCTGCGTGGCCCAGTTCAAGGTGCTGCGCAACGGGCAGAGCGAACATCTCTTCAAGGCCTCCGGCGGAGAACAGGTGTATTTCCTCGCCTGGACAACCACACCCTGGACCCTTCCTTCCAACACGGCTTTGTGCGTGGGTCCGAAGATTGACTATGTGATGGTGCGCAGCACCAATCCCTATAACGGAGAGCCTGCGGTATATGTTCTTGCACAGGCCCTTGTGAATGCCCATTTTGGGGCGAAGATTCCCTTTGAGGTGATAGAGGGCGTGTCATACAAGGGTTCGGAACTGACCGGCATAGCCTACGAGCAGCTGATACCCTGGATCAACCCCGGAGAGGGTGCCTTCCGCGTGATAAGCGGCGATTATGTGACCACCGAAGACGGTACGGGCATCGTGCATATCGCCCCCACTTTCGGTGCGGACGACGACAAGGTGGCCAAAAAGGCCGGCGTTCCTCCCTTGAGGGTTAAGGATATCGACGGTATTCTTCAGCCCCAGGTGGACCGTACGGGCAAGATGTACCGCATTGAAGACCTCGACCCCGAGTGGGTGAAATCCAATGTGAACACGGAGGCCTATGCTCCCTTTGCCGGTAGATATGTCAAGAACGCCTACGATAGCGCGGCAACCGAGCAGACACCCACCCTCGATGTGGATATATGCGTGATGCTCAAGCAGCAGGGCAAGGCCTTCAGGATAGAGAAACACACCCACAGTTATCCCCACTGCTGGCGTACGGACAAACCGGTGCTTTATTATCCGCTCAATAGTTGGTTCATCCGCACTACCGCCGTGCAGCAGAGGATGATTGAACTCAACAACCAGATACGCTGGAAGCCTGCCTCCACCGGAAGCGGACGTTTCGGAAAATGGCTTGAGAATCTGCAGGACTGGAACCTGAGCCGCAGCCGCTATTGGGGTACGCCCCTGCCTATATGGCGAACGGAAGATGCCCGAGAGGAGAAGTGCATAGGCTCTGTGGCGGAACTCTATCAAGAACTGGAGCGTTCCGTGGAGGCCGGCCTGATGCCCGCAAACCCCCTCAAGGAGGCAGGTTTCGTCCCGGGCGATTTCAGCAAGGAAAACTATGACCGCATAGACCTTCACCGCCACATTGTCGATAACTACATACTTGTGTCGTCCAAGGGCGAGCCGATGCGGCGCGAGAGCGACCTGATCGACGTGTGGTTTGATTCGGGTGCAATGCCTTTCGCCCAGGAAGGTCTGGCGCATCTTGGGGACAAACGTTTCGGACAGGTTGCCGACTTCATCGCAGAGGGTGTTGACCAGACCCGCGG
>JABUTN010000018.1:44483-54887 GCA_021443665.1 Bacteroidales bacterium | reverse complement strand
TCCAACGGTCTGGTTCTCGACAAGGACGGGAACAAGATGAGCAAGCGCCTCGGTAATGCCGTAGATCCCTTCAAGATTCTGGACAAATACGGAGCCGACCCGCTCCGCTGGTACATGCTCACAAACGCCCAGCCTTGGGACAATCTGAAGTTTGACGAGGCCGGAGTCGATGAGGTGCGCCGCAAGTTCTTTGGCACTCTCTACAATACATACTCCTTCTTTGCCCTCTATGCCAATGTGGATGCTTATACAGGCAAGGAGCCGATCATCGGCGTTGAAAAGCGCCCCGAACTCGACAGATGGCTCATTTCCCTGCTCAATACCCTCTCCGGCAAGGTGGCGGAGTGCTACGAGGACTTCGATGTGACCTCGGCCGGCAGACTGATAGAGGATTTCGTGGAGCAGCTTTCCAACTGGTATGTGCGTCTTTCCAGGAAGAGATTCTGGGGAGGCGGCCTGACGGAGGACAAGTTGTGCGCCTACCAGACGCTCTCGACCGCATTGCGCACCGTGGCGCTTCTGGCGGCCCCGATAGCCCCCTTCTTTATGGAACGCCTCTACAATGACCTCGTGAATGACGGCGCTTCCGTACACGTTCAGAAAATGCCGGAGGCCGATGCCTCCCTTATCGATACGGACCTCGAGGAGAGGATGGCCCTCGCCCAGAGATGCACCTCGCTTGTGCTGGCCCTCCGCCGCAAGATGAACATCAAGGTGCGCCAGCCCCTTTCCCGTATGATAATCCCCGTGATTGACTCCACCATAGAGAGCCGCCTGGAGAAGGTAAAGAATCTCATACTGGGAGAGGTCAATGTCAAGGAACTCGTGTTCGTGAAGGAGACCACCGGTCTAATCACCAAGAAGATAAAGCCCAATTTCAAGACTCTCGGCAAGAAGTACGGCCCTCTGATGAAGGAGATTGCCGCCGCCTTTGCCGCCCTGAGCCAGCAACAGATAGCAGCGATAGAGAAGGCTGGAATTGCTGGTGAGGAATATACCCTGTCGGACAAGGTCAGCCTCTCGAGCGATGACTACCAGATTGTTTCCGAAGATATGCCCGGCTGGCAGGTGGCCTCTGAGGGAGCCCTTACCATAGCCCTTGACGTGACCATCACGGATGAACTCAGAAGAGAGGGCGTAGCGCGGGAACTGATCAACAGGATTCAAAATCTCCGCAAGGATTCCGGCTTTGAGGTGACCGACAAAATCGAGATCCGCATAGAGTCCAAGCCTGAGATTGAGGATGCCCTGACCGGATACAAGGACTATATCTGCTCCCAGACCCTGGCCGTGTCAATGCAGACTCTCCCCGTCCTTGAGGATGGAGTCCAGGTGGAATGGCTCGATGACAGCACTGTTAAAATCAACCTAAAAACCGTATAATTATGTCTGAAACCAAAGAAGTAAGAATTCCCAAAGCCCGCTATTCAGATGCGGAACTTGCCGAATTCAAGGCGCTCATTCTTGAAAAACTGGCGAAAGCCAAGGAAGAGTACTCACAGTTGATGGCCTCCATCACCCATCGTTCCTCAAACGATGTGATGGATACATCACCCCGTCTGAACACTGTGGACGAAGGCGCCACGGGAATGTCCCAGGAGGAGAACAACCAGCTTGCACAGCGCCAGCTGAAGTTCATCGCCAATCTTGAGGCCGCTCTCATCCGTATAGAGAACAAATCTTACGGAATCTGCCGCGTCACAGGAGAACTCATTCCCAAGGAAAGACTCCGTATGGTGCCCCACGCCACGACATCCGTGAAGGGAAAGGAGCTTGAGAAGAAGTAGCGGGATGGCACTTTCGCGTAAGACGCAGATTTGGATTCTTTCGGTCCTGACGGCTGTGATGCTTGTTTTTGACCAGGTCGTAAAAGTCCTGGTCAAAACGGGTATGTCCATCGGTCAGAGCATAGATGTCTTTGGCGATTGGTTCAAGATACTTTTCGTGGAGAACGAAGGCATGGCCTTCGGTATGGCCTATGGAGGTGACGCGGGCAAGTATGTGCTCACCTCCCTGCGCATCGTGCTTGTGGTCCTTCTGTTCCTGTATATACGTTCCCTTGTCCGCGACCCGAAGAAAACTCCTTTCGGGGTGCTTGTGGGCCTGACCCTGGTTCTTGTCGGAGCCTTGGGAAACATAGTGGACTGCCTGTTCTACGGCCTTATATTCGAACCTTCAAGTATGCTGCACACGGCCTCGTTCGTGCCTTTCGGCCAGGGCTACGGCAAATTTATGCTTGGCAAGGTCGTGGATATGATATACTGCCCCCTGATAGACACCACGCTTCCTTCCTGGCTGCCGATATGGGGGGGAAGGCATTTTGTGTTCTTCCAGCCGATTTTCAATGTGGCCGATTCCTGCATAACCTGCGGAGCCCTGTATCTGCTCTTCTTCCACTGGAGGTACTTCTCCTCCACCAAATAGTCTGTGTTAGACGCACTCCAACAAATCCTGCTCGACTGGGGATATATAGGCCTCTTTCTCGGCACATTTGCCGCAGCGACGGTGATTCCCTTCGCCTCTGATGCCCTGATGATAGGGATGCTGCTTGCCGGGACCGACCCTGTGATCACTTTTGTGGTTGCCACTGCGGGCAACTGGCTCGGAGGCCTCACGACATACTGGATAGGTTATGCAGGACGTTGGGAGTGGATAGAGAAGTGGTTCAAGGTGTCGCGTCAGCAGGTCGAAAAGCAAAGCGAGAGGGTGGAGAAATGGGGCTCCCTGCTCGGTCTGATGACCTGGCTTCCCTTCATAGGAGATGTGTTTGCCCTCGTGCTCGGCTTCTACCGCTGCAGTTTCATCAAAAGCGCAGTCTCATCCCTCATAGGACGCGCCGGACGTTTTGCGGTCTGGATGTGGATGTTCAAATAAAAAAGCCCGAATCGCTTCGGGCTTTTTTATTATCGGGAAAATCAGGATTATTCAGCAGCGATAACCTCCACGTTGAAGGCGGCTTTGATATCCTTGTAAATCTTCACGCTGGCTGCGGAGGTACCGAGCTCCTTGATGGCCTCACCACCTTCGAGGGTGATGTTGCGGCGGTCAATCTCGATGCCGGCTGCTGCAAGAGCCTCACCGACCTGAATTGTACCTACTGAACCGAATACCTTGCCTGACTCGCTGACCTTGGCGGCAACCTTGACGGTGATACCTTCAATCTTGGCTGCAAGGGCGGAAGCCTCCTGACGAATCTTGGCCTCTTTGTGAGCCCTCTGACGGATATTCTCGGCGAGAACCTTCTTTGCAGACTCGGTGGCGAGGATTGCGTAACCCTGGGGAATCAGATAGTTGTTGGCGTAGCCGTTCTTTACCTTAACGATGTCGTCTTTGTGTCCAAGACCGTTCACATCCTGTTTGAGTATAATTTCCATAGCTGTTCCTCCATTATTTCAAAAGGTCAGTAACATAGGGCAGAAGGGCGAGGTGACGGGCACGCTTAACGGCCTGGGCCACTTTCCTCTGGAATTTGAGAGAGGTGCCTGTGATGCGGCGGGGAAGAATCTTACCCTGCTCGTTGAGGAATCTCTTGAGGAACTCTGCATCCTTGTAATCCACATATTTGATGTGCGCTTTCTTGAAGCGGCAGTATTTCTTTTTCTTGATGTCCACGGTGGGGGGATTCAGAAAACGGATTTCGTTGTTGGCGATCATAATTATTCCTCCTCTGCTTTAGGGGCCTCAGCTTCGGGAGCTGCAGCCTGGTTGGCTTTATTGTTGCGACGACGCTCTGCGTAAGCGATTGAATCCTTGTCCATGGCGAAGGTCAGGAAACGGATGATGCGCTCGTCACGGCGATACTGTGTCTCGAGTTTGTCAACGAACTGTGAGTCGGCCTTGAACTCAATGAGGTGATAAAAACCTGTGGTTTTTTTCTGGATAGGGTAGGCGAGCTTGCGCAGACCCCAATCCTCTGCGTACACGATTTCGCCACCCTCAGAGGTGATGAAATTGTGGTACTTTTCCACCGCTTCCTTCATCTGGGCCTCAGACAAAACGGGAGTTGCAATGAAAACGGTTTCGTACTGTTTTAACATGTTGATAATAAATTAATTAGTTAATAAATGAGCCCTTTGGGGCATTTCCCAAAGGGCTGCAAATATAGGAATTATTCCTGAATATGCAAAACTTTTTGACGCTTAACGTCTTGGTGCATTGGCGAGTACGTGTTTTATGAATTCCCAGAATTTGCCCACGCTCGGAATGTAAACCCTCTCGTCGGGAGAGTGGGGGGACATGAGGGTGGGGCCGCAGGAAATCATATCCCAGTTGGGGTATTTGCCGCCGAGGATGCCGCACTCCAGGCCGGCGTGTATAGCCTCTATCTTGGGCTCTGTGCCGTAGAGTTCGTTGTAGCACTTCTTCATAGTCTCCATTATCTCGGAATCGGGGTTGGGAGCCCAGCCGCTGTACTGGCCCGAGAAGTTGACCTCCGCTCCCGCAAGGGTGAAGGCGGCCTTGATTTTGTCCGTGAGGGCTTCCTTGGCTGAGTCGATGGAACTGCGGCAGAGGGTTTTGATGTGGCCGTGGGCGCGGGTGAGTTCCACGAAGGCAAGGTTGTTGGAGGTTTCCACCAGACCGGGCATTGCGGGGCTCATGCGTTCCACGCCGTTGGGGCAGCAGAGCAGGGATTTCACGATGGCAAGTCCCTGTTTGTGGTCTATGGGCTTGCGGGTGCAGCGTGAGGCCTGGAAGGATATCTTCAGGTTGGGCTCAACGCTTCCGAACTCTTCAATCATCTGCGCCGTCATATTCTTGACAAGCTTGCGTGCCTGTGTCAGACGGTAGTGGGCGATGGCGATGGTGGCTGTGGCCTCGCGGGGTATGGCATTGCGGAGCGAGCCTCCGTTGAAGAGTATCAGTTCGGCGTCCATATCTTCAAGTATGGGCTGGAGTATGCGGGAGGCCAGCTGGATAGCGTTGGCGCGGCCTTCGTTGATCTCCATTCCGGAATGTCCGCCGCGAAGTCCCTTGACCACGAGGTCGAAACGGTCGTACTTGGGCTTGATGTCGTGGCGGCTGAAGGTGAAGGTGGCGTCCGTGTCGGTTCCTCCGGCGCAGCCGATGTAGAATACTCCCTCTTCCTCGGAGTCGAGGTTGATGAGAATCTCACCCTTGAGCACGCCTTCCTTGAGTTCCTTCGCGCCGGTCATGCCGGTCTCTTCGTCTATGGTGAACAGGGCCTCGATGGGGCCGTGAACGAGGTCTTTGGATTCGAGGATTGCCATAGCCGTTGCAACACCAAGTCCGTTGTCGGCTCCGAGGGTTGTGCCTTTGGCCCTTACCCAGTCTCCGTCTATATAGGTCTCAACGGGGTCCTTGGTCCAGTCGTGGGGGGTGTCCGCGTTGTTTTGGGGCACCATATCGAGATGGCCCTGCAGGACGATGCCCTTGCAGTTCTCNATGCCCTGGCAGTTCTCCATACCGGGGGTGTCGGGTTTGCGTATAATCACGTTGCCCACGTGGTCAACTATGGTCTCAAGGCCGAGGCTTTTGCCGAACTTTTTGATGAAAAGGCTGGCCGCCTCTTCGTTCTTGGAAGGGCGGGGAATTTGTGTGAGCGAGTGGAAATGTTTCCAGATGCACTCGGGCTGAAGTTTTGAAATTGTCATATATAATCAGGTTTGGTTACTTGCAAATCAGGACCTCCGCCGGCATATTTGCCTGCTGGCCCATCTGATACACAGGTGTTCGGGTCTGCAGAAGCAGTTCGCTGCCGTCGCTGACCTTCACGGTGCAGGTTGCGGGTATGCGGTAAATCAGGGCCCCTGCTGTTCTGCCGCCCTTGCTTCCGATTTCCACGGTGCGTGCGGGCTCTGTCTGGTCAGGAATGATCTCCACCACGATGGGACGGCCTTCCATCTGGTCACTCAGCAGAAGGCCTTCGGTGTTGCTGATGCGGAAGGCGACAAGCATCTGCTTTTCGTTGCTTGCTCTGGGCACGACATCGCACTGCAGGCTCTGCACGGCGCTTATCCACCGGCCCGCGAACAGGCTGAGGTATTCGTCTTCCTGGCGGCTCAGTTCTTCGATGGCGGCACTGAGGGCCTCACCACTGTAGTTCGCGTCCGTTTCGCCGTTGATGATGGCGTTTTTCTGTGCGCGTATGCTGAGAAGGGTGCTTGCGGCTTCCTTGGCTCTCTGCTCTATGTTTTTGGAAACGAGCTGGTTCTGTTCTATGGCGATTTTGCTGAAGTTGCCGTTTTCATCCTTGACGCTCCTGTAAAGGGTGGATTTCACGGAACTGAGGTTGTCGGCTGCCTCGGAAGCGTTGGTGTGCTGTGCCTTGAGGGCGGGGAAACGCCAGTTGGCGGGGACGCCCTGGGACTGGTCGCACAGGAGGATGAGCCCCTGGGAGGTCACCTTGAGAACATCTGCCACCTTTCCGGAGGGCAGGGAACTGAGACCCAGAACGTAGTTCACGGACCTGTCCGCCTCGATGCAGGGGGTCAGGGTGATGGACAACAGGCTGTATTCGTTGCGTGCGGCTGCAGGCACGTCTATGCCGAGATATTTTTTGGCGTAGGCGCAGTACGGTCCGGGAGTATAGGATTCCTTCAATGCTTCTATCTCAAAATGCAAAGCGGTGGAAGGCAGATTGTAAACGATGGATGCGGGTGTGTTTGCGGTCTGGGCACCGATTTGGGGGCTTATGCTGACCAACAGCAGGGCGGCGAGTAAAATGTGTGTTTTCATAATTGTTTCAAAGTTATCAAATATTTTCATAGATGTGTCATCTATTTTGTATATTTGTGCTACTTATCAAAAACTTAATCTTAAAATTATGTTCAAAGGTCAACCCAAAGGTCTCTACGCCCTCGCAATCGCCAATACGGGCGAGCGTTTCGGCTATTACACTATGCTGGCGATCTTTATGCTTTTCCTTCAGGCCAAATTCGGCTATGACGGTAAGGTGGCAAGCCAGATTTACGGAATTTTTCTTGCAGCTGTCTATTTTATGCCTGTGCTGGGCGGATGGCTTGCAGACAAGATCGGCTTCGGAAAATGCGTCGTTACCGGCATCTCGGTGATGTTCCTCGGATATCTCTGTCTTGCGATACCCACTCCCGCTTCCACTCTGGGCCTGATGCTGATGCTGCTGGCGCTCCTTCTCATCGCTGTGGGCACCGGTCTTTTCAAAGGCAATCTGCAGGTGATTACGGGCAATCTCTATGACGATCCCAAGTATTCCGCACGCCGCGATTCGGGCTTCAGCCTTTTCTATATGGCAATAAACATCGGCGCAATGTTCGCTCCGAGCGCCGCCACCGCCATCACCAACAATTTTTTGGCGAAGGCCGGCCTCGTGTACAAGGCTGACGTTCCCGCGCTTGCCCACCAGTGTCTTGGCGGCTCCGCGGACGCGGCTGCCAAACTGCAGGCCTATATGGGGCAGATGCCCGGGCAGGACATTGTCGGGACTATGGACCCCGCCGCATTCAGCAACTACTATATAGAGCATCTCTCCACCGCATACAATATGGGTTTTGCAATCGCCTGCATCTCGCTCGTGTTCTCCGTGATTGTCTATTTTATGACAAGGCAGTGGTTCAAGCATGCCGACGTGAATGCGAAACAGGCCGCCAAATCCACGGAAAATGTTGTGGAACTCACTCCCAAACAGACCAAGGAGCGCATCGTCGCCCTCTGTATGGTGTTCGCGGTTGTGATTTTCTTCTGGATGGCCTTCCACCAGAACGGTCAATCCCTCACCTGGTTCGCCCGTGACTACACCACAGCCACCGCCGAGGGTTGGGTGCGCATCGGCTTCAATATCTGGGCCCTGTTCCTGATTGCGGTTTCCGTTTACACCCTCTTCGGAGTGTTCCAGTCCAAGAGCGCCGGGAGCAAGATCATCACAGGCTTCGCAACCATCGCCCTCTGGCTTGTTGCCGCCTTCATCTATTTCGGACTGCCCGAGGTGATGGACATTCAGCCCCAATTGTTCCAGCAGTTCAATCCCTTCTTCGTGGTCGCCCTGACCCCTGTCTCCTTGGCGGTGTTCAGCGGTCTGGCCTCCCTCAAATCCAAGAAACATCCTGAGGGTATGGAGCCTTCGGCACCCAAGAAGATTGCAATCGGAATGTTCGTGGCCGCATTGGGATACCTTATTATGATAGTGGCTTCAACGGGTCAGGCTTCTCCTTCAGAACTTAACGGCCTGGTAAGCCCCGATCCCGTCGTCCCCCATTTCCTGATTTCCACCTATCTCGTCCTGACCTTTGCGGAGCTTCTGCTCTCGCCTATGGGCATTTCTTTTGTGAGCAAGGTGGCTCCTCCCAAGTTCAAGGGTCTGATGATGGGTCTGTGGTTCGCAGCCACTGCAGTCGGCAACTATCTGAGTTCCATCCCCGGCCTGCTTTGGGATAATGTTCCCCTCTGGGCCAACTGGGCTGTCCTGATGGCTCTCTGCGTGATTGCCGGCGCCATTATGGTCTCAATGCTCAGACGAATCGAGGCTGCGACAAAATAGTCTCCCTATGGCCGTTGCCGTTGTCATACTGAACTGGAATGGCCGGGATTTCCTTGAGCGCTTTATCCCCACGCTGATGCAGTGCACCCGCGTGGGGAAACAGAAATCCGCTCTCGGAAGTAGGTCTGCCTATCCTGACAACGCATCGGTCTTTGTGGCGGATAACGGTTCCACGGACGATTCCCTCAACTGGCTTGAGTGGGCCTATCCGCAGCACGAAATCAACATCATAAGACTGGACCGCAACTACGGCTTTGCCGAGGGCTACAACAGGGCTTTCCAGCAGATTCGCGACAAGGGCAAGTTTAAATACTACCTGCTCCTGAATTCCGATGTGGAGGTGACGGACGGATGGCTTGCGCCTCTGGTTGAATTTATGGATTCCCACCCCCAGGCGGGCGCCTGCTGTCCCAAGGTGCTGTCCTATCACCATCCCAATATGTTTGAGCACGCCGGGGCCGCTGGCGGTTATCTGGACCGTTTTTATTTCCCTTATTGCCGTGGCAGGGTCCTCTCGAGGGTGGAGGAGGACAGAGGACAATATGATGAGCCCGCACAGGTCTTCTGGGCCTCGGGCACGTCCCTGATGATACGCTCATCCTTGTGGCACAAACTCGGAGGCCTTGACGGCAGTTTCTTCGCCCATATGGAGGAAATAGACCTCTGCTGGAGAGTGCAGATGCTCGGCTACCAGATCTGGTGCCTCCCCTCTTCGCGTATATATCATATAGGTGGGGGGACGCTTCCCTACGGCTCCGAAAACAAAGTCTATCTCAATTTTCGCAACAATCTGCTGATGATGCAGAAGAATCTGCCCAAACGCGGTCGCGGCCGGCGGATATTTGTCCGCAAATGCATTGACAATGCCATTGCCATCGGCCAGTTTTTCATAGGCAAATCTTTCATCAGCAAGGCGATTTTCCACGCCCACAGAGATTTCAAGGCCATGCGCCCATCTGTCGCCTATCCCGAGATTGTTGTTCCCCTTAAGAGGTCCCGCCGCACTCTCATCGGCCTAATGCTTTCCAAACCTTGATAAGGCTCCTCTTTATAAGCGATTTCACGGAGCAGTTTGCCTACAAGCTGCTTCACGGTGTTATGCGCTTTTCCAAGGAAACTGAGCCCTGGGTAATCTGGAGGATGCCCCCCGCACTGAAAACCGAAATGGGTATGGAAAGCGTTGTGAACTGGGCTGTCGAAAGGAATGTGAATGTGGTGATAGGACAGTTTGAAAGCCACGAAGACATTTCCGGCTTCAGAGAAAATGGGATGGTGGTCTATGCCCAGGATTTCAAGGAAAAGCTCGAAGGCTGTTCCAAAATTACCGCCGACTATATAGGCACTGGACGTATGGCCGCAGATTACTATGCCTCCCACGGTTTCAAGAATTTCGCCTTTTTCGGCTACAGGGATGTGTGCTGGTCCTACGAGAGGTATGTGGGATTCCGGGACAGGGTGGCCGAACTCGGCTTCGGCGAGTCATTCTACCTGTACGACTCCATTGATTTGGATGACCTTTGGAATGTGGAGTCAGTCAAGGTTGCGCAGTGGCTCAGGAATCTGCCCAAACCTATTGCCGTCTTCGCCTGCGACGACAATCAGGCCTCTCTGCTGATAGAGGTGGCGAACGCCAATGATGTGCGCATTCCCGCTGACGTTTCGGTTCTCGGCGTTGATAATGATGAGATCGTGTGCAATCTGACAAGCCCCTCTCTCTCGAGCATCAAGATTAATATCGAGGAGGGAGGCTATCTGACGGCTATGCAGGCAATCAAGGCTCTCAATGACGACGACCCTTCCGTCTCGGATGTCGTACTGCATCCGCTCGGGGTTGAGACAAGGGAGTCAACCTCCGAATTCGCCACCACTGACCCTATGGTCATCAAGGTTCTGGAGTTTGTGAGGAACAATCTGCACCGCCACATTAATGT
>JABUTN010000018.1:14738-44466 GCA_021443665.1 Bacteroidales bacterium | reverse complement strand
AAGGTCGTTCCCGCCTCAAGGCGTCTTCTTGAACTCCGCTTCAAGGAGGTGACGGGATATACACTATATAATTATATATCTAATTCAAGAATTAAATACTTCGCCGAGCGCCTTCTCAATACCAAGGATTCCGTCAGCGAAATAGCCTTCAGTATGGATGAATTCGATGTTAAATCCATATCAAGGCGCTTCAAAGCTATTATGGGCTGCACCCCTTCCCAATACCGCGATTCAAAATTAACCGAAAGGTAATATCCTTGTAACAATTTCTTCTTTATTTAGCGGTGTTTAAAAAAATTGGCGGCGATTTGCGCAAATTGTGTGTATATATACGCAAAAATGGCACAGATTATAGCGCAAGTTTACCAATTTTGCAAGCATAAACAACTTATTAACCAACCTATTTTAAAAACTATGTTATCTAAAAGACTGTTAAGCTTGGTCGCTGTGTTTATGTGCGCAGCGGCGGTGTTCTCGGCTCAGGCCCAGAACCAGACAGTGACTGGTATCGTAGCGGACGATCTCGGACCCATTGCGGGTGCCGTGGTTCTTTGCGGTGATGCCAACGCTATTACAGACATTGATGGCGTTTATACCATCAATGTGCCTTCGAATGGCGAACTTGAGTTTTCATGCCTTGGTTACAAGACTCTCAAGGTTCCCGTAAACGGACGCGCCAAAATCGATGTTACCCTCACCGTTGATGCCGTAATGCTCGAGAGCGCGGTTGTCCTCGGTTACGGTGTCCAGACCAAGAAGAAGGACTTGTCCGCTTCTGTAGGTATTGTGGAAAATATGGAGAAAATCGCGGAGCGCCCCTCAACGGACATTACCAATGCCCTCCAGGGACAGATTCCCGGTGTTACCATTTCAAACAATGGCGGTGACCCCACATCTGAGGCAAACATCGTAATCCGCGGACAAGGTTCGCGAAACGGCGACCAGGTTCTCTGGGTTGTTGACGGTGTTCCCGGCCAGCCCATCGTTTCAATGAACGAAGTTGAGTCCATCGTAGTTTTGAAGGACGCTGCATCCGCAGCTATCTACGGTGCAACTTCAGGTGCCGGCGGTGTTATCCTCGTGACCACCAAGAAAGCAAGACAGGGTGTCCACCTGGAGTACAATCTCGTAGCCGGTTTCCGTCAGGCCGCCAAACTTCCCCAGACTCTGACTGCCCAGCAGGAGATCGATATGAAGACCACTTCATACGCAAATGCAGGCATCACCCTTCCTGACGGCTGGGATCCCGAGAAGAACCCCTGGATTGCCACCCAGCGTACAGACTGGATGAAGGAAATCTTCCGCAACGCCTTCTATCAGAGGCACGACGTCACCTTTAACTATGGTAGCGAGAAAGTGAAGACCCGTCTGACCCTCGCTTTGGACGACAACAACGGTCTTCTCATCAACACCTACAAAAAGACCTATTCAGTGGGCTTCAACGGCCAGTATGATGTAAACAAATGGCTGCAGTTCACAGCAAGAATCAACTATGACGAGAAACAGAGCCGTGGCACCAACACATCTTCGGCTTATACCGGAGCCCTGATTTCCGCCATCTATATGCCCCCGAGTGCAGAGGCTTACGCCACAGCAGGTCCCAATAAGGGCTCTTTCGGCGGTACCACAACTGAGGATCCCGAGTATATCGCAAAATACGGCAACTACGCCGGTATCTTCGGTGATGCTGTCAGCCCTCTGCGTATCCTCCTCGGTGACAACCTTTGGAACAGAAGAGGTGAGTTCACCACAAACGTAGGTGTGAACATCACTCCCATCAAAGGTCTGAAACTCTCCAGCAACATTCTCCTCGCAGAGTACTGGAACATCTATAAGAACTTCTATCCCAAGCGTACTGAGGTCGGCAAACCCATCGCCAGCAACAGCCTTTCTGAAGGCGGTGCCCGTGAGTTCAGCTGGCGCAGTGAGAGCACCATCTCCTTCGACCGCACCTTCGGCAAACACACTGTCGGCGCCCTCCTCGCGATGACCTTCGACAAGAGCACCTACAGAGGTGTAGGCGTGAGTGTTTCCGATTTCCTCAATGAGAGCCAGTATCTCCAGTATGTGAAGTTCGGTCAGGGTACCGTAGTTGGTTCCGACTCCTTCACAATGGACGGCAACATCGCCTTCGTGGCCCGTGCTTCCTACAGCTATGATGACCGTTACTTCGTGACAGCATCCTGGCGCCGTGACTATGCCGGCCGTCTTCCCAAAGGACACAACTTCGGCGACTTCCCCGCTGTAACCGGTGCCTGGAAGATTTCCAGCGAGCCTTTCTTCCCCAAGATTGACGCCCTCACCCTCTTCAAGGTCCGNGGTAACCTCGGTTCAGTGGCTATCGGATACAAAGACGCATCCCTCAATTCAGCGAACAGCAAGAACGGCGCCCAGTACGGTGTCGAGAATAGAACCATCTGGGGTTATATGTACTATCCTTCACAGGTTGTCAACCAGAATCTGACCTGGGAGACCTCAGAGCAGTGGGACATCGGTTTGGATATGGCCTTCGCCAAAGACAGGCTCTCATTCTCCGCCGACTATTACAACAAACGCACCTACAACCTTATCCAGGAACAGACAATGGGATGGCCTGCAACAATCGGTCTCAATCCTATGCTTGTCAACCAGGGTGAGATTTCAAACCAGGGTGTCGAACTCTCCCTCTCCTGGGCAGACAGAGCCGGCAAGGACTTCAACTACTACATCAATGCAAACTACGCCTACAACAAGAACAGCGTCATCTCAACAGGTGTGAAGGATGATCAGGGCAATGCAGGCGTATGGACAGGCGGCGGCGAGTTCCGTAATATGCCCTGGATCTACCAGAGCGAGGCCGGCCAGCCTTTGAATTCCTTCTATATGATTCCTTGTCTGGGCATCTTCCAGAGCGAAGAGGACGTTTATGACCACCAGAAAGACGGCAAGCTGATTCAGCCCAACGCCCGTCCCGGTGACCTCAAGTTCCAGGATACCAACAATGACGGCAAGATTGACAGCAACGACCGCGTTTACTGTGGTTCTGGCGTGCCCCAGCATACCTTCGCCCTTTCAGGCGGCATCAACTGGAAAGGTCTCACCGTTGACCTGATGTTCCAGGGTGTTGCAGGCAACAAGATTGCATACGTTGCAAAACAGATGCTCCTCAATGATACAGAGGGTGGTTTCAGCCGCTGCGCCGACATCCTGAATGCCTGGAGTCCTACCAACACTTCTTCCAACATTCCGATTCTGTCCGCTTCAGACCCCAACAGCAACTTCTCGACACCTTCAACCTGGTATCTCGAGGACGGCTCATACCTGAGACTGAAGAACCTGACCATCGGTTATGACTTCACCTCACTTCTCAACAGGGTTCCCCACTTCGCAGAGCGTGCCAGCACCTGCCGTATCTATGTAAGTATGGACAACCTCTTCACCATCACCAAGTATTCCGGTATGGATCCTGAGGTAGGCGGCTTCGACACCTTGACCTATCCTCTTTCAAGGTCCTTCGTTATCGGCTTAAAGATCAACTACTAATGAATACGATTATGAAAAGATATATTTCAATTTTGGCTCTTGCCGCAACAGCTCTTTGCCTGACTTCATGCGAGAAATTCCTTGATGATGTGCACAGGGAGGGTGAGACAACACAAGCCACTTATTTTGTAAATGACGCCCAGGCCGTCAGCGCCATAGCTAGAGTCTATAGCGAGTTGAGGCAGGAGAGTTATCTTGGACGTGAGATGTATTGGGAGCAGGCTGTTGCAACCGATATAGTCTGGGGCAGAACCCGCAGCTACAACCCCCTGGCAGTTTTCCAGTACAATGGAGACGAAAGTCCCCTCAGGGATGTGTTCAATCAGGCTTACAAGAACATCGCAGTTTCAAACTGGATCGTTGAGGCCCTGCTCAACAAGCAGAAAAGCACTGAGCTGACAGAAATCGAGACCCGTACACTCGGTGAGGCATATTTCCTCCGCGCATACTGCCACTTCACAATCGCCTACAGGTATGGTACCAAGGATCTCGGCGTTCCCTTCGATGCATACGAGGAGTTCGAATATCCCTACCAGGTGCAGATTCCCACACAGCAGGAGTCTGTAATGAAGAACTACGAAATGATTGCTTCAGACCTCAAAAAGGCCGAGAGCCTTCTTCCCAAGTTCGAGACCTACGGTGCAGCTGACCGCGGTCGTGCCCACAAGGCATCCGCAGCCGCAGTTCTGGCAAAGGTTTATGCCTACTGGGCAAACTGGGACAGCTCAAAATGGTCAGATGTCATCACCTGCGTTGACAGACTGGAGAAGGATTATGGCCGTGACCTGGTCGAAAACTTCAAAGACCTGTGGTCACCCGACTGGCAGAAAGGCTTCTGGAACAAGGAGTACTGCTGGGGTGTTCCCGGCAATGGAGGTAACGACGCTGACGGCGGTGGCGGTATCGAGTTCACCGGCGTTTCCTGGGAGAACAAAGGCTACGGCAAGATGAACGGCTGGGGCCAGTTCAAGCCCGCATACGACATCTATGAGGAGATGGCCAAGGACAATGTAGGCGACACCAAGAACGAGCGTCTCGCCGTAAGTATCCTCGAGTACAACGACGAGTTCATGTACTGGGGCGCTCCTATGAAGTACTACTCAGTTCAGGACCTTGAGTCCGGCTTCCAGATTGCCAAATACATCCAGCCTTTGGCTCCCGAAGATCCCTTTACATATGATGGCGGTTATGTAAACACCAACGCCGACTATCCCACTGTACGCTGCATGTGGCACATCGTACGCTTCGCAGACTGCCTTCTGCTCCGTGCAGAGGCCTATCTTGCGCAGAACAATGCTAGCAAGGCTGCAGAAGACATCAACCGTGTCCGCGTAAGGTCCAACCTCGTTCCCATCACCGGAAATGCTACCTGGACTGACCTCTACCACGAGCGCCGTTGCGAGCTCGCCTTCGAGATGAGCGCAGACCACGCATACGACTGCAAGCGTTGGGCTTATTCAGGCGCTGCTGAAATCAAGGCCCTTGCCATCAAAGAGCTGAATTCACATCCCAGGGTTCGTCACCACGAGGACCGCTCAAATCCTGAGTCCGACTTCACCATCGGCGACTATGAGGACTACAAGATTGCAAAACAGTGGAGCAACAAGTATATGACCTTCCCTTATCCTTCTCAGCAGATCAACAAGTCACAGGGCAAACTTAAGAATGTGCCCGACTGGCAGTAGTATTTTATAACAAACAAGAAAGAATGACTATGAAAAAGATATTTTTCGCCCTTTTGGGTGTGATAGTCCTGCTCTCCTCCTGCGCAAAGGATTCCTACTATATCGAGCAGAATCCCTACCGCAAGATTATAGAGTATGCTCCCTCTACATTCACAATGGATGTACCCGGAGACCTGACTCCCATTACGGAAGGCATATCATCCTGGATTACGATGAGCGTATCCGGAAAGACTGCCACTTTCACGGTTCGCCGCAACACCACAGGCCTGATCCGCCGTGCCGAATACAAAATCGCCGGTGGCGGAATCCTCGCCATCAGCCAGCGTGCCCACTCTCTTGACGCTGTGCTTTCAACCAGCCTCAAGTCTCAGACACCCGGTGCCGCCTCAGTCAATGTAATACTGTCAAGCTCCTTCGTGGATGACTATGAGAGCTGGGGCATCATTTACGGCAAGGAAAACGATATGTCCAAGGGCAAGGATGTGCCCCAGGCCGGCAAGCCTGCTGCAGGTGTTAACCTCGCAGCCATCAACGACCTTGAGGACAATACCGACTACTTTGTATGGGCTTACGTCATCTCCACAGAGGGCGACAAGATTTATACAAAGGATGTGCTCGGAATCATTCCTCCCGTATTCGTAACAGACGGTGCCAAACTGCAGGAGGCCATCGCAGGCGCCAAGGATTTTGCTGAGGTACGCCTCATCGCCGGCGCCACGGTTCCCGCTCCCCTTTACCTTCGTGACAACGTAGCCGTTTCAGGCGGCTGGAATGCTGATTTCTCAGAGAAGGACATCAACAGCAAGAACGTCATTGACGGTGCAGGCACCTCATCCTGCGTGTTTGTAGGTGTCAACCCCGCTGACAAGTCAAAATATCAGGCTGTCAACTGCAAGATTGAGAACTTCGAGATTCGCAACGGAGACGGCACCCTCAACGGCGGCCACGGCGCAGCCATCCTTGTCTGCGGCCAGGTTGTTGTGAAGGACTGCTGGATTCACGACTGCTTTGCAGACGGTACCGGTGCAGCCATCTACCTTGACAATGCAGGCAGGGTAGGAGACCTTACCCTTGTGAACTGCCTTGTTGAAAATAACAAGGGAACAGGCCACGGAGCCGCCCTCTTCACAGAAGAAACAGCCACCATCACCCTGATTGGCAACATCATCATCGACAACGAGTGCTGGGGCAAGGATGGATACAGCGGTGCCATTATGGCTAATGCCAATACCACTGCACGCCTTATCAACAACACCTTCGTGAACAACACCAACTTCCCTGAGTACGGCAATGACTGGGAGTCCATCAACATCCGCAAATCTTCTTCCAAGGTTCTTTACGCGAACAACATCGTAGCCCACAACCGCTACTTCCCCGCCAAGACAAGTGAGGAGCAGACTGCATACCGTGAGAAACTTGAGAAGAATGACCCGAGCCTCACTCCCCATTCAGATTGTCCTATCCAGCCCTATGCCGTGGCCTTCCAGGATTTGGAAGTTGAAAACGTGGCAGTGCTGAACAACCTCTTCGAGGGCAACTCTCAGAGCGACCTTGTCAAGAGAGGAAGTGATGCTGTCAAGGCTCTGGTATCAAGCGCCACCTTCTTTAAACCCCTCAATTTCGACCTGAGCACCATTCTTGATGAGAATTGGAATCCCAAGGGCGACATTGTGGGCGCAGGTTCCCTCGACGGAGGCGTCAGCGGTTTCCTTGCCACTTATCCCGATGATATCTACGGCAATCCCCGTGTATCAAACGGCAAAGTGTCAATCGGAGCTGTCGCCAACAAATAATCGACGTTTTTTGGTTATTAAATAAGTGTTGCAGGGGCGGGAAATTTACTCGCCCCTCTTCACAAACACCCTCAACTATGAAACATCCTGTAATCTCAATTCTGGCTGTATGCGCAGCCATAGTCTCTTGCGGCCCTAAAGCACCCGCCGATTACGTGAATGTGTTCGTCGGAACCGGTTACCACGGCCACACATTTCCCGGTGCCGCCACACCCTACGGTCTTGTTCAGCTAAGTCCAGACACGAGGGTCTATGGCTGGGACGGTTGCTCCGGCTACTATGATACAGACAGCACCATAATCGGTTTTTCACACACCCACCTGAGTGGAACAGGATCTACCGATATGGGAGACTTTATGTTCGTGCCTCAGAACAAGCCCGATTTCGAGCCCGGTGCATTGGCTTTCTCCCACAAGGACGAGAAGGCGTATCCCGGATACTATAGTGTAAACCTCAGGCAGGACGGAATCAAGGTGGAACTCACAGCCACAGCCCACGTGGGAGTTCACCGCTACAAAGGCGCGAAGTTTCTCCTCATAGACTTTAACCATACCATCGGAGAGGGCACAGTTGACGGCATCTTCTGGAACAAGGAAGCGGACAATACCATTACCGGCGGACACGTCACCCACGGTTGGTCTCCGAACAGGGAGATGTATTTCGCAGCCAAATTCTCCACTCCTTACAAAAGTATAGAGGAGCGCGACGGAAAACTGCTTTTGTGCTTCGACAATGATGACATCACCGCCGCCGTGGGCCTCTCCTGCAACAGCGTGGAGGCTGCGAAAGCCAATCTCGCGGCTGAAAGCCCCGAACTGAATTTCGACAAGACTCTCTCTCAGGCCAAACAGATCTGGGCTGATGAACTTGGCAGGATAAAGGTCAAGGGCGGCACGACCAAACAGTTGAAAAACTTCTACTCCGCCCTCTATCACTGTATGCTCCCTCCCAACCTTACAAGTGATGCCGGGCAGCCCAAGCGTTATTCCACATTCTCGCTCTGGGATACTTTCAGGACCTGGAATCCCCTTATGACCCTGATCAACCCCCAGTTGGTTTCGGATATGGTCTGCTCAATGATAGAGTTTTATGACCGCACGGGCGAACTGCCCATCTGGTCACTCGGATATGGCGAGACGAACTGTATGATTGGCTATCACAGTGTGTCCGTGATTGCGGACGCCTATCTTGCCGGAATCGGAGGATTTGACGCAAACCACGCCCTCGATGCGATGGTGGCTTCCTCAAACTGCAACGGGGACTGGTCAGAGATGTACAACAAGTACGGATATGTGCCCGCCGACCTTTGCGGACAGAATGTATCACGCACCCTGGAGTTCTGCTACGATGACTGGTGCATCGCCCGTATGGCTGAGTCCCTGGGCCGCAGCGAAATCGCCGATGAATATTACAAGCGTGCGCAACGCTACAGGGACCTCTTCGACGGAACAACAAGCTTCTTCCGCGGCAAATTCACGGACGGCAATTGGTCCTTCCCCTTCGACAACATTGCAAGCCGCAGGGATTACACTGAGGCCATTCCCTGGCAGTACCGTTTCTTCGTGCCCCACGATGTCAAGGCCCTTGAGTGCCTGCTTGGAGGCAAGGAAAGGATGATCGAGGCATTGGACTCTCTCTTCACCTACGACGAGCGTTCTCCCGAGGTGCATATCAGTGATATGACAGGACTTATGGGGCAGTACGCCCACGGAAATGAGCCGAGCCACAATTTCGCCTACCTGTATCTCTACACCAAGGAAGGCCACAAGACCCAGCACTATGTGCGCACCCTGCTTGAAACCATGTACGACCCCACTCCCGAGGGCCTTTCAGGAAACGAGGACTGCGGTCAGATGAGCGCCTGGTATGTGATGAGTGCCATAGGCCTGTATCCATTCTGCCCCGGCAATGGTGAGTTCTTGCTGACTTCTCCCGTGTTCAAGGAAGTGGAAATCGGCGACCTGAAGATAAAGACGGACAAGCCCGCCGAGAAGTACATCCAGAGTGTGAAACTCAACGGAAAGCCCGTTACTTCGGTCGCTCTTACCCGCGAGCAGCTTCACGGCGAACTGGAATTCAGTCTCGGCCCCAATCCCACCAATGCCCTTGAGCCCGGTGCCTACTCTTACACGAAGCAGGATTTTGTTTCCACACCCGGCACAGACGCGGACCTGTCCCTGTTCAACAGAAGGGTGCTTGTCAAGATGACCTGCCAGACCCCCGGTGCCAAGATCATCTGCAGCGTGAACGGCCGCAGTTTCGAGTACAAGGAACCCTTCTATATCGAGGAGTCCTGCATCTTTGAGGCTTACGCTGAAAAGGACGGTATGCTTCGCAGCGGAACCTTCCGCGCAATGGCAAACAAGGCGACCCGTCTGCCCGCAAAGAGCGCTGCCGGCCTCAAGCCAGGTGTGAAATACCAGTACAAGGAAGGTCCCTTCCTGAAGACTGCCGAGGTGGTGGCGGCCCCTCTGCTTGACAGCGGTGTTATGCCCGCCCCCTCAATTGAAGGCGCTCCCGCAGAAGACCATTTCGGTTACATCTTCGAAGGTATGATTCAGGTGCCCGAGGAGGGAATCTGGAGTTTCGGGCTCTTCTGCGATGACGGAAGCGTTCTGTTCATTGACGGTAAGAAGGTGGTGGATTGCGACGGCAGCCACGCCGCCAACCGCACTGTCGGACGCATTGCGCTTGACAAGGGAGTCCACAGTTTCCGCCTCCTGTATTTTGATGACTATGAGGACCAGAGTCTGGTTTGGGAGTGGAAGTCACCCACGGACCAGAAGTACAGTGTAGTACCGGCAGATAAACTTTACCATCTATGAAAAAACTGATACTGAGCTTACTTTCGCTCTTTGTAGCCTTGACGGTGAATGCGCAGCTCCCGATTATGCTGCATTCCCACAACGACTACACGCGCACGATGCCCTTCTATGAGGCATATTCCCAGCACGTCCAGAGCATTGAGGCCGATGTCTTCCTGATTAAAGGGAAACTTCTGGTGGGTCACGAGACCCACCAGACCTCAGCGGACCGCACTTTCCAGGCCATGTATGCCGAGCCCATCGCGAAGGTTTTCCGTGCCAACGGAGGCCGTATGTGGAAGGATTCGGACGACTGCCTCCAGCTTATGGTCGAGACCAAGAGCGAGACGAAACCTTGCCTGAACGCCGTGATCAAGGTGCTTAAGAACTATCCCGATGTGTTCTGTTCTCCCAAGGGAGTCAAGGTCATCATCACGGGTTATGACCTCAAGCCCGAGGAGTTCTCCGATTACCCCGAGTGGATCTATTTCGACGGCAGGCTTTCAAGGAACTACACTCCCGACCAGCTGAAGAGGGTGGGGCTGTTCAGCGAATGCTTCGGTGACTATGCCCATTGGAACGGCAAGGGAAACATCGTCGACCCCCAGCTCGAGGCTCTCAAGGCCGCCATCGAGAAGGCCCATTCATTGGACAAGCCCATACGCTTCTGGGAGGCCCCTGAGACCACGACAGCCTACTACACCTTCTTGAATCTCGGCATTGACATATTCAACACCGACTATCCCGCCCGCGCCTACCAGTTCTTCAGCGACTGGGCGAACAAAAACTTCAGTATGGGCAGGGCCAACCGGTCAAAGAACGGTGTCACGGGCACCAACAAACTTGACCGTGCCACCCGTGACTTCAAGGGATTCCAGAACGAAAAACTCCAGCTCTCGCAGGGAATTGAGGTCTATCAGCCCTCGTATCTCAACGACGGTGCGGAGAAACCCATCAAGAACGTGATTCTGCTCATCGGTGACGGTATGGGCTTCAACCAGGTGATTGCCGGCGCATACGCCAACGGCCGCAAACTGAATGTGCTCAATATGAAACACACCGGTTTCAGCTTCACGAACTCCCTGGATGACTTCACCACCGATTCAGCGGCAGGAGGAAGCGCCCTCGGCACCGGTGTCACCCACAAGAACAGACACCTTTCGGCAATGCCCGACGGCAGCCCCGTGCCTTCGCTTTCAGCCCATTTCCACGGGATGGGCAAGGCTGCGGGTTCCGTTTCCCTGGGTGATCTGGCAGATGCGACTCCCGTCGTGTTCTACGCCCATACCACCGAGCGTGACAGCATTGAGGCCATCACCCGCGACATCATCAAGGGCGAGGCCGACCTGATTGCGGGCAGCGGTTCCGGAAATTTCCTCAAGCCGCGCAAGGACGGACTGAATATGAAGAAACTCCTCAAGGAGAACGGTTACACCCTTGTTACCAGATGCGAGGACATCAACTCCTGCAAGGGCAAGGTGGTATGTGCGGATGACCGTATGGGCGAAGGCGCAACGGAGGCGACTCTCGGATTCCTGGCCCAACTGACCCGCGAGAGCATCACCAAACTTCAGGAACTCAATGAAAACGGTTTCTTCCTGATGG
The DNA here is from genome assembly GCA_021443665.1 of Bacteroidales bacterium. GTDB lineage: Bacteria > Bacteroidota > Bacteroidia > Bacteroidales > UBA932 > Minthomonas. Next base: position 33,057 of record JABUTN010000018.1, on the reverse strand, counting down.
TTGAGGGACCCAAGATCGACTATGCCGGACATTCGGAGTGCCTGCCTGCAAGCGTCATAGAGATGCTTGGTTTCGATATGGCTGTTTCCGAAGCCCTTAAGTTTGCGGATTCCAACGGTGAGACCCTCGTGGTGGTGACCGCAGACCACGATACGGGCGGCCTTGTGCTTCTGGACGGCGACCTTGCCACCAACAGGGTGATGGGAATCTATACGACCAATGACCATACTCCCGCCGTTGTACCTGTATTCGCTTACGGGCCCGGTGCGCAAAATTTTTCAGGTTCCCATATAAATACCGATATTTGCAACATTATCAAGAATTTGTGCAAGTAATGACAAAACGACTTTCCATATTGGTGCTGGCTGTTGTTGCCTCACTTCCGGTGGCTGCTCAGGGACTTAAAAGCGGCCCCTATGAGTTGCCCTACAAGAATACCTACTGCAAGAACATCTTTGTGGCCGAGAACGAGTTCCGCGGTGCGAAACCCGTGACCATCAAGCCCGCAAGTTTCGAACAGGCCAAGAAGATACTGCCCCTTCCCGTATGGGCGGGACACAGCAAGGAGATAGAGATGTACTGGCACGCCTGGGAAATTGCAGTGGGCAATATACGCCAGCCCCAAGAGGGGAGCGGCTTCGTGTCCCCCTATCTTGATGTCGCCTATAACGGGAACATCTTTATGTGGGACGATTCCTTTATGATGATTTTCGCCCGCTACGGGTACCGTTTCTTCCCTTTCCAGGGCACTTTGGACAATTTCTATGCAAAGCAGCATCAGGACGGCTTCATCTGCAGGGAAATCCGTGCAGACGGCTCTGACTGCTTCGAGCGCTACGATCCCACTTCCACAGGCCCCAACCTGCTTCCCTGGGCTGAACTGCTCTATTACAAGCAGTATGGGGACATAGACCGCCTGCACAAGGTGTTCCCCGCACTTGTGGCTTACGCCCAGTGGTGGAGGCTGAACCGCACCTGGCAGGACGGCTCCTACTGGACCAGCGGGTGGGGGAGCGGTATGGACAATCTTCCAAGGGTTCCAGAACAGTACAATCCCATTTTCTCGAACGGCCATCTGAGCTGGTTGGACGCAAACCTCCAGCAGTGGCTCGTGGAGTCAGCCCTAATGCAGATAGGCTTCTATATCGAGCGCTGGCAGGAGATTGAGGATTTCGAGACGGAAATGAAAGCCCTGAAGCAGTATATCAATGAAAAGATGTGGGACCCCGAGACCGGCTACCTGTATGATGTTTATGCGGACGGCAGCAGGGCAACGGCCAAGACCATCGCGGCATATTGGGCCCTTCAGACCGATGTGCTCGACAAACCTGAACTGGATCGCCTTGTGGCCCATCTGTCGGATACCACTGAGTTCGCCCGCACGCACCGCGTGCCCTCTCTGAGCGCAGACCATCCGAAGTACAACGAACTCGGCCGTTACTGGCAAGGCGGAGTGTGGCCCGGAACCAACTATATGCTCATTGACGGCCTTTGGAAAAAGGGCTACAGAGACTGTGCGAGACAGATTGCCGCCAACCACTATGAAAATGTGTTCAAGGTGTGGAGAGAAACCGGCACTTTCTGGGAGTATTATGCCCCCGAGTCAGTGGCTCCCGGCTTCATGGCCCGCAAGGACTTTGTCGGTTGGACAGGTCTGCCCCCGATTGCCGGATTCATAGAGTATGTGCTCGGCATCAAGTCGGACTATTCGGAGAATGTCATCGAATGGGATGTCACCAAACTGGAGGAACACGGCATTGAGCGTTATCCCTTCGGACCGGAAGGAATTGTTTCCTTGGTGGCGCAGAAACGCTCGAACAGCGGACAGAAGCCGGTGATTAATGTAAAGACGAATGTGCCCTTTACCCTCAAGATTATATGGGGGGATTCGAACGAGGCGGTGGTGAAGGTGAGCGCATCCGGAAATGTAAAATTCTAAACGAAAAACTTTTATGAGAATAGCAGTGGACCTTGGCGGCACGAATGTGAGGGTGGCCGCCGTCAAGGATGGAAAAATAATAAAGAGCCTGAGCGAGCCCTGCAAGTCCTCGGGAAGCGAGGCTGACGTGATTGAGCAGTTAGTGCGCCTTATTTCGGTTATGCCCCTGGAACAGGCCTGCGGCATAGGCATAGGTGTCCCTTCTGTGGTGGATTCCGAGAAGGGGATTGTATATAACACCGTGGGCATACCTTCCTGGAAGGAGGTGCCCCTTAAGGAGATAATGGAGAAAAGGTTCGGCCTGCCTGTGCAGGTCAACAACGACTGCAACTGTTTTGCGCTCGGCGTTGCCCGCTACGGCGAGGGCCGGGAATGCCGCGAAACATTCTGCACAACCCTTGGAACAGGGGTGGGAGGGGCACTGATTATCGATGGAAGGCTGTATTGCGGCCACAATACGGGAGCCGGGGAAATCGGTAGCGTCCCTTACCTGGACAAGGACTACGAATTCTATTGCAGCAGCCGTTTCTTCGTGGCAAATGAAAGCACGGGCAAGAATGCCAGCACTATGGCGGAAAAGGGTGATAAGAAAGCCCTTTCGCTTTGGGATGAATTCGGCAGGCATATCGGCGAACTCGTGAAACTGATAATGTTCACCTTCGACCCTGAAATGATTGTCTTCGGAGGCAGCATCGCACAGGCCTATCATTGGTTTGAGAAGCCTATGTGGGAGATAATCAGGACCTTCCCCTATGACAAGAGCGTGGAAAGGCTTAAAATCATACCTACAGAACTGAATGATGCGGGCCTGATAGGAGCGGCCTGCCTGATAGACTGAATATGAAAAAACATCTGATTCTTGCGATTTTGTCGCTCGGCTGCCTCTTCTCCTGCACCAAAAGTGACGAAGATCCGCGTCTGGTGGTGATTACGATTGACGGCTTCCGCTGGCAGGAGATATTCAATGGTGCGGACACCACTCTGCTGAACAGTCTGGACTTTGTGCCGGAGACTTGGGAACTGAACCAATACTTCCGCAGAGAGTCGCCGAAGGAGGCCAGGGAACTCCTGTATCCCTTCCTCTGGTCCAGTGTCAGGGAGCACGGCTACATTCTTGGCAATCGCTCTCTGGGCTGCAAGGTCGATGATGCCAACGACAAGTGGTATTCATACCCCTGCTACTGCGAGATGTTCTCCGGCCTTGCAGACAACAGCATAGACACGAACAATCCCGTGGAGAATGTCCACCACAATGTGTTGGAGGCCGCCAACAGGGATCCCCGCTACAAGGGAAGCGTGATGGCCCTCACCTCCTGGGAGTCCATACGCTGGGCTTTCGCCAACGAGCGTGCCGGCATTCCCGCCAGTTCGGGCCGCGAACCTTGTTTCCTGCAGACTCCGCAGACGGCAATGCTGATGGGATTCGATTCCGGCTTCCCGGACCTTTTTGATTACAGCGAACGCCACGACCTCGTCACATACGGCTATGCGATGGAAATCCTGAAGGAACTCCATCCCAAGGTTTTCTATATCGGCTTCGGTGACACCGATGTCTGGGGCCACGCGAAGAAGTATGACAGTTATCTGCGCACCGCGCAGGCCACTGATGGCTACATCAGGCAGATTGTGGAGTATTGCGAGAGCGACCCCTTCTACAAGGGCAGGACTACCTATATGATTCTCTGTGACCATGGACGCGGGCAGGACATCAGTTGTTTCAGCGGACACGGACGCAGTTGCCCCGGCTCAGGCCAGATCTGGTTCGCGGCTTTCGGCAACAAGGTGCCCGTGCTCGGCGAGGTGGCTCAGGAGGGCCAGTACTATCTCAAACAACTTGCCCCCACCATCGCGTCCGTTCTCAGCATAGACTATGCGCCCGACGACGGCTCCAAGTGTGAGGCTTTCCCCATCAACAAATAACCCTAACCCCCCAATAAAACTATGAAAAAGACTTTGTTAACAATCGCATCTGTCATATTCGCCCTTCTGACCCTCTCTTGCGGAGGTAGGGATGCACAGCCCCTGAAGGTGATGTCATTCAATATCCGTTACGGCGCCGCCGAGGACGGTCCCAACTCTTGGGAATTCCGCAAGGAGGCCGTATTTGAAATGATCAATGACCAGCAGCCCGACATAATGGGCCTGCAGGAGGCGCTTGACTTCCAGTTGGATGCTATCGATGCCAACTGCCCTGACTATGAATATGTTGGCGTGGGCCGTGAGGACGGCGTGTCCGACGGCGAGCACATGGCCATCTTCTGGAACAAGAAGAAGATCAAATGCCTCGACTGGGGCACATTCTGGCTTTCGGAAACCCCTGAGGTGCCTTCACAGGGCTGGGACGGCGCTTGTCTGCGCACGGCCACCTGGACCTATCTCGAGTCTATTGAGACAGGAAAGAAGTTCTTGTATATCAACACTCATCTGGACCACGTTGGAATGGTGGCGCAGCGCGAGGGTCTCAAACTCGTCATGCAGCGTTTGGAAGACCTCAATGACGGCTCTATGCCTTCAATCGTGACAGGCGATTTCAATGCAGGCGAAGGATCTCCCATCTTCGAGGAAATCGATGCCCGCATGAAGAACGCCCGCAATACCGCGGCCGTGACCGACAAGCGCCATACATACAATGACTGGCGCGACGAGGAAACCTACTGTGCCATAGACTACATTTTCTACGCAGGCTTTAAGGAGTGCAGCAAATTCGAGAGGGTGACCCAACAATACGCCGGCGTGAAATACGTGTCCGATCACTATCCCGTTACCGCCCTGCTGCATTGGTGATATCCGGGAAAAGTTCTATTTCCGCAGGAATCGCAGGGTGCTGCCTTCAGGACTTACGCTGAACAGCACCCTGCAACCTTCTATGAGGGGATAGTTGTAGCTTTCGTCGTGGCCGACAGGGAAATCGTAGGCGATGGGGATGTCCAGGTCCTTGAGATAGTAATGAAGCATTTGGTATATGTCATCAAAGCCGTTGCTGGCTTCGCAATCGACAAACCTGCCAACGATTATTCCCTTGACATTTTTCATCACACCCCTTACGATCATCTGATGAAGCATCCTGTCCACCTTGCGGCAGTTTTCATTGATGTCCTCAATGAACAAGATGATGTCCTTGTTGCGCAAGGCCTTGAAGAAATCATAGTCTGAGCCGGCCAGGCCGCTGAATACGCTCAGATTGCCACCTATCAGGATGCCTTCGGCACTGCCGCAGTTGTCAAGTTCGTGAGGGGCGCTGTGGTAAGTGGGCAATTCCCCGTAAAGGATTCTTTTGAGCATAAGCCCGATTGAGTCGGTCTCTTCCCCCATTGCGGGACGCAGTCCCATATTGGAGTGTATGCCCATATTGCCGGCGCATATCTCCGCGCTGAGCAGGGCCGTAATGTCACTGTAGCCTGAAATCCATTTGGGATATTTGCGCAATATCTTCAAGGGAAGATTGCATAGGATGTGAACTGAACCATATCCACCCCTGGTACACATTATGGCCTTTATTTCGGGGTCCTTCAGGGCCCACAGCAGGTCCTGCCTCCTTGCCGCTTCGCTTCCGGCAAAATTGTTCAGACTGTCGAAGATATGAACTCCATATACGGGCACAAGTCCCCACTGCTCTATTGCCATTGCAATACTGTCAACCAATTCAATCTCAATTCTGGATGCGGGCGAGATCAAGGCCACTTTGTCCCCTTCCTGCAGGAAGTCGGGCATCCTCAGGGCTCTTGACTGTACTCCGCAGCCCGCAATCAAGACAAGGGCTGACAGTATTGACGGCAATTGTAATTTCATTTTATTCGTAGCGGATGGCTCCGGGCACGTTTTTCATCTGTGAGGCAGCGTCGCCCACAACGACAAAGATCATGTTGTTGGTGTTGAGATGCTCCTTTGCGAGGGTCTTGATGTCATCAAGAGTGGTGCCCTCAATGATCTGTTCCTGAACGGCTACATAGTCATCGGGAAGCCCGTAGAGGCGGATGCTCTGCAGCATGCCTACAAGGCTCTGGGGGGTCTCGAAGGCGGAAGAGTTTGACCTGAGCAGGGAGGCTTTCACCTTTCCGAGAGTCTCCTCGGTGTAGTTGGGGCCGAAGTCAGTGAAAATCTCCTTGAACAGGGCAACAGACTCTTTGGTGGCGCTTCCCTGAACGCTGGATGCCGCCATAAAATAACCGTAGTTGTCGCTGGCTCTCAAGGATGAATACGCACCGTAGGTGTAGCCCCTCTGAAGACGGAGAACGTCGAAGAGAAGGCCGTTCGAGCCCGCGCCGAGTTTCTCGTTCAGCACCTCAAGTTTGGAGTAGGCGGGTTCGGTGATTTTCCTGCCGGGGCCTATTATATAGATATAGGACTGCTTTGAGCCGGGGAAGTCGATGAAATAGTTGCCGGCTGCCGCGCTCTTGCCGAAGACGGGCTCGGGAACGGCAACTTCTTCTCCGCTCCATCCTTCCAGTGCGGCCAGGGCTTTCTTTATGCTCTTGGCGTCAATGTCCCCGGCCACGTCGATGCAGGTGTTCTTGGGAGTGATAGTCTTGAAATAGGCCTTCACATCATCCATTGTGATGGCGTCGATGCTTTCCTCGGTGGGGAATGAGGAATAGGTGCTTTCACCGAACCACAGTTTCAGGGCAGCTCTTTGGCCGAGGGTGGTGATGCTGGTCTTGGCGTTCTTGATGGAGGATTTCTGCGACATCACGGCGCGTTTGAAGGCATCCTCGTCGAAACGGGGCTGGGTGAGCATCTCGTTGACAATGCCCATCACGGCCGGGAGGTTCTTGGAGAGCGAACTTACATTGATGGTCGTGTATTCGGTGCCGCTGCTGACCCTTGCGCTTGCCCCGAGCTTGCGGAGGGCCTGCTCGAGCTCGACTGCAGTGTGAAGGGCTGTGCCCTCGTTCATAAGATTGGCATTGATGGCGGAAGTGCCCCTCTTGCCTTCAGGATCAAGCAGGGAGCCGCCCTTGATGGTGATGGTGAGGGNCCATAGGAATCTCGTTCTGGGTGATGCCGGCCACCTCAATGCCGTTGGCAAGGGAGGTCCTCCAGATCTGAGGGATGTTCGTGCGGGGGGTGTTCGGCATATAGTCGGGCTCCTTGCTGCGGTCGATCTTGGAAGGGGTACGTTCATAGTCGTCATCCACAACGGCACCGGCCGCACTGCGCATAGTCTGCTTGGTCTGGTCCTCCATCACGAGGTCTGCGGGATGGCTGCCGCTGATGGCAAGTTCGGTCTGTCCTTTGGGAACAGCCACCACGGCCACATAGTTGGCGTTCTTGATGTATTTCTCATATACCCTCATCACATCCTCGGCCGTCACTGCGGAATAGGCTTTGATGTCATCGACAAACTTGTCGGCCTTGCCGTAGAACTCCTTGTTGCGGGCGAGCAGCTGGGCTTTGCCGAGCACGCTCTGCAGCCTGCGGTAGATTGACGTCTCGTTTTCGGCCTTCAGGGATGCCAGTTCCTCAAGATCGACGCCGTTCTCCTCGAAGTCGGCCTTGGCCTTTTCGATGGCCTCCATAAGTTTGTCCATAGGGATGCCGGGGAATGCGGTGGCGCTGAACTCTATCATACCGGCGCTCTCCATACAACCGTTGTAGGCCATCACATTGGGGGCGAGGTTGGCCTTGACGATGTTCTTATAGAGGGGGGAGTTCTTGCCGCGTCCGAAGAGGCTGGCGAAAACGTCGAGGGCGGGCTCGTCCGGATCGCCTGCGGCAACACCGGGATAAGCGATGTCAAGGGAGGGCATACTTGCAAACTGGTCCTCGTAATAGAGTTTCTTGGTCTGGTCAAGAGAGATGTTCCATACCTTCGGCTTCTCTACGGGATGGCTCGGAATCTCGGCGAAATACTTCTCTATCAGGGCTTTCGTCTCTACGGGATCGAAGTCGCCGGCGATGCAGAGGGTGGCGTTGGAGGGAACGTAGTATGTGCGGTAGAACTCCTTGACATCCTCAATGGTCGCAGACTTGATGTCGTCGAACTCGCCGATGACAGTCCAACTGTAGGGATGCCTGTGGGGGAAGAGCGCCTTGCTCATAATGTCGTTCATCATACCGTAGGCGTTGTTCACCTCGGTCTGCCTCTTTTCGTTGCAGATGACGTCGATCTCACGCTCGAGGCCGGGCTGTGTCACAGTGTTGATGAAGTAGCCCATACGGTCGGATTCCATCCACAGAATCTTCTCAAGGGCGTTGCGGGGCACGCTCTCAAAATATATGGTATAGTCGTTGGAAGTGCCGCCGTTGAAGTTGCCACCCATCTCCGCAATCTTGGTGAAGAAGGAGTTGCGGGGCAGGTTCTCGGAACGCTGGAACAGCATGTGCTCGAAGAAATGCGCGAAACCGGTCTTGCCCTCTTTTTCGCGGGCGCTGCCCACGTGGAAGGCGATGGCCTGGGCGACGATGGGGTCGCTGTGGTCTTCGTGAAGGATGACTTTCAGACCGTTGTCAAGAGTGTACTCCTCATAGCTGATGGAAACACCCTGGTCTTTTGGGGATGATGAGCAGCCGCACAACAATGCGAGGACGGCCGCCACAGTAATTAATTTAAGTGTTTTGTTCATAATTATTGGTTATTAAGTGGTTAACGCATAAGCATATCCTCCGGATGATAGTGCCACAGAGGCTCGTCAAGGAAGCCGGAAGGGAATCCCATCTTCGCCAGGGGCAGGGAATCATAAATCTTTATGATGCGGATGAAGGATTTGCGGATATTGTCGCTCTGGTCGAGGCTCTGGCTCAGGTATACCAGGGCGCAGATGACGGCGTACAGGGAGGCGGCGTTGGGAATCGAGGATACCCAGGGGCGAGGGAGGGAATCCGGAACGGTGATGCTTTTCACGGGCGCGTTCCACAGACGACTGTAGTGGGCGGCCTTGTTGCGCACGGAGCAGACCGACTCCATCCAGTTGAACAGGGTGTCCGGGTTGTCGTGTCCGAAGTCCGAGGCTATGCGCCTTTTCTCGACAAGCGTGTCCCTCAGGTTGCCGTAAACCCTTACCATCACCCCCAGTGAGGCGCTTTCGAAAATGGCCCAGGCCTCCGGCCGTTTGTCGGGGCGTTTCTCTATGTATCTCTGTATGACGGGATTGCGTGATTTGTGGAATTCGTTGTCTATAATCTTCAGCATCGAATCGTAGGCCTTGGCGCTTTTGAAGAGGCTTTCGTCATTCCACCACCACTGTCCGTACTGCCTTGCCATGTGATAGGTGAGCCTCGCCCTAAAGGCAATCTCGATGTTTTCCACCGCCACGAAAATCTCGCCTCTGAGATAATGGTCGAACAGATAGCGCTCGAGGACATTCTCAAAATAGGAGTCGCTGCGGAAGATATGCCTTACGGGATCCTCTTCCATATCGATCCAATAGCCCTTGAGGTGGAAATATCCTATCTGGCCGAGAAGTTCCTCCGCCTTCCTTTCGTCACGGAATTTCATTCCGCGGGACTTAAGCACTTCAAGCTGCTCGCGAAGCGTCAAAGCGGTGTTCTCTATGTTCTGGAGGGGATTCATCTTGCAAAGATATGAAAAAAAAGGCAAGCTTAATCACTTGCCTTTTCTCGGTGCCCGGAACAGGACTCGAACCTGCACAGCCTTGCGGCCACTAGTCCCTGAAACTAGCGTGTCTACCAATTCCACCATCCGGGCGAATGGTTTGGGAGCGCAAAAGTAATTCTTTTTTCCAAAATTGCAATATTTTTCGCCCTGAATTTGATGCTTGCATTGGCATAAATTTTGTACATTTGTTGCGACATTTAAACTCACACTTAAAAAAATGAAAAAAATTTTCGCTTCATTTGTCGCCCTTGCGTTTTGCGCGAGTGCGATGTTTGCACAGGTGGCAGACCCCAATGCCCCCCTTCAGCTGGACCCCGGATACCGTTCAGGCAGGCTCGGCAACGGCCTGACCTACTACATCCGTCATAATGAGAAGCCCGCGCAGCGAGCCGATTTCTACCTTTTGGCCAATGTGGGTGCCATCGATGAAGAGTATCCCCATCAGGACGGACTTGCCCACTTCCTCGAGCACATGCAGCTCAATGGCAGCAAAAACCTTCCCGGCAAGACTATGCTTGACTATTTCCAGTCAGTGGGCGTTTCTTTCGGAAAGAACATAAATGCCGGCACCGGCTGGGAGCAGACCGAGTTCATGATTCGTGACTGCCCCACCATCCGTCAGGGCATTATCGATACAGCCCTTCTTACCCTTCACGACTATGCCGGTTTTGCGACACTGAGTGGCGAGGAAATCGACAAGGAGAGGGGAGTGATTGTGGAGGAATGGCGTACGCGCCGCACCGCCGACTGGCGTCTTCTCGAGAAATCCCTTCCTTATCTCTACAAAGGTTCCAAATACGAGAGTTGCACCCTCATAGGTGATGTCGAGAACCTCAAAAACTTCAAACACGAGTCCCTTCGCAGTTTCTATGACCGTCTTTACCGTCCCAACCTTGAGGCCATCGTAGTAGTTGGCGACGTGGATGTGGATGCCATCGAAAAGCAGATTGTAGAGATGTTCGCAGATCTGCCCACCGAGCAGGGCGAGAACCTTACGATTGAGGTTCCCAACAATGACGAGCCCATCATCGGTATTCTCACGGACCCCGAGCAGAACATCACCAGGATCGAGATTGTGTTCAAACAGGATCCCCTTCCCCGCGAGTACAAGACATACGGAATCGCATATCTGACAAAACTCATCAACTACAGCATTGACCAGGTAATCAATGAGCGTCTCCAGGATATCGCCCAGCAGCCCAATGCCCCTTTCATCCACGCTAGCGTAAATACAGGCTACTGGATCCGCACAAAGGACGCGATGCAGTGTACTGTTGTTGCCAAGGACGGTGAAGGCTTGAACGCCACAATCGCCTTCCTCGCAGAGCTTGAGAAAGCCCGCCGCTATGGTTTTACAGAGGCGGAGTATGAGCGTGCCAAGACCAATATCCTGCGCGAACTCGAGAGGGCTAAGGACGGAGCCGCAACCCGCACCAATGCAGCCCTGGTTTATCCCGTAGAGGGCCACTTCCTGCTCAACGAACCTTATCTCGATCCCGAATACGAATACAATGTGGCGGACGCATATCTGAAGATGATTCCCGTGGCTGCCATCAATCAGGCTCTGACACAGGGTCTGGAATTGACAAAGAATGCTGTTCTCATCTACAAATCCGTCGAGAAAGAAGGTCTGGTTCATCCCACCGAGGCTGATTTCGCAGCCGTCTTCAAGGCTCTTCCCACAATGGAGATTGAAGCTCCCGCCGCTGAAGAAGTTGTCACTTCCCTTATCGACACCCCCATCAAGGGCGGCAAGGTAAAGAAAGAGGCAGCCGCAAACCACGGTTTCACCAAGTGGACCCTTTCCAACGGCATCAATGTATATTTCCGTCAGACAGAACTCAAGAAGGACCAGGTGCTCCTGCAGGTCAGCAATGACGGCGGCATATCCACCGTGTCCTCAAGCGACCTCGGCTATATCGAGTCCAATATCCTCAGTCTCTACAACTCCACCTGCGGTGTCTCCAAGTTCTCCGCCACCCAGCTTCAGAAGGTGCTTGCCGGCAAATCAGTCGATTTGTCCCTCTTCATCCGCGAGACTGAGCACGGAGTCACCGGCAACTGCTCAAGCAAGGACTTCGAGACCCTGATGCAACTTGCCTACCTCAGCTATACGGAACCCCGTTTCGAGGAAAGCGAGTATGAGGCTTCACTCAACCAGCTCAAGGCTGTGGTTCCCAACATCGTCAACCAGCCCAACTACCAGTTCCAGTACAATATTTACAAATACTGCTTCGAAAGGCCCGAGCGCAACCTCCTCATAGACCAGGAGATTGTGGACAAATTCAACTACAAGGAGATGGAAAGGGTACTTCGCAAGATGTACTCAAATCCTGCCGGTGCGAACGTCGTCATCATTGGTGACATTGATGCGGCAAGCGCCAAGGCCCTCTCCGCCCAGTATCTTGGAGCCCTGAAGGTGGGCAAGAAGGCCACAAAGGCCCTTGACGTTCAAGGCGGTTTCGCCAAGGGCGTCCAGGACAAGGCCATCAAGGTTCCCATGAGCACTCCCAAAACCTCTGTGTTCTTCGATTATACCGCTCCCGTAGGCTATGATCTCAAGAGCCAGATTACAGCCGACGCACTCGAGTATATCCTCGGAATGGTTTACACTGAGAGCATCCGTGAGGATGAAGGCGGCACCTATGGCGCTCAGGCAGTGTGTGCATTCGGAAACACCCGTTTCAACAGCGAACTTTGTCTCCAGATTGTATTTGACACCAACTGCGAGCAGGCCGACAAACTTTATGGCATTGCCGTCAAGGGTCTCAACGACATCGCCCAGAACGGTCCCACCGAGAGCCACTTCGCAATGGCCAAGGAGAACCTCCTCAAGGAAATCGCCGAGCAGCGCATCAACAACTCCTACTGGCGCAGTGTCCTGAACACAGAGCTGATCTACGGCTTCGACAAGGATAGCGCATACGAGGCAATCGTGGGCGCCCTCACTGCCGATGATGTGAAGAAACTCGCTTCTGACCTCTTCTACAGCGGCAATTCCCTGAAGTTGTTCATGACTCCCGCTGAGTAATCCCCTATGACCGATTTCCGGCTGAAGGTATTTGAATCTGTAGCCCGCCTGGGCAGCTTCACGAAGGCTGCCCGGGAGCTGGGCATCACCCAGCCGGCTGTCAGCGGTCACATCAGCGAACTTGAAAAAAATATCGGCGACCTTCTCTTCGAACGCAAGGCGGGGAGGGTCGCCATTACTTTAAAGGGTGAACTTATGCTCGGCTATGCCCGCAAGATACTCTCTCTGTACGAGATAATGGCTGCGGATATAGTTCCGGGTGCTGTGGAGGAATGCACCATACGGGTGTGTGCCTGCCCGCTCGCCTACAAGTTTATCCTCCCGGAACTAATCCGGAAATATCAGACCTTGCGGCCTTCCGTACATTTCTCTTTGGTGGAACGGGATGCTGGGCGCGAACAGGAATGCGACATCGCCATTGTGACTGAAGCAGACGCTTCCGGCAATCCTTCGCTTATACCCTTTGCGGACTTCTGCCTCAAGGACAATCCCTTACCGTTTGTGAGGATGTATGCACGTCTGAGTCCGGCGAGTCCTTCCGTGGCCTCCGCCATCGACCATTTCCTGCTCTTCTGCAAGAGCGTCTGATCAGAGTGCCTTGATGAAGCAGCTGCGGCGGACGTAGGGCTTCATCTGAAAGACGTCAAAAATGCCGTTTACATTATTGTTGTCCACCAGACGAGGGAAAGTGATGCCCATCTTGACATTGCAGGCCCGGTAGTTTCTGTGTATTTCAGAGAAAATCATCAGCGTGGCTCCCTTGGACTGGTATTCCGGCAGGACACCGATGAGGTACAATTCCACCACATCGCGCTTGCGCAGCGCTTTCAGCAGGTGGAAGATGCCGAAGGGAAAGAGTTTTCCCTTGGCCTTGCGGAAGGCATCCGCCGTCATAGGGACTGTGATTGTGAAGCCGACCATCTTGTTCTCCTTGTTGAACACGAAACAGCACATCCTGTGGTCTATCACGAAGGCGTATTTATAGACATACTTTTCTATCTGCCCCGGCGTGAGTTCGGAGTACTGGTGCAGTCCCGCATAGGCTTCGTTGATGAGCCGGAACATCTCCTTTCCGTATCTTACCTTGCTGAAATAGGTCTTGGGCTGTCCGAATTTCAGTCCGTATTTTTTCATTATAAGGGGCTCGGTGCGCACAAGATTGTCAGGAAGTTTCTCCGGAATCTCGAAACTTTCCTGAATCCATTGGGCTTCAGGCTCAAAGCCCAGGCGCTTCAAAAATTCGGGATAGTAGGGATAGTTGTATATAAGTGAGGAGTTGCTCATCTTGTCAAAGCCTTCGGTGAGCATTCCCTCCTTGTCCATATCCGTGAATCCGTAGGGGCCGATGATGGATGTCATTCCCTTTGACCTGCCCCATTCTGAAACCTTGTCCAGCAGAGCCTGAGCCACTTCTATGTCTTCGATGAAATCGATCCATCCGAAGCGCACGTGTCTGGTGTTCCAGGTTTCGTTGGCCTTCCTGTTTATGATGCCTGCTATGCGTCCGGCAATCTTACCGTCTTTGTATGCAAGGAAATATATGGCCTCGCAAAAGTCGAACGCCTTGTTGCGCTTGGGGATAAGGGCATCATATTCATCGCTGTGCAGGATGGGAACGTAGTAGGGTGAATCCTTGTACAATTCGTCGGGGAACTTGACAAATTCTTTCAGCTGGCAGCGGGTGGTGACCTCCCTTAGTTCTATCATTTGCGTAGATGGATTTAAATAATGGCGCAAAAGTATGATTTTTTTGCTAACTTTGCGCGTTTCTAAAACTTTATGCTATGAAAAAACTGTTTCTGATTGTCATCGCCCTTCTTGTGGGTCTTCAAATGTCAGCTGCCGGTGTACCCGGTAAAAGAGTTAAAAAAGTGTATCCTATTCCCGATGACGGAAAACAGTATGTGACTGATACATCTACGGTTACAGCCAAAACATTCAATAGGGGCATCAAGGGGCCGAGAGTGATTTTCTCTCCCAAAGGCAATCTGTCCATCGGTGTCAAGGTAGCCTATTCCGGCGAGGAAGACAGGGCTATCCAACTTTTGCAAGCATCTCCCCTGACTGGTCACACCAAGGAACTGAGCGTCATTCCCCAGATATTTTACACTTTCAAGCATAATCACTCGATAGGTCTGCAGTTCGATTACAACTGGTATGACTACAGGTGCGACAACGGACTTATCTCCGAGAAGGTGGAGGAAAGCCTGAAAGGAACAATGTCGCAGAACGTATATACGGGCCGCATCGCCTACCGCTTCTACAATCCCATAGCCAACAGCCGCAGGTTTGCACTCATTATGGGCGGATTCATCGGTTTCGGCGGCGGTAACGGAAAGGTCACCAAAACGTCGGCCGGAGAAAAGGAACTCCTATACAATATTTCCAGCTTCAACTGCTCCATCTTCTTTGCTCCCGGTATCGCCATCGCAATCTCAGACCTGATGATGTTCGAGGCCTGCCTCGAGGTGCTTGGTGTGTCATACGAGAAACTCGTGCAGACCGGCGGGGATTTGTCTGAGCCCGCAACACGGGAGACCCTCCAGGCCCGTTACAAACCTTCTCTGCTTTCCCTGAAGCTCGGCGTGTCCATCCAGATACCCCTTTTCTAGGAAATGTAACTTCATTGGATGTAACAGGTAACATTTTCAATACAGGAAGTGTGGAAAAGTTCCCTATTTTTGTGATAGCAAAAAAGGAACCTAATACACTACTGTATGAAAATAGTAACCAAAATTTCTTTTGCAGCCGCCCTTGCCCTTTCAGTGGCCTTCGGCGCGAATGCCCAAACTTCCAAGAGCCCTTCCGCAGGTACTGTTGACGGCACCTATTTCGTCAAACCTGCCGCAGCGGCTTCCACTCCTGACCCTGAAGGTTTCATCACACGCTGGAGCCTTCTTGATCCCATCTCCAAACCCAATCGCACCAACACTGTGTTTGTGGATTCCTATCTTCGCTATTATTTTGTTGACACCCTGTACTTCAAGGATCAGCAGACCATCGTTCCCAAGGATGGCCAGAAGGTGAAGGTCGGCAAATCCAAACTGGCTTGGCACTCACTTCAGAGCACCGGTTTCAATGTGAAACTGTTCCGCTTCGCCACAGGCATTTCAAATGCCGAGACACCCTATGGCAATGTGTTCTGGGCTGTTACCACCATCCACTGCGATGAGGACATCAAGGATGTTCGCCTTTCAGTCGGTTCCAATTCAGCTTCAATGTGGTGGATTGACGGCAAAGAGGCCGTGCTTCTGAGCGGTGACCGCCGTATGGTGGTTGATGACTGCGCTTCAGGAGTCGTTACCCTTACCAAAGGTGACCACATTATCCGCGGCGTCGTAATCAACGGCCCCGGCATGAGCGACTTCTGCGTCCGTTTCGTTGACCTGAAGGGCAATGTTGTTTCCAATTACACCATTATTACCAAATAGCCATGAAAAAGTTTGCAATCATCATAGCATCACTTCTGATAGCTCTTCCCGCCCTCGCACAGAGTCAGGCCGGTCAGGCTTTCATCCACGACCCTTCAACCATCGCGCTCAGCAATGGCAAGTACTTTACCTTCGGCACCGGTGGCGGCGGAATGATTTCCAACGACGGTTATCACTGGTACAGAGGCCCTCAGGAGATCCAGCCCCATCGCTGCGCAGCTCCCGACATCATCAAAATCGGTGACCGTTACCTCGTGGTTCACGGTGCATCAGGCGGCGGACTCGGCGGACGCCACAAAGCCTCCATTTATACCAAATGGACCAAGAGCCTTGATCCCGAGTCTCCCGATTTCGGTTACACCGAGCCTGTAGAGGTGGCTTGGAGCGGTGATGACGAAGACTGCGACGCCATCGACCCCAGCTTCCTTCTCGATCCCACCACTGGCCGTCTCTGGCTGACCTACGGTACATATTTCGGCTTCATCCGCCTTGTTGAGCTCGATCCCAAGACCGGCGCCCGCGTGCCCGGCAACGAGCCCCTCAACATCGCCATTGACTGCGAGGCCACCGACCTTATCTACCGCAACGGCTGGTATTACCTTCTCGGAACCCACGGTACCTGCTGTGACGGTGCCAACTCCACCTATAACATCGTTTGCGGACGTTCACGCGAAGTCACCGGTCCCTATCTCGACAATATGGGCCGCGATATGATCAAGGGCGGCGGCAAGATGGTCCTCAACGCCTGGGGCAGAGTACAGGGCCCCGGCCACTTCGGACGCTACATCGAGGATTGCGGCGTGGAGAAGATGTCCTGCCACTTCGAGGCTGACCTTGACCTCGGCGGTTTCAGCACCCTCTGCATCCTTCCCCTCCGCTGGGTAAATGACTGGCCTGTAGCAGGCGAGCCCACTCCCGTAGGTTCAATGGAAATCGAGTCCGTACGCCGTGGCTACAGCCTTGAGCTTGCAGTCGATTTCACCCGCATCGAGCGCCGTATGAGATGGTTCGGTATGAATGAGGACACCAAAATTGAGCCTCTGCCCAGCCAGAAGCTTGAGGATGTGATCGGCACCTGGCCCGCCGGCGAGATTGGAGTCCGCTGCGGTGACTATATCAGCCGTCCCCACCAGAGATGGACCATCACCCCTCTGCCCGATCAGGATGGTTTCCTTGGCGGTGCATACTGCAAAATCACCATCGAAGGCACAAACCGCGCTCTTGCGGCTACAGCTGATGCCGAGCTTATTGCAGTTCCCGAATTCACCGGCGCTCCCGAGCAGCTCTGGAGAATCGAGCAGTGCATCGACGGCACCTGGCGTATCAGCCCCAAGGCTGTGCCCGGCCACGAGGGTGAAAAACTCTATCTCGTGAGTGTAGCCGACAGCACCCCCGCCCTCGGCGCCTGGGACTTCAACTCTGACAATTCCAAATGGATTTTCCGCGATATTCGTTAGGATGAGACGCTGAGTAACATACTCTATGAAAAACTTCGCACCTTTTGTAAAAGCTCTGCTGCCGACTGCCCTGTTGGCGGCGGGGCTTTTCTCCTTTAATGCCTGCACCAAGAATACTCCCAGCCATATCTTGTGGTATCAGCAGGAGGCGAAAGTGTGGACAGAGGCCCTTCCTGTCGGGAACGGCCGTCTTGGGGCAATGATTTATGGAGGCATTTCCTCCGAACTGCTCCAGCTCAATGAGGCTACCATCTGGGCCGGCAGCCCTCACAACAATCTTAACCCCGATGCTGCCGCGCATCTTGACGAGATACGCTCCCTGCTTTTCAAGGGAGAGAATCTCCAGGCCCAGCAGCTTTGCGGTAAATGGATTTGCGCCCAGGGTCCCAACGGAATGCCCTACCAGTGCGGGGAAGACCTGCATCTTGACTTTACCGCAGACGGCACGCCCGAATCCTATCGCCGGGAACTCGATATAGACAAGGCGGTGGCATCTGTCTCCTACAGGCAGGGTGGGGTGGACTACAGCCGTGAACTCTTTTCCTCCTTTGCGGACAATCTGATGGTGCTTCGTCTGAAGGCATCGCAGAAGGGGGCCATAAATTTCAACGCTTACCTTACAAGCAAACATAAAATCAAAGAAAACTCTGCGGATGCGCAGGCGGGGGAAATAGTCCTGACCGCAATGGCACCCGATGAGTTTGAAGGCATACCTGGCGCAATAGAGCATACCACCGCCATCCGCATCTCTCAAAAGGGCGGACGGCTGCTTGCGTCTGAGGATAATCCTGCAGCGCTCACAATCAGCGGTGCAGACGAAGCGGTGGTTTATATTTCCATAGCGACAAATTTCGTTGATTATAAAACGGTCAAAGGTGATTCGAAAGCCCTTGCCCTCTCATTCCT
>JABUTN010000018.1:9773-14672 GCA_021443665.1 Bacteroidales bacterium | reverse complement strand
CAGTTTGACCGTGTAAGCCTCGACCTGGGCAGCAGCCAGGCGGCTTCCCTGCCCACCGATCAGAGGGTGGCAGCCTTCTCGAAGGGCTATGACCCCGCCCTGGTGGAGCTTTACTTCCAGTTCGGACGCTATCTGCTCATCAGCTGCTCGCAGCCCGGAGGACAGCCTTCAGGTCTGCAGGGGCTCTGGAACGACTCTATGACTCCACCCTGGGACTCCAAATACACCACAAATATCAACTATGAGATGAATTATTGGCCTTCGCTTCTGACCAATCTCGAAGAAAGCGCCGAGCCTTTCATCTCCAAGGCGGAGGCCCTCGCCAAGACCGGACGAGATGCCGCGAAAATGTACGGCTGCCGCGGCTGGACCCTCCATCACAATACAGACATCTGGAACATAAGCGGAGTGGTTGACGGTGAGATGTTCGGTATGTGGCCGACTTGCAGCGCCTGGCTGTGCGAACAACTCTGGGATATGACACAGTATGCCGGCGCCGACTATATGGACAAACTTTCAAGGGTGTATCCCCTGATGCGTTCCGCCTGCGAGTTCTATGTGGATTTCCTGACGCCCGAGCCTGAAAGCGGCTATCTGGTCATCGCTCCCTCGTTCTCTCCCGAGAACAATCCCCAGATTCCCGGACAGAAGGAAGGCTTTGCCGTGGTTTTCGGCACTTCTATGGACTCCCAGATGGTCAGCGCTCTCTTTGAACACACGGCTCTGGCGGCCTCGCAGATGGGAGTTGACAAAGTCTTTGCGGATACTCTGACCGCTATGAAGGAGCGCATCGCTCCCATTAAGATAGGAAAATGGGGACAACTTCAGGAGTGGTTCCACGACTGGGACAATCCTCGCGACCACCATCGTCACGTTTCCCACCTTTGGGGGCTTTATCCCGGCTCAATCATCACTTGTGACGGCACGCCCGAACTCTTCAATGCCGCCCGCACCTCCCTTGAGGCCCGTGGGGATGTCTCCACCGGCTGGTCCATGGGTTGGAAGGTTTGTCTCTGGGCTCGTCTGCGCGACGGAAACAGGGCCTTCAAACTGCTGACTGACCAGCTCAGTCCCGCTCCCGAACCCGGCAAGTGGACTATGAGCGGAGGAACATATCCCAATCTCTTCGATGCCCATCCGCCCTTCCAGATTGACGGCAACTTCGGTTGTTGCGCAGGTATCGCAGAGATGCTTGTGCAGAGCCACGAAGGCTACATAGATTTGCTTCCTGCACTCCCCGCAGCCCTTGCCGCCAAGGGTAGCGTAAAGGGTCTGAGGCTCAGGGGCGGTTATGTACTCAATGAACTCTCCTGGGAAAACGGAAGTCCCGTGAGAGTGAAGATTTCATATCTTGGAAATGAAAACAAATGCCCCGAAGTGAGATTTGCGGGCAAAGCCTATAAAATTTAAACCTTATGCTTAAGAAACTCATCATTCTTGCAGCCGCGGCTGCTCTTATGCTCTCCTGCAGCAGCAAAATAGACGGGCCGGACCCCAATTTCCACATTTATCTCTGCATCGGCCAGTCCAATATGGAGGGTTATCCCGGCACCATCGAGACTATTGACACCGTGGATGTGGATTCCCGTTTCCAAGTATGGCAGACCGTGGATTGTCCCGACAATGGCTGGGTGAAAGGTCAGTGGCGCACGGCAGTGCCCCCTTTGACAAAGTGCTGGTGCGGCCTTACCCCCGCAGACTATTTCGGAAGGACGCTGGTGGATTGCCTGCCCAAGAAGATCCGAGTTGGCGTGGTGGTAGTGGCTGTCGGAGGCTGCAAGATCCAGTGTTTCGACAAGGATTCCTGCATGTCATACGTGGCGACAAGCGCCGACTGGCTGCAGAACAATGTGAATACGAATTACGGCGGAAACTGCTGGGAGTTCCTGATAAATGCCGCCAAGGAAGCACAGAAGTCCGGTGTCATCAAGGGCATCCTCCTGCATCAGGGTGAGTCCAACTGCGCCGATCCCGCTTGGCCCCTGCAGGTAAAGAAGGTATATGAGGATCTGCTTGCCGAACTCGGTCTGGAAGCGGAGAATGTGCCCCTGCTTGCCGGAGAGGTGGTGAACAAGAGCCAAGAAGGCGTGTGCGCCTCGCACAATGAGGTGCTTGCCACACTTCCTGATGTGATTCCGACCGCCTATGTGATTTCCTCCAAGGATTGCCCCGAAAGGGTTGACCACCTGCATTTCGCCTCTGCGGGCTACCGCGAACTCGGACACCGTTATGGGGCTCAGATGCTTTCAATACTTACTGACAAGAAGAAATAACCAATAACAAATAAATCTATGAAAAGAATAATTCCCTTTGTATTCCTTCTCGGGATGGCTGTCACGGCAGGAGCCCAGCAGTTGCTCCCATACCAGAATCCCGCTCTCAGTGACCACGAGAGGGCCGTGGATCTCCTCGGCCGCCTTACACTTCCGGAAAAGGCCCTGTTGATGATTGATGAGTCTGAGCCTGTTGACCGCTTGGGCATCGACCGTTTCTTCTGGTGGAGTGAGGACCTCCACGGAGTTGCAAACCAGGACAATGTGACCAATTTCCCCGAGCCCGTGGGAATGGCCGCCTCCTTCAACCATGACCTCGTGTTCAAGGTATTCGATGTGACATCCATTGAGACACGCGCCAAATACAACGGACGCAACGCGGCCGGTCTGCCCAAGGCCCGTTTCAAAGGATTGTCAGTGTGGACTCCCAATGTCAATCTGTTCCGCGACCCGAGATGGGGCAGGGGACAGGAGTCATACGGTGAGGACCCCTATCTGCTTTCCAAGATGGGAACTGCAGTTGTGGAAGGCCTTCAGGGACCCCGTGAGGCACGCTACCGCCGTCTGCTCGCCTGTGCAAAGCACTATGCGATCCACAGCGGCCCCGAATACACCCGCCATCACGCCAATCTTACCGACATCGCTCCCCGTGACCTCTGGGAGAGTTATATGCCCGCCTTCAAGGCCCTCGTCCAGGATGCGGACGTGCGCGAGGTGATGTGCGCATACCAGAGATGGGACGACCAGCCCTGCTGCGGCAGCAACCGTCTGCTTCAGCGCATACTGCGTGACGAGTGGGGCTTCAAATACCTCGTGGTTTCAGACTGCGGCGCCGTGAGCGACTTCTGGAGGAGCCACAAGAGTTCTTCAAATGCCACCCACGCCGCTGCCGCCGGTGTCCTTGCCGGAACCGATGTGGAATGCGGAAGTGACTACAAGAACATTCCCGCTGCCGTGAAGGCCGGCCTGATCGACGAGAAAGACCTTGACAAGAGCCTCATCCGTCTGCTCGAGGGCCGCTTCAGCCTCGGCGAGATGGAAACAGACCCCTCTCTGTGCGAGTGGAATGCCATCAGCCCCGACACCGTGGAGTGCGCTTCCCACAATGACCTTACTTACAGGATGGCCCAGCAGACTATGGTCCTGCTGCAGAACAACAACAGCGTGCTTCCCATCAAAAAGTCACGCAAGGTTGCCGTCATCGGCCCCAATGCCCACAATGAGCGTATGATGTGGGGCAACTACAACGGAGTGCCCACCAACACCGTTTCAATACTTGAGGGCATACAGTCCAAGATAGGCGGTGCGAAGGTGTTCTACCTCCCCGGCTGCGACCACGTGGATACCCTGAAACTCGAGTCATACTACAGCACCTGTGCCTACAACGGCGCCACCGGCACCAAGGCAAGCTACTGGACCAATCCCAAGATGGAGGGCGAGCCTACGGCCACACGCCATTTCAGCGCCCCCTTCTCACAGAACACCCTTGGCCGCCATCCCTTCGGCGACGGAATTCCTCTCGAGGGTTTCTCTGCCAAGTATGAGACTGCCTTCACCGCCAAGGCCACCGAGGACCTGACATTCCATATCGAAGGCTCAAGCGGAATCACCCTCAAGGTGAACGGCGAGACCATCTACAGAACCTATACCTGGCGCTATGTGAACGAGAACATCATCTTCAAGGCAGAGGCCGGCAAGAAGTACAATGTGGAACTTCTCTACACCCAGGTGCCCACCTGGAACGCCGCCATTGTGTTCGATTTCGGCGTACAGTCCAAGATCGACTATGCAAAGGAAATCGAGGCCCTTAAAGGCTATGACTATGTGGTATTCTGCGGAGGTATCTCTCCCCAGCTCGAGGGCGAGGAGATGCCTATAAAACTCCCCGGATTCAGGGGCGGTGACCGTACCTCAATTGAGCTTCCCGCCGTTCAGAGGGAATACCTCAAAGCCCTCAAGGCCGCCGGCAAGAAGGTCGTCTTCGTGAATTGCTCAGGCAGCGCCGTTGCCCTTGAGCCCGAGACCAAGAGCTGCGATGCCATCCTCCAGGCCTGGTATGCTGGCGAGAGGGGCGGTGACGCTGTTGCCGATGTGATCTTCGGAGACTACAACCCCGGAGGAAAACTCCCCGTCACTTTCTACCGCAACGATGCCCAGCTGCCCGACTATGAGGACTACTCGATGAAGGGCCGCACCTATCGCTATATGACCGAGGATCCCCTCTTCGCCTTTGGTTACGGCTTGAGCTACAGTAACTTCGAGATTGGAAAGGCCAAACTGTCTGCCACCGAGGTGAAGGCCGGCGAGACTGTTTCAGTGATTGTGCCCGTGACCAACAAGAGCAAAAAGGCTGGTGACGAGGTCGTGCAGGTTTATATTCGCCGCGAAGGTGATGCCGAAGGCCCTTCCAAGACCCTCAGGGGCTACGCAAGGGTGAACATCCCCGCCAAAGGCAAAGTTGAGACCGAAATCAAACTTGACGGCCGCAGTTTCGAGTGGTGGGACGAGCAGAGTCAGCGTATGCAGACTCTCCCCGGCACTTACACCGTCTTCTATGGCAACAGCTCCCGTGATGCCGACCTGCAGTCAGTAACCGTAACACTCAAATAATACAGATATGAAGAAA
>JABUTN010000018.1:8208-9741 GCA_021443665.1 Bacteroidales bacterium | reverse complement strand
TCTGGCCGCAAATGCGCAGAACCCCATCATCCGCGACCAGTTCAGCGCGGATCCCACAGCGAGGGTCTTCAACGGCCGCGTGTATGTGTATCCTTCCCACGATATTCCCTCTCCCGTGGAGCATCTCAAGGAGTGGTTCTGTATGGCTGACTACCACGTCTTCAGTTCAGATGACCTCATCCACTGGACGGACCACGGAGTGATAGTCGATCAGAAGGATGTGCCTTGGGGCAATCCCGAGGGCTACTCGATGTGGGCCCCCGACTGTGTTTACCAGGACGGCAAATACTACTTCTACTTCCCCAATGCCCGCAAGCCGAATCCCGAGGCTGAAAACCCTATGCTTCGTCGCGGCGGTTTCGGCATAGGCGTGGCCGTGGCTGACAGTCCCGAGGGACCCTTCACCTGCCTTGACGAGCCTGTCCAGGGAGCCTTCGGCATTGACCCTTGCTGTATGCAGACATCTTCCGGTGACAACTACCTTGTTTTCGGCGGAGGAAGACTCTTCATCGGCAAACTGAAATCCAATATGACAGAGTTCGAGGACAGGCCAGCCCCCGTGACTACTCTTCCCGAAGGATTCGTGGAGGGCCCCTTCGCCTTCGAGCACAACGGCAAATACTATCTGACCTACCCCTGGGTGCGCAACGACGGCGGCACAGAGACTCTCGCATACGCAATGTCCGACAACCCTATGGGGCCCTACGAGTACAAGGGTCTCATTATGAAGGAGTCACCCACAGGATGCTGGACTAACCACCACTCAATCGTGAAGTTCAAGGACCAGTGGTATCTCTTCTATCACCACAACGACTATTCCCCCAACTTCGACAAGAACCGCTCCGTACGCGTGGATTCGCTTTTCTTCAACGAGGATGGCACCATCAGGGAGGTAATTCCCACCTTGCGCGGTGTGGGCCTCTATCCCGCCAATGAGCAGATCGAAATCGACCGTTACAGCGAAATCGGCGGCGGTGCGAAAATCGACTACATCGACTCCACCAATACCTTCCTCGGCTGGAAGACCGTTTTCGCTCCCAAGGGATATGTGCGCTACAATGCTGTCGATTTCAGCGCGAAAGGCAGCGGCCTCTCCTGCAGTTCCAACAGATGGAAAAAAGTCGCAATCAAGGCTGTCGCCCCCGCTGAGGCTGTGGTAAGCATCAGAATTGATGC
The DNA here is from genome assembly GCA_021443665.1 of Bacteroidales bacterium. Lineage (GTDB taxonomy): Bacteria > Bacteroidota > Bacteroidia > Bacteroidales > UBA932 > Minthomonas. Next base: position 8,565 of record JABUTN010000018.1, on the reverse strand, counting down.
GGTTGACGGCAAGGAAGTCTGCAAGGCGGTGATTTCTCCCTGCGGCGATTGGACTGTAAGCAACTATGCTGTCAGCAAGAGTGTAAGTAAAAAACACGACCTCTTCGTGGTGTGCGAGCAGGGTAGTGTGGAGATTGACTGGGTAAAATTCGAGTAAAACAATAAAACCATACCATAATGAAAAAACTGATTATCATAGGAGCGGCGTTGCTTGTAGCCGCCTGCGCCACAAATTCAAACGAGAAGAAGACCTGTGCCGAGGACAAGGCGGAGGTGACGCTGGACCTTTCAAAGGCCCAGTATGTCATTCCCGATGAAATCTACGGACAGTTCGCCGAGCATCTCGGAGAGCATATC
>JABUTN010000018.1:2124-8128 GCA_021443665.1 Bacteroidales bacterium | reverse complement strand
GCCCGGCGGATGCTTCGCAGACTATTACCACTGGCAGGACGGCATCGGCCCCCGCAAGGAACGTCCCCGTATGGTCAACTCCTCCTGGGGCGGCACTGTCGAGGACAACAGCTTCGGTACTCACGAGTTCCTGGATTTCTGCGAGCTGATCGGCTGTGAGCCCTACATCAGCGGAAACGTGGGCAGCGGCTCTCCCTCGGAGATGTCCAACTGGGTTGAGTATATGACCGCAGAGAACGGAAAATGGGCGGACCAGCGCAAGAAAAACGGCCGCGAGAAACCCTGGAAAGTGAAATACCTCGGTGTCGGCAACGAGAGCTGGGGCTGCGGCGGAGCGATGACTCCAGAGTATTACACCAACCTCTACCGTCAGTTCGGCGAGTATTGCCGCGACCTCCACGGCAACCATCTCTACAAAGTGGCTTCCGGAGCCTCTGACTACGACTACAACTGGACGGAAGTCCTGATGGGCGGCATAGGTAAGAGGATGAGCGGCATCTCCCTGCACTACTATTCAGTAATTAACTGGAATTCAAAGGGCAAGGCCCTCCAGTTCGAACCCAAGGATTATCTCGTGACTATGGGTAAGGCTATGGGTGTCGAGCCTGTCATCAAGAAGCACATAGAGATTATGGACAAGTTCGATCCCGAAGGCAAGATTGACCTCCTGCTCGACGAGTGGGGCACCTGGTGGGAAGTCGAGGAAGGCACAAATCCCGGCCACCTTTTCCAGCAGAACACTATGCGTGACGCCCTTGTGGCAGCCGCCTCACTGAACATCTTCCACCAGTACACCCGCCGTCTCAAGATGACCAACATCGCCCAGATGGTGAATGTGCTCCAGGCCATGATCCTCACTAAGGGCCCCGATATGCTGCTCACCCCCACATATCACGTCTTCAATATGTACAATGCCCACAGGGGAAACAAGAACATACCCGTGGAGGTCGCTTCATACGAACTCGCCCCCGCACAAGGCGACTGGGCTGAGGTTCCCACCATTAGCGCTTCCGCATCTGTGGCTGAAGACGGCAGTATCGTGATTTCCCTGGCCAACCTTTCACCCGACAAGGCTGTTGAGGTCTGTCTCAACGGACTCGGCTCCGCCAAGATTGTCGAAGGAACCCTTCTGGCAGCTGAGAGTCTTGCGGCACACAATACCTTTGAAAGCCCTGAGACCGTTGTTCCCGAGGCCTTCAAAGCATATAAAGACAATGTGGTGACCATTCCCGAGCACTCCATCGTGACTCTGAAGGCCAAATAGCCTTGTTCAAGGAACAGGTCATAGACTTCCTTTCGCAGCATCAGGTATCGTTCAGGGCCGGGTGCTGCGAATTGTTGTGTGAAGGAGCGTATCCGCTGAGGATAGTATTGGTGGAAACCTCGAGTGGCAGCGGAACGGAAACCACCGCAAATATGCGGGATGCGTCGGGGATGCCTACGCTCTTCCTTTATGAAGACTTGTGGCGGAGCAAGGGCCCCCTTGTCCGCTCAAGGCTGCTTTCAATGCTCGGACGGCAGAAAAGGATCTATGCCCGCAACTGTAGGGTGGAGCCTGTGAGCGCTGCCCTTGCCGCCTCTTTTCTGAGGAAACACCATCTCTATGGGGCTACCAAGGCTTCTGTTCGCTACTGCCTTGTTCGCGATAGGGCAACAGGGCTTAGGGAAACAGGCATGGAACAATTGCCCTCCGGGGACAGGCTCGTGGCGGTGGCCCTCTTTTCGCCTCAGGGCTCCGGTATGTGGCAGTGGGAGCGTTATGCCTGTCTGTCAGGCTACAGGGTGGATGGAGGTATGGGCAAAATCTTCAGGCGTTTCATCGCCGACCACAAACCGTCCCAAGTGATGACTTATGCCGACCTTGAATGGTCGGAGGGCGCCGTCTATAGACTTTTGGGCTTCTGTGAAGCCGGGGACACCGAGCCTGTGGAGTTCGTGCTTGACCCCCTCAGCGGGGAACGCATACATCTCTCCAAAATAGGGCGTGACCGCAAATGGCGCGACACCATCCCTGATGGCAGAATCATAAGGAATCTGGGCAGCCGCCGCTGGATTATTGATTTTCCAGAAGTTGGGGTCTGAGAGCGCGGGTGCGCTCGATGGCGCGTTGCTCCTGCCAGGCGTGAATGGCCTTCGGGTCGCCGCTCAAAAGCACTTCGGGCACTTTCCAGCCGTTGAAATCGGAGGGGCGGGTGTAAACCTCGGGGGCCAGAAGCCCGTCCTGGAAGCAGTCGCTCAATGCCGAGGCGGAGTCGCTCATCGCGCCGGGAATGAGACGTATCACGGCATCGCAGATGACGGCGGCCGCAAGTTCTCCTCCGCTGAGAACGTAATCCCCGATGGAAATCTCCCTTGTGACAAGATGCTCGCGTATGCGGTGGTCTATGCCTTTGTAATGGCCGCAGAGTATGATTATGTTTTCCAGGCAGGAAAGTTCGTTGGCCATAGGCTGGTCGAGAATCTCACCGTCGGGTGAGGTGTAGATGATTGCGTCGTAGTGGCGCTCGTCCGTCAGGGATTTCACCGCATCGAAGACCGGCTGGCATTTTATGACCATACCCGCCTCGCCGCCGAAGGGATAGTCGTCAATCTGCTTGTAGCGGCCGCTGCCGAAGTCGTGAAGATTTATGATGTTGAGTTCCACGAGGCCCTTGGCCTGTGCACGCTGTATTATGGAGTGGCTCAAGGGGGATGTCAGCAGGTCTGGAACCGCGCTTATGATGTCTATTCTCATACTGCAAAAATAATATGTTTTATTGAAAATAAATCGTACATTTGCACTCTTAACATAAACTATTAACACTATGTCTGAAGAAACCCTTAATCCTTCTCCCGAGAAGAGTACTCCCGTCTATGACGATGCTTATCTGCAGAAATTATCCGACTTGAGCCTTAACGAGATTCTGCAGTTTTTCCAATCAGTAATTGAAAGAGGCGATCAGCAGGAAATGTTCAAGGTGGCTGATTTTGTCAAATCCTCTTTCTATAAGGCCCTCAAGCGCGACAAGGTGGCCTCCGGCTATGTCGCTGCCCCCGAGAGCGGAAACATTGAAGGCGAAGCATCCGAAAATGCGGAAGGAACCGTGGTTTCTACAGATCCCTTTGTAGAGGTCGAGCGTGCGTTCAAGGACCTTCACGCAAAGTACAGGGACCTTCGCAACGCCTATCTCGCCGAACAGGAGACAGTCAAGGAGGCGAACCTCCAGGTGAAGCTCGGCATCATCGAGGAACTCAAGGCCCTCATCGAGACGCAGGAGGACGTAAACAAGACTTTCCCCGCATTCCGTGACATACAGCGCCGCTGGAGAGAGAGCGGGCTCGTGCCTCAGACCCGCATCCGCGAGGTGACCGATACCTATAACCGCCTTGTGGAGCAGTTCTACGACTATGTGAAGCTCTCCAACGAGTTCCGCGACCTTGATTTCAAGAAAAATCTTGAAGTTAAGGAAAGTCTTTGCGCAAAGGCTGAGGCCCTCTTGGAGGAGCCTTCAGTGGTAGCAGCCTTCAACCAGCTCCAGAAACTGCACGAAGAGTGGAAGGAACTCGGCCCTGTTGACAAGGAGCACCGTGAGTCCATTTGGGAGCGCTTCAAAGCCGCCACCGCTGCCATCAACAAGAAACACCAGGCGCATTTCGAGAGCCTGAAGTCAAGCCAGAAGGAGAACCTCGCCGCCAAGACCGCCCTTTGCGAGAAGGCCGAGGAAATCGCCGCCCGCGACCCCAAGGATTCAAACGAGTGGAACACCGCTTCAAAAGAGTTGGAAGGCCTGCAGAAGGAGTGGAGGGGAATAGGCTTTGCCTCCAAAAAGGACAACCAGAAGATTTATGACCGCTTCCGTGCGGCCTGTGACACCTTCTTCGACCATAAGAGGGTGTTCTATAATGATTTCAAGGACAATCTGAGCAAGAATCTCGATGCCAAGACCGCCCTTTGCGAGCAGGCCGAGGCCCTTCAGGACAGCACTGAGTGGAAGGAGACCGCAGAGAAACTGATAGAACTGCAGAAGCAGTGGAAAGAGATCGGTCCCGTTTCACGGAAGAAATCCGACCAGATATGGACCCGTTTCCGCGCCGCCTGCGACCATTTCTTCAACAACAAGGAGAAAAACCACGGCGGAGCCAACCCTGAGCAGGTGGCCAATCTTCAGGCCAAGCAGCAGGTGATTGCCGACATGGAGGAATACGCCTTGTCAGCAGACCAGGAGGAGAACCGCAAGGCCGCATCGGATTTCGTGAGGAGATGGAACGCCATAGGTTTTGTTCCCCTCAAGGAGAAAGGCAAACTCGCCGCAGCCTTCAAGGAGGCCCTTGCCGCCAAGTTCCCTGATTTCAAGGCCCGTGACGAGCGCGGCCCGAGAAGGGCAGAGGCTGGTGCGCCCCGCAACGAGCGTGACCGTCTTGTGCAGAAGTATCGCAAGATTGAGGCTGAGATAGCTACATACGAGAACAATATAGGATTCTTCGCAAGCTCGAAGAACGCCGATGCCTTCATTGCCGGCATCAAGGCAAAGATTGAGGAAGCCCGCAAGGAACTTCTCGACATCGAGCAGCAGATAAAGGATATCGACAACCAGTAAAAAGGAATGGACAAGAACAATACCATCGGCTTTATACTGATAATCCTGATTACACTCGGATTCTTCTGGTATAACAGCCGGCAGATGGCACAACAGCAGAAGGCAAGACAGGAGCAGGCTGCGGCCCAGATGATTCAGGACCAGCTTGCGGAAATAGAGAGGAACACTCAGGCGCAGATTGATTCCCTGAGCAATGTCTCAGAAGCCGACTCATACAAAAGCACATATTCAAATCCCCTGATAGAGGAAGCCTCCCGCAAAAGCGGTGAGATTCTGACCATACAGAACGACCTGATTCGAATCGAGATTGATACCAAGGGCGCACAGCCCCACAGCGTGCTGATAAAGGACTATGTGACATACGACAGTGCGGCCCTTTATCTGATTCGTCCCGGTGGAAGCCATCTCGGTTTTCAGCTCTATACCCAGCAGATGATTAACACCGAGAGTTTCGTCTATGAAACCGTGAGTGTGAGTGATTCCAGCGCAGTGCTTCGCCTGCATTTCGATGAGAATAGCTATATCGAGCAGAACTACGCCCTCCATAAAGGGAGCTATATGCTTGATTTCAACGTTTCCCTCGTCGGGATGGACAAGCAGATTCCCCGCAACTCCTCCCAGCTTGACCTGAGTTGGAATGCCGATATCCCGCGTCTGGAAAAGGGTTATACCAACGAGAAGAACTACTCCAACATCTCTTACCACTATCCAGGAGAGAACACCGTGGAGAATCTCGGACAGAGAAAGGACAAGGTCGAGAAGGAACTGACCACCCGCTTTGAGTGGTTCTCCTTCCAGCAGCAGTTCTTCAGCGCCATTCTGGTGAACGAGAACAATTTCACTTCCGGAAATTTCTATATGGCCTTCTATCCGGAAACTGACAGCGACCGCCGCCTGATGACCTGTCAGGCCCTTGCAGGCATCCAATACAATCCCTCATCAGTGGTCAATCTGCCCTTGAAGTTTTATTTCGGTCCCAACAGGTACTCGGTGCTCAAGAGTTATGACAAGAGCTTCGAAAAAATCCTCTTCCTCGGCAGATGGATCATTTCCTGGATCAACAGAGGCATAATCATCCCGATGTTCGACTTCTTCAGCAAGTACATCAAATCCTTCGGTCTCATCATTCTGCTTCTTACCCTGATCATCAAGCTGGTGATTTCACCTCTGACCATCAGGTCCTATATGTCATCAGCGAAGATGAGCGCCCTGCGTCCCGAAATAGAGAAGATCAACGCCAAATATCCCCGTCAGGAGGACGCGATGAAGAAACAGCAGGAGACGATGAACCTCTACCGCAATGCCGGTGTGAAGATGATGGGCGGCTGTCTGCCTATGCTGCTGCAGTTCCCCGTGCTGTTTGCGATGTTCCGCTTCTTCCCCGCGTCTTTCGAGCTTCGCGGACAGAGCTTCCTTTGGGCTGAAGA
>JABUTN010000018.1:0-1381 GCA_021443665.1 Bacteroidales bacterium | reverse complement strand
GTGGCCGCCGAAGAGAGCAAGCAGGGCTTTTCTCCTGATGAACTGCTTGAGGCGGTGCGAAATGCCGAAAAGTCCCCCCTGCAGTGTGTCACGCTTTGCGGGCTGATGGGGATGGCGAGCTTCACTGAGGACGAGAAGCGCATACGCGAAGACTTCAAGGCCATTGCAGCTGCATTCGAGGCAGTTTCCGCCCTGCGTTCGGATGAGGGCCGCTCCCTGGAATGCCTCGGACAGTGGAAGGAGCGTTCTTTCGGGATGTCGTCCGACTGGCGCATAGCCCTCGACTATCATCCCACGCTGGTTCGCATAGGCAGCGAGATTTTCGGCAGCAGATAAGATTTACACTTGATAATTTCAGAATCCAATGAAACAATATCTCGATCTACTCAGACACATTAAGGAAAACGGGGTTGTAAGAGGCGACAGGACAGGCACAGGCACAAAAAGCGTATTCGGCTATCAGATGCGCTTCGACCTGAGCAAGGGCTTTCCCGTTCTGACCACCAAGAAACTCCACCTGCGTTCGATAATCTACGAACTGCTCTGGTTCCTCAAGGGCGACACGAACATCAACTACCTCCACGAGCACAAGGTAAGCATTTGGGACGAATGGGCTGACGCGAACGGTGACCTCGGCCCCGTCTATGGAAAACAGTGGCGCTCCTGGGCCTGCCCGGACGGACGCACGATAGACCAGATTTCGGCAGTGATCGATTCTCTGAAGAACAATCCCAACTCCCGCCGACACATAGTGTGCGCCTGGAACCCCGCCGACGTGGATTCGATGGCTCTGCCTCCCTGCCATGCCCTGTTCCAGTTTTATGTGGCTGAAGGACGCCTGAGCTGCCAGCTCTACCAGCGCAGTGCCGACGTGTTCCTCGGAGTGCCTTTCAACATTGCATCCTATGCCCTCCTGACGATGATGCTCGCCCAGGTCTGCGGACTGCAGGCTGGTGAGTTCGTCCATACCTTGGGTGACGCCCATCTCTACCTCAACCACCTCGAGCAGGTTGACGAGCAACTCGGCCGCGAGCCGAAGGCCCTGCCCGTGATGAGACTCAATCCCGAGATTAAGGACTTGTTCGAGTTTGATTACGAAGATTTTACACTTGAAGGCTACGATCCCTGGCCTTCAATCAAGGCTCCAATCGCCGTTTAAAACGAATTGTAACTATATGAAGAAAACGCTTTACACGGCAGTGGCTGCCGCATTAATTATCACTTCCTGCCAGATGAACCCACTTCTGAAAGAATCAAGCGCTCCCTTCGGAGCCCCCGAATTTGACAAAATCAAAATCGAACATTATGCTCCTGCCTTCGAGAAAGGTCTTGAAAAGGCCAAACAGGAGTTTGATGCCATCGTGAACAATCCCGAGGCCCC
>JABUTN010000017.1:1996-19291 GCA_021443665.1 Bacteroidales bacterium | reverse complement strand
CTTCCCCAGGATCCCGATCCGGACCCCATCTTCACCAATCCCATTCCCGCCAATGTGGCTGCCATCACGGAAATGATAGGCCTTGGCATCAACCTCGGCAACCAGCTTGACGCCCACGTCAACGGCGTTGCCAGCGAGACCTCCTGGGGCAACAAGAAAGCCACCCAGGCCTTCTTCACCTCTGTGGCTAAAGCCGGTTTCAAGACCGTCCGCATCCCCGTCACCTGGATGGGCGACTTCGGCGAGGGTCCCGACTACACCATCAAGGCCGAAAAACTCGACCGCGTCTATGAGGTGGTCGGCTACGCTCACTCAGCCGGTCTGCAGGCCATCATCAATATGCACCACGACGGCGCCAACGGAGAATACTGGCTTGACATCAAGGGCTGCAGCAACAGCGCTTCAAAGCAGGAGGCCACCGTTGCGCAGATCAAGGCCCTCTGGGGACAGATTGCAGCCAAGTTCGCCGACTGCGGAGACTGGCTGATGTTCGAGTCCTTCAACGAAATCCAGGACGGCGGATGGGGCTACGGCGACAACACCAAGGACGGCGGCAAACAGTACAAATGCCTTCAGGAGTGGAACCAGGCATTTGTGGATGTGGTCCGCGCAGCCGGTGAGAACAATGCCTCAAGGTATCTTATAGTGCCCGCCTACAGTGCGGCCGCCCAGCTTGCCATAGACAACATCGACTATATGAAATTCAACGATGTGATTGAAGACCACATCATCATCGACATCCACTGCTACGATCCCTACAACTATACTCTGGAATGCAAATACAACGAGTGGGGCCACACCAGAAGCACGAACAAGGACCTGAGCGAACTCAACGAGCAGGCCATCACCTGGTATATGAACAATGTGCGCAAGAACCTGCTTGAGAAAGGCATCCCCGTAGTGATTGGTGAATTAGGATGCTCCTTCAGGTCTTCATACAGCGACTTCCACATCTACTACAGCGAGTATTTCCTTAAGGCCTGCAAGACCTACGGACTTCCCTGCATAGTGTGGGGCAACGGCTCCACCGAACTGGGCAAAGAGTGCCACGGCTACTTCGACCACAACACCGGAGCCCTCCTGAACTACGCGGATCAGGTGCTGGACGCCATCCTTGACGGATATTTCCAGGATGAAGAAACCCTCAGCACTGTATGGTATAAAGCTCCCCCCAAGAAATAGGGGGGGCTTCCCTAATTGCCTTTTCTGGAATTGAGACGCTCACGGGCGTACTGCTGAAGATCGCTCACCTCGTCCTTCTCGTCAACGATTTCGGAACCGAGGATAGTCTCAAGGACATCTTCGAAAGTAAGAATCCCAAGAAAACAGTTATACTCATCAAACACAAGTGAAATCTGCTCGCGATGCTTCAAAAAGTCATCCCATATCTCGCTCAGAATCGTGTCCTCGTTGAAGGACTTGATTTTGCGCCTGATGCCGGAAAGGGGCTCGTTGAACTTGTCCTCGACCAGAAGCTGGAGCACGTCGCTGCGCAGGATGTAGCCAGTCATTGTCTCGGGCGAACCGGAATATACGGGAATGCGGGAATGATGCAGGAACTGGGGGTCTTTGTAGAAGTCCCCGGCGGTCATTGTCTCGTCAGCCACGGCACAGACCACACGCGGAGTCATCGCGTCACGGGCGGTCTTATCATCGAGGGACAGAAGGTTCTGAATCATCTCGTTCTCGCTCTTGTCGAAAACACCCTCCTCCTCAGCGACATTCGCCATAGCGGAGACCTCCTCGCGGGAGATGGTGGCATCCTTGTTGTCTCTCTGGAAAAGCCTTGTGAAGACCCTCACCATAATCACGAAGGGATACATTATCACTATCAGCACGCTGACGGTCCTTGCGGTGAAGCCCATCAGGGAACGCCAATGGGAAGTGCCTATGGTCTTGGGGATGATTTCGGAGAAAATCAGCACGGCCACTGTCATGCAGGCGGACACCACTCCGAACCAGGCGCTGCCGAAAACGGCCGTGGACTGGACTCCGACGGCAGAAGCGCCGAAAGTATTGGCGATGGTATTGAGGGAAAGGATGGCTGCAATCGGACGGTCGATATTGGTCTTGTGTTTCTTGAAAAGGGTGGCGACGGAACTTCCTTCCTCCTCCTTCATCGTGATGTACGAGATGGGGGTGGACATAAGGCTGGCTTCAAGAATTGAACACAAAAAGGAGATTCCAAGGGCACCAAAAAGGTAAACGAACAACAAAAACATAAAAGTTTAATAAAGCGCAAAGTTAACAAATAAATAGAAATTATGAAGAAGATTGCATTATCCCTTATGCTGGCGCTCGCCTTCTGCACCGCTGCAAGCGCCCAGAAATGGGAGAACATAGCCCAAACACCCCAGATGGGATGGAACAGCTGGAACAAATTTGCCTGCAACATAGACGAAAGGCTCATAAAGGCCACCGCCGACAAGATGGTGGAACTCGGCCTCGTGGATGCCGGCTATGTCTATCTCTGCCTTGACGACTGCTGGCACGGCCGGCGCGACGCGGACGGTTTTATCCAGGCCGACAGCGAAAGGTTCCCTTCCGGGATGAAGGCCCTCGGAGACTATCTCCACAGCAGGGGACTCGGATTCGGAATCTACTCCTGCGCCGGCTCCAAGACCTGTGCGGGACGTCCGGGCAGCCTCGGACACGAATACCAGGATGCCCTCCAGTATGCACGCTGGGGTGTTGACTACCTCAAATACGACTGGTGCTACAGCGACGACATCGACGCGAAAGGCGCCTACCGCCTGATGCGTGACGCCCTCCGCGAGGCCGGACGCCCCATCCTCTTCAGTATGTGCGAATGGGGAAGCAACCAGCCCTGGCTTTGGGCCTCCGAGATAGGCCACAGCTGGCGCACCACCGGCGACATCGCGGCCAGTTACCGCAGCGATGTGAACCAGGGCGGCTGGACGGCCAGAAGCGTGCTCACCATCCTTGATATGCAGGACGGACTCAGGGCCTACGCGGGTCCCGGGCACTGGAACGACCCCGATATGCTCGAGGTTGGCAACGGCCTGAGCGAAAACGAGAACAGGGCCCACTTCTCAATGTGGTGCATGCTCTCAGCCCCCCTGATGCTCGGCTGTGACCTTGAGAATATAGAGCAGTCCACCCTCGATGTGATTCTCAACCGCGAGGTGATTGCCATAGACCAGGACCCTCTCGGAATCCAGGGCTTCAAGCACAAATACGAGGACGGCATCGAGTATTGGTTCAAACCCCTCGCTGACGGGGACTGGGCCATCACCCTGCTCAACCGCACCACCGAGGCCGTCAGCGCCACCATCGACTGGAACTCACTTGATCTGACAGACGAACTGAGCCACCGCAGCACCGATTTCAGCAAGACCGTCTACACCTGGAAAGATCTTTGGAACCCCTCACAGAAGGGCAGCACGGCCAAGGCCCGCACCGTAAGCATAGGAGGCGACGATGTCTGCGTGATGCGCCTGACACCCGCCACCAAGATGGAAGTGCCCCTCAAAAACGACTGGATCTGGCATTCTCCCGACAAGGTATCCATTGATGTCGATGTGGAGAACAACGCCCTTGCCACCCGCAACATCAAGGTGACTCTCAGCCTCAACACCGACAAACACGCCAAGATCCGCGACTACGTCAAAAGCGTGAAACTCGCTCCCGGCGCGAAGGGCAGAGTGAACTTCAGTTTCACCGTCAAGAGCGGTTTCTACACCCTCGATGTGAAGACGGACGGCTGCCCCGTAAAGACCTTCAACATAGGCTACGACCCCACCGAGGTAGTCTCACAGCCGGACGGACAGCCTGACCTGAAGGCCTTCTGGGACAAGACTCTCGCCGAACTCGCCAAGACCGATGCCAATCCGAGAACCACTCCCGTGGATAAGTTCAGCAACGACTATGCGGACTGCCACGATGTAACCCTGCGTTCCCTTGGAGGTGAGGATTTCATCTGTCGCGTGAGCGAGCCCAAGGCGGAGGGAAAATATCCCGTGATTATCTACTATATGGGCTACGGCGCCAAATGGGGCGATTTCGTGCCCGCAGAGGACAAGATTCTGATTTTCGTGTCACACCGCGGCCAGGGCCTCTGCGAGCCCACCAACAAATTCGGCGACTGGATTCAGTACCGTCTTGATGACCCCTACGAATACTACTATAGGGGCGCCTTCGCGGATGCGGTGCGTGCCATCGACTACGCCTGCTCCCTCAAGAAGGCTGACAGGAAACTCATCTTCGCCACAGGAGGCTCCCAGGGCGGCGCCCTCACCCTTGTGGCCGCATCCCTTGACCACAGGCTCAGGGCCGTTGCCGCCGAGGTTCCCTTCCTGAGCGACTACCCCGACTATTTCAAGATTGTCAACTGGCCCGCCAGCGCGGTGTTCAATGCCCAAAAAACCTACAATCTGAGCGACAAACAGATGTACGAGACCCTCTCCTATTTCGACGTGAAGAATCTCACTCCCTGGATTGAGTGCCCCGTCTGGATGCTCTTCGGACTCCAGGACAAGACCTGCCCTCCCCACACCAACTTCGCCGGCTACAACAACATCAAGACCGAAAAGGAATGGCACGTCTATCCCCTGCGCGACCACGATGTGTGGAGCAATTCAGACCTGGACCAACAGAAAATGTCTTACTTTCAAAGATTCATAGATGCAGACAGAAAATAAACTCCGGGCGCTGCGCGAACAGCACGAAGCGCTCATAACAAGGAAAAACAGCCCGGTATATTGCGGAGGGGTGTATGAACGCTACGAGCACCCCATCCTCACCGCGGAGCACGCTCCCCTGGAATGGCGCTACGACCTCAACCCGGAGCGCAATCCAATGATGCTCGAGCGTTTCGGCATACACGCCGCATTCAACTCCGGTGCCATCCTTTGGCAGGGCCGTTACCTGCTCTGCGTCCGCGTGGAGGCCGCCGACCGCAAGTCCTTCTTCGCTATGGCGGAAAGCCCCAACGGAAGGGACAACTGGCGTTTCTGGCCCCGCCCCGTCAGCTTTCCCGAGTACGGCGAGCCGGCCACCAATGTGTATGATATGCGCCTGACCGCCCACGAGGACGGCTGGATTTACGGCATCTTCTGTGTGGAAAGACCCGACCCCGACAGGGCGCCGGGCGACCTCTCCTCAGCCGTGGCTGCAGCCGGAATCGTACGCACGAAGGACTTTGTCAGCTGGGAAAGGCTGCCAGACCTGAATAGCCGCTCCCAACAGCGCAATGTGGTGCTCCACCCCGAATTCGTGAACGGGAAATATGCCCTCTACACAAGGCCCCAGGACGGATTCATAGACGCGGGCAGCGGAGGCGGCATAGGCTGGAGCCTGGTCGATGACATCACCAATGCCGAAGTGAAGGAGGAGAAAATCATAAACGTGCGGCACTACCACACCATCAAGGAAGTCAAGAACGGAGAAGGTCCAGCCCCCATCAAAACAGACCGCGGCTGGCTCCATCTCGCCCACGGCGTGAGAGGCTGTGCAAGCGGCCTGCGCTATGTGCTATATCTATATGTCACCTCCCTTGAAGACCCCACAAAAGTCATAGCGGAGCCCGCCGGCTTCTTTATGGCCCCCGGCGGGGAAGAATATATCGGAGATGTGATGAACGTGCTTTTCTGCAACGGATGGATTTGCGAAAGTGACGGAAGCGTTCTCATCTATTACGCCTCCTCGGACACCAGGATGCACCTTGCCACCTCAAATTTGGAACGGCTGCTGGACTACTGTTTCAACACGGCTCCTGACGGATACACCACCGCCGACACCGTAAGGCGACTCAACGAACTCATAGACCTAAACACAAAGCAATAAGCGATGATAAGCAACATCATAGAAAAAGACAACACCCTGATTCTGCAGGTTGAAGGGCGCATAGACACTATCAACTCCGAACCCTTCGAGAAGGAACTCAGCCAGGCCGCAGCCTCTGCCAACGGCAGGGAACTCCTGCTCGATGCCCAGAAACTGACCTACATTTCCAGTATGGGCCTCAGGGTGCTGCTCTCCCTCAGGAAGAAACAGCCCTACAGAATCATCAACGCGATTCCGGAGATTTACGACATCTTTCATATGACCGGTTTCGACAAACTGATAGACATCGAGAAGGCCCTGCGCAACCTCGATGTCGAAGGCTGCGAGATCATCGGCGCGGGAGTCAACGGCACTGTTTACAGGCTCGGGGCTGACCAGATTGCGAAGGTCTATAACGAGAAAGTGCCTCTGGACTACATCAAGCAGGAGCACGATTTTGCCCAGGCCGCCTTCCTGAGCGGGGTTCCCACGGCAATCTCGTATGACACAGTCAGATGCGGCGACAAATACGGAATCGTGTTCGAGATGCTGAACGCCAGCACCTTTGCGGGCAAATTTCACGGACATCCCGACACCTTCAGCCATTATGCCAAGCTTTATGCCGACACCCTCAAACAGGTACACAACGCCAAGGCCGACACCAATGCCCTGCCGAGCGCGGCGGACAAATACAACGGTTGGATTGACCAGTCCGGCCACCTGTATTCGGAGCGCGAAAGGGAACTGATGCACAGGATGATTGACTCTGTGCCCAAGAGGGACACCACCATCCACGGCGACTTCCACCCCAAGAACATTATGGTGCAGGGAGAGGAACCCCTGCTCGTAGATATGGCCGACGTGAGCTACGGACACCCCATCTTTGACTTCGCCTGCTCTACGCTCACCCACAGAATCTATCCCTGGCTGATGCCTGAAAACACCATCCATTTTATGGGCGTAAGCGCAGATGAAATAACCCAACTGTGGTGGCTGCTCCTGGAATCCTATTTCGGGACATCCGACAAGGCGGAACTTGAGGAAATCGACAAGCACCTGATGCACTACGCCCTCCTGCGCTACGCCCTCCAGCCCATCGTGCTTCCCCAAACCCCGGAAGAGGACGTGCAGAGGACCATTCGCATCGTGCGCGAAAGGCTGTTCCCCGTCATTGAGGAAATCTCAGGAAAACTGTTCTTTTAGAATTTCGACTGCCCGAAGGGGAAAAGCGAGAGCTTCGCTATCTTGAAGTGCTGTTTCCCGAAGGGTATGCCGATGATGGTGATGCACAGGATGGCGCCTATTACTAGATGGCAGAGCGCTATCTCGACCCATCCGCAGACAATCCAGATGATATTGAGGGCCAGGTTGATGCAGCCCGGCTCGCCGACACGGAAATCCGTGTCATTGCCGAAAGGCCAGAAGCAGAACATCCCTATCTTGATGAGTTGGAAGCCGAAGGGGATGCCGACAATGGTGATGCAGAAGAGCAGCCCCATAATGATGTAAGCGAGACCAAGGAAGCATCCGCCTAAAATGAGCCAAAGGATATTTCCGAGAAGTGACATATTGCGTTTGTTTTACAGTGCAAAAAAATGGTTGACAGGGCCGCAGCCGTGGCCTATGGAGTATTCTGCCCCCGATTCTATGGCTCGGGAGATATAGTCCCTGGCGGCGCGGGCGGCATCGTCAAGGTCGAGGCCCTGAGCCAGATATGAGGCAAAGGCAGAGGAAAGCGTGCAGCCTGTGCCGTGGGTATTTTTGGTATGAATCCGCCTCGAGTGGAGTTCCAGCACGGAATCATTCTCGGCGTTGTAGAACACATCCACCAGGTCTTCGTCATCCAGATGGCCGGCCTTCATAAGCACGGAGACCCTGCCCCCGCAGGATAGTTCGCGGGCTATCAGGGGAAGTTCGCCCTGCGAAACGATTTTCCTGCCGGCAAGGATTTCGGCCTCAGGCACATTCGGGGTAATCACCCTGGCGCGGGGTATCAGTTCGCTGCGGAGCAGTTCGACGGCGGACTCCTCAATGAGGCGGTGTCCGGAGGTGGACACCATCACGGGATCGACCACCACATTCTTCACCCCTGCGGCATCGAGTTCCGCGCATACGGCACGGATAATTTCCCCACTCTGCATCATCCCTATCTTGATGGCGTCCACTCCTATGTCGCTGACGACGGCACGAATCTGTGCGCTGATGATGTCAATGGGAACGGGATGCACCGCCTCCACCCCGAGTGTGTTCTGGACCGTGACCGCGGTGATTGCGGATGCGGCATAAGAACCGGTCGCCGAAATGGCCTTGATGTCGGCCTGGATTCCCGCGCCGCCGCCGCTGTCGCTTCCCGCTATTGTAAGTACCCTGTGATATGTTTTCATTTTATGATTGTTGTATCTGCAAAGCTAAATATAATTTGTATATTTGCGCGTTTTAGCAGAATTTTCTCAAAAATTATGAAATACGCTCTTGTCACAGGTGGTTCGAGAGGTCTGGGACGCGCAGTCTGCCTCAGGCTTTCCGCGATGGGTATCCCCGTCTTAATCAACTACCTGTCAAATGAGCAGGCCGCCCTGCAGGTGCAGAAGCAGATTGTCGCCGCGGGCGGAAACGCCTCCCTGCTGCAGTTTGACGTCAGCAGGAGCGGGGAGGTCAAGGCAGCCCTCGACTCCTGGGAACAGGAGCATCCCGACGACTATATCGCCTATCTGGTCAACAATGCCGGCATACGCAGGGACAATCTGATGTTCATGATGCCCGACGAGGACTGGCACGCGGTGCTTGACACCACGATGAACGGCTTTTTCTATGTCACCCGCCACCTCCTTCCCAAGATGATGATGCGCGGCCACGGAGGCAGAATCGTGAACATGTCCTCCCTTTCCGGTCAGAAGGGGCTTGCGGGCCAGACCAACTACTGCGCGGCCAAGTCAGCCCTCATTGGGGCCACGAGAGCCCTCGCACAGGAAGCAGCCCAGCGCAAGGTGACGGTCAACGCCGTTGCCCCCGGCTTCATAGAGAGCGATATGACCAAGGACTTGCCCGTGGAGGAACTTCAGAAAATGATTCCGATGAAGCGTTTCGGCAAGGCCGAGGAAGTTGCCGCCCTGGTGGGTTTCCTTTGCAGCGACGAGGCCGGCTACATCACGGGGCAGGTGATAGGCATAAATGGAGGACTCTTGTAAATGGGCAGACGGGTGGTCATAACGGGTATGGGCATCTGGTCCTGCATAGGCACCGGCCTTGACGAGGTGAAGGATTCGCTCTACAAGGGCAAGTCCGGCATAGGCAGAGAAGAGGAACGCCTCACCTACGGTTTCCAGTCCTGTCTGACCGGCATCGTCCCCCAGCCCATACTCAAAGGCATCATCGACCGCCACCTGCGCCGCGGACTTTCAGAAGAGGCAGAATTCGCATTTATGGCCAGCCGCCAGGCTTTCGAGCAGGCGGGTATGGACCAGGACTACATAGACGCCAACGAGGTGGGCTGCATTTTTGGAAACGACTCGTCGGCCAAGCCCGTGATCGAGGCGGCCCGCATAATGGCCGAGAAGCACGACACGGCGCTTCTGGGGCAGTCCTTCGTGTTCCAGGGGATGAACTCCACCGTGAATATGAACATCAGCACAATCTTCCACCTCAAGGGCATCAACTTCAGCGTCAGCGCGGCCTGCGCAAGCGGAAGCCACTCCATCGGCCTGGCCTATATGTTCATAAAGGACGGCCTCCAGGATGTGATTCTCTGCGGAGGTGCGCAGGAGACCAACTACTACTCTATGGCCTCCTTCGACGCCATAGGAGCCTTTTCCAAGAGGATGGACGCTCCCGCAAAGGCCAGCCGTCCCTTCGACCGCGACCGTGACGGACTCGTTCCGAGCGGCGGTGCGGCAGCCCTCGTGCTTGAAGAATACGAACACGCGGTGGCACGCGGCGCGAACATAATCGCGGAGGTGAAGGGTTACGGTTTCTCCTCCAACGGCACTTCCATAATCAGCCAGCCCAGCGACACAGGCTGCGTGACGGCGATGCGGAGGGCTATGGAAAGCGCCGGAGTGGATGCCGACAGCATAGATTACATAAACGCGCACGCCACCTCCACCAGACAGGGTGATATGTTCGAGGCCATGGCGCTCTGCAAACTCTTCAAGGGCAGGCACGCCCTGATCAGCAGCACCAAAGGTATGACGGGCCACGAGTGCTGGATGGCCGGAGCCAGCGAAATCGTCTATTCCGTCCTGATGATGCAGCACGGATTTGTGGCTCCGAACCTCAATTTTGAAACTCCGGACGAATACTCGTCCCAACTCAACATAGCACGCGAAACCATAGACACCCGTGTCGATACCGTTCTGAGCAACTCCTTCGGATTCGGAGGCACGAACAGCGCACTGATAATAACAAAACTTTAAACCTGAAATATGAACCGTACTGAAATCGAAGAGAAAGTCAAAACATTCCTCATTGAGGATCTGGAGATAGATGAAGGGAAAATCCGCCCCGAGGCAAAACTGAAAGACGACCTTGGCATCGACAGCCTTGATTTTGTTGACATAGTGGTTATCATCGAAAAGATTTTCGGCTTCAAGATCAAGCCCGAAGAGATGAAGGGCGTCGATACATTCAGCAAATTCTGCGACTACATCGAGTCAAAGGTCAGCTGACAGCTCCGATATGGCCCGGGAGCAGTGGACAGGCAAGACCTACGGGAACGACCGGATGCACAGGCATCTGGTTTGGGTCCTGAGCAAGTTGGACAGACGTATCCTGTATGTCGTGTCCAATTTGTTCATAGTACCGGTAAGCATCCTTGTCAACCCGAGCCGCAAAAGTTCCTACCGCTTTTTCCGGGACGCCCTGCACTACGGAAGGCTCAAGGCTGCGTGGCACTGCTACCTCAACCACTGCAAGTTCTCCGAGGTGGTCATTGACAGGTTCGCGATGTATGCCGGCAGGAAGTTCGAGACGGAAGTGGTGGGGCTGGACATATTCGAAAACCACGCCGCGAGGCCGGAGGGCTTCCTGATGCTGAGTTCGCACATAGGGAATTACGAGATTGCGGGCTATTCGCTTGTTTCCGAGCGCAAGTGCATCAGGCCCCTCGTGTTCGCCTTCGAAAAGGAGTCGGTGATGCGCAACCGCAACAATATGTTCGCCGGCACCAATGTGCAGATGATAGCGCTCGAGGAGGATATGAGCCACCTCTTCGAGATAGACAGGACCCTGACCGAAGGCAACATAGTGAGCTGTCCCACGGACAGGTTTATGGGGCAGACCAGGTGCGTTGAGAGGGAGTTCTTCGGCCGGAACGCCAAGTTTCCACTGGGGCCCTTCAGCATAGCCACTATGCGCGGGCTGGACGCGCTTGCGGTGAATGTGATGAAAAAAGGATGGTCGAAATACATCATATATGTGAGCGAACTGCCTTATGACAGGAGCCTGAGCAGAAAGGAACAGATACGGCAACTCTCCTGCGCCTATGTTTCGGAGCTGGAGACACGCCTGAGGCAGTATCCCGACCAGTGGTACAATTTTTATGATTTTTGGAAATGACGGACTACGCCAGACCCACAGAAGAATTTCTCCGCACGGTGGATGTGCATCTGATTCTGCCCCAGCAGGAGCCTTTCGTGATGATTGACACCCTCACGAAGTTCAGTCTTATGTCCTCCACCACGGAAAGACTGGTGCGCGAGGGGGGGATGTTCGTGGAGAACGGCTGCCTTTCAGCCTCCGGGATGATGGAGAACATCGCCCAGACCTGTGCGGCCAGAATTGGCTACTACAACAAATATGTGCTGCACAACGAGGTGCAGGTGGGCCTTATCGGGGCGGTCCGCGACTATGTCGTGAATTCGCTGCCCAAGACCGGTTCCACCATCACCACCACTGTGGATGTGCTCGAGGAGATTTTCGGGATGACGCTCGCCAGCGCCAGAATCGAATGCGCGGGCGAGGTCATCGCCACCGCAGAAGTGAAACTTGCCGTCAAGGAACAATCCCAACAACTATGAAAGAGCAGAAACTGAGCGCAGAGAAAAGCATCGACATCCGTTTCCAGGATGTCGATATGATGCAGGTGGTGTGGCACGGAGCATACATCACCTATATGGAAGACGCCCGCGAGGCCTTCGGCGAACAGCACGGCCTTTCATACAAACTTTTCATTGCCGAGAAGATTATGACTCCCATGGTGGATATGCAGGTCAAGTACCTGCGTCCGCTGCGCTACGGGATGAAGCCCGTCATCAGAATCAGCTACCGCCCCAGCGATGCCGCCAAAATCATTTTTGACTACGAAATCTTCGACCCTGAGAAAGGCTGCGTGTATCTGAGAGCGCAGACCACCCAGGTCTTTATGGATTTCGACTACAATCTGCTCTGGTACAGCCCGGAGTTTTATCTGAACTGGAAGAAGGAGCACGGACTGGAATGACAAGAATCATCGCAACGAACGTGACCTCGCCCCTGGGCCTGACGACAGAGCAGAACTATTCCGTCCTGTCCGCCGGTCACGCCTCCTTGCGTGGGCACAGGCAGTGGAAAGGCCTGCCCCTGGACATCACGGCCTCCGTCTTCAGCCCCGAACAAATCGCCGGCCTTGCGGCGGAAGGCTTCACCCGCTTCGAGGCGATGGTGCTGCACTCTGTCAGAGATGCTCTCTCGCAGACTTCGCTCGACATCACATCCGGCCGCTCCATATTGGTGCTCGCCACCACCCTCGGCAATGTGGAGGAACTGGTGGAGGGGCGTGAGACATACACCGCTACGGGCGAAGCGGCAAAGAAAATCGCCCTTGCGCTCGGAATGACCACGGAGCCCCTTGTGGTCTGCAATGCCTGCATCTCGGGGGCCCAGGCCCAACTTATGGCCGAGAGGCTGATACGGGCCGGAGTCTGCGACCACGCGATAGTATGCGGGGCGGACTGCGTCACCCCCTTCACTGTCGCCGGCTTCAGTTGCCTGAAAGTGCTGTCCCCTGCCGAGTGCCGTCCCTTCGACATCGAACGCCTCGGCCTCAACCTCGGGGAAGCGGCGGCGACCATCATATTTTCAAAAGAGCAAAGTCCTGAAAAAGAGTGCTGGACCCTGCTGAAAGGCTGCGCCGACAACGACTGCCACCACATCAGCACCCCCTCCCCCACCGGCGACGGAGTCCTGCGCTGCATCAGGGAGACGCTCGCGGGCTTTCCCGCCGAAGCGCTCGCCACGGTCAACCTCCACGGCACGGGCAGTATGTTCAACGACCAGATGGAATCCAAGGCCATTGAGAGTGCCGGACTTTCGGAACTGCCCGCTTCCGCCATCAAGGGCATCTACGGCCATACTATGGGCGCTTCCGGCCTGCTGGAGGCAATCTTGGCGATGAGGGCCCTCGATGAGGGCAAGGTCCTCCCCACAAGGGGATTCAGCGAAGCGGGGGTCAGCGGCCGTGTCAGTCTGAGTGCCTCTATGCGTGCCACTGACAAGAAATCCCTGCTCAAACTCAGTTCCGGCTTCGGCGGCGGAAACTGTGTCCTGCTCTACACAAAAGACGCAGCCCTTTCCGAGGCCTTCGGAAACCCCGGCGAGTCCACAAAGCCCCAAACAGTCTGCCTCCACCGCGTGCGCATCAGCCCCGACGGCATAATGCTTGACGGCTCCGCACTGGACACCACAGACACAGGCGCCGCAATGCTCACGGAAGCCTACAAAAAATATGTCGGGGATTTCCCGAAATTCTACAAGATGGACCCCTTCAGCCGCCTGACTATGCTCGCCTGCTCCCTGCTTATGGGCACCGCCCGCAGCACGGCTCAGGATGGCGACAGATGCGGAATCCTGCTTTTCAACCGCAGCGGCTCCATACTGCAGCAGCGCCGCCACATCGAAAGCATCAAGTCAGAAGAAGGCTTCTACCCCAGCCCGGCCATCTTCATCTACACCCTGCCCAACATCGTGATGGGGGAAATCGCCATCAAATACGGCTTCAAAGGCGAGACCTCCCTCTATATCCTCGGGCGCAAGGATGAAGGGCTGATGTCCTCCGTAAGGGAAGCCACGATACACACAAGTGGGCTGCAGACGCTCATCACCGGCTGGGTGGAATGCGACCGCGAGGACGATTTCGAAGCGGATTTTGAACTGTTGACAATATCTTAAACACTACACAATATGGACGAGTTGATTCTTGAACTTAAAAACCGCATAATCGAAGCGCTCAGCCTCGAGGACCTGACACCGGAGGACATCGACAACGATGCGCCCCTTTTCGGAGACGGCCTCGGCCTGGACTCGATCGACGCCCTGGAACTGATTGTGATTCTTGACAAACACTACGGCATCAAACTCGGCAGTCCCACCGAAGGCAGGGAGATTTTTAAGAGCGTGGCCTCGATAGCCTCATACGTGGCAGCCCACAGAAGCAAATAATGGCAGGTGGCATTTCCATAACGGGTATGGGCATCATCTGCGCCATCGGTCACGATGCGGCACAGGTGTCCGAGTCCCTGCGCCGGGGCAAATCCGGCATAGGGAGGATGAGGCATCTGGATACCGCACACTCCGAACTTCCCGTCGGTGAGCTCGAACTCTCCAACGCGCAGATGAAGGCTATGCTCGGACAGGATGAGAACGCCATTATCAGCAGGACGGCGCTTATGGGGGCAATCGCCATACGGCAGGCCCTCGCCCAGGCCGGAACAAGCAGCCTTGCCCACAGACGGGTGGCCCTCATCTCCGGCACCACAGTCGGTGATATGGACCTCACGGAGCATTTCTTCGAGCGGATGAAGAGCGACGACAGCCTCCTGTCCCTGCCCCAGAGCAACGAGTGCGGGCAGAGCAGCCTGAGGATGGCCTCCCTCTGCGGCCTGGAGGACGCCGAGGTCTGCACCATCTCCACGGCCTGTTCCTCCGCGCTCAACGCCATAATCATCGGCTGCGAGATGCTCAAAAGGGATGAGGCGGACATCGTCATCGCCGGCGGCTCCGAGGCCCTCACCCGCTTCCACCTCAACGGCTTCAATTCCCTGATGATTCTCGACAAGGAGCCCTGCCGCCCCTTCGACAGCAGCTGCGCGGGACTCAATCTCGGGGAAGGCGCGGCCTTCGTGGTCCTGGAAAAGAACGCCGCCAAGCCCCTCGCATACATTGCGGGCTACGGCAACAAGTGTGACGCCTTCCACCAGACAGCCTCCTCCCCGGACGGCGACGGAGCCTTTCTGGCTATGAGCGAAGCACTGGAACTGGCCGGCCTCAAAGCGGAAGAAATCGACTATGTGAATGCCCACGGCACAGGCACCCCTTCCAACGACAATTCCGAAAGCGCGGCGCTCAAGCGGGTTTTCGGCTCTAATATGCCCCTGGTTTCCAGCACGAAGGCCTTTACGGGGCACACTACTTCCGCCTCCGGCTCAATCGAGACCGTCATCTGCCTGCTCGCTATGCAGGAAGGCTTTGTGCCCGCCAACCTCGGCTGGAGCGCCCCCTTGGAGAACGGCATACGCCCGGTCACCGCTCTTCTCGAGCGCCGGCTTGAACACGTCATCTGCAATTCCTTCGGCTTCGGAGGCAACGATTCCTCACTTATACTGAGCAGGAAGCCTCTTGACTCCGGGTCCGCTCCCGGCACCGATTACGGATTTGAAACGGCCGCTGATGTACTGGTGGACTCCGCCGAGGACTTGTCCTCCCTGAAGGAGTTCATCCCTATGATGGAACTCCGCCGTATGGGCAAACTGCTGAAGGCCAGCCATTTGTCCTCCCTGCGTGCCCTTGCCGCCGCGGGCCTCGAGAGTCCTGACGCCATCATCACCGCCACGGCCTCGGGTATGCTCGCCACCAGCCAACTCTTCCTTGACGACATCGTCGCCAACGGGGAGCAGCTGCTCAAGCCCACCCTCTTTATGCAGAGCACGCACAACACCATCGGCTCCGCCATCGCCATACGCTGCAGGTGCCACGGCTACAATGTGACCTATTCTCAGGGCGCACAGTCGCTTGAATGGGCCATCAGGGATGCCGAGAGGCAGATTGCCACGGGCAAGGCCCGAACGGTGCTGGTGGGTCTCTATGACGAGTGTACGGAGTTGAGCGCCTCCTTTGCCCGACGCGCCGGCCTCCCCTGCTCTCCCGAAGTTTATGCCCGAACCCTCATATTGAAACGGAAACAATGAGACTATTCCTGCTCGCCATACTGCAAAGCACGCTCCTTGTCGCTGGCCAGGTGCTGCTGAAGTTCGCCCTGGGGCGTATGCTGCCCTTCGCTATGACCGCGGCATTCTGGCGCTCTGTCTTCGCCAACTGGCAGTTCGCCGCCTGCGGCCTATGCTACGGAGCCGGCACCATTCTGTGGTTCCACATCATCAAGAATTATCCCTTCAGTACGGCCTATCCCCTGGTGTCTCTGAGTTATGTCCTCGGGATGGTGGCCGCGATAGTGTTTTTCCACGAGCCGGTGTCCATCGCCAAGTGGATCGGCGTGCTGCTGATACTGGCCGGATGTTATCTGATTTCACGATGAAAAGGATTCTCACCATATTCTGCCTTGCGCTGCCGGGCCTCATCCTACCCGCCCTTGCCCTGAATGCCCAGATGGATAATCAGGCCATTGCCGCGATAGCCACCGCAAGCGCCTCCATCAGGAGCCTCGAGTGTGAGTTCGAGCAGACGAAGCACAGCACCCTGCTTGAGAACGACCTGGTGTCTAAGGGCAGGATGTCATATTCTTATCCGGACAATATCCGCTGGGAATATACAAGCCCCTACACCTACGCCTTTGTGATGGAGGGCGGCAAGGCTATGATGCTCCGGGAGGACGGCTCCGGGAATACTGAAGTAAGGCAGAACAGGGCCTTCAAGGAGCTTGCGAGGCTGATGACCGGCTTCATCTCCGGGAGCAGTCTCGCCGATGACAAACTCTTCTCCACCACCGTCGAGGAGACTCCCGCCGAATGGGTGGCCACGCTCGTGCCCCGCAAGAAGGAGATGAAGCAGCTATGGACCTCCCTGATTCTCCACCTCGACAAATCCAGCTCCACCGCCACCACCATCATCCTCAACGAATCCTCCGGCGACACCACCACCATCAGGTTCTTCTCCGTGAAGAAGCAATAGGGCGGGAGTATGCCGGGCACTATTCTGAAAATCAGGCTATTCTTGAAGCAGCCATCGCTCGCTTGGCTTCATCGCCCTGCGGGAGCGGCTCCGAAGACAGTAAATCGCGTCATCCTGAGGCGGAGCCAAAGAATCCCATCATAGACGCCGTCATCCTGAAGGGCCAGCGAAGGATTCCGTCAACTCCTACCCGTACCCACACGATGACTGTCCACAAATAAGCCCGATTATGTGGACAGTGCCGGGGCTCAAAATCGCTGACCCCGTCTACAGACCCCTGTAGGGCACATTCGAAAAACAGTCCACGCTGACTGTCCACAAAAATGCCCGATTATGTGGACAGTGCGGGGGTCAAAATCGCCGACCCCGTCTGCAGGTACCTGTAGGGCACATTCGGGAAACTGCCCTCGCTGA
>JABUTN010000017.1:0-1762 GCA_021443665.1 Bacteroidales bacterium | reverse complement strand
CTCTATCCTTGGAATAGCGGCAGGAACGGCGGGCGTCAGCGCAGGGCGGCCTGGAGGCGGGACATTGCCTGGCGGCAGATGCTACGGGGGCAGCCGATGTTGAGGCGGATGAAGCCGGTGCCGCCCTGGCGGTAGCTCTCACCGTTGTTGATGAGGATGCCGGCCTTGTCCTGGAAGAGGGAGACGAGTCCGTTCTGGTCGAGGCCCAGGGCGCGGCAGTCGAGCCACATCAGGAAAGATGCCTCCGGCTTGACGACCTTGATGGCCGGGATTTCGCGGGCCAGGAAGTCCGCGACATAGTCGATGTTGCCCTGCAGGTAGAGTTTCATCTCGTCCAGCCACCGGGGCTCGTGGGAGTAGGCGGCGATGGTCAGTTCGATGGCCGGGATGGAGGCCTCGGTGAGTTTGCGCCTGTCGAGGTAGTCTTGAAAACGCTCCCGCAACTCCTTGTTGGGAATATAGGTCTGGGCGGTGTGCAGCCCTGCAACATTAAAGGCCTTGGTCGGCCCCGTGAAAATCAGCCCGACCTTGGCGGCCTCCCCGCTCACGCTGCAGAAAGGGATGTGACGGCGTCCGCCAAGCGCCAGGTCGCCATGTATCTCGTCGGAGAGAACGATAACGCCGTGACGTTCGCATATTTGCGCAATGCGGACGAGGCTGTCCCGGTCCCACATCATCCCGCCCGGGTTGTGCGGGTTGCACAGAATCAGCATCCGCGTCCTGTCGTCGATGACCGACTCGAGATGTTCGAGGTCCATACGATAGCTGCCGTTCTCAAAGATCAGGGGATTGTTGGCCACGATGCGCCCGAGCCCCTCGGCATACTGCATAAACGAGTTATACACAGGGGGTTGGACGATGACCTTATCGCCCGGTGAGGAGAAACACTCGATGGCTGCGGCTATGCCCGTAATCACGCCGGGGCAGTAGTTCACCCACTCCCGCTCCATCCGCCAGCCCTGCCGCGCCTCCACCCAGGAGACAATAGCCTCGTAGTACTTGTCCGGAATGCTCGTGTAGCCCATAACATCGCGCTTGACCCTGCCCACCAGGGCATCGCTCACGTACGGGGCCGTCCGGAAGTCCATATCCGCAATCCACATCGGGAGTTTCCCGCCCATCTTCTCCGCCCTGTCATACTTGATGCTGTAGGTTCCGCTCCGGTCGATGACCTCGTCAAAATCCCAGCCCCCGACCGACAGCCCGGCTGCCTCCACTGCCTCCTTGCAGCCCGTTAAGCCGAACAGTAGCTCAGGCGCCACCAGCCCCGACGCCCCCAAAAGCGCAACACGATTCAGAAAAGTTCTACGTTTCATAGCGACAAATCTCTATTTCCCGCAAAGATAGGAATTAGGACAAAAGCAACGCTGCAGCAGAGCAGTTTTTCGGATTTTTGTCCCGATTGGAACAGATATCATAAAAACTGAGATTTCAGCCAAACAGCATAAATCTGCGACTATTCAAACACTTTTTAGAGCATATGCGGGCGATGTGTCTGCAATGCTAAAGTTTGATTTTGGAGGCTCAATATCGTCATGGAATGTGATTTGGAACGCACCTTTTGTTATTTCAGAAATAAAAAGTGACTATATAAGAAATAAAACGTGTAACTATTTAAGCAAATAATATGAATCTTACATTTTTAAAGACCTATGGAAGCCCATTGCAAAGTATTTTGCTAAAAACGGGTCAACCTATGTAAAAGTTGCAGGAGGGCTCTGAAACAACACACAACTATCCACGACATTTTATATCTTTGTGG
>JABUTN010000016.1:13865-32329 GCA_021443665.1 Bacteroidales bacterium | reverse complement strand
GAGCCGCTTCCCCTGCAGACTGAGCCTTTGAAGGCCGCCCACTACGGCCGAAATATCCAGAATATGATAGATGTGATAGCCGCCAAGGAAGACGGTGAACTGAAGGATGCGATGATCAAGGCGATGGCTTCCTATATGCGCCAGCAGTATCTTATCTGGAACAAGGATTCCGTGACCGAGGAGATAATATTCAAGGATATCCTCGAGCTTTCGCAAGGCAGACTTCAGGTCCCCGAACACATACATCTGGACGCGCTGTCCTCCCACGAGACATTCAACCGTCCCGGCATTATGGGCGATAATCAGCGTGGAGGCTTCAATGGTAACAAGAAAAACAAGAAGAACCGCCGCTGGAAGAAATGAGCAAGAGCCCCAAGACCGCAGTGAAGAAAAAGAAGAAAGGCGGCAGTGGCTCCAAACTCGTGAAATGGGGTTTGAAACTGACTGCGGTGCTTTCCAGCAATGTCGTGCGCGTAATCGTGTCGGTGTTGCTGCTTCTGCTTGCGCTTGTGATTCTGGTATGCGAGATTTCCTATCTTTTCACCTGGAAACAGGACCTGTCGCTGCTCACCCAGCCTGATCTGGGCGTTGCCGCCAACTTGTGCGGTAATTTCGGTTTCAATCTGGCCCATTTCTTCATAGCTCGCCTTCTGGGATTGGGCGCGTTTTTTCTGCCGGTCCTGATGGGAGCCCTTGCCATAAGATGTATGCGCCGCAAGGGGGAGGGCATCTTCAAGATGCTGGTGAACATCTTGTGGGGTGCGATTTCCATTTCCCTGCTCTGCGCCTTCCTGTGTGAGTTCATTCCTTCCGCCGGCTATGTCTTCGGCAGCGGACTCGGAGGCTCTATGGGCGTGCAGATGACAAAGTGGCTTCAACTTTTGACCGGCCCCGTGGGAACGGGAGCCATCATAGTGCTGTTGCTGCTTGTGTGGGGGATTCTGCTTGACGGCAGGGTGGCCGAACGCATAGGCTCATTCTTCGACCGCCTGTTCGTCCCCAAGCCGAAGACGGTCGATCTTGGTGACGGCTTGACCATAGCGATGCAGGAAGAGAGTGCGGCGCCGGATCTTGTTCCCATAGAGATTGAAGGAAACGACAGCGAAGATGAAGAGGAAGGAGAAGATGAAGAGGAAGATGAGGAAGAAGGGGACGAGACGGAGGCGGTCAATGAACCGGATGAGACATTCGGGGAAGTTGAAGAGCCGATGCCGGAGGACGATATGGGCATCAAGATAGAGGTGATTCCCGCAAAGGACGAGACCGATCCGGACAACATGCCCGACGACAAGTGGCGCCAGAGATATGACCCCCGTCTGAGTCTGAGCCATTACAACTTCCCCCCCATTTCTCTGCTTAAGGACTATTCTTCAAGCGAGGTGAGGGTATCGCAGGAGGAGATTAACGCGAACTCCCAGAGGATTGTAAACTGCCTGAAAAACTACAAGATAGGGGTGGAGGGCATCAAGGTGAAGACCGGCCCCACCGTGACCCTGTATATGATTGTTCCCGCTCCCGGTGTGAGAATCGCGAGCGTGATGAGGCTCGAAGACGATATCGCCCGTTCACTCGCCGCCACGGGGGTGCGCGTGTGCCAGGTGCCAGGTACCAATTATATAGGTATAGAGGTGGCCAACGAGAAACCCTCGATTGTGGGTATGCGGTCCCTGTTGAACGATACCGCTTTCCAGGCGACCAAATACGAGCTGCCCATCGCCATAGGCAAGACCATTTCCAACGAGGTCTATTCCTTCGACCTTGCAAAGGTGCCGCATCTGCTGGTGGCCGGAGCGACGGGAATGGGCAAGTCCGTGGGCCTGAACACGATTATAGCGTCCCTGCTGTACCGCAAGCATCCTTCGGAGCTCAAGTTCGTGCTTGTCGATCCCAAGATGGTCGAGCTTTCCCTCTACGGCAAGCTGCTCAACCACTATCTTGCCAAAATGCCCGAAGCGGAGGAGGCCGTCATAACCGATACCCAGAAGGTCATCTATACCCTGATGTCCTTGTGCAAACTGATGGACGACCGCTACTTGCTGCTTAAGGCCGCCGGAGTGAGGAACCTCAAGGAGTACAATGAGAAATTCCTCTCGCGCCAGCTCAACCCTCTCAAAGGCCACGAGTATATGACTTATATAGTCGTGATCATCGACGAGTATGCAGACCTGATGATGACGGCGGGCCGCGAGGTAGAGGATCCCATCATCCGCCTGGCGCAGAAGGCGAGGGCGGTCGGCATACACCTGATCATAGCCACCCAGCGCCCGACCACCAATTTCATCACAGGCTCCATCAAGGCCAACTTCCCCGGACGTATCGCCTTCAAGGTGATTTCATCCGTTGATTCCAAGACCATCCTCGACCAGACGGGCGCCAATCAACTGATAGGGAAGGGCGATATGCTCGTGCTTACCGGCTCCGCCGATCTCACACGAGTGCAGTGCGCATTCATTGACACTCCGGAGGTATCTGCCCTTGTGGATTATATCCAGAAGCAGCAGGCATTCCCCACACCATACATTCTGCCTGACTATGTACCGGAAAGTGAGGCCCCTGGGGGGACCTCAGGGGGCGACGCCGCCTCTCGGGATGAACTCTTCGCAGATGCGGCCCGCCTGATTGTCAGCGAGGGTGTGGGTTCTACATCCCTGATTCAGCGTAAAATGAATCTTGGATACAACCGTGCCGGACGTATTATGGACCAGCTTCATGATGCAGGCATCGTAGGACCTTCCGAAGGCTCCAAGCCCCGTCAGGTGCTGATCAGTTCACTTGAGTCCCTCGAATTCATCTTAGGCAAAGACGACGCTATATGATGAGGCTTGGACTGCATATGATGTTGTGGATGGTATCCCTGAGTGCCGGAATAGGCCGGGGTTCCCTCATTGAAGGCATGAAACGGGCTCTTTCACTATATGAGAGCACATCATATGAGTTCAGAATGGACGAGGTCCGCGGCACCATTACGGTCCAGGACGATATGTTCCGCATACAGAGCGATGAATCTGAGATTTTCTGTGACGGCGGCACCCTTTGGATATGGGATGCCTCTACGGGAGATCTCATCGTTATGTCACACGACCCCTCGAGTCACGATTTTTCCCAAAACCCCGTAGGTCTGCTCAGAGACCTCGACTCCTCCCTCTTCAAGGTCGGGCCGCAGACATCGAAGGGCGATGTCACCACATTGACGCTCAAGCCTTTGGATAAGGAATCCTTCCCTTTCACCTCGCTCGACCTGGAGTTCGTGAAGGGGAACGACCTGCCGCGCCGTGCCTTCCTGACAGCCCGCAACGGCAATATCCACACTTTCACCATCATTTCAGCCAACAAAACAGACAAACACAATAAAACCTGGTTCGCTCCCGGCCAGAATATTATTTCGGAAGCACAAATTGTAGATATGCGTTAATTTTAAAATGGAAAAACACATCATTGACATCAGGAATGTCTCGAAAAGTTTTGGTGAGCACAAGGTGCTCAAGAACATCAACCTCTACGTGAAGAAGGGGGAGTTTGTAACCATACTCGGTCCGTCGGGCTGTGGAAAAAGCACGCTGTTGCGATGTATAGCGGGCTTTGAACAGGCCACGGAGGGAGACATTCTGATTGACGGCAAGGATATCAGTGATGTTCCTCCTCACGACAGGCCCGTGAACACCGTGTTCCAGCGCTACGCGCTCTTCCCCCATCTCAATGTGTATGACAATGTCGCCTTCGCCCTCAAGATTGCCAAGGTCGGCAAGGATGAAATCCGCAAGAGGGTGAGCAAGGTGCTCAAGATTGTGGGCATGACCGACTATGAGGATCGTGACGTGCTTTCTCTTTCCGGCGGTCAGCAGCAGAGGGTGGCCATTGCCCGCGCCATCATCAACCGTCCCCAGGTGCTTCTCCTGGACGAGCCCCTGGCGGCCCTCGACCTGAAGATGCGCAAGGATATGCAGATGGAAATCAAGGAGATGCATAAGACTCTCGGGATGACCTTCGTCTATGTGACCCATGACCAGGAGGAGGCTCTCACCCTTTCCGACACGGTGGTGGTGATGAACGAGGGCGAAATCCAGCAGATAGGTACGCCCACCGACATCTACAACGAGCCCGCCAATGCCTTTGTGGCTGACTTTATCGGCGAGTCGAACATCCTCGACGGCATTATGCTGGAAGACAAGAGGGTGCATTTCCTCGGCAAGGACTTCGACTGTGTGGATGAAGGTTTCGAGAAGAGCGAGAAGGTGGATGTGGTGCTTCGCCCCGAGGACATCTACATTCTTTACGCTCCCAATCTCGCGGGCCAATTCGAGGGTACCGTGACCTCCTGCATCTTCAAGGGCGTGCATTATGAGATGTGGATCGTGACGGACGACAAGTGCGAGCTTATGATTCAGGACTACAATGCTTTTGAGGTCGGCTCCCGCGTGGCCCTGATCATCAAGGCGAGCGACTTGCACGTGATGAAGAAGGAGAGGTTGACCAACACCTTCGACGCCGTGATGGTGGATTCCAACCACGTGGAGTTCCTCGATACCAAGTGGGAATGCCTGCCCCAGGAGGGCATCAGCGGCGGCGAGGAAGTGAAGGTGCACATTCCTTTCGACAAGGTGGACCTGATGGATACCGTGGAGGACGGAGCCATAGAGGGCGAGGTGCGTTTCATCCTCTTCAAGGGCGACCACTACCACCTCAGGGTGAGGACGACTTCCGGCAACAAGGACAGCATTTACGCAGACACCAAATATGTGTATGACGACAGGGACCTTGTCGGCATCAAGATTCTTCCACAGGATATAGAGATAGAGAGATGAAAATCACAAGATTCCTGAACAAGCGCAGCTCTCTCGGGATTCCATATTTCCTGTTTATGCTGTGTTTCGTGGTGGCGCCTCTTGTCATCATTGTGTTCTTCGCCTTCACGGACGGAAACGGGCACCTGACCTTCGACAATTTCCTCCGCTTCGTGTCCAACCCCAAGGACCTCAATACCTTCGTGTATTCTATGGTGTTGTCCATGATTACCACCCTGATCTGCCTGGTGGTGGGATATCCCATAGCTTATATCCTTTCTGACAGCCGTCTGTGCAAAAGCCAGGTGATGGTGATACTCTTCATTATGCCGATGATGGTGAACGTGCTTGTGCGCACCCTTGCCACCGTGGCCCTGTTCGGCTGGCTGCACCTGCCTCTTGGGGAGGGAGCGCTGATTTTCGGTATGGTTTATAACTTCCTGCCCTTTATGATTTACCCCATCTACAATGTCCTCAACAAACTCGACAAGAGTTATATCGAGGCGGCGCAGGACCTCGGGGCGAATCCCGTGCAGGTGTTTTTGAAGGTGGTGCTTCCGCTTTCCAAGGAGGGTATCATCAGCGGAGTGATGATGGTCTATATGCCCACAATCTCCACTTTCGCGATTTCGGAACTGCTGACCCTCAACAACATCAAACTCTTCGGTACCACCATCCAGGAGAACATCAACAACGGTATGTGGAACTACGGCGCGATGCTGGCTGTGGTGATGCTGGTCATCATAATGGTACTCAATATGTTTGACAAGTCTCCCGAAGAAGGGGGCAGTGAAATGGGAGGGCTGGTATAATGAAAAAGTTCTTCGCTCAGGCATATCTGTGGGTGGTTCTCATAGTGATGTATGCCCCCATTATCGTCATTGCCGTGTATTCCTTCACTGAGGCGAAGGTTCTGGGCAACTGGACCGGCTTCTCCTTCAATCTCTACAAGTCCCTGTTCCAGGGCGGTGCGGGGCAGGCCCTTACATCAGCCCTGATCAACACCCTGATAATAGCGGTGATCTCTTCCACCTGCGCCACTTTCCTCGGCACTTTTGCGGCTGTGGGCATATTCTACACACGCCACAAGTTCAGGAAGAACACTATGAACGCCCTCAACAATATCCCTATTCTCAACCCCGACATTATCACGGGTATCTCGCTCTTCCTGCTTTTCGTGGCACTGGGAGTGAATCAGGGATATGTGACAATATGCCTTGCCCACATCACTTTCTGTACTCCCTACGTGGTGCTGAGCGTGATGCCCCGTCTCCACCAGATGAACCCCAATACCTACGAGGCCGCGCTTGACCTTGGGGCCACGCCCCATCAGGCCCTGTGGAAGGTCATCATCCCCCAGGTCAGGAGCGGTATGATTGCAGGCTTCATCCTGGCCTTCACCCTTTCAATCGATGATTTCGAGGTATCCATCTTCAACCTTGGCAACAACGGTCTGGAAACCCTATCCACCTTTATCTACTCAGATGCCCGCAGGGGCGGCCTCAGTCCCGAACTCCGCCCTCTCTCGACCCTCGTGTTCGTGGTGGTGCTTCTGGTTCTCTTTGTCGTGAATATCTATAATGCGCGTGCCGCACGTAAGAAACAATGAAAAAAATATTTAAATCACTCTGCATTGCAGTTGTCGCTATGCTCGGGATGAGCAGTAGCGCCTTGGGCGAGACAGATCGCTCGAACGTCCTCAAAATCTACAACTGGTCTGACTACATTGACGAATCCTTGCTTGAAGAGTTCAAGACTTGGTATTATGAGCAGACAGGAGAGAAGGTTGAGATTGTGTATCAGTTGTTTGACATCAACGAGATTATGCTCGCAAAGATCGAGAGGGGACACGCCGATTACGACCTTGTGTGCCCTTCAGACTATATTGTCGAGAGGATGCTCAACCTCGGTCTGGTCCAGCCCATCAGCCATGATTTCGGCTCAACCCCCGACTACACCTCAAATGTTGCCCCTTTCATCGATGAACTTTTCGGCAAGTTGAATGCGGGCGTCAACGAGGATGGTACAAAGAGGGATGCCAGAGACTATGCCGTCGGCTATATGTGGGGAACAGTGGGCTTCATATACAACAAGAAATATGTGAAGGCTGAGGAAATACAGTCCTGGGGCGGCCTTTGGAATCCCAAGTTCGCGAAGATGTTCTTCCTGAAGGATGCCTTCCGCGATGTGTATTCCCCTATGCTCATTTACCTCAACGCTGACAGGATTGCCGCCGGCGAGGTTACGATAGAAGACCTGATGTGGGACACCTCCGATGAGTCCATCAAGGCTGTCGAGGACCTGCTGCTTTCACTCAGGGACAATGTCCTGGGTTGGGAGGCCGATTTCGGCAAGGATATGATGACCCAGGAGATGGCCTGGATTTCCCTCGGCTGGAGCGGAGACGCCAAATGGGCCGTGGATGAGGCCAAGGCCGTGAACGTGGAACTTGACTACCTTGTCCCCCAGGAAGGCTCCAACGTATGGTTTGACGCCTGGATGATTCCCAAGTATGCCAAGAATGTGAAGGCTGCCAGCTATTTCATCAACTTCCTCTGTATGTCCGAGAATGCCATCCGCAATATGGATGAGACAGGTTATGTGAGTGTCATCGGCACCCCCGAAGTCCTTGAAGCTATGTCGGAAAGGGCTATGGAGGAAGGTACCACAAGCACGGTGGACGCCTCTTATTTCTTCGAGGGCCAGACTGAAGTGGTGCTCGATCCTATTCTCTATCCCGACCGCAGCGTCATCGACCGTTGCGCCCTGATGCACGACAGCGGCGACAGAACAGAAGTTCTCCTGGAGATGTGGTCCCGCGTCAAGGGTGATTCAGCCCGTGGCTGGATGAAGGTGCTGATCGGAGTGCTTGTTGTCGGTGCCATTGCCGCTGCCGTTGTGGTGAAAATCAGAGGCGGCAAGAAGAAAAAACGCAAATGAGGAAACTCTGCCTGATAGCGCTATTGTGGACGCTCTCCCTCACCGGGCTTGCGCAAGTCGCGGCTCCGAAGAGGGAGATGCGTGCCGCATGGCTCCATACGGTGGCGGTGCCGGAGATGGCGGATATGACTGCGGAACAGGTTCAGGCGCGGTTCGTGGCCGCACTGGATGCTCTTTCCGCCGCCGGCTTCAATGCCGTGGTCTTCCAGGTGCGTCCCACGGCGGACGCCTTCTACAAGTCTGACCTCGAACCCTGGAGCCGCTATCTTACAGGCGTGCAGGGAAAGGCTCCCGAACCCTTCTGGGACCCACTGCAGTTTATGATTGAGGAGGCCCACAAGAGGGGGATGGAACTTCACGCCTGGCTCAATCCCTATCGCGTGACCTATGCCCCCACGGACAGCCTCTGTGCGGAGCATATATATTTCAAGAAGCCTGACATCATCAGGCAATATGACCGCCGTCTCTATTTTGATCCGGGCGAGCCTGAATCCGTGAAGCATCTCGTGAGGGTGGTGGCCGACATAGTCAGCCGCTACGATGTGGACGGCATCCATATGGACGACTATTTCTATCCCTATCCCGTGCGCTTCGAGGAGTTCCACGATGACGCTTCCTTCGTGAAATACGCCGCGACCCAGGGCTTTGAGCACTGGCAGAAGGCCGACTGGAGACGCCACAATGTGGAACAGATGGTCAAGGCGGTCAACGACACCATCAAGGCCATCAAACCCTGGCTGCGTTTCGGCATCTCGCCCTTCGGCATCCACCGCAACAAAAAGGACGACCCTACTGGCAGCAACACCAACGGCCTGTCCAACTATGACGAACTGTTCGCTGATGTGCCGGCGATGGCGCGAAAGGGCTATATCGACTATGTGACCCCTCAGCTTTACTGGAAGATAGGCCATCGCGCCGCCGACTACAAGACCCTGTTCGACTGGTGGAGTGCGCTCGATCTCGGGGCGGCCCACCTGTACATAGGACAGAGCATTTCCACGATGGCGGACAAGGAAACAAAGGGACAACTTCGCAGGAAGATGGACCAGAACAGGAAGAGC
Source organism: Bacteroidales bacterium (assembly GCA_021443665.1). Lineage (GTDB taxonomy): Bacteria > Bacteroidota > Bacteroidia > Bacteroidales > UBA932 > Minthomonas. The sequence goes on along the minus strand of JABUTN010000016.1, from coordinate 23,547 downwards.
AAGGTCGTGAAGGGGAATTTCTGGTGGCCCTCCTGGACCATCGCCGACCGGGAAAAGGTGGGGCTTGTCTGCATAACGGATTCCCTGGAAAAGGTGTATCACCGCAGCAAGGCCCTGCTGCCTGTGTATGACAAACTCGATTCAATGAACCCGGCTCCCGTGGATTCAGTGTGGGTGAAGTCCGGGCGCATCTGCTGGAAGGTCAAGAATGTCAAGGACGTGATGCAGCAGCCGCATTTCTATGTGGTTTACAGTTTCGCTCCGGGCGAGAAGGCGGACATCACGAATCCCAAGGCCATCGTGGCTGTCACAAAGAACTGCTTCTATCAGACGGGGGCATCCAACTCCAACAGGAAATGGGTGGTGACCGTGGTGGACCGCTGCTGGCGCGAAAGCGAGCCGTCCAAGGAAATACTGTTTTAGGTTTAAAGTCTGGTCTTCCAGAGATTGTTGGCCCTTGTGCCTATGTTCTTGGCAAAGCCGAGGGGAAGACCGGAGTATGTGAGCAGAACATAGCCTTTGGGTGTGCCCGAAGGAAGGATTAGGGGCTCGCGGGAGATGAAACCGCGGGCCTGTTCCGTGTCAAGGGCCACAGTGGGGAAGGCCGCCGGCTTGAGGGCCTCGCTTAGGGCAAGGTCGGCGTCCGGCACGAGCACATATCCTCTCGCCCCTTCGATGACCTGCGCAACGGCGGTGCCGGCACTCAGCACATTGTTCAGGCGGTTTTCGAGGCATAGCATCGCATTAGCCGCTGTTTTCGGATATGCCTTCACGAGATTGCCCTTGCGGTACAGAACGAAATCTTCGGAGTTCACCCAGTCGATTTTGTCCTTGAAGGGTTTGAGGCTGCCTTTAGTGTCTTTCTCTCCTGTGCGGAAGGGCCTGTATTCCCCGTCCTTGACAAGGGCTCCGAGGAAGAATCCCTCGCCACAGTCCTCTCCGGGATAATAGTGCCTGCCAGTCTCGGGGCTGCCGGGTATGTCCGCGAGTGACGCGCCGAGGTTTGAGCAGGCCCAGAGCAGGTTGTCCTCGTTTTCAAGACTGTTGAAGGTGCAGGTGGAATATGCCAGTATGCCGCCGGCGCTGAGGGCGGGCCAGATGTCGGCCAGGATGCGTTTCTGTCGGGCGGCGCACAAGGCGACATTGTCTTCCGACCATTCGTTGCGGGCATTGTGGTCTTTGCGGAACATACCTTCGCCCGAGCAGGGGGCATCAACCACGATGACGTCAAAAAAACCTTCGAGCCTCCCGAGCACGGAGGGGTCAAGGGAGGTGACAATGCTGTTGGAACAGCCCCATTTGGCAATGTTGTCCGCAAGTATGGCGGCTCGGGAACGGACCACTTCGTTGGAGAGCAGCAGGCCCGGACCTTCGCACAGGCCCAGCAGGGAGAGCAGGTGGGTGGATTTGCCTCCCGGGGCCGCGCAGAGGTCAAGCACCTTCAGACCGCCGCGCTTGTGGGAGATTTCCTGAAAAAGGGGCAGCAGACTCTCGAGGGTCATGGATGAGGCCTCCTGGACATAGTAGGCACCGGCATGAAACAGGGGGTCGTCCTTAAACTGGGGCCTTGCGGACAATATGCGCCCGTAGCGGCTGAAGGGGGCGGGGCGGGAGCCGGGAAATTCGGACAGTTTGCTGTGGTGGAGGCGTATGCTCACCGGCGGCTCCGTGTCCAGGACACGAAAAAGCGACTCGGCCTTTTGGGGACCGAGTTGCGATATGATACTTGATCTGAATGCTTCGGGGAGCATCAGCTGAATTTGATGTCCGACATCTTTTCGGGCACGACGCCTTCGTTGACGCTTTTCTCGATCTGCTCGGTAATCTTGTCAACGGCTTCTTGGAGTTTGTTGCCTATCATCATCTTCAGCATCATATTGAGTTCGGCATTGATTTCCAGTTGCAGGAGGGAGGATGAGAAGTCCACCTGTTCCAGATGGAAGATGATGTCGAATTTGATGGGCGTGGCCTCGTCTGAACTGAGCACAATCCTGGAGTAGGGCGTCCTCTCGCTTATGCGCACGCCTATGTGAGTCCCGGCGGCTTCGCTGCTGACGCTGTCGCGCGTGACCCTCACCTTGTCCTTGTACTCTTCGGGAAGAGTGGCGGTGAAACTGCTCAGGTCTCCGAATGCCTCAAACAGGGCGACGGCACTGCGCCGCAGAAGAACCTGTTTGCCCTTGACGTTGGTTGCGGACATCGGCTACTGGTGCTTTTCACTCCACTGCTCGGGAGAGAACCTCCATTCGCGGAGCATATCTTCGTCCTTGGGGCTGATGTCGCCTCCGCTGATAGCCTCATCGATGAGCGCATCGTAGTTGCTCAGGGTAATCAGCTCGAGATTGGAACTCTCGAACCTGCCGCGGGCAGTGTGGAAGTTGTATGAGAATATGGCCACCATACCGAGAATGTGGGCCCCGATTTTCATCAGGGCTTCAGCCGCGGCTATGGAAGAACCGCCGGTGGAGATGAGGTCCTCGATGATGACGACGTTGGATCCTTCGGGTACCTTGCCCTCGACCTGGTTTCCCATTCCGTGGTCCTTGGCTGCCGAACGTACATAGCAGAAGGGAAGTCCGAGTATGTCGGCTACTATGGCGCCGTAGGCGATGGCACCGGTGGCGACGCCGGCGATGATTTCAACCTTGGGGTAGCGTGCCTTGATGATTTCAACCATGGTCTTGCATATTTCAGACCTGAGGGTGGGGGAGGAAAGCGCTTTCCTGTTGTCGCAATATATGGGTGAATGAAGTCCTGATGCCCAGGTGAAAGGCTCTTCGGGGCTGAGTTTCACCGCACCTATCTCAAGCAGTCCCCTTGCAATTTCTTTTTCGTTCATAATCCGTATAGTTAGTGTTAGTTTGCAAATATAGGACAATTATGTTAAAATAATGTTATTTTTGCGCCCCGTATGCATAAAATTTTTTTTCCTGACAGGGTTGAGACTTTCAGTTCGGAGGCGGAACTTGCCCGCTTCTGCTCGGATTACCGCAACATAAACGCCGGAGGAGGCCTTATAAGCAACGATAGGGGAGAGTATCTGATGATTTTCCGCCTCGGCCGCTGGGACCTTCCGAAAGGCAAGCAGGAGCAAGGGGAATCCATAGAACAGACGGCCTTGCGCGAAGTGCAGGAGGAGTGCGGGGTACCAGCTCCCGAGATTGGCGCCCTCAGGACTGTCACGCATCACTATTACGAGCGTGACGGCTACCGCATCATAAAGCATACCTACTGGTTCAATATGCATCTGAGCGGTGAGGAAGAACTCGTTCCTCAGAGGGAGGAGGACATTACTGCCCTGAAATGGGTGGGCCCCGAAATGCTGCCCGAAGTGCTTGCCAACACCTACCCCTCCATTCTCGAAGTCTTTTAAAAAGGAATCATTTTTTTTCGTATATTTGCGCGCGATTATTACAAACGCAATTAATCTCACGCAATGGTTGATTTTATTAACATCAGGAAAGGATTGGAAGTGCCTGTTGCAGGCGCTCCCGACCGCAGAATCATTGACGTGGCCAAGATAGATACTGTGGCTGTCAAGCCCACCGACTTCAAGCATCTGGCTCCCAAGCTGATGGTGAAGGAAGGCGACAAGGTGCTTGCAGGTTCAGTGCTCTTCGTTGACAAGGCCCGTCCCAGGATTCAGTTTACTTCCCCCGTGAGTGGCACTGTCGATCAGATCGTCAGAGGTGACAAGAGAAAACTTCTGGCAGTGGTGGTCAAAGCCGATGAAAAGACTCAGTACAAGGAGTTTGAGCCTGTCAAGGTGGAGAGCGCTTCAGCCGAGCAGATTATCTCTGCCCTCCTCGAGAGCGGTCTGTGGCCTTGCATCAAACAGCGCCCTTATGGTATCATCCCAGCACCGGAAGTCGCTCCCAAGGCGATTTTTGTTTCCGGTTTCCATTCAGCCCCCCTGTCATCCGATTTGGACTTCTCTCTCCGTGAGGAACTTGATTCAGTTCAGGCTGCAGTACGTGCATTCCTGAAGATTCTCCCCGGTGGAGTGCATTTCGGCATCAAGGCGAGCAACCACGCCAGCACCCCCTTCCACAAACTCAGCGGTGTGAAGTTCCATACTTTCGAGGGGCCCCACCCCGCAGGCAATGTGGGTGTGCAGATTTCCAAGGTTTGCCCCATCGCCAAGGGTGATGTGGTGTGGACCGTGGATCTCCACCTGATGGCCGTCATCGGCCGTTTCCTGCTCAAGGGCATTGTCGATATGAGCAAGATTGTGGCAGTTGGCGGACCTATGGCCAAGACTCCCGGCTATGTCAAGGGTGTATGCGGCATGAGTATGAAGAATATCGGGACTCTTGTCGCTGAGAAACCCGAACTCAGCCTCCAGAAAGGCCAGAAGGTGCGTTTCGTGAGCGGTTCGCCCCTCACAGGCACCAATGTTGGCGAGGACGGCTACCTCGGATTCTATGATGACTCCGTGTCCCTGCTGAGCGAAGGAAACTACAACGAGTGGTTCGGCTGGGCAAAGATTTTCCGTCCCAAGAAGTTTAGTTTCAGCCGCGGTTACTTCAGCTGGCTGACCCCCCGCAAGAAATATGCTATGGACACCAACACCAACGGCGGCGTGCGTGCCTTCGTGCTCTCAGGCTACTATGACAAGGTGTTCCCTATGGACATATATCCGGTATATCTTTTGAAGGCCTGCCTTGCCGGTGACATCGAGAAGATGGAGCAGCTCGGCATCTATGAAGTGGTGGAAGAGGATTTCGCCCTCTGCGACTACATCTGCCCTTCAAAGATTGAATGTCAGAAGATAATCTCTGACGGTATAGATTTAATGCTTAAGGAAATGGAATAGGAGGACAGGGATATGGCAAAATTCGATTACAATAAAATTTTCGGCTCAACCATCGAGGCCTTCCAGTCTTTCCTGAAGGTGCCTTCAACCGTAACCCGCTTCGGCAGCCACGTGCGTGACTGCAACGACCTCAAGAGGGTTATGATTATTGTGGTGGTGGCCCTGATTCCCGCTTTCCTGGTGGGTACCTACAACGTGGGTCTGCAGCACTCTCTGGCGGCCGGCCTTGATATGGGCTTCTGGCAGATGTTCTTCTACGGACTGCTCAAGGTTATACCCCTCTACCTGGTTTCATACATCGTCGGTCTGGCCATCGAGTTCGGCTCTGCACAGATTAAGGGCCACGAGGTGAACGAGGGTTATCTGGTTTCGGGTATGATTATTCCCCTGATTATGCCCGTGGACGTTCCCCTCTGGATTCTCGCCCTCGCCGTTGTCTTCGCCGTCATCATCGGCAAGGAAATTTTCGGCGGCACAGGAATGAACATCTGGAACCCCGCCCTTCTGGCGCGTGCCTTTGTGTTCTTCGCATACCCCAGCGCCGCAAGCGGTGACTCCGTATGGTATGCCAAGAGCGCGGTCTTCGGCCTCGGCAAGGACATTGATGCCTTCACAGGTGCAACAGCCCTTTCACAGGCTTCTGAAGGAGCTTTCAGCGCAGCCGGCGTGGGCCAGTGGTCCATCGCTGACATGCTGATAGGCCTGATGCCCGGCAGTGTGGGCGAGACCTCAGTCATCGCCATCGCCATCGGCGCCATCATCCTCATCTGGACAGGAGTGGCATCCTGGAAGATTATGGTTTCCAGTGTGCTCGGCGCTCTCGCCATCGGCGGTCTCTGCAACCTTTGCGCTCCCGAAGCTGCATCCTACCTTGCAATGCCCGCCTGGTATCATCTCATCATCGGCGGCTTCGCTTTCGGTACGGTATTTATGGCCACAGACCCTGTGACCAGCGCCCAGACCGAGGGAGGCAAATGGATTTACGGATTCCTCGTGGGTGCGTTCTGCGTTATCCTGAGGGTGTTCAATCCCGGCTACCCCGAGGGTATGATGCTGTCAATCCTGCTTATGAACACATTCGCTCCACTGATTGACCATTGTGTTGTTTCACGCAACATCAAGCGTCGTCTTGCAAGGAGTCAGCAAAAATAGGAGGGAACAGATATGAACAGAAACAGCAATACCTATACAATAGTATATTCCACCATTCTCGTGGTGATTGTGGCGGCAGTGCTCGCATTCGTGTCGGTCAAGCTCGGTCCCACCCAGCAGGCCAACATAGACAACGAGAAAAAGGCGGCCCTTCTTGCGGCTGTCGGTGTGAATGTGGAAGACTCACAAGTGAGCAAGACCTTCGATCAGGTTGTGAACGATGCCTTCCTTGTGGATGAGGCGGGTAACAAGGTTGAGGGCGATGCCTTCAAGACAGACCTCAAGACCCAGTACGACAATATGCGTCTGGGCAAGCCCTTCGTGCTCCCCGTTTATGAGTGCACCCTCGCTAACGGTACACAGGTGGTGCTTCTCTCAGCATACGGAGCCGGCCTATGGGGCCCCATTTGGGGATACATTTCCCTCGAGAAGGACCTTGAAACCATCCACGGTGTATCCTTCGCCCATCAGGGCGAGACTCCGGGCCTTGGTGCCGAAATCGTCAACCCCAAGTTCATGGCCAAGTTTGCAGGCAAGAAAGCCATCAAGGACGGCGCTTGCGTGTTTAGTGTCGTGAAAGGCGAGGTTAAGGACGAGAGCTGCCAGGTCGACGGCATTACCGGTGCCACCCTGACTTCACGCGGCCTCTCCGATATGATTGGCTCCTGGTTCGAGAAGTACATCCCTTATCTGAACAAATGCAAAGTGGAGGAATAGTTTATGGACAGTGAAATTTGGAAAAAACCCCTATTCAAGGGTAACCCCGTGACGGTGCTTGTGCTGGGTATCTGCTCAGCCCTTGCGGTGACCGTCCAACTCAAAGGCGCCTGCATTATGGCCCTCAGTGTAATGGTGGTGACAGCGTTCTCTTCCCTGTTTGCCTCCCTTCTGCGTAACACCATCCCCAACCGTATCCGTATCATCGTGCAGTTGGTGATTGTCGCCCTGTTCGTGATTCTGGTGGACCAGATACTCAAGGCGTACGTATATTCAGTGAGCAAGATGCTCTCCGTATATGTCGGCCTGATCATCACCAACTGTATCATTATGGGACGTATCGAGGCTTACGCTCTCGGCAACAAACCCCTCGACTCCTTCGTTGACGGTCTCTTCAACGGTATGGGCTACGGCCTGGTGCTCGTCACCCTGGCCTTCTTCCGCGAACTTCTCGGCAGCGGCACCCTTTTCGGATGGCAGATTATCCCCGAGTCCTGGTATGCGGCCGGCTATCTCAACAACGGTCTTATGATTATGCCTCCGATGGCTCTGATTCTTATCGGCTGCATCATCTGGATCCAGCGTTCAATCCAAAAAGATCTGCAGGACAAATAGGAGGATTAGATTATGGAATATTTAAGCATTTTCGTAAAGTCCATTTTTGTTGACAATATGATTTTCGCATTCTTCCTTGGAATGTGCTCATATCTTGCCGTCAGCAAAAATGTCAAGACCGCCGCAGGTCTCGGTCTCGCCGTGGTCTTCGTGATTCTGGTGACTCTTCCGATCAACTATCTCCTCAACGAGTATCTCCTCAAGCCCGGTGCTTTGAGCTGGCTCGGCGAGGGCTATGCGGATCTTGACCTCAGTTTCCTCAGCTTCATTATCTTCATCGCTGTGATTGCAGCCATCGTGCAGATAGTGGAGATGGTGGTGGAGAAATTCTCTCCCTCACTCTACAACTCCCTGGGTATCTTCCTTCCCCTGATTGCCGTCAACTGCGCTGTGATGGGTGCATCCCTCTTCATGCAGCAGCGTGACTATGCAAACCTCGGTGAGGCAACGATGTTCGCCCTGGGCAGCGGTATCGGCTGGTTTCTCGCCATCGTGGCCCTTGCCGCCATCCGCGAGAAACTCGCTTATTCAAAAGTGCCCGCAGCCCTCAAGGGACTCGGCATCACATTCATCGTAGTAGGTCTTATGGGTATCGCCTTTATGGCCTTCTCAGGCATCAAAATATAGGAGGACACGACAATGGCAAAAGTTTTATTAGCAGCGATTGTGGTCTTCCTCGTGATGACCCTTATTCTGGTGGCTTTGCTCCTTTTTGTCAAGGCCCGCCTGACACCCAAGGGAAAAGTCAAGATCAATATCAACGAAGGCACACGAGAGGTGGAGGTGACCCCCGGTTCATCCCTTCTCGCAACCTTGGCCGAGCAGAAGATTTTCCTTCCCTCCGCCTGCGGCGGCAAGGGTTCCTGCGGCCAGTGCAAATGCCGTGTGCTTGAAGGCGGCGGAAGCATTCTTCCCACCGAGACCGTTCATTTCACCCGCAAGCAGCAGCTCGCCAACTGGCGTCTGGGCTGCCAGGTGAAGGTCAAGGAGAATATGAAGATTGTGGTTCCCGAGTCTGCCCTCAGCGTCAAGAAGTGGGAGTGCGAGGTGATTTCCAACAAGAACGTGGCCACCTTTATCAAGGAGTTCTGCGTCAAGATTCCCGATGGAGAGACCCTCAACTACCGTTCCGGCGGTTATATCCAGATTGATGTACCCCCCTGCGAGGTGGATTACAAGAACATCGATGTGGAGCCCGAGTACCGCGAGGACTGGGAGAAGATGGGAGTCTTCAACCTCAAGATGGTCAACCCCGTCAAGACTATCCGCGCCTACTCTATGGCCACATACCCCGCCGAGGGCAACATCATCAAGCTCAACGTGCGTATCGCCACTCCTCCCATGGACCGCGTGACACGCCAGTGGCTGCCCGTGAACCCCGGTGTATGCTCTTCATACATCTACTCCCTCAAGCCCGGTGACAAGGTGACTGTCAGCGGCCCTTACGGCGAGTTCTTCCTCCCCGACAACCTCAGTGACGACCAGGAACTGATATTCGTCGGCGGTGGTGCGGGTATGGCGCCTATGCGTTCGCACATCATGCACCTGTTCAAGACCGAGAAGACCAAACGCAAGGTGACCTTCTTCTACGGCGCCCGTTCCCTCAAGGAGGCTTTCTACCTCGAGGACTACCACGCCATCGAGAAGGAGTTCCCCAACTTCAAGTTCTGCCTTGCGCTTGACCGTCCCGATCCCGAGGCTGATGCGGCCGGCGTAGCCTACACTGCAGGTTTCGTGCATAATGTGCTTTACGAGACCTACCTCAAGAACCACGAGGCTCCCGAGGATGTGCTCTACCTGATGTGCGGCCCTCCTATGATGAGCAAGTGCGTTGTGGATCTGCTCGATTCTCTCGGAGTCGCTTCAGATAACATTCTCTACGACAACTTCGGAGGTTAAGAGAACCACCCCAATATGAAGAATCCTGTCACTTGATGTGGCAGGATTTTTTTATGAGATGGGGTCAACGTCGATGATGGGGGGCTTGGACAAGGTCCGCAGCAGTTCCCAAAGGCGGGCCTTTGCGGCCAGGGCGGCCTGACTGCGTTTGTGGAAGATGTCGATGCGCAGAATCCAGGTGCCGTGACTCCGCTCAAGGGGAGGGGAGTAGGGACCTACAACATCCGTAAAGCCGGCCCGGTCCACAAGTCCGCGTATTTCCGCCGCCCTTTCCTGACATTTCTCCTGCCTGTACTCCTTTACCGTGAGGCTGATTTGTCTCGTGAAGGGAGGCAGTCCGTTTTGTCCCCGCTCGATGTACCAGGGCAGCCCCGTGTTCACCGTACCGCCTGCAAGCATCGCCTGATAGACGGGTTTTGCGCTTTGCGAAGCCTGTATCAGAAGCAGTCCCTCCTTGTCGCGGCGACCGGTACGGCCGCGCAG
>JABUTN010000016.1:1746-13799 GCA_021443665.1 Bacteroidales bacterium | reverse complement strand
TCGCCGTGGATGACGGCCGCCATACTGAGTTTAGGGAAGTCAAAGCCCTTGGTTATCATCTGAGTGCCGACCAGTATGTCCGTTTCACCCTCTGAAAAGGCTTTCAGTATCGCCTTCTGCTCGGAGTCGCGCTTTGAGGTGTCGGAGTCCAGCCTGGCAATGCGGGCTGTGGGGAAGTGTTCGCGCAGTATTTCCTCGATTCTCTCCGTGCCCTCGCCGAGAGGTTTCAGCGAGTCCTTTGCACCGCAGGAAGGACAGGTGTCGGCGTATCTGCCGTAACCGCAGATGTGGCAGCTGAGCCGTCTGTTGAAACGATGGTAGGTGAGGTGGGTGTTGCAGTGCCTGCATAGGGGTATTTCGCCGCATTCGCTGCATTGTACCATAGGAGAATAGGCCCTCCGGGAACGGAAGACCATAACCTGCTCGCCCCGTTCGAGGCGCTTGGAGATTTCGCGGATGAGGTCGAGGCTCAGGCAGTCCTTCAGCGCGTTCTGCCGTTTGCGCTTGATCATATCCACCAGAAGCACCTTGACCCCCGGACTTTGGTAGTAGCTGCGGTCCAGGAAGACGTGGGCGAACTTGCCTGTCGAAGCGTTGTAGAGCGATTCAAATGAGGGCGTGGCCGAGCCTAACAGCACTTTCGCCCCACAGATGCCGGCATATAGCAGGGCGGCGTCACGGCCGTGGAAACGCGGGGCGTGGTCTGTCTGCTTGAAGGAACTGTCGTGTTCCTCGTCTATCACGAAGAGGCCGACATTGCTCAGGGGCAGCATCATCACGGAGCGGAGGCCGATAATCACAATGGGGCCTTTTTTGTCCGTACCCGCCTGCTGCCGCAACAGGCGCAGGATGAGTTCGTTGCGTTTGAGCAGGGTCTGGCGGGAGTGGAAGACGAAAAGCCTGTCGCCGAACACCTCGCTGCAGCGATGGGACAACTGGCTGCTTAGGGCCACCTCGGGCACCATCAGCACGGCGTTTTTCCCCTCGGCGAGGGTCTTGGCCATGAGGCTGAAGTAAATCTCGGTTTTGCCCGAGCCGGTGACGCCCTGCAACAGGGCGCATTTGCCCTCTTTATGGGCTTTTGTAATCTGCTCGCAGGCTTCCTGCTGGGCTTCTGACAGGCTTATCGGCAGCTTGGGTTCCAGGGCCCCGGCCTCTTTCGCATCTTCGCTGCCGCTGCGCAAGCTTTCCTGTTGTTTACGGTTGAGTTTTGAAAAATCAAATGGCAGGCCCATCAGCACTTCGCCCATACTGCACATATAGTAGTCGGCAAGGGCTTTCAGAAACTTCATCTGTACCGCCGGCACAGGAGGAACGGGCAGAATTTGGGCCACGGGCCTTATCTTTGATGCGTCGTAGTCCGGCTGTATGCCGATATCACTCACGATGCCCTGGTATAGTTCATCTTTTATTGGAACCAGCACATAGGAGCCGGTGACCACGCGGCCGAGTTCCGGAGGAAGGGCATAGGTCACTGTGTCCCTGAAGTTCAGAGGCAGGAAGACGTTGATATACAGGCTTGTCATGACTTGGGCGCTCCTACCACCACATTGAGGGCATTGGGCACCACTTCTATCCTGCAGGGGCTGAATCCCACTACCTCTCCATCAATCTCTACATAGTCCGGTTTTGTGGATGAAATGTTGATGACTTTCCCCTTGGCGTGCCTGACTCCCCTGACTTCATAGATGGAACCATTGTAGAGGGCTCGCAGATTAAGCACGGCCTTCATCTTCGTGAGATTTCCTATGACAGTGACATTGATGAGCCCGTCATTGGGCACTGCGTCCGGCACCATAGTCATACCACCGCCGCTGAAGCGCCCGTTGCCTATGGCAATGGACAGGGTGGGGCAATGGGATATTTCCGTGCCGTCAACGATGACCGTGGTGTCTTTCTTGACACGCTTGAACAGGTTTGCCGCGGTGGATTTGAGGTAGGTCTTGTGGTCCTCCAGGCCCTGGGCTTTCAGGGAGTTGGAGGTCATGCACACTTCGGCGTCATAGCCCACGCCGGCGGTGTTGACCATATAGCGTGTCTGCGTCTGTCCCTTGTCATCAGTATAGGTGACTTTGCCGACATCCTGGCTTGCGACGTGGCCCCGGCTGATGCATTTCACCGCCTCCCTAATATCGGTGGGGATGTTTGCGGCCTTCGACCAGTCATTGCCCGTGCCGCAGGGTATGAGCGAAATCGTGATGTCCTTGTAGGGGACAGCCTGCTGTGACATAATGCCGTTCGCGACCTCACTCAGGGTGCCGTCCCCGCCCACTATGATGAACTTCCTCCAGCCGTCCTTGAGCAGGTCCTGCACCAGTTTCGTGCAGTGCCCGGGGTATTCGGAGAAAACATATTCGGAGAAAACCATCATTTCCTGGAGATGTGAAAAAATGTCGCTCCACTGCTTGGCTATGCGTCCGCTTGCAGCGCTGGGATTGACAATGGCGATCCAGGGGGTAAGGTCCATAAAGAGGTGCGTTCGTTCGTTAGGCAAATATAGTACAATAAACTTAAACATTGCACTTTTTTTCGTACTTTTGCAAACTATTGCAGTCAGTAAAAATGGGTAAAATTATAGCTATAGCAAATCAGAAAGGCGGAGTCGGCAAGACAACCACAGCGATAAACCTTGCTGCATCCCTCGCGGTGATGGAGAAGAAAACCCTGCTCATCGATGCCGATCCCCAGGCGAATGCCACCTCCGGTCTTGATTTCGATCCCGATTCAAGCAACGGGGCTACTTTGTACGAAGTCCTCATAGGGGCGCACAAGATGTCTGAGGTTATCCTGCAGACTGAGATTGTGAATCTCAAGATAGTCCCTTCCCACATCAATCTTGTGGGTGCGGAGATAGAACTCATAAACCTGTCCGAAAAGGAGATGCGGCTCAAGAATGCCCTTGCCGAAGTTGTGGATGACTACGATTATGTGATAGTCGATTGCTCCCCCTCGCTCGGACTGATTACCGTGAACTGCCTTTGTGCCGCCGACACGGTGATAATTCCCGTCCAGACAGAGTTCTTCGCCCTCGAGGGCCTGGGCAAACTGCTCAATACCATCAAACTGATTCAGACGCGCCTCAACCCTTCGCTCAAGATAGAGGGTTTCCTGCTCACGATGTTCGACGGACGTCTGCGCTTGGCCAACCAGGTGGTGGACGAGGTCCGCAAGCATTTCGGGGAAATGGTGTTCCAGACCATCATCACCCGTAATGTGCGTTTGAGCGAGGCTCCCTCGCACGGCAAGCCCGTGGTGCTGTATGATGCAGGTTCCGCCGGCACGAACAATTATCTCAACCTTGCAAAGGAGTTGCTCTCCCATAAATAGTCCCGCTATGGTAGTAGTAAAGAAAACGGCATTGGGCAGAGGCTTGGGCTCTCTGCTGGAAGGAGCGGAATCATCTCCCGTTGTTTCCGCCCCCGCCTCCGTCACGGCCATCAACGAGATACCGATCTCAAAGATATCCACCAATCCTTTCCAGCCCCGCACCAATTTCGACGTCGAGGCCCTCGAAGAGCTCGCCGAGTCCATCAGGGAGTTCGGCCTGATTCAGCCCATAACCGTGCGCAAGATAGGCCTGAGTTATCAGATTATCAGCGGAGAGAGGCGTTTCAGGGCGTCCCAGATAGCCGGGCTCGAGACGGTGCCGGCATACATCAAGGAGGCGGACGAACATGGTATGCTCGAGATGGCGATTGTGGAGAACATTCAGCGTGAGGACCTTGACCCGATAGAGGTGGCCCTCAGTTTCCAACGCCTGATAGACGAGTGCAACCTTACTCAGGACAGTATGGCCGCGAAGGTGGGCAAGAACAGGGCCACGGTGGCCAATTTCCTCCGCCTGCTCCGCCTGCCGCCCGTGGTGCAGGCCGCTTTGAGGGAGGGCAAGATTTCCATAGGCCACGCGAAATGCCTTCTGTCGCTCAACGATGTGTCCCAGCAGGAGTCCCTGTGCAGGCAGATTGTGGCCAAGGGAATGTCCGTCAGGGCTACCGAGGCGAAGGTGCGTGCGCTTCTGGCAGAAAAGCCGGTCCGTGAACATACAGACGCGGCGCAGAACCCCTATTCCGATAAGATTAACCGCCTGAAGGAGATTTCCAAGGCTTCCGTGAATATCAACAAGAATGCCAAGGGGGAGGTCCGCGTGGTGCTGGCATTTGACAGGGAGGAGGCTTTGGACGAATTCCTGCAGAATGTGGAGAAACTGTAATTCCAAGTGAGGCGTGTCCTGATAATCATAATCCTGAGCCTGTGCGCTGTGGCTGCATCCGCGCAATTTACCGGAATGGGTGGATTGAGCGGCGGTCTTGGCGGCTTCGGAGGCCTGGGTGACAATTCGGGAACGGTGGAGCAGGGAGACACTTCAAGTGCCCCCAAATACAACCTCAAAAGATATTTCAAGGCCCTGGGGCACAAGGACACGATGAGCATAGGCTGGTCCTTCTTCGGCTCGATCGTGCTTCCCGGTTCGGCCCAGATCTACAACCGCGACTATTGGAAACTGCCCATACTCTACGGCGGAGTCGCGGGAATGATGGCCGGATGCTGGTACTTCAATTCCCAGTACCAGAAAACGGGAAACAAGGCCTTTGAACGCAACAAGTATATTTTCATAGCGGGCGCCGCACTTTTCTACTGGGCTTCCCTGATTGACGGAGCCGCCCGTTACAAGGACTTCCGGGTACACAATCCGGGACGTGCCGCCATCTATTCCGCCCTGCTCCCCGGTTTGGGGCAGATTTACAACAAAGAGTACTGGAAACTCCCCATTTACTACGGCGGCCTTGCCGTCTGCGGCTATTTCTGGTATTCCAACCAGACACAGTATGAACGCTACCGGAAACAGTACATACAGGCCGTGACCCCCGGCGGAGGCTATTCCGGCTCGATGTCTGTGGAAAATCTCAAGTATTACCGTGATTTGTACCGCCGTTACTGGAACTACTCGATAGTGGCGACAGTGGCGGTGTATGCACTCCAAATCATAGACGCCGATGTCTTCGCCACTATGGGTGACTTCGATGTCAACAATTCCATAACAATGAACCTGGATCCGGCCATAATTCCGCCGCTGAACTCGCAGTGGTGTTCGTCAGGGACTTTGTCTGACGTGAGTTACGGTTTGGCCTTAAGACTTACATTCTGATGAAAAGATTACTGCCCCTTGTCCTGCTGATTCTGCTGTCTGATTTCTGTGTCTGTGCGCAGAAAAAAACGAACATCTTCAGTCCCACCAGAAAACAGCTGCTTGCCGAGAGGGACTCCCTCAAAATCCAGGTGGACGAACTCCGCGGCCTGCTGCAGGGACTCAGGGACGCCCTGGCATACGAAAGNGGACTCAGGGACTCCCTGGCATACGAAAGTGACGAAACGATGCAGGGCAGCCCCTACGATCAGATCAGCATCTACGACAGCGACGACAGCGAACTGCTTCTCAGCGCCGACTCCCTGCTGACTGAGTGGTATGTCCAGCAGAGGACGGATATCCCGCTGGTGGAGATGGAGCCCGAGGGCATAGATACGCTGACCATAGCCCCCGAAATCACAGACCAACTCCTGATAGACAGGCTCTACAGGATGAATTCCTTCATCAATGTTCCTTACAACAAGATAGTCCGCAACCATATCCTGAACTATGCGACCAAGATGCCCCAGACCATAGGCCGCATCATAGGGCTGTCCTTGTACTATATGCCGATTTTCGAGGAAATTTTCGACAAATACAATATGCCCTACGAACTCAAGGCCCTCGCGGTCATTGAGTCTGCCCTCAATCCCAAGGCTGTGTCACGGGCCGGGGCAAAGGGAATGTGGCAGTTCATGTATCAGACCTCGAAAGGCTACGGCCTGACCGTGAACAGTTTCGTGGATGAGCGTTATGACCCCTACAAGTCGGCACACGCCGCTGCCAAGTACCTTATGGACGCATACAATGTGTTCGGGGACTGGTCCCTTGCCATCGCATCCTACAACTGTGGCGGCGGAAACGTCACCAAGGCCATCCGTCGTGCCGGAGGTGTGGCTGCAGTGAAGGATTTCTGGGACATCTATCCCTATCTGCCCAAGGAGACGAGAGGCTATCTGCCCGCTTTCGTGGCCGCCGAATACATTCTCACCTACTACAAGGAACATGGCATCGTGCCCCAGCCTGTTTCCTTCCCCACACACGTGGATACCTTGAAAGTCAACAAAATGCTGCATTTCGAGCAGGTAGCCCACTATACGGGCGCCACTGTGGAGCAGTTGGCTTCCCTGAATCCCCAGTATGTGCATAACATAGTCCCCGGCAATGAGAGGGAGTATGTGCTCTGCCTGCCCTACGGGGCCATAGGAGAGTTCCTGGAGCACGAGAAGGAAATCTATTCATACAGGGATTCGGTATATTTCAGCGCAGCCGCCCTCAAGAAAATCAAACAGGCTTCAGACGGGGTCTCACTGGTGCATAAGGTGTCCTCCGGCGAGGTGCTCGGGCGCATTGCCAGCAAGTATGGAGTGAAGGTCAGCGACATCATGCGCTGGAACAAACTAAAGACTTCGACCATCCACGTCGGCCAGAAACTGATAATCTATCCCAAGGGAGGCGGCCCGGCGGCAAGTTCCAAGAGCAGTTCAGGCAGTTCCTCAAGTTCAACGGGCAAGAGCGGCTCCAAGAGTTCTTCCGGCGAGACCGTGATGCCGGCCACCTATACCGTCAAGAGCGGAGACTCGCTGTGGAGCATAGCCAACCGCTACAAGAACTTTGGCCTGACGGTGGAGAAACTGAAGAAGCTGAACGGCTTCAAGGATACCCCTGTCCTGAAACTGGGGCAGAAAATCAGATTGAGATAGAGGAGTAGGGTTTGCCGACCAGCTCCGCTGCCACTTTTTCCGGTTCTCCCACGAGCATATCCCCCATAATGGCGGCTTGGGTGATTATGCCTTTTTCCACCACGAGATAGTATTCCCAGAGTCCGTCCGGGCGGCGCACAGTCTGCCTGACCGTAAAGCGCGGGGATTCCCCCCAGTTCCAGCTTTCAAGCGAGTATTTTTCTTTCAGAAGGACTTCGGTTTCCGCGTTGATACGCTCTGTCAGATCAGCGCCGGCGTCTTCCGCCCCCTGTGCCCTGAAGTGTGCGCAGAGGCTGTCCAGAAAACTGTCGGCGTTCATTGAGGGCAGCAGTTCCCCCAAAAGCGCGACGCGGCTCCTGACGGATTTGACCGCCTTGCCCTCGAACTTTTCAGGCCGGGGCTTCAGACAGGCCGCCAGGTGTTCGAGAGCCGAGCTGAAAAGCAGGGTGCCGTGCATCAGCACGCGAGTCCCCCTGAAGGTCATCGCGTTGCCCGAGAACTTGCGCCCGTCCGGCAGCAGCAGGTCGTTGCGCCCCGACAGGGAGGCCTTGATGCCCATAGAGGCAAGAGCCTTGAGCATAGGGGCTGTGAAACGCCTGAAAACCTCCTGCGTGTCTTCTTTGCCCAAGCGCTCTCCCACAAAACTGAAGTTGATGTTCCCCAGGTCGTGGAATACGGCGCCTCCGCCGGAAAGACGGCGCACCAGGGGGATGTTGTGGCTTCGCATCCATTCCGCATCCACTTCCGCGTGGGCGTTCTGATGGCGTCCCACTATGACGGAAGGGGAGTTGCGCCAAAGCCGGAGCAGGGTATCTGTAACGGGCACGGACAACATCGCCTCCTCGAAAGCAAGGTTGCGGTAGGGGTCGGTGCAGGAATCGGGGCCGAGCAGTATCATCTTCTGCGGCGGCGACGGTAGAGCCTGTTGAGGCAGAGGATTACCCATTGCCAAATCAGGTAGAAGATGTAACCCGTCAGAAGACCGGCGCAGATGCCCGTGAGGACATCAAGAGGGTAGTGTGCGCCCAGATAGATGCGGCTGTAGCTGACTATTGCAGCCCAGATGAAGATGATCCAAGTGTATGCCTTGCGGCGGAAAATGAGCGAAGTTATGATTGCGAAGCCGAACACGTTGGCGGCGTGGCCGGAATAGAATCCGTAACCGCTTGCCCCGCTGATGTTTCTCACGAAGAGGCCTATGATGGGGTCACTGCAGGGGCGGGGCCTCTGGATGCCGCTCTTGAACAGGTTGGCAATCTGGTCTGTGGCCACGCAGTTGAGGGCGACAAGGACTATGGAAACGAGGCCCATAAGCCAGATGGGAATGGATATGTGGCGCTTGAACACCAGTGACTTGCGTGAATACCAGAGCGGTATGAAGAACAGGAACGCCACGATGGCATAGAGGGGGAACCAGACCTTGATCTGCGAAAAGAAGAGCATCACGGAGTCCAGGAATCCCGAGCAGCCGCGATTTACCAGAAGCAGCAGTTCTCTGTCGAGGTGTAGCAGATATTCCATAATCAGGAGTTCAGTTTTTCCCAGATGAGGTCTTTGAGCTGCTCCACTCCTTCACCGCTGACCGAACTGAACAGGACGGTGGGAATGGTGCGGGGCAGGTGGCGGCGCACGTTCTTCAGCATTTCTGCATCCGCTATGTCAGTCTTGGAAACTGCAAGGATGCGGGGTTTGTCGAGCAGTTCGGGGTTGTAGCGCTTGAGTTCGCGCAACAAAACCTTGTACTGCTCGTTGACATTCTCTGAGTCCGCGGGCACGAGGAACAGCAGGGTGGCGTTGCGCTCGATGTGGCGCAGGAACCTCAGGCCGAGGCCGCGTCCTTCGCTTGCCCCCTCGATGATGCCGGGGATGTCGGCCATCGCAAAGGACTTGTCCTCACGATAAGGCACGATGCCCAACTGGGGTTCGAGTGTGGTGAAGGGGTAGTCCGCAATTTTGGGTCGGGCTGCGGAAACCACGGAAAGCAGGGTGCTTTTGCCCGCATTCGGGAAGCCCACAAGGCCCACATCGGCAAGTATCTTGAGCTCGAGTATGTACCAGCCCTCTATGCCGGCTTCCCCCTCCTGCGCGAACATCGGGGTCTGCAGTGTGGCCGACTTGAAAAAGGCGTTGCCCTTTCCTCCGCGTCCGCCGGGCAGCAGTATCTTCTGCTCTCCGTCTTCGAGAATTTCACAAATCACTTCGCCTGTTTCGGCGTTCTTGGCCACGGTTCCCAGGGGAACTTCGAGGATGATGTCCTTGCCGTTGGCTCCGTGGCGCAACTGGCCCGAGCCGCTTTCGCCCCAGTCAGCCTTGATGTGCTTTTTGTACTTGAGGTGTATCAGTGTCCAGAATTGCCTGTTGCCCCTGAGGATGATGTGGCCGCCGCGACCTCCGTCACCTCCGTCCGGTCCTCCCTTGGGGACATACTTGGCCCTGTGCATGTGCATAGAACCATTGCCACCGTTTCCGGAGGCAAGCCACAGTTTTACGTAGTCTATGAAATTGCTGTCTGCCATATCTGCTTCGTTTGAAGTCGCAAATATAGTGAAAATCGCTGACTTAAATGTCCATTGCGGCGTGGAAGCCTTCGTATATGGCCTTGGTGATGTTGGCGGGGCGGTTTGCCCTCTGGCCTACGGCGCAGATTATCGTGTCGGCCGGGATAAGTTCCTCTTTTCCGTCGGCATTCCTGCAAAGAAGCCCATCACTGCTTATGCTCAGGCCGGCCCAGCCGGTGTGAACGGTGGTGTACTGGTTCACCTTGCGCATAAGAATCGGGCGGTGACGTATGTTGCAGTCGGGCGCCAGGGTGTCGCGCATCTCCACCAGATGGACCTCCTTGCCCGCGGCAACCTTGTTTGTCAGGAAGGGGTCCGCGAGCAGCTGGCGGCCCATATAGACCACATCGGCCTGCCCCGAGGCTATGATTCCCTCCATCTGTGCGGGATCGCTGAGCCCTCCGATGCAGGCAACGGGCTTTTTCACGTGTTTCTTGATTTCTGCGGCATACTGGCCCGAATGCGACAACTCCGCGCTTGGCACAGCCCCGTGACGGCGTATGGCATCGGCCACGTATGTGTGAGCGGCCAGATTGCCCACTGTAGTGAGGTCTATATGCATCATGTGGCTCTGGTCGGTCTCGGGATGCACCACGATCTCGCTGACTGTGACGCTTGCCGCCCCACCCTTGGCCCGCAGTTCATAGAAACCCTATGTGCGGGGGCCGGGGGAACAGTCGCCCGTAATGTCTGTAGCCCCCATAGGAGCGGAGAAAATCCTGTTTCGGAAGGTTACATTGCCAAGTCTTATCGGACTCAGAAGATGAGGGTGTTTTGTATCCATATAATTGTTTATAAAACGCAAAAAACCCTAATAGAGGGTGCTCTATCAGGGTTTTTGGATGGATGTGTGCTTATGAGTAGAGGAAGCGTTTGATGCTCATCTTGGGAGTTTTCTCGAAGGGTGTCTCCACGGGCTCGATATGTGCTACCTTACTGTAAACGGGCATCTTCTTGTTGATGGCGGCCAGCATCGTGTTGAGGTATTCGGAGAAACCCTCGGCATCAAGGCCGTCCTCTTCCGCTTTCTTCTTGTCGAAGTAGGTGAGCGCCACCAGAGTACCGCCTCTGTTCACGAGCACTGACTCGAGCACATAGGGCTGGGCATTGATGACTGCCTCAATCTCCTCAGGATAGATGTTCTGTCCGTTGGATGAAAGAATCATATTCTTGCTGCGGCCGCGAATGAAGATGTTGCCTTGTTTGTCGATGACTCCGAGGTCGCCGGTCTTAACCCAGCCGTCCTCTGTGAAGGCGGCATTTGTGGCCTCTTCGTTCTTGTAGTAGCCTATCATAGCGCTGACGCCCCTTGCCTGGATTTCACCCACGATATTGGCGGGGTCTTCGGAGTCGATGCGCACCTCAATGCGGTCTGCAGCTACTCCGCAGGAGCCTTTTACAAAATAGGGAGGATTCTGGTAGGCCAGCAGCGGGGCGAACTCAGTCATTCCGTAGCCCACAGTGTAGGGGAGTTTGAGTTTCCTGAACCAGTCCTCAACATCAGGGTTGAGGGCTGCACCGCCCATAATGATATGGGTGACATTGCCTCCGAATGCGCTGAGAAGTTTCTTCTTGATGGTGTTGAAGAGCGCATTCCTGACTCCGGGAATTGAGGTGAGAACCTTCATTGCCGGCTTGGAAACCACGGGGGCTATGCTGCTCTTGTAGATTTTCTCCATTACGAGGGGAACGGTGATAATCAGTTTTGGCTTCACTTCCTTCATCGCTCCGAGGAGAAGGGTGGGGGTAGGTGTGGCCCCGAGATAGTAGATTGTGGCTCCCGAGCAGAGAGGATAGATGAACTCGAACATCATACCGTACATGTGCGCCATAGGGAGCATTGAAACCATAGTGTTACCGGCTCCGAGGGGAATCTTGTCAATGGCGAACTCCACATTCGAACTGAAGGCGTCAAATGTAATCATAACGCCTTTGGGGGCGCTGGTGGTACCTGATGTGTAATTGATGAGTGCCAAATCGCTACCGTTCTTGACGGGGTAGGAAATGTTGTCCTTTGTGAAACCCATAGGGTATTTGGAGGCGAACTCTTCCGGAACCTTTGCGATGGCGTTCTTGACGGTCTCATCTTTGGAGTAGAGGATGGAAAAGTCCGTAACTGAAATCACGAAACGGATGTTGGGCATTTTCGTGATGTCGAGTTTCTTCCAGATGTCGGTGTCGGTGAAAAGAGCGATGCTCTCCGAATGATCGACAAGGCTGTTGACGCTTTCCGGTGTAAAGTCCGCAAGAATGGGGACAATCGTGGCACCGGAGGTGTTTACAGAAAGGAATGAGATAGCCCAGGATGAGGAGTTCTTTGCGCAAAGTGCGATACGGTCGCCTTTTTTTACGCCGCAGAGCTCGAATAGAATGTGAAATCTCTCGATTTTCTCTGCCAATGCGCTGAAAGTGAATTCTTTGCCTTTGAAATCGCAAATTGCTTTTTCATCCCAATGTGCCTTCATCTGACCCTGAAGGCGAGAAAGATAATGTTTCATTTCTATTTGTATTTAAAAGGAACTATTACTTTTTCTTCTTTTTCTTTTCCGGCTTGAAGGCCTTGTCAAAGGCTTCCTCTGTGGCCTTATAGGCCTTGGTCACGCCTTCGGCGGTTTTGTCGTAAGCCTTTGTCACTCCCTCCGCAGTCTTGTCGTAGGCTTTTACCAC
>JABUTN010000016.1:0-1702 GCA_021443665.1 Bacteroidales bacterium | reverse complement strand
GTCTTGTCATAAGCCTTGACCACGCCCTCCGCTGTCTTGTCGTAGGCGTTCACGATGCCTTCCTCAGTCTTGTCCATAGCCTTCTTGAACCCGTTCTTGGTGGTGTCAGCCACAGCCGTCACCTTGGTGGTGTCGGTTGCGGAAGTCTGTGATGTCTGGGCTGTTGCCGCCATAGAGAGGCCTGCAAGCACTGTAAATATGAGTATCTTTTTCATATTGTCTGACTTTAGTTACGGCTGCAAATATAAAAAAAATGAGTTTATTTCTAATTTTGAGGACCGAAATACACGTTAGCGATTAGAATCCCACCACTGTCCACATAATCGGGCATTTTTGTGATCAGTCCGCATTGGCGATTTTGCACACACTGCTCTACTCAAACAAGTCTCCGAGGACTTCCTCGATGAGGAGGTCGATCTGGGATTGGGATTCGAGGCATTCGATGGGGAAGCCGAAGGAGGCCACGCGCCAGGTGTCGCCCTTGTAGAGCAGGCCGGCGGTCATACGGCTGTCGTTGTAGGACATTATCCTGGTGCAGAGCTTGTCCGTGGGCTTGAGGGCGTCGGGCAGGGAGATGCAGTAGCGGCTGCAGTTCATCTCGTGATGGTAGCTGAAATCCTCTGAAAAGCCTTCGAGCCGGTTTGAGGCGCTTCCGCCGGGGGAGAAGAGGGAGAACTTCAGCACGTCCGCGATGAATGCCTTCTGCTCTTTGTCCCTTGCCTCCTTGGCTATGTTCTCGCCTGAAATGATGACCTTGCCCCCCTTCTCGCAGTAAGCCCTGACGGCCGACATAAGTTCGGGCGTGTAGAGGGCGAACATCTGCGTGTGGGGGATGCTGTCGGCATAGTCGCCCCCGATGGTGATGAGTTTCTGTTTGCCGGCGATGATGTCTATGCCAGCATAGCCGTCCGGTCTGATGCTCCCGCGCTCCACAGCCTTGCTGCCCGCCGAGGCGAAACTGTAGCCGGCCTTCATTATGGCGGCCCCATGGATGAGGGGGAAGTCAAAGGTGTTGCCCGCAACCATTTTGCCCTCGAGGTTGGAGAATGAGGCCCCGAAGCCCGGCATATCCACATTCTCGTAAGGTGCGCGGCGGTCGAACTGGTACATAGCCCCGGTGCAGCTGTTGCTGCGGATGTAGGGCACGCCGGCATCGACATTGCTGAGGAAGCCCGCGAAGTTGCCTTCGGTGAAACTGGCAGGTGCGCTCACCCTGTCGAAGGCGTTGATCACGAGGATGTTCCCGTCGGGGCTGCCCTTGTCGGGGGTGCCGACTGAGAGAATTTCGCTCGGAAAACTGTTGCCCCCCGAGTTTGCCGCCACCACCTTGAAACTGTATATCAGCCCCGGCTTGATGGAAACGGTGGTGGTGGTGTCCTTTACGAGCACTCCGTTGTCAAAGCCGTAAATGCCTCCCAGGGGGAGGTCCTCCACATCGTCAGGCGAAGTGACGCGGGTGTAGAGGATATAGGAGTCGGGGCTCGCGCTCGGCTCGAGAGGGTCCTCGGTGGGCGACCAGCTGAGCCTGACCTTGTTGCCCGGCAGCATATCCGCCGCGAAAGCCTGTACGGGCAGGGGCTGGACCACGCATTTGTCGTTGTTGATGTAGCACAGGAATTTCAGGATGCCCTTGTAGATGGCGCGGGACACGGTGAACTTGAAGACCGGCTCGAGGCCGTAGCGCTGGTCCACTATGTAGTTG
>JABUTN010000015.1:30783-32144 GCA_021443665.1 Bacteroidales bacterium | reverse complement strand
AATATGGCTTACGATTGGAAATACATTTCACTTGGCGGAGTCACCAGAGTGAACATAGAGACAGGTGAGGACATCGCCCACCTGAGCGAACTTGACCAGAAAAAATGGACCACCCTCAGTTGTCCCACAAAGGGTCTTGAGTTTGACCAGAAAACACTTGAACTGCTTGACACTGACCACGACGGTCATATCAAGGTGCCTGAAATCATTGCCGCCTCACAATGGCTGACCGCCTGCCTGAAGGACAATGAGGATGTCATCAAAGGTCTCCCGACCATCTGCGGCAACAGGATTGATGCCTCCACCTCTGCAGGAGCTGAACTTCTTGCCGCGCTGAAGGATGTGGCTACCGCTGCGGCGGAGTGCGACTACAGCGACGAACTTCCTATGACTGCCGAGATTCTTGCCGGCGTTTCCGCCCACATCCAGAAAGTTACGGATGAGCGTGCCGCAGCCGTGGGCGCAGAGTTGGAAAAACAGAATGCCGCCATCGTAAAACCTTGGGCTGACAACACTGACGCTGTGCTTGCCGCAGTCGATAATCTTTCAGCTAAAATGGCGGACTACTTCATCAGCTGCAAAATGCTCCGCTTCCTCGGACGTGACAATGCCACCATTGCCCTTGAGGACCAGAGTCTTGCCGACAAGGATACCATCTCCTCTCTTCCAATAGCCGCTGCAAACAAGGAAGGCGTTCTCTCCCTGAAGGAAGATGTAAACCCTTGCTGGAGCGCCGACATCGCAGTGATAGCCTCCCTCGGCTATGAGAAACTCACCGAGGATGTGTGGGCCCAGATCACCGCTGCCGCCGCCGGCTACCGCAACAGTCTGACAGAAGCGGTTGCGAATGCGGAGGCCAAGGTGGCTCCGCTGCCCGACTTCGCCCCCCTGACCGTGGCCGTTTCGCTTCTGGACAGGTTCATCACTCTGCAGCAGAACTTCTTCTCCCTGGTCAAGAACTATGTGGTATTCTCCGATTTCTACAACAGATTCAACGGCACGCTCGCAGTCTTCCAGGCCGGCTCCCTATACATAGACCAGCGCTGCTGCGACCTCTGCATCAAGGTTGCCGATATGGGCTCCCACGCCGATATGGCAGCTTTGAGCGGAATGTACCTGATGTATTGCGCCTGTGTAAATGAAAAGGGAGAGACGATGGATATCGTGGCTGTCCTTACGGACGGCGAGGTCTTCGGTCTCCGCGTGGGCAAGAATGCCATCTTCTATGACAGAAATAACCAGGCCTGGGACGCCAAGGTCACCAAGATTGTGGACAACCCCATCAGCATCAGGCAGGCCTTCTGGACTCCTTACCGCAAGTTGGGCAACTGGATCAGTGAGCGCATAGCCAAGGCCACTGC
>JABUTN010000015.1:26305-30753 GCA_021443665.1 Bacteroidales bacterium | reverse complement strand
TATGACCACAGCGGCTTCCAATACGATGGACCAGGCCTCGAGCGATATGTCCTCAGGGGAAAAACCCAAGTCCAATGCCGCAAAGGCCTTCGACATCGCCAAGTTCTGCGGTATCTTTGCCGCCATCGGTATGGCAATGGGCTATCTTGGATCCTTCCTGACAAGTGTGGGCGGTGCCATAGTAGAGTATTGGAAATACTTACCGCTTGCCTTCATAGGTCTTATTCTGATAATCTCCGGCCCGAGTATGCTGAGCGCATATTTCAAACTGCGCCGCCGCAACCTCGGCCCCGTGCTGAATGCCAACGGCTGGGCCATCAACGCCAAGGTGATTGTGAACACCCGCTTCGGTGTCACTATGACATCAGTGGCCGAGTACCCCGTACTGCTTGACAAGCGTGACCCCTACGCCGACAAGGGTATGAGTCCATGGCTGAAGGCCCTGATATGGATTGTAGTTATTCTTGCAGTGGCAGCCCTCTTCGTATGGCTGACAAGGGACGCTTCCTGGGCTCCCTGGTACAGTTGGTTCAATCATGCCGCCGAGGTGGCGGCTCCTGCTGCGGAGGTTGCAGGCGAGGCCGTTGAGGCCGCAGCTGAAGCGGCAGCCGAAGTTCCCGCTGAATAATAGGGCTATGATAAAAAGAAAAGACGGTCATCAGGCCGTCTTTTCTTTTTATTGCTTGTCCGCTTCCTACAGGCTGTCGCCGAAGTCCTTGCGGAATTTCTCCGCGAGCCTTTCCTGCCAGAAATTGATTTCCTTGAGGCGGCCGAAGAAGAAGCGCAGCACTGAGGGCTCTTCCACCCACTGCAGGCCTCCGATGAGTTTACGGTTGTCCCAAAGCCACTTCACGCGGTCTGCCACATACTTGATCTGGGAGAGGGTGAAGACGCGGCGGGGAACTGCGAGACGCAGCAGTTCGAGTTCGGCGAAACGCTCTGTTCCGTCAGGCTCGCGCTGCTCTGAAAGGGTACCCCTTTCCATACCGCGGATACCACCGGCAATGTAGAGGGCTGCGGCAACAGCGCCTGCGGGATATTTGTCGTGGGGCATGTCGGGCACGAAGGCGCCTGCGTTAAGGTGGCAGCCGAGACCGCCGGCGGGCAGAATCACGGGAACGCCGTAACTGTCGAGTTCCTTGCAGAGATAGTCGATGAACTCGGGAGCCTGGCTGAGGTATTCCATATCCAGACTCTCGTAAAGACCCTGTGCCATAGCCTCCATAGTCCTGACATCGATGCCTCCGTAGGTGAGGAAGCCTTCGTAGAGGGGTATGAAGGTCATCATCTGGCGTGTGTATTTGGGATCTTGGCTCGTGATGATGCCGCCCTTGGCAAATCCGAGTTTGCGGGCAGAGAAGTAAATGATGTCGAAATGGTCGGCCAACAAATGATAGATGTCCCTGATGTCCATATACTTGCAGCGGGCCTCGCGGGTCTTCATAAAGTAGATGTTGTCCTGCAGGAGGGAGGCGTCAAGAATGGATATCACGCCTTTCTCGTGGCATACGTCTGTGACCGCGAGCATATTCTCAAGGCTGACGGGCTGGCCACCGATGAGATTGGTGCCTGACTCCACGCGCACGAAGGCCACTTTTTCGGGAGTGAGTTCGTCTATGCGTGCTCTGAGGCGCTGAAGGTCGATGTTGCCCTTGAAGGGGTTGTCGCTCTGGGGAATGAGGCCCTCGGGGCAGATGAGTTCCTCAACGCTGCCGCCAAGGCGTGTGATATGGGCCTTGGTGGTGGTGAAGTGGAAGTTCATCAGCGCCACCTTGCCTTCGGTTACGAAGGTCTCGGCGAGGATGTTCTCGGCTGCGCGTCCCTGATGGACGGGAAGCACGTTCTCAGTGCCGAAGACTTCCTTGATGGCCTGCTTCACCCTGAGGAAGGTAGCAGAGCCGGCGTAGGAATCGTCTGCCTGGAATGTGGCAGCAAACTGCAGGTCGGACATTGCGTTCACGCCTGAGTCGGTCAGCATATCCAGATATACGTCTTTATTCTGGAGAAGGAAGGTATTGTTGCCTGCTTCCTGTATTCTTTTGATTCGTTCCTCAACGGGGAGGAGAGCGAGTTTCTGCACCATACGCACCTTGTGCATTTCAAGGGGCACCTGGTTCGCTTCCTGATAAAATTTTACGGGCATATAATTATGTTTTAAACTTTTGGGCTGCAAATATATATCACTTTCCCAATTCTTCCAACAAATAAGGGGCGCGTTGTGCGATAATCCACAGGACATAGCGGATATCCACGCAGACGGCCTTGTTGTATTTGCTGTGGAAATAATAATTGCCGGCGAGTCCTTCCTTGTTGCTGTCGAATGCAAGACCTATCAGTTCTCCGTCGGCGCTGAGTACGGGCGAGCCGCTGTTGCCCCCTGTAATGTCCCCGTCGAATATAAAGTCCGCTGGCATATCGGGGATTGTCCCAAGTTCGGACAGGAAGGGTTCGGTGACATTGTAGTCGTGCTGTGCGGAATCAACTTTCGCAAGCAGTTCCGACACCTTGCTGTTCCAGGACTTGTGCCTGCCGGGGTACTTCAAATCCCCTGTGTGTCCAAAGGTGAGCCTCATACAGGCGGATGCGTCCGGATAATCGGGTCTGCCCTTGTCCAGGGCCATCTGATGAAGGGCCGCGGTGTATTTCCTTTCCAGCGAACTGATGGAACCCAGGCCGAGACTGTCTTCCATATTGCTGATCTGCTTGTTGTAGGCACCCACATTGCTGCTCCTCAGGAGGGCGATTATGGGGTCCTGCAGATAGTCTTCTTCAGGATGGGACTCACTTCTAAACAATGCAATCGAAGCGCTGTCCCTCAGAAAACTTGCATTCCAAAGTCCGGATGTGATGAGTCCTGCGTCCTTACCCCATTTGGCTACAGCATCCTTGATTGCATCCGTATAGTCTTCGGGACTGCATTCCTTCAGATAAATGCCTATGGCGCACTCAAGGAGTTCCCTTTCCAGGGGAAAACACAGGTCCGAGCAGGAGAACTCATTATTGTTGAGAATCTTGTTGCTAAGCTGGAACAGTCTTGTGGAGTTGATGAAGGCGTTGCTGAAGGTCCAGCGCCTGGCCTTTAAGGGGTCCGTGGCTGTATACACCATGTCCATATCCTTGAGCAGGCTTCCCCATTGGGCTTTGCGGGCGGGGTCGCTGTCAATCCATTTCTGAAGTTCGCGTTCCCTCTTGCGGTAATATTTCGCCACCTTGTAGCGGGCGCAGTACTCAATCTCGCCCTCATAGAGTTCGATGGCATTGGAACGGCTGAAGAAAACCTTGTCGTAGTGCAGCCTGACGACTGGGTCGCTGTCCATCCATTTCTTCATTATCTCAAGGGCGGGACGGCCGAACAGGGTGTTCAGTCTGTTCTGTATTGCATTGGCGCTTTCCACACCCCAGGAACTGAGGTAACGCGATGTCTTGAAGGGGTATCCCATCACCATCGCGTAATCTCCCTTGGAAACGCCCTCCTTCTTTATCTGCAGGAAGCGGCGCGGCACAAGAGGCACATTCTCCGGGCTGTACTCCTTAGAAGGCCTGCCGTCTTTGGTCATATATACCCTGTAAAGGGCGAAATCCCCCTTCTGCTGAGGCCATTCCCAGTTGTCTATGTCTCCTCCGAACGCTGCTATGCTGACAGGCGGAGCCGCGACAAGGCGCACATCCTTGTATTCCTCATACAGGAACATATAGTATCTGCTGCCTTTCCACAGGGAAACGAGAGAGGCCTCCAGACCCGTATCTTCCTTGTATTTCTTTTCAAGGTGGAAGGAGGTCTTGCGGCTCACGCCCCCCTTGGTGGGCTGTTTGGCGATGAGTCCGTTCACTTCATCCGTGATGTCCACGGCAAGGCGGAGGAACTGCACTCCCTTGCCCTTGATATGTTTCTCCTCATCCCGGCTCATAGCCCAAAATCCTTCCTCGAGGTAGTTCTTTTCAGGCGTGCTGAGGCCGTGGATGTCGCTGTAGGCGCAATGGTGGTTGGTAATCAGCAGACCTTCGGAGGAGACAATGCTTCCCGAACATCCGAAATCGAGTGATACCACGGCGTCCTTGAGGGAAACTCCGGATTCGCTGTAGAGTTCTTCCGCGTCAAGCACAAGTCCCGCATCCTGCATTTTCTGCAACAGGCCGTTGTCAATGGCGTTTATTAGCCACATTCCTTCGTCAGCCTTCAGTGCAAGGGAGATGAGGAGGGATAAAGTGAGTGTCAGTGCTTTCTTCATATTTTACCAGGCGTATGACAATTTTAGATAAGTGTTGACGGTTTTGAATGCCGCCGCATTTGTGCCGGCTGAAACATCCATCCTGAGTGAACCTTTCGGGAGGGGGATTGTAAGGCCGTAAAGGACGTTGAGAGGCCAGGATGTGCGGTTCAGGTAAGTGATTTCCTTGTTTGCAGGAGCGCTGAGGAAAATGGATTCGTTCAGGTCGTATGCGGGTTC
>JABUTN010000015.1:22527-26085 GCA_021443665.1 Bacteroidales bacterium | reverse complement strand
TAGGCGTATTTTGCCCCCCAGTCGGCGATGTAGCCCTGATAGCAGTAGATGGGGTCTCCGTAGGTTTTCCAGACACGTACGGATGACTGGGGGTCTAGTTCCTGGCGCTGGAGGAAGCGGTAGCCCTTCAGGTCGCTCCAACTACCCCAGAAGAACAGGGAATGGTCGTCCATTATGTCAATGCGGAGGTTCTCGTACAAAGTTCTGCCCTTTACATCTCCGAAACGCTGTCCGTTGTAGCCTGTCTCCTCCTGGGAGTCGGTGCTAAAGTCTGCGCGGAGTTCGTTCCAGAGTTTGAAGGGTGCGGTCTGGATTCCAATCTGGAGGGCGGCGAAGCCCGTGTTAGAAGACCTGAGCCTCGAGGTGTTTGCATTTGAATATCCGTAACTGTTGCCAATCCAAAGGCCCTGCAGTTCAAAGAGGTATTTCTCGGAGGAGCCGTCAATCTGGGTGTATTCAATCTTTTCGGTATTGCGCAGGTAGCCTCCGCTGACGCCGGCCCTGAACCAGGCTGCAGAGAACATTAGGGAGGGGCTGATGCGGAAGTCCATTGAAGTGTTCCTGTTTCTGAGGTCCCTGTGCTTGGCCATTATCCCGACTTTGTACTCAAGTTCCGCACCGAGTGAAAAATGCTCTCCCAAAGGGTAGGCGAATGAGGCTCCCATATTGTAGAATTCCCTTGAAATGTTGCCCGGGATGGAGTCGGTTAGCATAAAGGGGGTCTTGAAATCCTTTGAAACGAAACCGTTGTATGTGGCGTCCTTGTCCCAGTCGTAGTTGAATTCAAACTGGCCCTTGAGGTAGAGTTTGTTGATGCGGAGCACGGAAAAAGCCTGCAGATTCCCGGCGGCCTGCATCTTGGAACCATTGTAGTTGCTCTGGGTGTCGTTCCTGAATGTGCCCTTCAGGGATACATAACTCTTGTGGGAAACGCTGTCCGACAGAAAGACATTGTTGAAAACCATACCCGCGGAGTTTGAAGTAAGGTTCCAGGGATTTGTGGCAAGTGCGCTCAGGGTCCCGGACGGGCTCTTCTGGTACTCGTGCATATTGGGATAAGTCTGAGCCTTTACGGTCAGAGGGAAACAGAGCAGAATTATGAAAAATATGAGAGTCCTGCTTTTCATATCCTCTAATTCTTAAGTCTGGGCGAGAGAGGACTGTCGGGAATCCAGTCGTTCTCGGAGTTGTTGGTGTCCTTGAAAACCTCTATGCCTTCGCTCACATAGTCCAGGGCCCTTGTGACGCATTTGCCGCTGTAATGGGGGCTACGCATCCATACGTAGGAGGCATCAACCGATGCGGGGAGGCGCTTGACGGCTCCCTCCGGCTTGTCAACGCATTCCACGGCGTCGATTATCCAGTTCTTTGCGATGTGCCAGTAGCGCGTGCCTGAACTTTTGCCCGGCTCGAAGCGTTCCCAGGTTTCGGGATGCGCCCTGTATGCAGCAACGCCCATATCAGGTTTGAACAGCACAAAGGCGGGTGAATTGTTGGATAGAGACCATCCTGTACCCTGTCCGGCCATATAGCATATCATAGGCGTGACGCCGGCGGCAATCTCGTGGAATTTGCTCAGGTGGTCGGCATAGCAGCCGAAATGGGATTTCTCGAGATGCAGGCCAGTGGTGCAGCGCTGAGAGTGGTCCACAGCGGCCCAAGCCGCAATCACGCAACTTTCTCCGGGGGCGAGGGGGTAACTGTGGCCGTTTCCGGGGAAACACCAGAACATCTGCCCGAGGGCGAGGGTGTCCAGGCCCGCCCAGGCATTGCTGCCCGTAGTGGAGTTGTAGGGATAGAGGCCGGCAATGCAGAGGGAGTCAAGATAGACGGTCTCGCCTCCGGGACCGGCATTGTTGTAGAGTTCTATATAGCGGTCTTTTTGGTATGTGGCACCCTCAAGGGTATAGGAGCCGTGGAAGTAGAGTTCCCTTATGATGAGGGAGGAAGGCACGGCGATGTTGAGGGGGATGCGGACAATGGCTTCACCTATTGAGCCGTCATCGGCCACTATGCCGGAGCCGGTAAGCAGGAATTCGGAGGCGGACCCGTTTGCCGCAATCCTTGTGGCGCTGTCGTAATAGGAGGCAAGCAGGTCGTATTTGCCGGGCTGGACTTTGGCAGTGGCCTCGCCTTCGGATGAGACCTCGAGCATATAGGAAAGGTTGAAAGTCTTGCTCTGCAGACGGAGAGAAACCTTGCTCAGATCTATCTTCACTGTGCTTCCGGTGGGTATCTCGAGTCTTATGCGCAACTCCACCTGCGTGAAGTCCTCCTTCCTGCATCCGGACAGAAGCAGAATCAGCGCAAGGGCGATTATGTGTGTCAGTCTTCTCATCTTATCGAAATTTTCACTTCCGCTCCGAAGTAAATCGGTGTGTTGCGGTCGTTGGGATAGCCAGTCACGGAGTGGTTCACGCGGCCGCGCAGATTCAGGAAGTTGTTGGCATAGAAGGAGATGGTGGCTATCTTCTTGATTTCCTTCGAGATTCTGATGTTCAGCATCCCGTAGAAGGGATAACCCCCTTCAAGATAGAAAGTGTTCACGTTCGTGGTCTTCACGAGTGCGGTATAGGCGGGGTCCTTCTCCATCTCGCGGGTGAAGGGGATGATGTTGCCGCTTTGGTCCATCAGCGACAGGGGGTTGACATACTTGGTGTGCCGGGTGTCCGCGAGGGCATCGGCACCGCTGATTCTGGCTCCGTTCTCGTCATAGTAATAGGGCAGGGAACTTCCGTTGTATTCGCAGATCTGCCGGCTGCGGTCTATGAAGACCAACTGGGCCGTGAGCGTCACGACCATCGCAATACGGGGAATGTGGGTGACCACGCGGATGTTGGCGGAGAGTTTGTCGCGGACTGAGCCTGTGGCGGTCGAGGTTGAGCCTCCGTAAATCGCCACGTATGGATAGCTGCGTCCGCCGTCGATCTTGCTGTAGTGGAAATGCACCTCGTCGTTGTTGTTCTGCCTGATGTTCATATAGGCTCCGCTCACGCTGATTGTCGTCCTGATGGGCTTGATCTGGGGGAAGTCCATATTGAATTCCACACCCCACTTGTCCATCGAGATGCTGTTCGTGGGGACGCTGTAGTACATAAAGGTGGTGTCCGTGACGGAGGGCAGGGCACGGCCGCCTACAGAAACGGAACTGCCGTTGTATATGGGGTAGGCCGCCGAGGGGACGAGGGTCTGGCTCAGGGAACCGTCAGGGTTCATCGTGTAGCCGTAGCGTTTGTATGTGACTGGCATATAGCGTGAACTGAAGCCGTAGCCGTCACGCATCTTCTCGTTGAAATAGACCACAGAGCCGCTGACCCAGTCGCTTTCCCACTCTATGCCGGCCTCTATGTTGCGCGAACTCTGGGGCTTGAGGCTCAGATTCCGGGTCGGAGTGCATTTGGTGGTGATTACGGCAAGACCGTAGTTTGTGGCGTCAAAGTCATTGTAGTTGAAACTGACAAGGTCTTTGTAGGCATCCTCAGGATAGAGGTATATCATCGAGGGCATTTTGTAGGCCATGCCCCAGCCGCCCCTGATGCTCAGATGGCGGAAGCCCTC
>JABUTN010000015.1:19782-22490 GCA_021443665.1 Bacteroidales bacterium | reverse complement strand
CGGGGCTCCCAGCAGGAGAAGGGGTTTGTGTTGATGCCGGAGGCGAAAATGCTGTTGAAACGGACTCCTGCCTGGAGTTCCAGGGCCATTCCTGAGAAACTGAACTTGAAATTATCCTCTACGAAGGCTGTCAGGCGGTGCAGGTAGGGGATGTCCTTGAAGGAGCGTTCCCTGTAAGCGGCGGCGCTGCCGGGGCTGGGGGGGCAAAGGGGGTCAAAAACCTTGCCCCTGCCACTGTTGCCGTTCATCTTCCATTCAAGTCCGAGCAGGACCCTGTTGTTAATTCTTTCGTTCAAGTAGAGCCCCACCTGGTTTGCGGTGATGCGGCCCTGGGCATCGACGGGCATACCGTAAATGTTCACGTCCGAGTAGTATTGTGCCGGAGTGAAGAAGCCCTTTGCCTCTGTGTCCGTTTTCGAACTTGAGGTGGGGGTGTAACCGGCCGAACCCTGGTATGTCTTTTCACGGGCATACTGGCCGTTGATGCTGCCGGTAAGCATATACTCGAAGTTGGTGATCCAGGGGCGGTTGATGATCCAGCGGCCGTTTATGTTGAGGCGCAGGCCGCGGTCAAGTTCCTCCTGAAGTTCGTTGAGTCTGGCGGCATCGGGGTCCGAGCCGTTGCTTGCCTTAGACCAGTTGCCCCTGAGTTTGGCGTTGAAAGTGACCTTGCCCGCAAAGGTGTTGCTGTATCCGACCTGGAAGTTGATTCGGTTGTAGGCACTGGCGGGGCTGCGGACATCGCTGTATGCGTGGGCGTAATCCGCGTCGAAATTGAGCATACCGGCCTTTTCGCCCATTTTAAGGCCTTTCCCAAAGGAAACCTGCTTGAGTTTCGGGTCCGCCTTGAGGCGTATCTCCCAGGGGGTGGCTCCGGCTTTTGTCTTGACGACCACTGCGCCCGATGTGAGGTCGCCGTATATTACGGAGGGTATGCCGCGGATGACTTCCACCGACTCTATGTTGTCCGTGCTGATACTGCGCACGTCCACACCGCCTCCCGCCGTGCTTGCAGTGTTGTTGTCACCTGCGTTGATGGCGCTTGAGCTGCTGAGCATCTGCAGGTTGGCATCGTTGGAAAAGCCCGCTCCGTCCACAATGAGCGCCGTGCCGGCAGAATTGGCTGTGGATGTTCCCGTGATGTCGCGGATGGATAGGGTGGCGGCAGTGGTCAGGTCGGGGTT
Source organism: Bacteroidales bacterium (assembly GCA_021443665.1). Lineage (GTDB taxonomy): Bacteria > Bacteroidota > Bacteroidia > Bacteroidales > UBA932 > Minthomonas. The sequence goes on along the minus strand of JABUTN010000015.1, from coordinate 21,306 downwards.
AGAGGTGACGCTGCCGGGCAGAAGTTGCATCACATCAGCCAGGGAACTGGGCTGGACGTGTTCTATAGTCTGCTTGGAGATTTTACTTGCGGAACTCATCTGCCCGCCTTCCTTTGCCGTGACCACTACCTCCTCGAGGCTGAGGCTTTCCACCTCGAGACCGATTCTGTAGTCCTTTATGTCGGCGTTTATCTTGAGTTGGAACCTGACGCTTTGGTATCCAAGCTCCGAGACGACAATCGTGTAGCTGCCCGGACTGATGCCGGAGATTTTGAATGCACCCTTGTCGTCAGTCATAGCCCAAAGACCGTTTTCCTCGATCAGGACATTGGCCATCATCACGCTTTCACCGCTCTCCTTTTCCGTGACGCGGCCTGAAAAAGAGAATTTCCGCCCCTGGGCCTCTGTGTAAAGAGATATCAGACAGAGGCTCAGCAGCAGAAATATGGTCTTCAGGAGTTTCAAAGGGAAACTGGTCTGTTAGTAAACGATTGCGTCCTTGATGCAGCGCACTGAGCAGGCATTGCTGTCGTTGGAGTATGCCACGGAAAGTTTTCCCTTGGGGCTGGCCTTTACGATTGTGGTCATAAGGGCAAAGTGCTGGGGATTGGTGGCGCCGGGGTTGATGTCGGATGACCATACATAGGTCATATTGGGTTTGCCGACAAGAATGGGTTCAGCATAGACCGGGTCCGCGTCTGTGCCGAGGTTTTCCTTCACGACGGTCGTCTGGTATTTTGTGCCATTCACAAAACCGCTCTGTATGAAGTTCAAACCCGCGTCGTTCCAGTTGATGATGGAGGCATAACCGGCCTCATCGTCCCAAAGGTAGGCATCGGAGTCGTCTTTGATGGCCTCAACCGTTTTGTCGGAGGATGCTATGGCATTGCCCACAAGGTCTGCATATTCGAGGCGAGTGGGGATATGGTAGCCTTCGGGGCAGAGGGCGGGGGCGTTTTCTGCAAAGAGGGAAGAGCCCTTGTAAAGGAGTCCGTATGCTTTTACGTCCTCGGCAGCCTCGAGAACCACGGCACTGCCGTCCTTTATGGTGTAAGGGTAGTAAGCGTCGGCTGCCACTTCAGGGTCATTGCTGACTTTCCAGTTTGAGGGAACATAGTGGATATTGTTTTCTGTCCACCATTTGCCGCTTGCATAGACCAAGGAATAGGTTTCGCCGCCGAGTTCCATTCCGGGTTTGCGGATTTCTGCGCTCCAGGTACAAGTGGATTCGGGGTTGTCAACGGCCTTGATGGTGATTGAAAGCGGATATACATCTCCTGTGATGTTGGGGAAGAGAATCAGGGTAGCGCCGGTGACGCTTGCATCGCCTTTCAGGGGCTCTACAGTCCAGAGGTCGTCGTCTGCGGGGGGAAGAATCTCCCAGGCTCCCGTGGCGGTAATGCTAAGAGGGATGATACCGCCCTCGAACATCTCTGAAATGTTCATTTCAACAGCGGGGGCAATTTTTACGCTTGTCTTCGGCGTCTTTTTGCATGCAGCTGCCAGTGTAAGGGCTGCAAGCAG
>JABUTN010000015.1:0-18871 GCA_021443665.1 Bacteroidales bacterium | reverse complement strand
GCCATAGTAACCTTTGCCGAATTTTTCAACTTCAACGCTGAAATAAAGGTTGCTGTCATCGGGGTACTCCTCTGAATACTCGGGAGCATACTCGCTGGGCGCACCGAAGCGTGCTGTAATCTCGCAAGGCAGTACGCAGTCCTTGGGATCGAGGAATTCGAAACTGCCGTTATCCTCCCAGTCTGCAATCTCGGTATTGCTGCTGATGACAATGCCCTCAACATTGACGGTGATTTCAAGGCTGGTCTGTTTGCCCATTATGATGGGAAGTTCCTCAACTGTTGAAACTTTGCTGCCGTCGGTGTAGGCAACGTCAAAGCCTACATTTACCTTGTCATTCTCGGGAAGCACGATAGCCTGGAAATTGTTGTCTGACTTTGCGCAGAGAACAGTACCTTTGTTTAGGCTTACGGGGTTCTCGAAAATATTTTCAAGGTCGATTGAACCGCTGACGGACACATTGCTGAGCAACAGGGATTTGATGTCCTTGCCTGAATTGTTCTTGATGGAGACAATGATCTTGGAGGTCAGGTGCTCCATAACCACGGGAACGGCATTGTCGGTGGGAGCCACAGGTCCGTATAATGCTGCAAGTATTGAACTTGCGGCAATGGCTTCCTCTGTGGTCTGGTCCTCAGCTACAGCAAGCTCATTGTAGGCTGCATCGTCCTTGTAGGGATAGTATGCCACGAGGGTGATGGGTGATGTCTCGCTGTACCATTTGATGTTCTTGTCACCAACCCAACCTGTCTCTGTGCAGGTGAGTTTCGCATTTGAAGCATATATCTTCTCGCCTGAAAGGAGGTTGATGGAAACTTCGTCTCCGGGAATGAAGGAGTTGCCGCTTACTTTTGTGTAAGCCTTGATAGTGGGCTCAATATTGAGTGTTTTGCCGCTTGCACCAGGGTCCTTTTTGCAGGAAACGGCGCTTACAACTGTTGCAAGAATGGCAATTGCGTAAAATATCTTTTTCATATTAGTATCTCCTTATTTTGAAAGTCTTTTAAGAGGGGTGTTGGCTGACTGGGGTTGATCCATATTCTTGAGGGCCTGCAGTGAGGGACGCTCTGTCCAGTCGGGTGTGATAGCCTTGAAGTTTGCCTTTGTTGCAGGGTCCTCTGCCTTTGCACCTGAGATGGTCTTGAAGTCAATCTCAAAGCTACCGGTAATCTTGTTGCCCTTGCAATCCTTGACATCAAGCTCAATCTTGTGGCTCTTGCCCTCGGTCTCAACTGCGGTAATCTTGATTGTACCTTCGGTCATGCTGCACCAGGGATCCATTGAATATCCACGGTCATCCAGTGTGAAGTAGCCGTTGTTGTAGGCTGTGGTGCCGATTGCGTAACCAGCGGGAGATGTCCAGGGTGCAAATGTCTCATTAGGCTCAAGGGTGTATGTGCCTGCAAGACCTGTGGTGGCAGTGGATGTGAGATCTGAGCATACGAAGAAGTAGAGTTGCTTGGTCTTATCTACGTTGCCAATGATAATCCTTCTGATGTAGGAGTCTGCTCCCATAGCGTTACCATAGTTTACGCAGCTTGAAAGGGTGGCGTTTTCGAACTCGGTTGTTATGTCAACATCGCCTTCGAGACTTGAGTAGGGCTCTTTGACAGGCTCGAATGTGAAGGTTTCGTCGATGATGTCGGAAATCATATAGGCACCGCTGACGGCTACAATCATAGCGTGGTTAACACCTTCGCCGGGGCTGATCTGGTCCTCAAATACGCCTTCATAGCAGACTTCGTCAAGCAATCCGAACAGGTCATAGAGCCAGATCAATTCAGCGAGATATTCCTCAGCACTGCCCTCATAGTAGCTCTGGAGGTATTCCTCGGTTGCATAGTCGAAGACGTATTTCTGGTCGTCGATTGAAGGGGTGATAGTGATGGTGGCGTTGGGGTTGTCCCATTCAACCACGGCTGAGAAGTCAATCTTCTCAATCTCAGGTGTGCTGAAATAATCTGTTTCAACATAGCTGATGACTTTAGCCTCGGGGGTGCAATAGCAAGCATATGCGCCGTATTCGGTTTCGGGAGTCAGGTCGTACTCGTAAGTGTTTGGCTCGCCGATGAAGATGAATGTGCCGACGATTTCTACTTCGTAGCTGTCGCACATATCCTTGTAGTAGTCAAGGGAGTTCTGGGCATAGTACTGCATATCCTGTCCCTCAATGTAGGAAATGGGAGAAATGTCCCAGAAGAAGTATTTGTCCAGATATTTGGGAGTTGCGGTGATGCTGCCACTGGTGGCTGTGATGTCATACTCGAAACTGAACTTCTTGCTGAAGTTGTCGATGGGATCTGCATTCCAGCCGATGATGTCATCGCTGAACTCAACTGAGGTGTGGCCGTCTTTGATGGTCACGTTTGCAGCCTTGGCGGCACCCTCGGCGAACTCTATGGAATCAAGGACGTCGCACTCGTAAGCAACGCCCTCACCACTCTTGAGATAAAGCTTGGGAGCGATGGTCTGGGGAGCAACGATGACCTCATAGGTGTTGGCATCGATACGGCAGGCTTTGATGGGGGCAGGGTTTCCGTAGAGTTCACCTGTAGCTGCATCAATCTGTCCGAACACGTTTCCTACGACAACTTCCTGAATATCGCTGGTTGACTGATTGTAAATGTTGATTCTAATTTTGGAAAGGGCGTGAGTGAAGGCGATTTTGACTTCCTTGCCGATGCCGGTAACGGCGCTACCGCGCATAAGGTCACTCTTGGTGAGAAGCTCGTGTGTGCTCTGGTCGCTGTTCACTGTGACAATACCCTTCTCATCGATGAAATCGACTGCTGAATAAGGATAAATGCCTACGAATGTGGCATCATCCGCACCTTCGTACCACTGGATGGGAGTTTCGGGCTGCCAACCAGTTTCAGTGAGGGTGTATTTGGCATTTGAGAACCACTCGATTTCGCCTCTGTAGGCTGAAATGGAGATTTCGTCTCCAACCTCAAAGTCGGTGTCTGTGGCTTTGGAGAAATCGCTCATTGTAGGAGCGATCTTGACTGTGTTTGCTCCGGCAGGCGTCTTGGGCTGCTCTGTCCTGGAGCACGATACGCAGAGTAGAGCTGCGATCGCAGAGATTACATAAATTAATCTTTTCATAATTAATATTAGTGATTTGAAATGGTTTTAAATTGTTTCCCTTTAGATGATTTAGTTTTTCTTAGTATTTTGCTTACAGTTTGAAAGTTTAGTATGCCCTCGAAATTAAGGTTTTCATCATTGCAAAGTTAGGATTATTTGTCAAACTACCAAATAATCCTTAAATTCTTTTGATTAAAGCGGACAGAACCGCCCCCGGACCGTACTCTGTAAAGGTTTCGATTCCATTTGAACGCATATTCAGCACAGACTGCGTCCAAAGGACTGCTGATGTAAGCTGTTTCAAAAGATTGCTTTTAATTTGTAAGGGATCTATGTGGGGCAATGCGTCAAAATTTTGGAAAATAGGGCATTTAGGCGCTATTACGGAAGTCGAGTCTATTGCTTTGGACAATTCCTGACGCGCTGATTCCATCAGCGGGGAATGGAAGGCGCCTCCGACTGAAAGCGGAACGGCCATCTTGGCTCCTGCCTCCCTGCAAAGGAGACAGGCCCTTTCAACCGCATCCTTCTCTCCCGAGATAACTATCTGGGCGGGACTGTTGTAGTTTGCGGGCAGCACTATGCCTCCCGCTTTTGCGCAGGCCTCCTTTACAGCCTGTTCATCGAGTTTGATGATTGCTGCCATTGCGCCAGGGCTTTTCTCGCAGCATTTCTGCATAGCCTTTGCCCTGATGCTGACCAGACGCAGTCCGTCAGTGAAATCTATCGCCCCCGCATAGCAGAGGGCAGAGAATTCGCCGAGGGAGTGGCCGGCCACTGCGTCCGGCTCGACTGTGGCATTGCACAGTGCGTCAGCGATGGAGTGGACAAAGACAGCCACTTGGGTGACATCAGTGCGGCGTAAATCTTCTTCGCTGCCTTCGAACATTATTTCTGAAAGTCTGAAACCGAGGAATTCGTCTGCCTTGTCAAACAGTTGCTTTGCCCGGGGAAAACTGTCATAAAGATCCTTCCCCATACCCGGAGTCTGTGAGCCCTGACCGGGAAATACGAATGCTGTTTTGCTCATACGCGCAAAAATAGTATTTTTGCAACTATGTCCAAAATCATTCTCGGAATAGAGTCCTCGTGCGACGATACCTCTGCGGCCGTCATTCGTGACAGCGAACTGTTATCCAATATAATGGCCTCACAAGAGGTGCACCGCCTCTATGGCGGTGTGATTCCCGAACTCGCATCGAGGGCGCACCAGCTGAACATACTGCCCTGCGTGAGTCAGGCCATAGACCAGGCCGGCATCAGACAGGAAGACATAGACGCAATCGCCTTCACCCGCGGCCCCGGACTGCTGGGCTCGCTGCTTGTGGGCACTTCCTTCGCCAAAGGCCTCTCCATCGCATTGGGCAAGCCTCTGGTGGAAGTGAATCACCTTCAGGGACACATCCTTTCCCATTTCGTGCAGGTGCCGGGAGCGCACAAACCTGTGCCGCAGTTCCCCTTCCTCGCCCTTCTGGTTTCCGGGGGGCATTCGCAGATCGTAAGGGTGGACGACTACCTTGACTTCACGGTTCTGGGTTCGACCATAGATGACGCTGTGGGAGAGGCCTTCGACAAGTGCGCCAAGGTTCTCGGCCTTGGCTACCCCGGCGGCCCCATCATCGACTCCCTCGCCTCGCAAGGTGACCCCGAGCGCTTCAAATTCGCGAAACCCCATATTGCCGGTCTCGATTACAGTTTTTCCGGAGTCAAGACTTCCCTGCTGTATTTTCTCAGGGACAATATGGCCATAGACCCCGCTTTCATAGATAACAACAAGGCGGACATCTGCGCGAGTTTCCAGAAGACCCTGATAGACATCTTGATGGACAAACTATTCAAGGCCGTCAAACAGACCGGCATAAGAACTGTAGCTATTGGCGGCGGGGTATCGGCCAATTCGGGCCTGCGCGACCGGATTGCCGCCGAGGGACTGAAGCGGGGTTGGACCACCTTCATCCCTGAGCGCCGCTTTACTACGGACAATGCCGCAATGATTGCCATAGTGGGGCAGTTCAAGTACGAACGCGGCCTTCTGTGCCCCATAGACGCCGCTCCCATATCGAGAGCTCTGGACTACAAATGACGGAAATAGACTATTCATATCCCGCAAATCTGTCCCCCAAGGAGGATGACCTTGTGGCGGCTGCCGCACGTATTCTGGGAACAGACCGTTCTCAGATAGACTCCGTCGCCATTCTGAAGCGCTCGCTCGACGCCAGATCCGCCGTTATTATATATAGGTGCAGGCTTGTGGTTTATATGAAAGGGGAACAGGCCCTTCCGCAATGGCAGCATCCACCCAAACGCGATGTGTCCAAGGCGGAACAGGTTGTCGTGGTGGGTTCGGGTCCCGCGGGGCTCTTCGCCTCTCTGGAACTCATCTCCAAAGGTTTCAAACCCGTAATCCTTGAGCGTGGCGCTGAAGTGCACAGGCGCAGACGCGATTGCGCTGATATTTCCCGTGCCGGACTTCTGCACCCCGAGTCCAACTATTGCTTCGGCGAGGGCGGGGCTGGCACCTTTTCTGACGGCAAACTCTATACGCGGAGCAGCAAGAGGGGGGATGTGGGCCGTGTGCTCGGTACCTTCGTGGCCTTCGGTGCCCCGGAATCCATACTCTGGGACGCTCATCCCCATATTGGCAGCGACCGTCTTCCCGCCATAATCGAGGCTATGAGGAACTTTATCCTCGAGTGCGGCGGCGAGTACCACTTTGATGCCAGGGTGGATGACCTGCAAAGGATGCCGGACGGCTCCTGGCGTGTGCGCTGGACCCCTTCCGGAGAGATATGCGCCAGAAATGTGATTCTTAGCGCCGGTCACTCCGCTTCCGACATATTCGCCATGTTCGCCTCCAAAGGCTGGGCCCTTGAGACCAAGGGTTTTGCAATGGGCGTGAGGGTGGAGCATCCACGCGAACTCATCGACAGAATCCAGTATCATCGCCGTGTAGCCCCGGGCACTCTTCCTTCGGCAGAGTATTCCCTTGTGGAACAGGTGGAAGGCAGGGGGGTGTTCTCCTTCTGTATGTGCCCCGGAGGGGTGCTTGTGCCTTCTGCCACAAGTGCCGAGGCCCTTGTGCTGAACGGTATGTCCGCGTCGCTGCGCAATTCGCCTTTCTCCAATGCGGGCATCGTGGTTCAGATCAATCCTGAGGACATACCATCGGAATATGCAGCCCACGGTCCGCTCGCCGGCCTGCGCTGGCAGGAGGACGTGGAACGGGCCTGTTTTGCACACAGCGGTTCGCAGTCTGCCCCGGCCCAGAGGATGACGGATTTTGTGGAAGGGCGTTTCTCTTCAGCACTGCCCCGCTGCAGTTACGCCCCCGGTGCTGTTTCCGCCGGCCTAAAGGAAGTCCTTCCAGAACATATTTCTGCACGTTTACGGAAGGCCTTCAGACTTTTTGACCGGAAGATGAGAGGCTTCTACACGAGGGAGGCCCTGCTGCTTGCAGTGGAGTCCCGCACTTCCAGCCCCGTCCGCATTCCCCGCGACAGCGCCACGCTGCAGCACATCGCCCTCCCCGGACTCTACCCCTGCGGCGAGGGGGCGGGTTATGCCGGTGGCATCGTCTCCAGCGCACTTGACGGCATAGCCTGCGCTTCAAGAATACAATAAGGCTCCCGATGCAGTAAAAAAAACGCCCTCGAAAATTCGGGGCGTTTTTTTGTTGGAATCACGGACTTAGCGCTCGGCACGGATGGCGGCCTGAGCGGCAGCGAGGCGGGCGATGGGAACGCGGAAAGGTGAGCAGCTCACGTAGTTCATACCGATGTTGTGGCAGAAGTCAACGGAAGCGGGGTCACCGCCATGCTCGCCGCAGATACCGATCTTGAGGGTGGGATTGGTTGAGCGGCCACCGTCAACACCGAACTTGATCAGTTTGCCCACTGCGGTCTTGTCGAGAGTCTGGAACGGGTCGGCGGGGATAATCTTGGCGCCGAGGTAATCGTTCATGAAGGCTCCGATGTCGTCGCGGCTGAAACCGTAGGTCATCTGGGTGAGGTCATTGGTACCGAATGAGAAGAACTCTGCGGTCTGGGCCATCTCGTCGGCGAGGATGGCGGCGCGGGGAATCTCAATCATAGTGCCGTATTTGTATTTGATTTCCAGACCGTAGGCTGCCTCAACTTCGGCGTGTGCCTTGTCGCAAATCTTCTTCTGGAAGTTAAGCTCGTTCACGGAGATGGTCACGGGCACCATAATCTCGGGCTGGGGATTGAGACCCTCTTTGAGAAGCTGTGCGGTGGCGGTGAAGATGGCGCGGAACTGCATCTTGCTGATTTCGGGATAGGTGATGCCGAGACGTACACCACGGTGACCCATCATAGGGTTGACCTCGTGGAGGTTCTCGCCTCTCTTGGCAATCTCTTCCTCGGTGATGTGAAGTTCAGCGGCCAGCTGTGACTGTTTCTCGTGGCCCTGGGGTACGAACTCGTGCAAGGGGGGATCGAGCAGACGGAAGGTTACCGGCTTGCCGTCCATCACCTTCATAGTGCCTTTGGTGGCCTCGATTACGTAAGGCTCCAGCTCTTTGAGGGCTGTCTCGCGCTCCTCTGTGGTGTTGGAGAGAATCATCTTGCGGAGTTTGCCGAGGGGTGCCTCGCTGTTGGCTCCGTAGAACATATGCTCGATACGGAACAGACCGATACCTTCAGCACCGAACTCGAGAGCCTTCTTGGCATCTGAGGGGTTGTCGGCATTGGTGCGGACGCCAAGCTTGCGGTTGGCATCGACCAGTTTCATGAACTCCACGAAACGGGGGTTCTCGCTTGCGTTCATTGTATCGACAGGGCAGTCATATACAAATCCCTTTGTGCCGTTGAGGGAGAAGATGTCGCCTTCGTTGTAGCGTTTCTCACCAATCACGAGCACCTTGGTGCTGCCTACTGTCACGAAGTGAACGGCGTCGCAACCTACGATGCAGCATTTGCCCCAACCGCGTGCTACAAGGGCGGCGTGGCTGGTCATACCTCCGCGGGCGGTCAGGATACCGTCAGCGGCACGCATGCCCTCAACATCCTCGGGGTTGGTCTCCTCACGCACGAGGATGACTTTCTTGCCGGCTTCGTGTGCGGCGCAGGCGGCCTCTGATGAGAAGAATATCTGGCCTACGGCACCACCGGGACCTGCGGGCAGACCCTGGGCAACCTTGCTGACCTTCTTCTCAGCGGCGGGATTGAGGATGGGGTGGAGGAGCTCGTCAAGCTGTGAGGGAGCGACTCTCATTACAGCGTCCTTTTCGTTGATGAGGCCTTCCTGGATCATGTCCATAGCCATATTGAGGGCTGCAAGACCTGTGCGTTTGCCCACGCGGCACTGGAGCATCCAGAGTTTGCCGTCCTGGATGGTGAACTCGATGTCCTGCATATCGTGGAAGTGGAGCTCGAGGTTGTGCTGGATGTCCCAAAGCTCTTTATAGACCTCGGGCATAGCCTTCTCGAGGGATACGAGATGCTTGTTGTGGTCTGTCTTGGTGTCCTCGTTGAGGGGGTTGGGGGTGCGGATTCCGGCAACCACATCCTCGCCCTGGGCGTTGATGAGCCACTCTCCGAAGAAACGGTTGTCACCGTTGGCGGGGTTACGGCTGAAGGCAACACCGGTGGCGCTGCTCTCGCCCATATTACCGAATACCATTGACTGAACGTTCACTGCAGTACCCCAGTCATCGGGAATGCCCTCGATGCGGCGGTAAGCGATGGCGCGTTTGCCGTTCCAGGATTTGAACACGGCGCCGATGCCGCCCCAAAGCTGCTCGTAGGCGTTGTCGGGGAACTCGGAGCCGAGTACTTTCTTCACGCGAACCTTGAAGGCGTCGCAAAGACCGATGAGGTCCTGCTCGGTGAGGTCGGTGTCGCTCTTGTAACCTTTGGCCACCTTGAGGTCGGCAAGCATCTGGTCAAGCTGTACGCGGATACCCTTGCCATCCTCAGGCTCGATGCCTTCGGCTTTCTCCATAACCACGTCTGAGTACATCATGATCAGACGACGGTATGCGTCATATACGAAACGGGGATTCTTGGTCTTCTCAATCATACCGGGAATTGTGGCGGAGCACAGACCGATGTTGAGGACTGTCTCCATCATACCGGGCATTGATGAGCGTGCGCCTGAACGGCAAGACACGAGGAGGGGATTCTTGGGGTCTCCGAAGACCATACCCATAATGCTCTCTGTGTGTTTGAGGGCGGCGTCCACGTCAGCCTTGAGGGACTCGGGATATTTTCCGCCCAAATCAAAATACTCTGTGCAGACCTCAGTGGTGATGGTGAAACCTGCGGGAACAGGCATACCCAGTGTGCACATTTCGGCCAGGTTGGCACCCTTGCCACCCAGCAGGTTCCTCATGGAACCGTTACCTTCGGCATTCTTGCCTCCAAAAAGGTAAACTCTCTTAGTGTTTGTCATAATCTGTTATTTGATGCTATTTGTTGTTACTTTTTAAAGGAGCGCAAAGTTAATGAAAAATTTAGATTTCGCCTATTATTTTGAACAGTTGTCACTTAACCACCCGTATGCGCTTTCAAACATTAAGTGCCAGGGGCTTCTCGAACTTGCCTCGCCGGGCCACCAGGCCCAGTTGAAGGAGTGCATGCTGCGCTCGGGATGGGGCATCATCGCAAGGTGGCGGCCATCCTTCGAACACATTCCGGCAATGCCTTTCGGGGAACCGTTGGGGTTCGCAGGGAAGGCATCGTAGCTGTATTGCAGAGCGATGTTCAGATTTTCGAGGGGGGTGTCTCCGAGGTCGAAGCGTCCCTCTCCGTGGGCGCACCAGATGCCGAGGCTGCAGCCTGTCAGGGGCTTGAGCATTATAGAGGGGCTTTCGGGCACGGTCACTCCCGCAAAGCCGCATTCGAACTTGTGACAGAGGTTGTGGCGCATCTTGGGGTTGGCCTCGCGGCTCATGGTGGGCTCTATCAGGCCGAGTTCGGCCATCAGCTGGCAGCCGTTGCAGATGCCGAGACTCATAGTGTCCTCGCGGGCGTAGAATGCCTTGATTGCGGCCGCGGCGCGTTCGTTGTACATCAAAGCTCCGGCCCAGCCTTTGGCGCTGCCGAGAGTGTCGGCATTGGAGAATCCTCCCACATATACGAGCAGTCGCACATCGCTGAGGTCTTCACGGCCGCTGACAAGGTCCGTCACGTGTATGTCGCGCACGCGGAAACCGGAACTGTAGAGCGCCCAGGCCATCTCGCGGTCGCTGTTGGAGCCTTTTTCGCGCAGGATGGCGGCCAGAGGCGCATCCGCCGCGGGAACCGGAGTCTTGGCGCCTACGGGAGTGGCCTTCCAGTCTTTCGGGAAACGGTAAGTGAGCGGAAGGGCACCAAGGTTCTCAAAACGCTCGCGGGCCTGTTCCGGCCTGGTCTGCAGCCGGTCAAGCTCCCAGGAGGTCTGATACCATACGTTGCGCAACAGGTCTATGTCGAGGCTGACTCTTTCGCTTCCGATGCCGTCTATGGAGATTTCACGCTCTGGTGAATATGTGCCGAGAAGTTTTGCGTCAACGCCCTTCATCGCTTCCAGGAACGCGGCTTTGTCTGCGGGTGCCACCTGCATCAGAATGCCGGGCTGTTCGCAGTAAAGCGCCTTCGCATCGCCGCCGAGGGGACTCCAGTCGAGTTTCCAGCCGCCTTCGGTGTTGGAGAAGCACATCTCGAGGATTGATGTGACAAGACCGCCGGCACTGATGTCGTGGGCGGCTGAGATGTAAGGATGGGCCGCCTGCACCGCGGCAAAGCATTTCCTGAAGTAGTCGGGTTCGCTGATGTCCGCGCATTTCGCGCCTATGGCTCCGAGGCTCTGGTAGAGGGAACTTCCTCCAAGGGGTGATTCGGCCACGCGGTCAAACCTGAGCAGGTAGAGTTCGGAACCCTCGATGGCCTTGGCTGTGGGATGGAGCACGTTGTAGATGTCGCTTACCGGCGCTACAGTGGATATTATGAGGGTGCCGGGGGCCTTGATGGTCGTGCCGTCCGGATATTTCTGTGTCATCGAGAGCGAGTCCTTGCCTGTGGGGATGTTGATGCCGAGGGCGATTGCAAAATCAGAGGCAGCCTGCACCGCGTTGTACAGACGTGCATCCTCGCCTTCGTTGCGGCAAGGCCACATCCAGTTGGCGCTGAGGCTGACTGAGCCGAGTCCGCCCTTCAGGGGGGCAAGGGCTATGCCTGTCAGGGCCTTTGCGATGGCAAGACGGGAACCGGCGGCAGGGTCTATCAAGGCGGCCACGGGGGCGTGTCCGATACTGGTGGCGATGCCTTCCGGGCTGTCATAGCCCACTGCGGTGACTCCGAGGTCGTTGAGGGGCAGCTGCAGGGGACCGTCGCACTGCTGGCAGGCTATCAGACCTGTCACGCAGCGGTCCACCTTGTTGGTAAGCCAGTCCTTGCAGGCCACGGCTTCAAGTCGCAACATAGAGGCCACCACGCTCTGATCCGCGATGTTTTCGGGCAGTTGCGGCTCGGGATATACCTGCTGTGCGCTCTTGTCCGTCATTATGGTTTTGGGGGCGTTGCCGAACATGTCGCTCAGATGGAGGTCTATGGGCTTGTTGCCCGTCTTGCTGTTCTCTAGGGTGAAGTTGTGTTTGCCCGTGGTGTGGCCAATGCGGTAGAAGGGGGCACGCTCGCGTTCCGCGATCTTCTCCAAAATGGAGGCATCTTCGTCCTTCATTACCAGACCCATACGCTCCTGGCTCTCGTTGCCTATGATTTCTTTGTCGGAAAGGGTCTTGTCGCCTATGGGCAGACGGCTGATGTCGATGGTGCCGCCTTGCTCCTCGACCAGCTCGCTCAGACAGTTGAGGTGGCCGCCGGCGCCGTGGTCGTGGACGCTGATTATGGGGTTGTTGTCGCTCTCAGCGAGGCCGCGGATGGCGTTATATACCCTTTTCTGCATTTCGGGGTTGGCTCTCTGCACGGCATTCAATTCAATGGCGCCGGCATACTGGCCGGTGTTCACGCTTGACACCGCTCCGCCGCCCATACCGATGCGGTAGTTGTCACCGCCGAGCAGCACCACGGTGTCGTTGGGGCCGGGTGTCTGTTTCTGGGCGTCCTTGGCCTTGGCGTAACCCACGCCACCGGCCATCATTATCATTTTGTCGAAGCCCTGGTCGCCGTTCTCGAAGGTTAGCAGCGAGCCGCAGATGATGGGTTGGCCGAATTTGTTGCCGAAGTCCGATGCGCCGTTGGAGGCCTTGATTAGCAGTTGTGCCGGTGTTTGGTAGAGCCATTTGCGGGGAGCGCGAAGGTTCTCCCAGAGTTTGAAGGAGGCTCCATTTTCAGCCACGTCCCCGACACGTGAGTAGGGGGTCATATAGACGGCAGTGCCCGCGATGGGGAAGGAGCCGCAGCCGCCTGCCATACGGTCACGGATTTCTCCGCCGGTGCCTGTCGCGGCACCGTTGAAAGGCTCCACGGTGGTCGGGAAGTTGTGTGTCTCGGCCTTCAGGGAAATGACTGTCTCCACCTTTTCCGTGACGAATGACGAGGGACGGTCGGCCTTCTCCGGATGGAATAAATCAAGGGTGGGGCCTTCGATGAAGGCGCAGTTGTCTTTGTATGCGGAAACAATCAGACCGGGGTTGGTCTTCGAGGTTTTCTTGATCAGCTGGAACAGGGTGCTCTCACGCTCCTTGCCATCGATGATGAAGGTGCCGTTGAAGATTTTGTGGCGGCAGTGTTCGCTGTTGACCTGGGAGAATCCGAAGACCTCTGAGTCGGTCAGAGGACGGCCGAGTTTTTTGCTCAAGCCCTCGAGGTAGCCGATTTCAGGCTCTGAAAGCGCAAGGCCTTCCTCCTGGTTGTAGGCTCTGAAGTCGGTGATGTGGCGGATGGGCTCGCTCTGGCGGTCCGTCTTGAAGACATTCTGGTCAAGGCCTTTGTAGATGCGCTGGAGCATCGGGTCGTGCTCTGCATCCGCGCTGTTCACGGGGAAATATTCCTCGATGCGCTCTATGGACTTGATGTTCATGTTCTGGGTGATTTCCACAGCCTCGGTGCTCCAGGGGGTCACCATCTCCCTGCGGGGGCCGACAAAAATCCCCTCTACGCTGTCCTGCGAGAGGGGCTCTGCTCCTTCGAAAAGCCATACGAGGGCCTTCTTCTCCTGTTCTGTCAGTGTATTCTCATTTGAAAGGGCAATGATGTGCCCGTCTTTTGCGCGGAAAAATGTCGTTTTCATATCCCGCAAATGTACGAATTTTCTTTCAGATTTGACTATTTTTACAGTTGAAGGTTTTAACTTTGACAGGAATATGATAAACATACTGATTATCAGCAGCAGTCCCCGATAACTTCTTATTATATGCATCTATGAAAGCACTATTTGTCGGCGGAACGGGGAATATATGTTCCGCCATTACGCAGTGGGTGGCCCAGACAGGGGGCTGGGAGTTGCATCTCATTAACCGTGGCAACAGCAGCTGCTGTGAGCCTTTTGTCAGAACACTATTTCTTCAGCTGCTGCTGTATCAGTTCAATGGCCTTGTCCAACTGAGGGTCGCGGCCTTTATGCCTGTCCTCGAAGGTGTTGCGGACATAGTAGTCCGGCTTGACGCCGCTGAATTCCAGGTCACTGCCATCCAGATTGTAACATCCCCATGCAGGAAGCCGGCATAATGAGCCGTCGATCAATGACACCGAAGAGGTGAAGATAATCCAACGGTATGTCTCTGTACCCACTATCGGGGCTATCCCGAGGTTTTTGATGCCATTTGAAGTCACTTCCGCATCGCTGAGGCTGCGTTCGTTTACAAGCACGACTATAGGCTTGCCTGCCGGAGCCACATTCGGATGGGAAACAGGCTCGAAATCGCGGTAACTCCAGCGGAAGTGCTCCTGACCGCGCAGGAAGTCCAGAACTTCCTTATGCACGTTGCCGCCGTTGTTGTAACGCAAATCAAGGATCAAGGCATCTTTGTGTACTGCATAGGTATGCATTTTTTTAAGGAAATCGTTAAGGTCATCAGTCCCCATCGCCCTCATGTGGATATAGGCGACTTTGCCGTCTGTAGCCTTATCCACACCGGCCTTCGCCGCATCTTCCCACTCTGCATACAGCAAGGACTTCAGCTCTGAATTCTGCTGTGTATGCACCTTCTGCACGAATTCCTTGCCATTACGAACGAGCTTCAGTTCAACCTCTTCTGACATTTCTACCGCAGAGAAATACCTCTCCCGGTTTTCTTTTTTATCTACCCTGACTCCGTTCACTGCCACAAGTTCATCGCCTTGTTTGATGTTTACCTCAATTTTGTCGGCAGGTGAATTCTTCACTATATGGTCAACAACATACGGTCTGTCGTTGCTGAAAACGATGCCCGTCTCAAGTGTATAGGTATTTGTGGCTGTAGTCTCCTCCTTGCCGGTCGAATAGAAACCCTGATGTGACGAGTTCAACTCTCCAAGCATGTCTGCCATCATAGTGCGGAGTTGGCGGCGGTTGCGTATGTGCGGCAGAAACCGGGAATAGTAATCCCTTACGCCGCGCCAGTCGGCATCGTGGAACTTGACATCGTAATAATTTTGGTCAAGAGCGGCCCATGCTTCATAAAACATCTGTGAAAACTCATCCTGCAAAGTCTTATCGACATTCGCCTCAATGTCAATCTTTGTCCCTTTCGCGCTTGCAGGATCAACCTTATATATGTCGCCGGCCCGGGTGATGCAATAGAGATTGTCCTTCGAATGGAAGAAAGTGCCTCCTGTAAATCCGGAAACCTCCTTGGGCTTCGCCTTGCTGTCTGACAACTCTCGAACCATCAGAACGGCCTTTCCATCCTTACGCTGCGTGCAGAAGCCATATTCTTTAGCCTTGGTCTTGAAAATGTATGGTGAAGACGAATTCGATGCTTCGATTTCCACCCTGTCGAATATGTCGCTATAATCGATTCTGATTGTCGAGTCCTTGGCCGGAGCCTTTGCAAACAGTTCGGTATAGCTGTCAGATTTGAAGGGCCTGTCATACTTTCTGAGCGGCAGCCTGTAAATATTGTTTCCGGAAGAGGCCCCTCTCGGGAACGAGGCTGACAGTATATTTCCTTGAAAATACAGATTGTGCCCGTCTGCCGAAAATCTCGGAGTCTCCTCCACAGAGGCTGAATTTGTCAGATTTTTCAGCTTGGCCGCCTCTATATCGTAAATATAGATTTCTGGCTCAAACATATTTATGGCATCGAATGCAAGGAATTTGTCATCAAAGGAGAAGTCAAAGCAATGCGACATATATGACCAGATCTGGGCCTCTGCCACCTTTTCCACAGTGCCGCTGCCGGTCTTGCCGATATATATATCCCTGTTGCCGGAGGCAAAGGCCATCAACTTTCCACTGTGCGATGCTGTAAGCGAGGTCACACTGCATTCCGGGGTAAATACCGGCTGCTCCCCCGAAGAACCGTCTGCGGCTATGCGATACAGATTACTCCATCCCTTGTTTGTCCTCAGATAATAGACTGTCTTGCTGTCCTCGCCCCAGATGACCTTGGTCACTCTCTCGTCTGCAGGGGTCTCCAGTTTCTTGAGATATTCTCCCTTTATGTCCGAAATATAGAGCATACCGCGTATTGCCAGGGCAAGTTTCTTGTCATCCGGGCTGACGGCAGCGGCTGAGGGCTTCTGTGCAGCGAAGGACTTCCTTAGTTCAAAACTGCTGTTGCTCAAATCGACCTGAGGTTTTGCCACCTTACCGGAAGCTATGTCAAGCACATTCATCTCGTATTCCATCAGAAACACGATTTTCGAGCCGTCATAGCTGATGGATGGATACATGACCGATTTGCCGAAAAAGGTCAGCTGCACGGGGCCGTCCTGGCTGTGCCTTGCTATGTTGGATTCCTTTCCCCATTGGTCTGTGACGTAGTACAGTGTGCCTTGTGAATCTACCATCGGCCAGAGGTCCTTGCCCTCGTAAGAGGTCAGTCTGCTGTATTCCTGACGGCTTTCGTCCCAACACTGTATGTCAGGATTGTGGTCGCCTATATACCTTTTCCTTGTAGGGAAATTGATTGCTTCTGTGGAAACATTGAAATAGTATTTTCCATCCTTAGGGCTCTGCACGAGGCTTGAGACTGTGTTGAAATAGCCGTGGAAAAGTCTTTCAGGTGTGCCTCCGTCAATGCTCACACGATAGGTGGTCACAGTTGCGCTGGCCCTTGCCGACTCAAAATACACATACTTGGAGTCGGGGCTCCATCCCGATGGAGTGTCTGCACCCTGGTGATATGTCAGCTGACGAACCCGGCCTCCCGCCACCGGCACAACATAGACATCGTTATTGCCCTGGACATCTGAGGCAAATGCCAGGAACTTTCCGTCAGGAGAGATTTTCGGTTTGGTCTCGACACCGCCTGCATTCACCACGCAGACGGCTGTTCCGCCGGTAACAGGCACTCTGTAGATGTCGCCACAATAGCTGAAATATATCTGCGAAGCATCCGGACTCAGCACCGGAGATTCGGCAAACCTCAAATTGTCGGCCTTGGCCGTAAATGAAACAAACAGCATCAAAGCCGACACGATTCCATAAAAGGCGGAATAACTTTTCTTCATATGATTCGTCATGTTTACGGCAAAGATACTATTAATTTTGCACCAACAAGTTCCGAAAAGTGTAACAATACAACACAAATCGGAAGTTGTGTACGGGTTACCTCAGATTCTTGGGCCCTACCTTTTGCTTCATCGCCCTCCTGCAGTACGCGTCTAGTAGAAAAAAGACCTGCTCACAGCGCTATCGCATCGCTTGACGAGAAACTCCTAGTTCATATCAGTATGTTAATCTACCTTCAAATATACCGAACTTCGTGGGTGCTTATGCTCCGAAACAAGTTTTTTTAAAAAAACTCTTAGATTGTGCGGTTGTTTTGCACAGTAATGGGTGTACATTTGCGCCAAGTTATCCCAAACATTAATCTTCTAAATATTTATCATTATGTGCCCTTCTACTCAATCAACCTCCAAATCCAAGTATGCGGCCTTGTTCAGCGCAGGCTGGATAAAGACTCTCGCCCATGCCGATACCCTCACCGGTCTTATTGATCGTCTTATGCAGGTTCAAGACTTGTCGTGCCTTTGCATGCAAGCGCAGTTTATGGGTACTGACGAGGATGCCGAGACGGCGGAGAAACTGGAAGAATTCCTGGAAAAATATCATACAGGCCGCCTCAAAGTCAATGATGTCAAGGACCTTCACTTTGAGTTCTCCATCGGTGAGA
Organism: Bacteroidales bacterium; assembly: GCA_021443665.1. GTDB lineage: Bacteria > Bacteroidota > Bacteroidia > Bacteroidales > UBA932 > Minthomonas. The sequence goes on along the minus strand of JABUTN010000015.1, from coordinate 1,563 downwards.
TTAAATGTCTCGGTTTCGCCATCAATGAAGAAGAACTCGCGGCACTGAAGGCAATGCTGGACCCTAAATAGTGTGCGGGAGGGAGTTTGCCCGATGCGCTCTGGAATCTCCGTACGGGCTATTTCAGAGCCTTGGGCAGGGTGGCGGTCAGTATGAGAATTCGTTTCATAGGCAGGTATTGACTTCTTCAAGAATGGAGGATTTGCTCATATCATGAGGATTGGTTCCCGGTATGCCTTGAGGAACCTCCATATTCATGCTTGAAAACAACTGCTCCCAGTATATGGGCATTTCTCCGTCCTGATTCTTGAAATTCATCGGTTTGCTGCCGAACAGATGCTTGCCGTCCGAACTCACGTAACTGTCATATACAAGCTCGCTGCAATACTTTGCCCCATTATCCGGGAGGAAACAAATGTCGTACGGCTCTCCGATGAATGCTTTTGCATTATCAACAAACTCCTCAACATCATACCCAACGACTCTTTTTACTACAATAGTCGGAATCACGCCATCTTGTGAATGGATGTCTGACAGGAAGGTATCTAGCGGATATCTGTCCACCCCATGCCCGGGAGTGGCATCAATAACCCAGATGGAATCCCCTTTGACTTCAACTATGGCTACATGAACCATATTCAGAGCGTCCGCATCTCCCGTGGCGGCAATAATTGCTGAACCCAATGATGTCGAATCAGCGGCATCAGCCTCCCACGGAACTCCTATGAAAATCAAGTCCCCGGTTTTGAGCCCTTTATTGTTGGAATTTGACCCGCAAGCCATTGCGCACAGCAGGGCGGCGGTTATTATGAGGATTCGTTTCATAGGTTACTTGAGTTTGTTGTATTCATCTGCATTAACAGGCTCGAGCCACTCGTTCGAGTGTTCGGCTTCAACCTTGGTCTCGTAGGTAAGATGCTGCATCCAGCTGTCGGCGGTAGCTCCGTGCCAGTGCTTCACCCCCTCTGGGATGGCAACAACCACGCCCGGCTTGAGTTCAACAGCATCCTTGCCCCACTCCTGATACCAGCCTCTACCGGCAACGCAGATGAGAACCTGCACCGCACCGTGGTGGATGTGCCAGTTGTTGCGGCAGCCCGGCTCGAAGCTTACATTGATAGGACCGCCGTTAGCGGCGTCCATAGGAGCGAGGTAACTGTTGCCCACGAAATACTGCGCATAGCCGGTGTTCGGCTCGCCGATGGGATATGAAGTAATGCGCTCGAAGGCCTCGCGAGACATCGGTGCGGGCTGTGCATCGCCTTGTCTGATATACTTGCTGTCGGCCTCGTTCGCCTCAGCAGCAGTAAATCTTTCCACACGCATAGTAAGGTTGTACTTGTCCCGCAGGGTGGCGATTTTCTCCATCATCGGGGAAGCATGGTGGATGTCAAGGCTCTTCTGGCTCTGCCAGCTGTCGATAAGCAACACCGTCTCGGGGTCATCCGCAGGGAAGAAATAGTCGTAGGCAAGGTTGCCCTCTTCGGCGCGAATCTGAGCCACAACGCCGCTGGCGGTCATTTCCTCGGCGAAGGCACGCGCACTGCCGTTCTCCCCGGTGTA
>JABUTN010000014.1:146390-148059 GCA_021443665.1 Bacteroidales bacterium | reverse complement strand
TTGCTGCGAGATGTGCAGGGCGGCGGCCACAAGCGAGCCGGTGCTGCCCACGCTGACCATTCCGGCAATGTCGTCGCGGTCGCGCAGCAGGCGGATGGCCTTAATCATCGAACTTTCCTTTTTCAAGCGGATGGCGTCCGTGGGCTTCTCGTTGCAGCCTATGACGTCGGGGGCGTGGACTATATCGAGACGGGATGTGTCAAAGTCGCGCCCCTTGAGTTTTTCGGAAATCACGGCCTGGTCACCCGTGAGGATCAGGTGGAGGTCGTCCAGGGTCTTGAGGGCGGCAAGGCCTCCTTCTATGTTGGCATCAGGGCTGCGGTCGCCCCCGAAGCAGTCGAGCAGTATCTTAATCATTGAGTTTCTTCACGTATGCACGGCGGCGCTTGTGGTCTTCGCGGCCAAAGCGGTGCCAGAGGTTCTGTATGGCGTAGTTGTCTTCGAGGTTGAGGTTGGTCTCGGCGTACTTCACGCCGGGGCGGCGGAGCATCTTTGCGAGTTCGGCGGCCACGGCAGCGCTTATGCCCCTGTTCAGCCATTGGGGGTCCACTCCTATCAGGCCGAGGTCTATCACTTCCGGGTTTTTCTTTGCCTTCAGCACCTCCCATATAAACCTCGGGGTGATGCGCCCGCGGGAGCGTTGCACTGCCTTGGCTATGGAGGGGAAGGTCACTCCGAACAGTACCACATTGTCGTTTTCATCGACCACCACGGTAATGAAGTTCAGGGAGATTATAAGGGCGAAATTGTCGATTACGAGCTTTTTCATCCCGTCGGTGAAGGGCACGGTCCCATATACGCCGTCATAGCTCTTGTCAAGCACTTCGAACAGACCGTCGGAGTATTTGCTGAGCCATTGTTTTACGTTCTTGGCTGTGCCGAAGCGCAGTTTGTAGCGGCGGAAGAGGAAGTCCTTCATTTGCTGGAGTTGTTCAAACTCTTCATCGGAGGGGGCGGTGATTTTGCTCTCTGTCCAATCGACCTCCTTGCTGTAGCCGAGACGCTCTATGAATCCGCCGTAATAGGGGGCGTTGTACTGCTCCTCGAAGGTTGACAGCTGGTCGAAACCCTCTATCAGCAAGCCCTCCCTTTCTAGGTCGGAGAAGCCCAGGGGGCCGCATACCGTGTTCATTCCCTTGGAAAGCGCCCAGTCCTCAACCGCCTTGAAGAGCGCCCGGGCCACCTCGAAATCATCAATCACATCGAAACGGGTGAAACGGACTCTCTTTTCATTGTTCTTCTCATTGGCCGCCTTCTGGATGATGCCGCTGATGCGCCCAACCATTTTCCCGTCCTTGTAGGCGTTGAAATAAACGGCCTCGCAGGTGTCGAGATACAGATAGTTCTTGCTGAAGATTTTCCTCTCATCCATCCTGAGCGCGGGGACATAATAAGGATTGCCCTTATAGAGTTCGTCCGGGAAGGCGATGAAACGCTTTTGCTCCCTGCGGCAGTCAACCTCGCGTATCTGTATCATATCCTAACGGTGTTTGGCGTGGAAGCAGACTCCTGTAGTGTCGGGGCCGCAGTGTGCGCCCGTGGTGGGATTCACCTGGACTGTTATGATTTCAATTTCGCTTCCAAAGCGGCTGCGTATCATATCCGCCAATTGGGCGGCGAGTTCGGGAGCATCGGCGTGGCCCAGATAGATGGGGTAGTCCTGCAGGTC
>JABUTN010000014.1:137544-146362 GCA_021443665.1 Bacteroidales bacterium | reverse complement strand
CGGGTCATCGCCTTCAGGCGGCCTTTCTCCGTGCCTATGCTGACCATCTTGCCCTCTTCGTTCATATAGATGATGGGACGCAGCCCGATCAGGCCGCCCATCGTGGCCGCAAGACCGCTCACGCGCCCGCTCCTGCGGAAGAACTTGAGATTGTCGGCAAAGAAATATACTGCCCAGCGCTGCACCTCGGTCTCCGCCCATTTGAGGACCTCTTCGGGAGTCTTCCCCTGTTTGAACAGGATGGAAACCTGGTCCGCAATCGCGTAACTGGGAAGAGTGATGCCGAGGGTGTCTATTTCATAGAACTTGCGTCCGGGATATTTCGCCTTCAGCTTGTCCACGACACGGTGCATCACATCGAAGGTGACGGTCATCGCGGCAGAAAAATGGACATAGAAGATGTCGTTCCCGGCGGCGAATTCAGGCTCGAAGATATTCAGGTAGTTCTGTTCGTTGAGGGCGAAGGTGGTGGGCATATCCCCGTTGCGGAGACGGGTGTAGAAGGCCTTGAAGTCGAACTCGTCATTGTCTTCATAAGGATAGACTGTCTCGCCCTCTATAGAATAGGGCATAGGAATGAGTTTGTATCCCATTCTCTTTGCGTCATACATCGTGATGTCGCAGTCGCTGTCGGTGAAAAGAGTCAACATAGCACTATAATGTAATCATAAACCGGTTGTCCGCCGGGGGTTAGTATTATTTCTGTCATTCTGTATCCGGCGCTCAATTCTCTCTGAAGGGCTTCAGCCTCTTCGGCGGGCACATCGCAACCGTAAAAGACCAGCACCACCTCGTGCTCTCCCGCCTCCAACTTCCCGCATAGGACCGCGGCCGCCTGGTTGCGCGAGGGCGAGTCGGATAGTATTTCGCCGCCCTTTATGCCAATCCAGTCTCCTTCCCTGACGCTGGCCTCTCCTATATGGGCATCCCTTATGGCCCTGGAAACAAGGCCTGTCGTGACTCCGCCTATGGTCTGGAGCGCGTTCCCGACCAGGGCGTCCGTGTCCTTGTCCGAATGGTCAACGGAGGCGATGGCCACATAGCCGGCTCCGAAATCCTTGCTCGGAATCACCTCGATGCGACTCTTTCCGTAGAGGGAAGCAGCCTGCCGGGCGGTCATAACTATGTTCGGGTTGTTGGGGAAAACGAGTATCGTGTCGGCGTTCACCTTTTCGAAAGCCTCAATGAAACCGGCGGTGCTGGGGTTCATGCTCTGTCCGCCTTCGATGATGTAGTCCGCACCGGCCTCGGTCAGGGCGTTTGACAAGCCCTCGCCGGAGGCCACTGTCACCACTGCAAGCCTCTTGCGGGGGATGCTGACTGAGGGTTTCGGCTCCTCCTTGCCTATCTGCTCCCTGTGTTGGAGGTTCATGTTCTCAATCTTGAGCGTGAGGAACTCGCCCCACTGCTGGCAGGCGTTCAGCACCTCTCCGGGCTTGAAGGTGTGGACATGGGCTTTGACGATGCTGCCCTCGCGGAAACATACGACGGAGTCTCCCATCGCGCAGAGCCGCTCTCGGATAATATCCTCGTTGAAGGCCGCAAGGTCGATTTTGGAACTTTGCAGGCGGAGCAGGAACTCGGTGCAGTAGCCCCACTCAAGTTCGCTTTCAGGGCCGAAGGCGTCGAGGTCTATGCCGCTCGTGCCGTTCTGCCCCCCTGCCGTGATGCTTGAGACATTGCCTCTGAGAGCCTCATCCATTCCTTCCACAATGCAGAGCAGACCCGCACCTCCGCTGTCCACCACATTGGCCTCCTTGAGAATCGGAAGCAGTTCGGGCGTACGTTCCAGGGAGGCCTGCATTTCTTTCCTGAAGGTGGAAAAATAGGTCTCGAAGTCTTTGCCGGCGGTCTCGGAGGCTTTGGATGCGGAGTCTTTCAGGACAGTCAGGATGGTGCCCTCCACCGGTTTGCTCACCGAGGCGTAGGCTTCGCTGACGGCGCAGTCCATCGCTGCCGAGAATTGGGCAATCGAGGCGTTTTCAAGTCCGTCAAGCCCTTTCGCCAGACCGGCGAAGATGCGTGACAGGATTACGCCCGAGTTGCCTCTCGCTCCGAGCAGCATCCCTTTGGATATGGCGAAGGCTGTCCCGCAGAGGCTTTCCGGGTTCTTTTCAGCGGCTTCGCAGCCGGAACGGATTGTCATATACATATTGTCTCCCGTGTCTCCGTCCGGCACAGGGAACACATTGAGCGCGTTAACGGTCTGGCGCTTGTCTCCGAGTGCGGCGGCGCCCGTCACCATCATATCGCGATATAGTGAGGCAGTAAGGGTTTCAGTACTCATTGGTCGCTTTCTTTGTGAAAGAAAGACAAAGATATAAAAAATTACTTGTCAAAAAAAGGGAGGGCTGCGATGCGGTCGCCGACTATCTGTATGCCCTCAAGGCCGTCGCCTCCGTAGCCATCGACCTCGTGGTACTTGCCGGCCTTCCTGTAATAGCCGATGAGCGGTTCGGTCTGGTCGTGGTAGGTCTTTATGCGGTTGGCGATGATTTCGGGGTTGGCGTCATCGGCACGTCCTTCAATCTTGGCACGGCCGGCGAGGCGCTTGTAGATGACTTCCTCGGAAACGACGAGGGAAATCACGGCGGTCACGGACGAGCCCATTTTGGCGAGAATGGTGTCAAGGGCCTCGGCTTGGGGAAGTGTGCGGGGGAAACCGTCGAGCAGGAATCCGTCCACTCCCTCCGCCTTCTGGAAGGCGTTCTCAATCATCCCTTCCACCACTTCATCCGGAACGAGACAGCCGTTCTTGATGAGTTCCTGGGCTTTGAGGCCGAGTTCGGTGCCGGCGGCCATTTCCTTGCGGAGAAGGTCTCCGGTGGAGATGTGCCTGAGGTTGTGCTCTTTGACGAGGCGTTCTGCGTGGGTGCCTTTGCCTGCACCCGGAGGGCCGAAAATGATGTAGTAGCGCATAGCTGGATGTTTTATTTGGTTATTGTTGTTTCAGTTTTGAGTTTCATTACTTCTGCCACACGCCGGGCGACGGCGGGGGCGGGATTGATTATGCTGACATCCGCTCCGGCGATGGCGCGGATCTGCTCTTCGAGGAAGGGGAAATGGGTGCAGCCGAGCACGATGACGTCCGCGTTCTGCTCAAGCATCATCGGGATGTATTTCCGCAGCAGGGGAGTGGCGTCCGTGCCCTGCTCCACACACTCCACCAGGCCGGTGCCGGGCACTTCTATGACCTTGACGTCCTTGCCCCACTCGTCCCGGGTGCGGTGGTATTTCTCCAGTTTGAGGGTGTTTGCCGTGGCGAGCACTCCCACGACTTTGGTCTTAGAGATGGCTGCGGCGGGCTTTATGGCCGGTTCTATGCCCACGAAGGGCACGTCAAACTCCCTGCGCAGGGTCTCGATGGCTGCGGCGGTGGCGGTGTTGCAGGCCACCACTATGCACTCACAGCCCTCAGAGAGCAGATTGCGGGTGATTTCCCTTGCACGGTCAATGATGTATTCCACCGGCTTGTTGCCGTAGGGGCAGTGTTCCGTGTCGGCAAAGTAGATGAACTCCACCTCCGGGAGCAGGACCTTCAGCTCCTTCAAAACCGAAAGTCCTCCTTTGCCGCTGTCGAAAACGCCTATTCGCATACGGTGCCTATGTCGGGAATGTCCACGAAGGCGTAGTCGCCTTCAATATGCCATTTCTTGTAGCCCATATAGCCGGCGGCGTTGCGGTGCGCGGCCTCGGTGATTGCATCCGAACCGCTCTTGACCTGTTTCGCGGGGACTCCCGCATACACGCCGGGCTCGAGTTTGGAGTTGGAGAGAACTACCGCGCCGGCGGCGATTATGGAGCCGTCAGCCACCTCCACACCGTCCAGGAGGATTGCTCCCATCCCCACCAGCACGTCATTGCCCACTTTCGCGCCGTGAATTACCGCGTTGTGCCCCACAGACACATCGTCGCCGATTTCCACCACACTTCTCTTGTGCAGGGTGTGCAGCACGGCACCGTCCTGGATGTTCACCCTGTTGCCCAGACGGATGGGGTTTACATCTCCGCGCAAGACCGCTCCGTACCATATGGAGCAGTCATCGCCGATTTCCACATCGCCTGTAATGACCGCGTTCTCGGCCACGAAACAATTCTTGCCTATCTTCGGGGTAATGCCGTTGAGTCTTCTTATGATTGCCATTGAAAATAAATCTGTTTGATTGCAAAAATACAAAGACTATTCTTATATTAGCAACATAATTTGACCAAGAATATGAAAAGATTGACAAGCATAGCCATTTTGCTGGCATTCGTGGCAATCCAGAGCCTCAGCGCACAGATTCACGGCGGCTGCCCCACTTTCGTTTCCTTTGAAAAGGGCAGGGGAGTGACGGTTCTCTCCCCCGACAGGACGCCCCTTGTGTGCATAGACCCAAGTGACGACCCCGGCATAAAGCGGGCGGCTGACAATCTTGCGGCCGACATTCTTGCGGTTACGGGCAGGAAGGCCGGCATTGTGGGTGAAACGGCGGGGGCGGCGATTATAGCGGGCAGCATCGACGGCAGCCGTGCGGTCAGGGAGGCCCTTTCCGCGGAGCAACTCAAGAGCCTTCGCGGGGCCAGGGAGAAGTTTCTGATAAGCATCCTCCCTTCGGGGCAGCTGCTGATAGCGGGCAGCGACAAGCGCGGCACGATTTACGGCATATACGAGTTCAGCGAGCAGATGGGCGTGTCGCCTTGGTATTATTGGGCCGACGTGCCTGTGGCGCGGCACGAGAGTGTCAGCGTGCTTCCGGGAGAATGGTCCGCCGGCGAGCCTGCCGTCAAATACAGGGGCATATTCTTGAATGACGAGTGGCCCTGCCTGGGCAGTTGGGCGGAGGATAGTTTCGGCGGTTTCAACAGCCGTTTCTATGAGAAGGTGTTCGAACTGATACTGCGTCTCAGGGGAAATTTCCTCTGGCCCGCTATGTGGAACAGCGCCTTTTATGACGACGACCCGCTCAACGGCCCCCTCGCCGACGAGATGGGCATAGTGATGGGAACCTCTCACCACGAGCCTATGGGACTCGCCCAGCAGGACTGGAAACGCCGTGGCAGCGGTCCCTGGGATTACAGCAAAAACAAGCAGGTACTGCAGGATTTTTGGCGCAGCGGTATGGAACGCTGCAAGGACTGGGAGGCCTTGATTACTGTGGGAATGCGCGGTGACGGGGACGAGGCGATGAGCGCGCAGACCAACACCCGCCTGCTTGAGGAGATAGTCCGCGACCAGCGCAAAATCATAAGTTCCGTGACAGGCAGAAAGGCGGAAAAGACCCCGCAGGTCTGGGCCCTCTACAAGGAGGTGCAGGACTATTTCGACGCGGGAATGAGGGTGCCCGATGACGTGACCCTGCTGCTGTGTGACGACAACTGGGGCAATGTGCGCCGTCTGCCTATGGAAAACGGCCTTATGAAGCCCCGCAGGGGAGGCTATGGGATGTACTACCATTTCGACTATGTGGGGGCACCGCGCAACTCTAAGTGGGTGAACATCACGCAGGTGCAGCGCACCTGGGAACAGATGTCCTATTGCTATGCTTACGGAATCCGCGAGTTGTGGGTTGTGAACGTGGGCGACCTCAAGCCTATGGAATACCCCATCGACTTCTTTATGGATATGGCCTGGAACCCTTCTGCCTGGCAGGTGGAGGATGTGTGGCGGCACACCGAGCAGTTCTGCGCCCAGAGTTTCGGGGCTGAACTCGCCACGGAAGCGGCTGCCATCCTGGACACCTACCCCAAATACAACCGCCGCATCACCGTGGAAAACCTCAGTTGGAATACCTATTCGCTCGAGAACTATGACGAGTGGGCCAGGGTCAGGGGCGAGTACGATCAGCTCCTGCTTGATGCCTTCAGGCTCTATTACAGGCTGCCGGACGAGGCACGCGCCGCCTATGACCAGCTGATACTCTACCCCGTGCAGGCCTGCGCCAATCTCTACGATATGTACCACAGTCTCGCCCTGGCAAAGGCCGGCCTCGGCAGCGAGGACGAAGTCCACAAGTGTTTCGTCAGGGACGCCGAGCTCACGAAACGCTATCACGAATGCATCGCGGGCGGCAAGTGGAACCACATTATGGACCAGGTGCACATCGGCTACCGCTCCTGGCAAGATCCTCAGCGCAACATAGAACCCACAGTGGAGGACATCCTCAGGACTGAGTCGATGCGGCGGCTTATGCAACCGGGGGTCACGGCTCCTGTTGTGTCAACTCTCTGGAACGGGGAAGGCGACGGCTATGCCTCCTTCGAAGCGGAGCATTACACTGTCAAAACGGACGGCAGCCGGGCCCGCTGGATTACCATACCCAATCTCGGCCGCACCCTCTCTGCCATAACCCTCTGGCCCCCCAAAGCCAAAACGGATGATGCTTGTGTGGAATATGTGTTCGACAGCCCCTGTGAGGGAAAGGCAGTCTTGAATCTGCGCTGGAGCACCGTGCTCAACTGGAACGACTATGCCGGCATGCGTTGCGCCTTCAGCATCGACGGAGGCGCGGAGCAGGTCATCAACATCAATAAGGACTATCGCGGCGAACTCGGGAAATGGCAGCTTGACCACGTCATAGACACGGCTTCCGAAATCACGGTGGGCAAGGGCAGGCATACTCTTCGGCTGCGCTTCCTCGACCCCGGGCTGCTGCTCCAGAAAATCCTGATAGACTGGGGCGGGGCCAAGCCCTGCTTCCTTTGGGCTCCGGAGAATGTGTGTCCCGCAGACCGCTCCGACCTGATCGTGCTGTATGACAACGATGTCCACTGCTATGTGGACCAGTATGCGAGGATGGCCTTCGTGAAGGACTCCCTCGGGGCCGATCTTGTGGTCAGTTCCGGAGATTTCCTGCAGGGCGGGCCCCTCGGAGCGGCGAGCAAGGGCGAGTGGATAGCGCAGCTGGCCTCGGCCGTTGGCTATGACGCTATGGAAATCGGCAATCACGAGTTTGACTACGGGATTCCCCGTATGCTTGAACTCCGGGAAAAATATGACCTGCCCCTGCTCTCCTGCAATCTCGAGAAGAAGGGCGGCCATCCTATGTTTCCTCGCTGGGAGCAGACCCTCAAATCCTATAAGATGGTGGAACGCAAGGGACGCAGGATTGCTTTTGTGGGGATTACCACCCCTGCGGCCTTCGCCTCCAGCAAACTGGCCTTCTTCCAGGATGACAAGGGCAACTTCATCTACCGCCTGCGCGAAGAGGATTTGGCCCGAGCCGTCCAGACGACCGTGGATCTTGCGCGGGCGCAGGGGGCCGACTATGTGGTGGCCCTGGCCCATCTGGGACTCGGCGCTCCTGAGGACAGCGGCACCTCCGCCGCCGTGCTGAAGGCCACCAGCGGCATAGATGTGCTCTTGGACGGACATTCCCACGATGTCGTGCCCTGTGACACAATCTTCAACGCCGAGGGCAGGCCCGTGCTGCGTTCGCAGAGCGGCTCCTTCGGGCACAATACCGGAGTGCTGCGCATAAGCGACGACGGGGCCATCTCCCTGGAACTGATTCCCACCACAAAGTCCTGCGGCAGGGATGCCGGACTGCTTGGAAAGATAGGGGAGATAGAATCCGAATATGTCAGGAGGGGAGGTGAAAAGGTGGGCACTTGTGAGGCGGACCTGCCGGTGCACAACGGAAAGGATATGTGGCTGCACCGCAATGCCGAGTGCGGACTCGGGGATTTCTACACGGACGCTTTCAGGCAGATGACAGGGGCTGACGTGGCCCTGATAGGCAGCGGAGGCATAAGGGAAAATCTCCACAAGGGTGATGTCAGTCACAACGACATATTCGCGACTATGCCCTTCGGCTCCACTGTATGCACCCTAAAGGTGAAGGGAAGCGTGCTGCTGGACCTGCTGGAGTTCTCAGTCCACTCGCTGCCCCTCAATTTCGGAAGTTTCTACCAGGTTTCGGGTATGGAATTTGAAGTGGATTGTTCGGTCAAAAGCCCTGTCGTGATGGATAAGTCCTCGGTGCTTTCCCATATCGTCGCCGATGTGCCCAGAAGGGTGTCGAATGTGAAGGTGCTGCGCAATGGAAAGAGCGATTGGGAAGCCCTTGACCCGGAGGCCGAATACCTGCTCGTGTCGAATTCCTACCTTGTAATCGAGAAGGGGGATGGCTGCACGCTCCTGGAGGGATTCAAATACACGGACAGCGGGGAAACGGATGTCTCCCTGGTGGAAAGATACCTTCAAAGCACAGGCGGCATTATCCCCGCGAAATATAAAGACAGTGACAACCGTATAAAAATCAAATGATATGTTGAAAAATGTAACAAATCGCAGAGCAGTGACTCTCACCATTGTGGCCCTCGTGGCCGTAATCCTTGCAATGGGCTCTTTCTACACCATCCGCTCTACGGAAAGAGGTGTCTTGGCCACATTCGGAAAAATTTCGGATGTGCCGGTTGAACCCGGACTTCACGTCAAGATCCCCGTGATCCAGACCGTTTCCAGGATGTCCATCCAGACCCAGAAAATCAAAATCGAGGAGGCCGCCTACACAAAGGACATCCAGACCGCCGTGTTCTGCTGCGAGGTCAACTATGACGTGCGTCCCTCGGCCGTGACCGAACTCTACCGTCAGGTGGGCTATGACTACGAGAACAAGATTTTCGCCCCCATCCTCAGAGGCGTGATCAAGGACGCGATGGGCAATTTCAACGCCACCGCCATCGTGGAGAACCGTGACGCCGTGCGTTCGCTCATAGAGGCGGCCGTCCATCAGCAGCTTTCCCAGACCAACTATTTCACGAACGTGAAGATTCAGATTTCCAACATAGACTTTGACGACAAGTTCGAGAATGCCATCGCCGAGAAACAGGTGGC
>JABUTN010000014.1:135938-137416 GCA_021443665.1 Bacteroidales bacterium | reverse complement strand
AAACTGATAGAATACGAGGCTGTCAACAAATGGAACGGTGTGCTTCCCACCTATATGATGGGCAACACCGTGCCTTTTCTGAACCTGCAGCCCGGAAAATAATGTACAACTATGAAAATAAAAGATGAAATCGTCGTAATCACCGGAGGAGCTTCCGGTATCGGCAAAATTATGGGCAGAACCGCCCTTGAAAAGGGCGCCGCCTGCCTTGTTATCTGGGACATCAACGAAAAGAACCTTGAGGCCACGGTCAGCGAATTCTCCAAACTCGGCAAGGTCAAGGGCTATAAAGTGGATGTGTCGGACATAGAGTCCATCGACAAGGCATACGAGGCTACCAAGGCGGAGTGCGGCCCCGTCGGCATCCTAATCAACAATGCCGGCATCATAACCAACAACAAGACCTTCGATGCCCAGACGGACCAGGACATCATCAGGACTATGAACATCAACTCCGTGGCACCTATGCTCCTCACCCGCCGTGTGCTTCCCGATATGCTGGAGCGCAACCACGGGCACATCTGCACCATCGCTTCCGCGGCCGGTCTGCTTGCAATGCCCAAACTGTCAGTCTATGCGGCGAGCAAATGGGCAAGTTTCGGCTGGTCAGAGTCAATGCGCATAGAACTCCAGGAGGCAAAGAGCAAGGTGCGCGTCACCACTGTGGCTCCCTATTTCATCAATACGGGAATGTTCGACGGCATACAGCCCAAGGTGTTCAAACTCCTCAATCCCGAGAAGACGGCCAAGACCATCATCCGTGCCATCGAGAAGGACAAGAGAATCTGCGGCATGCCCTTCGCATTCCGCTTCATCCGCTTCAACCAGGGCCTGATGCACTCAAAAGTGTTTGACTGGGTGTTCGGCAGCGTGTTCGGAGTCTATGACTCGATGACACACTTTGTGGGAAGAAAGTAGGGGACGTGACTGAAACGAAAGAAGCCGGCTGTGTGGGCCGGCTTCTCTTTTTTATGCGGAGTGTACGCTTATGCGAAGAGGATTCCGTTGGCCTTGAGGCAGCAGAAGAGGGCGACTGCGGTGAAGGCGAGGAATATGATGCTTGCAAAGATGTAGGAAATCACGCGCAGGCGGCCGATCCAGATGTTGTTGTTCCAGCCGAGGGTGTGGAGTGCGCTCCAGAAACCGTGGGTGAGGTGGAACCAGAGGGCCACGAACCACAAGATGTAGAGGACTGTGAGCCAGGGTTTGCCGAAGGTGATGTAGAGAAGTTCGGAGGGATTCTCGGTGGCGTGTCCGCCGGTGAACTCCTGAAGCTGCATGTGGGCCCAGAAATCTGTCAGGTGGAAGGCGATGCAGCCGAGGACGATGATGCCGAGAATGAGCATATTCTTCGCTGCCCAGGACTCTGCCTTGCTCTTGTTGGAAACCGCATAGCGGTCAGCACCCCTTGCTTTCAGGTTCGTGTATGAAAGGTAGAAAGCGTAGATGATGTGGATGATGAAACCTGCTGCAAGCAC
>JABUTN010000014.1:126983-135916 GCA_021443665.1 Bacteroidales bacterium | reverse complement strand
GGCAGGGCCATGAATTCGCAACCGTGGTTGAAGGCCTCGTCACCGAAGAACACGAAACTGTTGATGGTCACGTGCAGGCAGAGAAAGACAATCAGGAAAAGACCTGTAATACTCATAATCAGCTTTTTGCCGATTGAAGATGTGAAAATGTTTGCCATATTGTTAGATAAAATATTTCCTCTTTCAAATGTGCAAAGATAGCACCTTTCCACTCAAAAACAACTAAAAGCGTCTCATTTTGTGGAATACCACCCCGAGGAAGATTCTCGGGCCGTGCGGAGTGCGCTCGCTGAACGAGGTCACGTTGCGGTTGTAGTCCACCTTCAATATGATGTGGGCATTGTGGGCGAAGCGGATTTCCATACCTATGTGGGGGCAGACCATAAAGAAGGAATCGCGGTTGTAGCCCATCGGGGTCATCCCTTCCTCCAGCGGAATCTCTTCGGGGAACACGGAATGGGACTCGCTCACCCCACCGCCCAGGGTCACTCCCACAAAGCCCTTGACGCGTCCCTTCCCATAATACATATAGTCTATCATCAGGCCGCCTCCGCCGATTCGGTTGTAACTCTTGTCAGGCTTGTAGCCCACCTTGCTCACATAACCGTCGCCGCCTATGCACAGATGGTGCTCCGCCGTGCCGAAATGGAAGGCCGCCTGGCCGCCCAGCCCTATGGGCGCTCCCGAGATTTTCGAGAAGCCGTTATTGAAGGTGCCGCTGGTGAGGTAGCCGGTGTGCAGCATCATTCCTCCGGAAAAGCCCCTGTAGCGGAAATCCCCGGCGCGGACACAGGTGGAGGCAAGGGCTAAAAGTGTAGATATCAGAACAAATCGTAAAAATTTCATAGTGAAAAGTTTGCTGCGAATATAAAAATTATTATCTTTGCCGTCCGCAAAAAATGCGGGCTACACAAGTAGCTTATTGATTAACAACTAATTAAATTAAACCAATGCCTGGATTAATTGGAAAAAAAATCGGAATGACATCCGTTTTCGATGCTGATGGTAAGAACATACCATGCACCGTTATTGAGGCTGGTCCGTGTGTTGTTACGCAGATTCGTACAGTAGAGAAAGATGGTTATGCCGCTGTACAACTTGCCTATGACGAAATGAAAGAGAAGCACGCCAGCAAGGCCCTCATCGGCCACTTCAAAAAGGCAGGAACCACCCCCAAGTACAAGCTCGTGGAGTTCAAGAACGACTTCGCGAAAGAGCTCAACCTTGGTGACACTGTTACCGTTGAAGACCTTTCAGAAGGTGTTCAGTGGGTAGATGTTATCGGAATCTCCAAAGGTAAGGGATTCCAGGGCGTTGTAACACGTCACGGCTTCCAGGGAGTCGGTGGAGCGACCCACGGTCAGCACAACCGTCTCCGTCACCCCGGTTCAATGGGTGCATCATCCTGGCCTTCCCGCGTGTTCCCCGGAATGCGTATGGCCGGCCACATGGGTTGCGACCGCGTGAAGGTAGCCAATCTTCAAGTCATTAAAGTGATCCCTGAGAACAATCTTTTGCTTCTCAAAGGTTCCGTTCCCGGAGCCAAGGGTTCTTATGTAATCGTGGAGGACTAATTTATGGAACTGTCAGTTTACAAAATCGACGGCAGCGAGTCAGGAAAGAAAGTTGTTCTTGACGACGCTATTTTCGGCATCCAGCCCAACGACCACGCCATCTATCTGGATGTGAAGCAGTATCTTGCCAACCAGCGTCAGGGTACCCACAAATCCAAAGAGAGATGGGAAGTGGCTTACTCCACCAAGAAAATGGGTCGCCAGAAAGGCGGCGGAGGAGCCCGTCACGGTTCAATCAAAGCCCCCAACTATGTAGGCGGCGGTACTGTATTCGGACCCAAACCTCATCTCTATGGCTTCAAGCTCAACAAGAAACTCAAACAGCTCGCCCGCTTCAGCGCGCTCAGCTACAAACTTCAGGAAGGCGTTGTGACTTTCGTAGAGGAGTTCTCTATGGATGCTCCCAAGACCAAGGAGTTCATCAAGATTCTTGACAATCTCAAAGCCAACGGCAGAAGGACACTCTTCGTTCTTCCCTCAAATTCAGACAATATTTACCTGTCTTCACGCAACCTCCAGAATGTGAACGTTATCTCCGTTGACGAGATTAACACCTATGCCATTATGAACGCCTACAATGTGGTGTTCGTTGACGGTGTTCAGGACATTCTTGTTGAAAGACGCAAATAATCACGACAATGGGAATTCTTATTAGGCCAATCGTAACCGAGAAAATGACGATTCAGGGCGAAAAGTTGAATCGTTACGGTTTTATCGTTGATCGCGATGCCAATAAAATCGAGATTAAGGATGCTATCCAGCAGCAGTACGGTGTCACAGTAAAGGACATCAACACTGTGAACTATCACGGCAAACGCAAAAGCCGCTACACCAAGGCGGGTATGCTTTCAGGCCGCATGAACCACTTCAAGAAAGCGTATGTGACTCTTGCAGGTGAGGACAAAATCGATTTCTACTCCAACATCTAATCTTCGAAAGTTATGGCAGTACGTAAATTCAAACCGACTACTCCCGGTACAAGAAATAAGACTATCAGCGCTTTTACCGAGATTACTTGCACTACTCCCGAGAAATCCCTTCTCGAGCCCCTTCGCGGCACAGGTGGTCGCAACAACACAGGTAAAATGACAATGCGTTATATCGGCGGCGGACACAAGAAGATGTATCGTATCATCGACTTCCTCCGCAACAAGGACGGTATGACAGCAACAGTTAAGACTATAGAGTATGACCCCAACCGCAGCGCACGCATCGCTCTCGTTGTCTATGCAGACGGCCAGAAGAGATACATCATCGCTCCCCAGGGTCTTACAGTAGGTATGACCGTTCTCTCAGGAGAAGGTATCGCCCCCGAGCTTGGCAACTGCCTCCCTCTCGGCGAGATTCCCCTCGGAACTATGGTCCATAATATCGAGCTCCGTCCCGGTCAGGGTGCCGCAATGGCACGCAGCGCCGGTGCCTATGCCCAGCTTGCAGCCCGCGAAGGCAAGCACGCCATCCTCCGTCTCCCCTCAGGTGAGACCCGTATGGTCCTCTGCGCCTGCCGCGCCACTGTGGGTGTCGTTTCCAACTCAGACCACAACCTCGAGTCCTCAGGAAAGGCCGGCCGCAGCCGTTGGTTGGGCCGCCGTCCCCACAACCGTGGTGTCGTTATGAACCCTGTGGATCACCCCATGGGTGGTGGTGAAGGCCGTGCATCAGGTGGACATCCCCGCAGCCGCAAGGGCATCCCTGCCAAGGGTTACAAGACACGCAATCCCAAGGCTACTTCCAACAGGTTCATCATTGAAAGAAGGAAAAAATAACGGAATAAATTTTAGATATTATGGCTAGATCAATTAGAAAAGGTCCCTATATCCAGGAAGCATTGCTCAAGAGAGTGACAGCTATGAATGAGGGTACCATGAAAAAAGAGGCTATCAAGACCTGGTCCCGCGCCAGCGTGATATTTCCTGACTTTGTAGGCCACACCATTTCGGTGCATAACGGAAACAAATTTATTCCGGTTTATGTAACTGAGAATATGGTAGGTCACAAACTCGGTGAGTTTGCCCCCACCCGTACCTTCAAAGGCCACTCGGGTAATCGTTAACAGTTAAAAAGTTACAGACATGGGAAAACGTAAACATGAATCAGCTGAGAAGCTGAAAGCAATAAAGAGAGAGACCGCCATTGCAAAGCTCAATGACGTCCCCACTTCTCCCCGCAAAATGCGCCTTGTAGCTGACAACATCAGAGGCCTTGAGGTAAACAAAGCACTTGACATTCTCAAGTACACCAAGAGAGAGGCCGCTCTTCGTTTGAGCAAGCTCCTCCGCAGCGCCATTGCAAACTGGGAAGCCAAGAATGAGGCCGACCAGAAAGAACTCGAGAACGGCAATGTGATTGTGAAGTCAATCATGGTCGGTCAGGGCTCAACCATCAAACGTATCCGCACCGCCCCTCAGGGTCGTGCCGCACGTATCCGCAAGCGTTCAAACCACGTAACCATCGTTGTCGGCGTGAAGAACATTGAAAACGTAACCGAATCAGCAAAGGAGGAATAAACTATGGGACAGAAAATCAATCCTATTAGCAACCGTATCGGTATCATCCGTGGCTGGGACTCCAGCTGGTATGGTGACTATGCTGACAGAATCCTCGAGGACAGCAAAATCCGCGAGTACCTGTTGGCCCGCATTTCAAAGCAGAACATCTCCAAGATTGTCATCGAGCGCACTCTCAAATTCATCACCGTCACAATCCACACCGCCCGTCCCGGTATGATTATCGGCAAGGCCGGCCAGGAGGTTGACAAGCTGAAAGAGGAGCTCCACAAGATCACCAACAAGGACGTCCAGATCAACATCATCGAGGTTAAACGTCCCGAGGTTGACGCCAACATCGTGGCCAACAGCATCGCAAGCCAGCTTGAAGGCCGTGTGTCTTACCGTCGTGCCATCAAAATGGCGATAGCTTCAGCCATCCGTATGGGTGCCGAGGGTATCAAGATTCAGATTGCCGGCCGTGTAGGTGGCGCCGAGATGGCCCGTCGCGAGCTCTACAAAGAAGGCCGTACCCCTCTGCATACTTTCCGTGCAGATATCGATTATGCATTGGCTGAGGCTCACACCAAGGTCGGCGTTCTCGGTATCAAGGTGTGGATCTGCAACGGTGAGGTCTATGGCAAACGCGACCTGAGCCCCAATGCAGGTGTTCCCGCTTCACAGGTACAGTCTCAGGGAGGCAATCGCCGTGATGGAGACCGTCGTGACCGTCGTGACCGCCGCGAACGTCGCGGAGGTGACCGTCGTGACCGCCGCTCACGCGACTAATCCCGAATAGTTCATAAAAAACTCCGGATCAGATGACCCGGAGTTTTTTTATGCCTGTTTCCGTGCGCTGTGCCGGAAGGGTTTGCGAAGGATATGAAGGGACTTCCTTGACCACAGCCGGGAACGGTAGCTGCCGGTCCAGAAGCGTGAGAAGCCGCGCCATACGCGGGAAGAGGCCTTGAACCTGCGCCCTCCGCGCCAGGTGCCTCCGATGACGATTCCGAGAACGTCGCTTACCGTGGCTCTCTCATAGGGCCCGTAGCAGTTGTCGCCCCTCAGAAGCAGGAGCGTCCCCCAGACGTGGACTATCCTGTGGAGCAGAATCTTCCCCTCATGGCGGAAAAGGACCACATCGCGCCTACGGATGGTCATACGGTCGGAGCCTTTCGAGACATCGCGCCTTTTGCGCCTTGTGTCGCAGATGGCCTGGTGGCGCTGGAGCAGATGCTCGTCCTCCTTGTTGTGCGTGACATCCTCCGTGGGTCTCACGGGGGCGATCAGGACATAATCCACGCCCGCTTTGAAGGCAGGCTTCATACTTTCGTCTGGAATGGTGGTCCTGACGATTCTGCCTTCAGAGAGTTGTTGTGTTATGTCCTCGAACATCAGTCGGCAAGCTGGTAGGTTATGGTTGTCACCACGCGGACAATCTTGATATGCGGGGTGTTGCTGTCGCGGTCTTCGATGCTGAACTGGCCCTGGCTGGCATTCCGGATCTTGCCGAGACGGCTGTCCGAATCCTGGGCGAATTTCTCTGCGGTGGCCCTGGCGTTCTTGGTGGCCTGGGCAACCATTTCGGGTTTGATGTCGTTCAGACCGTTGAAGGAGAAAATCAGCGGATATTCGTAATTCTCACCGGAGAGGACTATGCCTTTGGAAACCAGCTCGCTCTGGCGTGAAAGCAGTTTGCGCACTTCGTCCACTTTGGATGTTGCCACGGTGATGACTGAGGTGCTCTTGTAACGGAATGTGACTCTGTCGCTCTGGTAGAGTTCTGAAAGTGCGTCATTCACCTTTACGGGAGAGATGGTGATATCGTTGCTGTCTATGCCTCCGGCTGTCAGAAAGTCTATGATGGCTTTGGTGTTGCGTTCATTGACGGCTGTAAGCTCGCTCAAGGAGTTGGATGCACCCTTGAAGACGAGGGGCCAGATGACCTTGTCGGCGGGCACTTCGCGTGAGGACAGCCCCTTGACCGTCACAATTCTGTCGCTGTCCTTGAAACCGGCTATGCCGGCATAGATGAAAGCACCCAATATGACGATGGAAGCTGAAAGGCAGACAAATGCCCAGTTGGATATCCTGTTCATACTTTTTTTCTTGCAAAGATAAAGAAAATCCGTAATTTTAGGCTTTAAAACAAAGTCTAAATGAATCTTAAGAAATTATTAGCAGCAAGCCTATCCATGATTGCCATAGCAGCCTGCAGCGAGCAGCAGGAACTTCCAAACGTATTGACCAAAGAGGCCATCAAAGTGAGTGACGGCCGGCTCACTCCGGAAATTATGCTCCGTATGGGGCGTGTAAGCGATCCCCAACTGAGTCCCGACGGCTCGAAGATACTGTACGGAGTGACCTACACCTCCATAGAACAGAACCGCAGTGTGCGCCAGCTCTGCATTGCGAATGCTGACGGAAGCGGCTCCCGCATCATCACTGCCTTTGAAAAGAGTGCCAACAATGCCCGCTGGAGCGCGGACGGCAAGGAAATCTACTTCCTGCAGGGAGGTCAGATCTTTGTTATGGATGCCGACGGCGGCAACATACGCCAGGTGAGCGAGGGCATAGATGCAGGCGTGAACGAGTTCTGCTTCAGCCCCGACTTCTCGCATATAATGTACATCTCTGAGGTCAAGGGATGTACCAAACCCACTGATGTTTATCCTGACCTGGAAAAATCTACGGGCCGCATCATCAACGGTCTGATGTACCGCCACTGGGACTGCTTCGTGGAGAACATCCCCCACACCTTCGTTTCCAAGGTGGAGAGCAAGGGCGGCAAGACCAGCATAGGCCCCGGCTTCGACATTCTTGAGGGGGCTCCCTACGAGTTGCCCACCCTTCCCTTCGGCGGCCTTGAACAGCTGAGCTGGAGCCCCGACGGCAAGAGCATCGCCTATTCCTGCCGCAAACTTACCGGCAAGGATTACGCCTTTTCCACCAATACAGACATCTACCTTTGGGACCTGGAGAAGCACAGCCATCTGAACCTGACAGAAGGGATGATGGGCTATGATACAGACCCCGTATGGAGCCCCGACGGCAAATATATCGCCTGGATCAGTATGGAGAGGGCTGGTTTCGAGGCCGACAAGCAGAGGCTCTTCATCATAGATCCCAAGACTATGGTCAAGAAGGAACTCAGCGCGGACTACAAATACAATGTAGCCTCTCCCGTATGGCGCAGGGACGGCAAGGCCATATATTTCAATTCTCTGGTCAATGCCCTCCAGGGTATCTTTGTCACCGACCTTGAAGGCGGCATCACCCGCATCACCCCCGCGGACTGCTGGTATGATTTCGAGACCGTGACCGAGCAAGCAGACGGCGACCTGATCTGTACCAACCACTCTATGGCACGTCCCAACGAGATAGTGAAGGTGTCGCTCAAGGACGGCTCATTCAGCCAGATAACGGACGAGAACGGCGACATTCTCGCGCAGTTGGGCCAGGAGAAATGCGAGGAGCGCTGGCTCACCACCGTTGACAACAAGAAAATGCACGCCTGGGTGATTTATCCCCCCGATTTCGACCCTGCAAAGAAATATCCCGGAATGCTCTTCTGTACAGGCGGCCCCCAGGGTACGCTCTCCCAGAGCTGGTCCACAAGGTGGAACTACAAGCTGATGGCACATCAGGGTTATGTGGTGATTCTGCCCAACCGTCGCGGCACCACCGCCTTCGGCCAGGAATGGTGCGACCAGATTTCCGGAGATTACTGCGGTCTGAACATGCAGGACTACCTCGTGGCCGCACGCACTCTCAAGAACGAGCCTTATATTGACAAAATCGGGGCCAGCGGGGCCAGTTACGGAGGATATTCCATCTATTACCTCGCCGGTATCCACGGAAACGTGTTTGACGCCCTTCTTTCCCACGCCGGCATTTTCAACGAGGAGTCGATGTGGTACAACACGGAGGAGATGTGGTTCCCCAACTGGGACAACGGAGGCGGCGGAAACGGTGCCCCCTGGGATGTAGAGAAGAATCCCGTCGCCCGCCGTCATTATACCCAGGGCTCGCCCCACACCCTGGTGACCAAGTGGCATACCCCCATTATGGTGACCCACGGAGAGTTAGACTACCGTGTGCCCGTGGATCAGGGTATGTCGGCCTTCAATGCCGCGCAGATGATGGGCGTGCCCTCACAGATGCTGCTCTTCCCCGATGAGAACCATTGGATTCTCAAACCCCAGAATGCGGTCCATTGGCAGAGGGCCTTCTTCGACTGGTTTGACAAGTGGTTGCGCTGATGCTCGCAACGGCATTCATACTTTGGGTCAGGCATAAGCTTTACGACCTCGGATTTCTGGAGTCCCGCTCCTGGGATGTGCCCGTGATATGCGTGGGCAACATCACGGTCGGTGGCACGGGAAAGACCCCCTTTGTGGAGATGCTCCTGAGACGCTATGGTGCCTCAAAGAGGATTGCGGTCGTTTCCCGCGGCTACAAGCGCCACTCCAAAGGGCTCGTGGAGGTCTCTGTGGACAGTTTGCATACGGAAGTTGGGGACGAGCCCCTACAGATTAAGCGCAGGTTCCCCGATGTCACCGTAGTGGTTGACTCGAAGCGCTCGAGGGCCATAGATATGCTGCTTGCAAGGAGCGGGGACGAAAGGCCCGAGTGGATTATCCTTGACGACGGATTCCAGCACAGGGCCGTGAAACCTTCCACCGGCATAGTTCTGGTGGATTCGCACCGGCCCATAGACAAGGACAGGCTTCTTCCCTTCGGACGTTTGCGCGACCTGCGCAGCCGCGTCCTCAAGGCCGATGCGGTGGTGGTCACGAAGATGGATGGCTGGGTGGACGACAATCTTGCCTCAGAGTGGAGACAGAGGCTGAAACTGCCTCACCAGATGCCC
>JABUTN010000014.1:118984-126955 GCA_021443665.1 Bacteroidales bacterium | reverse complement strand
GCCTGTGCCCGTGTTCCGGGATGAGGCCGACCACCGCTATGTGTATTCGAGCAGGGCCATGGTCTTTTGCGGCCTTGCCTCTCCCGTGGCGCTGGTCAACTATGTTTCCGAGAAATACGAGGTGCTGCAGTCCTTCGATTTCCCCGACCACCACAATTATACGGCATCGGATTTCCGGAAGGTGGCAAAGGCTATAAAGCGAAATCCTATGGCCTTGCTCCTTACCACGGAGAAAGATGCCCAGCGGATTTTCCGCGAGCCGGAACTCGTCCCGGAAGAAATCCGCAAAAGACTATTCTATCTGCCCATAGAGGCAGTGATGGTCCCTGTTCTTCCCCTGACGACAGACCTCGTCGATGAAGAAATCGAGGCCGAGGGTTATGCCCGGCTTGACAGTGTTATAAACAGATAAAATTCAGATATGGCTTCTTTTATTATTGAAGGCGGATATAGGCTCAACGGGGAGATTTGTCCCCAGGGAGCGAAAAATGAGGCGCTGCAGGTGCTTTGTGCAGTGCTACTCACAAAGGAGAAGGTGGTGATACGCAACATCCCCTCCATACTCGACATCAACAATCTCATAGATATGTTGCGGGATATGGGCGTGAGTGTGGCAAAGGTAGGTGAGGGCGCCTATTCCTTCAAGGCGGAAAATGTGGACGAGGACTTCCTGCGCAGTGATGAGTTCCTTGCCCGCAACGGGGCCCTGCGCGGCTCCATTATGCTCACGGGACCCCTGCTTGCCCGTTTCGGCCACGCCCTGACATCCAAGCCCGGCGGGGACAAGATAGGACGGCGCAGGCTGGACACCCATTTTGTGGGCCTGCAGAGCCTCGGGGCGCATTTCGAATACCATAAGGACAAGGCCACCTTTGAACTTGTGGCCCCTGAGGGGCTGAAGGGGGCGCGTATGCTACTTGACGAGGCGTCCGTGACAGGTACGGCCAATGTGATTATGGCGGCCGTGCTTGCAAAGGGGCGTACGGTCATCTACAACGCCGCCTGCGAACCCTACATACAGCAGTTGTGCCGTATGCTTGTGGGCATGGGCGCAAAAATCGAAGGCATCGCCTCCAATCTCCTGACCATCGACGGTGTGGAGAGTCTGCACGGTTGCGAGCATACGATACTGCCCGATATGATTGAGGTCGGCTCCTTCATCGGTATGGCCGCGATGACGCGCAGCGAAATGACCATAAAGAATGTATCCTGGGACAATCTGGGCATCATCCCCGAGAGTTTCCGCCGTCTGGGCATAAAACTCGAACAGAGAGGGGACGACATTTATGTGCCCGCCCAGGAGGAATACGCCATCGACACTTTCCTCGACGGTTCGATCATGACCATTGCGGACGCTCCCTGGCCCGGGCTTACACCCGACCTGCTGAGCGTGATGCTCGTGGTGGCCACCCAGAGCAAGGGCTGCGTGCTGATTCACCAGAAAATGTTTGAAAGCCGTCTCTTCTTCGTGGACAAACTCATCGATATGGGGGCCCAGATCATTCTCTGCGATCCCCACAGGGCGGTGGTCGTAGGGCACAACCACCGTATGGACCTTCGCGGACGCACAATGTCTTCCCCCGATATCCGTGCCGGCATCGCACTGCTGATTGCGGCCCTCGGTGCGAAGGGGACCAGCAAAATCAATAACATAGAACAGATAGACCGCGGTTATCAGAATATAGAGGAACGCCTCAGGGCATTGGGCGCCCACATCACCAGAGTATGACAATAGGCTACAGTCAGGATATCCCGAACACTTTCCGCATTCCCTGCAAGGCGGATGTGCTCGTCCGCTATGAAAGTCCCGCTGAACTTTGCGAGGCCCTCGGGCAGTTCAGGGGCCGCCGTCTGCTCTTTGTGGGCGAGGGTTCGAACCTGCTGCCTTGTTGCGAGCGTTTCGAAGGGGTGGTGCTCTGCTCCGAAATACGCTCTGTGGAGGAAATCTCCAATGACGGCAGGGCCGTGCTGCTCAAGCTCGGCTCCGGCTGCAATTGGGACGAGTTTGTGGCCTGGAGTGTGGGTAGGGGCTATTCCGGGGCGGAAAATCTGTCATTGATTCCGGGACAGGCCGGCTCGGCCGCAGTGCAGAACATAGGCGCCTACGGGGTGGAAATTTCATCCCTCGTGGAGAGTGTGGAAACCATATGCGTCCGTGATGGCAGTACAAGGATATTCAGCCGAGAGGAGTGTGAATACGGCTACCGCAGGAGCGTTTTCAAGACAAGCCTGGCCGGAGAGTATATCGTGACCTTTGTGAACCTGCGCCTCAGACTCGGGGACGCCGTCAACATCGAATACGGGCGTTTGTCGGAGGCCGTCAGGGAACTCAGCCCCGCCGGTGTCCGGGAGGCCGTCATCGCCACGCGGCGGGCCAAACTTCCTGCAGTGGAGGAAGTTGGCTCCGCGGGCAGTTTCTTTATGAACCCCGTAGTGGAGAGTTACGTCCTGGAGCGTCTGAAACAGGACTGGCCGGACATCCCTTCCTATCCTCTGCCCTCGGAGGATGACAAGGTCAAACTTTCGGCCGCCTGGCTGATAGACAAGGCGGGCTGGAAGGGCTGGCGTAGGGATGATGCGGGGGTATGGCCCACCCAGGCCCTGGTGCTTGTCAATTACGGCTCGGCCACCGGGGAGCAGATACGCTCTCTTGCCGCCGACATCGTCGAATCAGTCAAACAACGCTTCGGAGTGGAACTTCATCCCGAGGCCCAGTATATCATATAAAAACAAGCTAAAATATGTTTTCAAAGGAAATTTACCGGTCAAGGCGCAAGGCGCTCGCCGCTTCCCTCAAGGGGAAAGGAGGCATAATCCTGTTTTTGGGTAACAGCGAAGCCCCTCTCGATTATCCCGACAACTGCTACCGTTTCCATCAGGACAGCAGCTTCAATTATTTCTGGGGTCTGTGCGAGCCTGATCTGGCGGCAGTCATCGACCTGGACAACGGGGATGAGATGCTTTTCGGCAACGATGTGGACATAGAGGACATCGTGTGGACCGGCCCTATGCCCGTGCTGAAAGAAAAGGCGGAAAAGGTGGGCGTGGAGAAAACCGCGGCTCTGTGCGCTGTTGAGAAGGTCGTATCTGAAGCGGTGCGCGGAGGCCGTGTTGTGCGCTTCCTGCCTCCCTACAGGAACCAGACCAAGATATTCCTGCACAAACTGCTTGGAATCGGCTTTGATGAAATGGGTCTGCGCTCCGACCCCGAACTTACAAAGGCCGTCATAGAGCTGCGCATTGTCAAGCAGGACTGCGAGATCGCCGAGATAGACGCCGCCTGCAATATAGGCTACCAGATGCATATGAGCGCCCTGAAGGCTATGAAACCTGGCATTCTGGAGCAGGAGCTCGTGGGCTTGATGGAAGGCATTGCCATCAGCAAGGGCTCGATGATTTCCTTCCCCATAATCCTTTCCCAGAACGGCGAGACCCTGCACAACCACCATCATCACCAGATTCTCACTCCCGGGCGTCTTTGCGTGATTGATGCGGGCGCCATATCCAACACGGGCTATTGCTCGGACTTCACGCGCACGCTTCCTCCTTCAGGCAAGTTCACACCGCTGCAGGCAGAGGTTTATACCATCGTGTCCGATGCCAACAACAAGGCTCTCGCCACGGCCCGTCCGGGCATCTCCTACCAGCAGGTGCACCTTGCCGCAACCGGGGTCATCGTGGAGGGCCTGAAGGCTATGAGACTGATGAAAGGAAATGTGGATGACGCTCTCCAGGCAGGGGCCGTGGGCCTCTTCATGCCTCACGGTCTCGGCCACAATATGGGTATGGACGTTCACGATATGGAGGACCTGGGTGAGGACCTGGTCGGCTATGGCGACGGCACCGTGCGTTCGACAATACCTTGCCTGCGCTCTCTCCGTATGGGACGCACCCTCAAGGCCGGTCACGTGATTTCAGACGAACCGGGCATATATTTCATCCCCGCCCTAATCGAGAAATGGGAATCAGAGGGTTTGTGCAAGGATTTCATCAACTATGACGCGCTGAAGGCCTTCTACACCTTTGGCGGAATCCGCCTCGAGGATGACCTGCTCATAACTCCCGACGGTTGCCGCCTGCTTGGGGACAAACGTCTGCCCATCACCGTGCCCGACGTGGAGGCGGCGATGGCTTAGACCCCGTCATCGGGGATGTTTTCGTTGTTCAGGGCCAGGATTGTCCCCACGGGCAGGGGACGCTGTCCTAAGATTTCGACTTCCCCCCACTTGTTCTGGCGGAAGCAGATGTCGTAGCATTCGTAGATGAGAGGGCTTTCGCTGAAGGCCAGAATCTTGTTATGCTTGTTCTCCTGCCGGATAGAGGTCACGTACTTCGGTATGTAGCCCATCATCACCATATCGTGTATGTTCGTTTTTCTGGTGCCGGAGTTTATGAGTGATTTCAGGATAAGGTAGTTCCTCTTGAGAATCCGGTCTATGGCCTTGAAATCGTGACGCAGGCGGGAGTATTTTCGGTTGTGGTACATGTTCCGGCAGGCCTCGCTGCAGAAATTCTTGTCTGATCTGCCCACTATCACCTGCTTGCATACGGGACACAGGCGGGGCTTTTTGTCTTTCTCTTCACAGTTTTCCATAATTGTGCTTTGGTTTTGTATATGCAAATCTACACTATGGGCCGCATCTTTATTTCCAAAAAGGTACATTTTTCACTTTTCTGTACGATTATGCAGAAATGCACCTTTTTGCAATCCGTGTATAAATGCTTAATTTTTAAATTAAGTGCTTTATTATCGTATAGTTATTAAAAAGATATTTTCCTTTGCACCCATAAACATCCAATCATTTAATTTGTATAGTTATGGAAACGTGCATCAACAAGATCATCCTCCGTGGGAGGGTTGGCATCGAACCTCGCACCAACAATGTGGGCGAGAACAGGGTAATCCGCTTTTCAATGGCGACAAGCGAAGTGTTCAAGGGCAAGGACGGGCAGTACAAGGAGGAAGTGACCTGGCATTCCGTCACGGCGTGGTCCGGCAAAGGCATGCCTGATTTCTCTCTTGTGAAGAAAGGCTCCGTAGTGTATGTGGAGGGGCGTTTGAGATCCCATAAATATGTTGCAGCAGACGGGACGGAGAGATTCTATATGGAGGTGATTGCCAATCAGCTCACAATAGAGGAAAAAACATTACCTTTGTCCTCGTAAGCAAAGCAATCAAAGCCCGATGACAAAAGCATTCTATCTTTACAATACCCTCTCCCGTTCAAAGGAACTTTTCGAACCCGTAACCCCCGGTATGGTCGGCCTCTATGTCTGCGGACCCACCGTATATGGCGAACCCCATCTGGGACATTCGCGGCCTGCCATCACCTACGATGTTCTAGTGCGCCTGTTCAGGCATCTCGGATACAAGGTGCGCTATGTCAGGAACATTACGGATGTGGGCCATCTGGAGAATGACGCCGATGAGGGAGAGGACAAGATTGCAAAGAAGGCGGCTTTGGAGAAGCTCGAGCCGATGGAGATAGTCCAGACCTACACCATCGCATATCACGATGCGATGCGTGCCCTGGGCACTCTTCCCCCCAGCATCGAGCCCCGGGCTTCCGCCCACATCATCGAGCAGATAAGCCTCATCCAGAAGATACTGGACTCGGGTTTCGCATACATCTCCAATGGTTCCGTGTATTTCGACGTTCCTGCATACGACAAGAAGTTCAAGTACGGCATCCTTTCGGGACGTCAGCTTGAGGATATGCGCGAGGGAACAAGAGACCTGGACGGCTCTTCGGATAAGCGCTCCCCCTACGATTTCGCCCTTTGGAAGAAGGCCTCACCGGAGCATATTATGAGATGGCCCTCGCCCTGGAGCGACGGTTTCCCGGGCTGGCATCTCGAATGCTCCGCAATGGGGGCGAAATACCTCGGCGAGACATTCGACATCCACGGCGGCGGCCTGGACCTGCAGTTCCCGCACCACGAATGCGAACTTGCCCAGAATGTGGCCGGCAGAGGCTGCCAGGGCGTGAAGTACTGGATGCATAACAACCTCATCACGATTGACGGACGCAAGATGGGCAAGTCCCTGGGCAACTTCATCACCCTGAACGAACTTTTTACCGGCAGCCACAAACATCTGCAGAAGGCCTATTCTCCTATGACCATAAGGTTCTTCATCCTGCAGGCCCACTACCGCAGTATGCTTGACTTCTCCAACGAGGCTCTGCAGGCTGCCGAAAAGGGCCTGAAGAGGATAATGCAGGCGGGAAAGGATGTGGAGTCCATCGCCTATACGGGGGAAGGGGTGCTCAACCCCGAACTGCCACGCATCGAGGAAGATGTGCTGGACGCCCTTTGCGATGACCTGAACACCCCTATCGCCCTCTCGCATCTCTTTGATGCTGTCCGCATAGTCAATTCGGCCAAAGCCGGCTCACTTACACTTGGGGAGGGGGACCACGAGATTCTGAAGCGCTTGTTTGGAGACATTATTCCCAATGTACTGGGACTGGTCGAGGAACTCGGAGACTCCGATGACAGCCTTGTCGGAGGCCTTATGGATATGGTCCTGCAGGTAAGGTCTGAGGCGAAGGCCAAGAAGGACTGGGCAATGAGCGATTTGATTCGTGACAGGCTCAAAAATCTGGGAATCACGGTAAAGGATACAAAAGAGGGGACGGAGTGGTCACGGAACTGATGCTCCCGTCCCTATGCGCAGGATATTGACGATAGCACTGAAACTCTTCGTGGCGGCAACGGCTGTCGTGGTGGTGCTTATGTCCGTCAGTCCCGTATATGATTTCGCGACTCCGCAAAAATTCAGGGGCCCACGGATTTACAACCCTTACGAAGGGACAGACTCGGTATGGCTCAAATGCTGCCTACACACCCATAGCAAAGTCGAGAAGGGCATCAACGAGTGTGACTTCACTCCAGCGGAGGTCTATGAGGAATATAAGGGCTGGGGCTACGATGTGGTGGAGTTTGCCAACCACATGCAGGAGACCTCCCATCCGTCCAGGCCCGAGTGGGAGATAAGGCTGTACGAGCACGGAATAAACATCTGCAAGTTCCACAAGCTTGTGTTCGGCTCAAAGAGGGTGCTGATGTATGACCATCTGTATCCTTTTATGGCTTCACAGCGGCAGTGGATGATAGATCTGCTACTCAGGGATGCTGACCTGCTCTGCTTCAATCATCCTGACCGGACTTTTTCCACCCCGAAGGCAGTTATGGAGTCCCTGACCGGATACACCTTGCTGGAGGCGGATTCGGGCTTTGACGATTCCGAGCCCGGAGACCCTCTTGCTCCCTCTGCCGCCACTTCGGCCTGGCGCTGGGATGCGGCCCTGAGCGCCGGACACTACAGCCACAGTATGCTCAGTGATGACAACCACAACCCCAAGGATGAAAGTAGCATAGCGAGGCGCTGCACCTGGATAGACTCCCCCTCGCCCGCATATCCCGATATGCTTGACGCCCTGCGTTCCGGCCGTTTCTATTCTATGCACATCCCCGCCACCCACAGCCGCGAGGATGTCCTGCCGCGCATAAAGAGCATAGGCTTGAGGGGGGATACTGCATTCATAAGGCTCTCATCTCCGGCCCTTGTCAGGGCGATAGGGGAGCAGGGGAAAGTCCTGTCCTGGACGGAAGGGGACAGGATGGAGTATGTGCTCGGAGCAGAGGAGCCATATCTGCGCTTTACCGCCACCTGGCCCGATGGGACGGAAATCTTCAGCAATGTGTTCGCCCGCTATGATGAAGACCCTTCCGAACTTTTTGTTCCCACCCCCCATCCGCTGAACATAACTTTGACCATATTGTATAACGCGGCTTTGGCAGCATTGTTGCTACTGTGCCTTTATTCACTATTTCACAAGAAACGATGAAACTACTGTTCCTGTTTTCCCAACTGCTGATGGTCTGCTCGATGACCTGGCAGCAGCAGACCGTCAAATCCCCTGACGGCAATCTTTCCCTGACCGTCCATATCAATGACAGCGGCTC
>JABUTN010000014.1:113906-118910 GCA_021443665.1 Bacteroidales bacterium | reverse complement strand
GACTGGACCTCCTCCCTCGAGTATATGGGCTGCAAGGGAGACCGTATATCCAAGACCTATTCTCAGGAGAAACTGAAGGTTTCGGAGATCAGTTACGAGGCGACGGAACTGCTATACAGGGTGAAGAATGCGGCAGGACGCGAAATGGATATCCGTTTCAGGGTATCCAACAACGACATAGGTTTCCGTTACGAGTGGCCATACGTGCCTATGAGCGCTTCCGCGAGAATATTCGAGGAGGCGACCTCGTATTCCTTCCCCTCGCAGACCACGGTCTTTATGACCCCCCAAAGCCACGCGATGATAGGCTGGAAACGCTCCAAACCCAGTTATGAGGAAGAATACCTGATAGACGCCCCCCTGGGTACGAAGTCCGGCTACGGCCACGGTTTTACCTTTCCGAGCCTGTTCAGGATAGGGGAGAGCGGCTGGGTGCTTCTGTGTGAGACCGGAGTCAGCGGGCAGTATTGCGGTTCGCGCCTGAGCGATGCTTTTGCCTTGAGTGAAGGCAGCCTTGCCGACACCTACAAGGTGGAATTTCCCATGCCCGAGGAAAATAACGGCAACGGCACAAGCGAGCCCGCCATAGCCCTTCCCGGGGTGACTCCCTGGCGCACGATTACGGTCGGAAAGAACCTTGCCCCCATAGCCGAGACCACGATAATGTGGGATCTGGTGGAGCCTCTCTACGAAGCCTCGCAGAAATATGAATACGGCCGCAGCACCTGGAGCTGGATAGTATGGCAGGACGCGAGCTGCAACTGGGACGACCAGATCAAATACATAGACCTTGCCGCAGCGATGAAGTTCCAGTACACCCTTGTGGATGCCGGCTGGGACATCAACATAGGAAGGGAGAGGATGGCGAAACTCTCCGAATACGCCCACAGCAAGGGGACGGACCTGTTCCTCTGGTATTCCTCCAGCGGATACTGGAACGACATAGAGCAGACCCCCGTCAACTGCATGGATTCGCCCATCGCCCGCAAGAAGGAGATGAAATGGCTCAAGAGCATAGGGGTGAAAGGCATCAAGGTGGATTTCTTCGGAGGTGACAAACAGGAAACGATGCGCCTTTACGAGGCCATCCTGAGCGATGCCAACGAATACGGCCTGATGGTGATTTTCCACGGCTGCACCATTCCACGCGGTTGGGAGCGTATGTATCCCAACTATGTGGGCAGCGAGGCTGTCCTGGCCTCGGAGAACCTGATCTTCGGCCAGCGGGCCTGTGACAGATTCCCCGTCGACGCGACCCTGCATCCCTTCATACGAAACACCATAGGCTGTATGGAGTGGGGCGGAAGTTTCCTGAACAAGGTCCTCACCCGTGACAATGGGACCTCCGGACGCGGCTCAAGACGTGTGACATCGGACTCTTTCGAAATGGCGGCCGCCATACTTTTCCAGAACCCCATCCAGAATTTCGCCCTGACGCCCAACAATCTTGACGATGCCTCTCAGGTATGCCTCGATTTCTTCAGGGAGGTTCCCACCACCTGGGATGAGACTCGCCTGATAGACGGTTATCCGGGAAAATATGTGGTCCTGGCCCGCCGTCACGGCTCCACCTGGTATGTCGCCGCCATAAACGCTACCTCGCAGAAAATCAAGGTGGCTGTGGACTTCAGCCCCCTGTTCCCCCAGGGCCTTTCAACGGCGATGTATTACAGTGATGTGGCGAAGAAGGGCAATACTCCGGCCCCTGAGACGAAGCCCAAGCTGGACAGGATGCGTCTGACCAAGAAACTTGATATTGAGTTGGAGATTATGCCAAATTGCGGCTTTGTCGTGGTAGCCGAATAGAAGAGGCCGCAAAAGCAGTTTCTAAATCAAACCGGCCGGGATTTCCATCGTGATGGTGGAAGATTCCGGCTGGAAATCTGTTACCAGATCTTCGTGGAAGGGGATGAGCACGGGCTCGGATTCCGCCTCCACCGATATCTCCAGACAAAAATTGCCGCCGAAATCGAAGACAGCGGTGACGGTGCCCACTCTGGACCCGTCCGAATTGAACACGATGAAGCCTTCAAGGTCATCGAGGCTACTAAGCCCCAGGGCTTCGCTTTCGGCTTCGTCCTGTTCGGGGCAGGCATATACGGTCTGTCCGACAAGGGCGTCCGCCTCGGCGAGCGAGTCGGTGTCCTCGAACTTCACGAGGAACTTTCTGGAACCCTTGGGACGGGAATGTTCAATGAAAAAAGGAACCGGCAGTCCTTCCAGCAGAAGGAATACCGGTTGTTTTGGGTCTTGGAAACAATCTATGGCATCGGGGGCTATGCTCACAAGAACTTCGCCGCAGGTGCCATAAGATTTTGTAACCTGAGCTACGGCTTCCAATGTTTCCTTTGAGGGGAACATTACTCGGCGGGAGTCTCAGCGGGAGCTTCGCTCTCGGCTGCAGCGGCCTCTGCAAGAGCCTTGGCTTCAGCGGCGGCCTGCTCAGCCTTGCGTGCTGCAATGGCTTCAGCCCTCTCCTGATTAACCTTGGCCTCGGCTGCGAGAGCCTCTTTGGCTGCTGCGATGGATGCGTTCTTCAGACCTGAAGCTTTGGCAGAAACCTTGGCGTCCCTTTCAGACTTCCAGGCAGCCCATTTCTGATCGGCAACATCCTGGCTGAATGCTCCCTTTGCAACGCCACCCTGGAGGTGTTTCTTCAGGAGGATACCCTCGTAAGAGAGGATACGGCGGCAGGTGGGGCTGGGCTGTGCGCCCTTGTTGAGCCAGTTGAGTGCGCTCTCAGCGTTGATGCTGATGGAAGCGGGGCAAGTGTTGGGGTTGTAAGAGCCAAGCTGCTCGATGTAACGGCCGTCGCGGGGAGCGCGGCTGTCTGCCACTACTATGTGATAGAACGCGTAGTTCTTTTTGCCGTGGCGGGCCAAACGAATCTTTACAGACATTTGTTTAAAGGTTTAATTGTAAATAAATAACCTCCTTACCATCTCGTGGAAAGGACGCCGCAAAGATAGACATTTTTTTTATTTCTCCAATTTTGCCTGCTTGTCCATCCAGGTCTGGAGTATGATGGCCGCCGAAATCTTGTCAACGGAGGCTTTGTCGCGCCTGTCTGACTTGGACATTCCCCCGTCGATCATCGCCCTGTGAGCCAGTACGGAGGTGAATCTTTCGTCCTCAAGATAGATGATTGTTGCGGGAAATGCTTTCTCGAGGCAGGCGAGGAAACGGTCCACGTCGGTGGCCGCCTCAGAGGGCCTTCCGTCCATATTGACGGGGTAGCCCACAACAAAAGCCTTTACCGTCTCTTTTTGAGCGTAAGATTTGAGATATTCAATTATCTTTGCACTTTGGATGGTTTCAAGGGGCTGCGCAAAGATTCCGAGAGGGTCGCTGACCGCCACCCCCACACGGGCCCGCCCGTAGTCTATACCTAAGATTCTGTCCATAAAAAACTTTGCAAAAGTACGGAAAATGCCACAGAAAAAAAAAGATAAGATATTCAGCCGGCTGCAGAAAAGGTACCGTGTGGTCATTGAAGAGGACAAGAACCTTGAACATGTGGTCTCGTTCAAGTTTGTCCCCCTGGTGACCATCCTGGTGATTGTGGCCTCGTTCACACTTCTGATTTTCCTGATATACTCCCTGCTTGCCTTCACGCCCCTGCGCAAGGCCATCCCCGGATACCCTTCTGCACAGACCCAGGCTGACGCAATGAGAAACGCGCTCAAGGTGGATTCGCTCGAACAGGAACTCAGAGTGTGGAATCTTCAGCTGAATAATTTCCAGAGGGTGGTCCTGGGCTTGCCGCCCCTGCCCATCGATTCGCTTCTCGAGACGGGAAACATAGCCGAGGCTGAGGAATTGGTCTTCGAGGCGCGTTACGCTTACCAGGATTCCCTGCTCAAGGCTGAAGTGGCCTCCGGCGACCAGTACGATGTGACGGTGGTCAAGCGTGATATGGAAAACATAGAGGGCATCCTCTTCTTCCCTCCCGTCAAGGGACATATAACGGAAGGCTACAATCCCGCCATCGCCCATCCTTACGTGGACATAGCTGTGAAGCCGAACACTTCCGTCTGCGCGACCCTCGACGGCACCATCATCTCCTCGGTGTGGAATGACGACACAGGCTGGACGATACAGATCCAGCATTCGGGAGACCTTATCTCCATATACAAGCACTGCACCAAGACCATCAAGAAAAGCGGTGAAAAGGTGAGTGCGGGCACTCCTATCGCCTTTGCCGGAAACGCCGGCAACATCAGCACCGGCTCCCATCTTCACTTTGAACTCTGGTACCGCGGGGCGGCGGTGGATCCGGAAACTTACATCAGATTCTGACGACATGGAATCCACCTTTCCCCGACATATAGCAATACTCGGCTCCACAGGCTCGATAGGCACGCAGGCACTTGACGTCGTGCGTGCCCACAGGGACAAATTCCGGGTGGAGATGATCAGCGCCCTCCGCAATGCCGAACTGCTGATTGCCCAGGCCATCGAGTTCGATGTGCCCACGGTCATAATCAGCGACCCCCGTTTTTTCGGGAAGGTCAATGACGCCCTTGCCCCCAGAGGTGTGAGGGTGCTTACAGGGCCGGATGCGATGGAAGAATATCTCTCCACGGACAAAAGTGTCACTATGGTGCTTGCCGCGATGGTGGGCTTCAGCGGTCTGCGTCCCACCCTTTCGGCCATCCGTGCCGGGAAGACGATAGCCCTGGCAAACAAGGAGACCCTCGTGGCGGCGGGCCATATCGTGATGGGCACCGCCCGTGAGTGTGGGGTGGAGATAATTCCCGTGGATTCGGAGCACAGCGCCATTTTCCAGTGCCTGCGCGGAGAGGAACGTTCCCCCATAGAGCAGATACTGCTTACCGCTTCCGGCGGGCCCTTCCTGCACACGCCGAAGGACGAGTTGGCCGGAGTGAAGGCCGCGGCCGCCCTCAGGCATCCGAGGTGGGATATGGGACAGAAGGTGACGATAGACTCTTCCACCCTGATGAACAAGGGTTTCGAGATGATAGAGGCAAGGTGGCTGTTCAA
>JABUTN010000014.1:93828-113898 GCA_021443665.1 Bacteroidales bacterium | reverse complement strand
CCGGAGCAGATAAAGGTTGTGGTGCATCCCCAGTCCATAATACATTCTATGGTCCGTTTCTGCGACAGCAGCACAATTGCCCAGATGGGCGTTCCCGATATGAGGCTGCCCATACAGTTCGCCTTGAGTTATCCCGAAAGGTTCAGCCTCGGCATAGACCGTTTCGACTTCGCCCGGCTCGGCAGCCTGAACTTCGAGGACCCCGATATGGACAGATTCCCCTGTCTGGGACTGGCCTTTGAGGCGATTGCCCGCGGAGGTAGCGCGGCCTGTGCGATGAATGCCGCAAACGAGGTGGCTGTGGCGGCGTTTCTGGCCGGCGGAATCGGTTTTTACGACATACCGCGCATAATCAGAAATGTGATGGACAGCCACAGTTATATTGAAAATCCTTCTCTGGAGGATATTTTCTCCACGGACAGGGAATGCCGTGCAATGGCAACTGAAATGATAGGATAATGGAGACACTGATTCGCATAGTGCAGCTGATATTCGCCCTCTCGATCCTGATTCTGGTCCACGAGGCGGGGCATTTCCTCTTTGCGCGTCTTTTCAGGATAAGGGTGGAGAAATTCTACCTGTTCTTCCCTCCCGCCATCTTCAAATTCAAGCCTAAGGGCAGTGACACGGAGTTCGGCATAGGCTGCATCCCCTTGGGAGGCTTCTGCAAGATAAGCGGTATGATAGACGAGTCTATGGACAGGGAGCAGATGGAGAGCGAGCCGCAGCCCTGGGAGTTCCGCTCGCATCCCGCATGGCAGAGGCTGCTGGTTATGGTGGGCGGTGTTCTGATGAACTTCGTGCTGGCGCTGGTTCTCTATTGTGCCATCTGCTTCACCTGGGGGGAACAGTACCTGCGCACGGAAGATGCCATATACGGGGTGGAGGTCAGCGACCTGGCTTCCGAAATCGGCTTCCGCAGCGGAGACATTCCCCTGAAGTTCGGGGATACTCCGGTGCCTGACAATTTTGCCTTGCTTCAGACGAATCTGGTATATAGCGGGGCGACATCCGCCACCGTTCTGCGTGATGGGGACACGGTGACTTTCCCCATTGACCAGGTCTATCTCCCGGCTATGATAAACTCTCCGGGGATGTTCGGACTGAGGGCCCCCCTGGCAGTGGCATCCGTGCCTGACAGTTCCATAAACGCCGCCGCCGGAATGATGGTCGGAGACCACTTCGGCACGGTGGAAGGCCGTTCTGTGAGATTCTACCCCGAGCTCAGAAGCGTGCTTGAGGCACGTGCGGGTGAGGCGATAACTATGCAGTTTGTCAGGGACGGTGCGGACCTGGAAATCCCGCTCCGTGTGGGTGACGATGGCAAAATAGGGGTGGGGCTTGCCTATGTGAGTGATTCCATAGTGGTGACAAACCGCGACTACAGCCTCAAGGAGTCCATCCCCGCCGGATGGAATATGGCTCTAAGTTCCCTGCAGAACTATATGAAGGACTTGGGGCTCATCTTCCGCCCCGAGACCAAAGCATACAAGTCTGTCGGCAGTTTCATAAGCATAGGAAGCATTTTTCCCGCATCCTGGGATTGGGAGATTTTCTGGAGGCTGACGGCCTTCCTGTCCATAATGCTGGCGGTTCTGAACATACTGCCCATCCCCGCCCTGGACGGAGGACATATATTGTTCACGCTGTTTGAAATCCTGACTGGACGCAAACCCTCGCAGAAGTTCCTCGAGGTCACGCAGGTGATAGGAATGCTCCTGCTGCTGATGCTCTTCTTCCTGGCGATGGGAAATGACATAATGAAATTATTACGTTGAATATGAAACAGTTATATCATTTTTTAGTATTATCTCTGCTATCGGGTGCGCTTTTGGCCCCGGTTTGTTCCTGTGCATCCAACAATGCCGGCGGCAATGCCCTCAGCGGCAAGGAGGACAAGGTGAAATATATGAGCAGCGTGAGCGGCAAAGCCGGGGATGTGCTGGTGGTTGTGGGGAAGGACCTCTGGGAAACCGAGGTCGGGGATGCCCTGCGCGACGTGATGGCCTGCGAATATCCCTTCCTGCCCCAGCGTGAGCCCTATTTCAATCTCTACAACACTCCCCACAATGCCTTCAACGGGGCGTTTATGGTTCACAGGAATGTGGTTGTGGTGAATATAGGGGCGAAGTTTCCCGAAGCCCGTGTGATATGCCAGAAGGATCTGTGGGCCCATCCCCAGGTGGTGGTTTCCATTCAAGCGCCCTCGCCGGCGGCCGCGGTGGAACTTATAAGGGACAACACTTCCCTTATCCAGCAGACCATAGAGCAGGGGGAAAGGGACAGGATTATCACCAATTCAAAGAAATTCCAGGACCAGAAGATCAGGAACCAGATAGCGAAACTCGCCGGAGGGGCACCATATTTCCCGAAAAGTTTCAGCATTAAGAGGAATGTGGATGATTTCATCTGGGTTTCACACGAGACCACCTATGTAAATCAGGGACTTCTTGTATATACCATCCCCAATCCTGCGGTCAACAGGGAGAGCCTGACCAAGGAATTCCTGCTCAGCGAGTGCCAGGAAGTGCTCAAGAACAATGTGCCCGGCATGAGGGATGGCAGTTATATGACCTTCAGCGATATGGTGGAGCCCGAAATGGAGTTTATAAACTATCAGGACAGGGTCTTTGCGCAGATGAGGGGCCTGTGGGAACTCGAGAACGACTATATGGGCGGACCTTTTGTGATTCACGCCTTCCCCAATGCCCTGGGAGACCGTCTGATAGTGCTTCACGGCTTTGTCTATGCGCCCAAATACAACAAGAGAAGTTACCTCCGAAACGTGGAATCCATACTGTATTCTTTCGATTGGAAAAAATAAATTTGGAATAGAGAGAAAAAATTGTACCTTTGCAGTCCGATTTTTTAAGGTGGGTTCGTATAACGGCTAGTACTCAAGATTTTCATTCTTGCAATGGGGGTTCGATTCCCCCACCCACTACCACAAATAATAAAAAAATCAAATAATGGCAAATCACGCATCAGCGGACAAGCGTAACCGCCAAAACGAGACGCGCAGACTGCACAATCGTTATTACGCTAAAACTACTCGCAACGCGATCAGGGCGTTGAGGAATACAAAAGACAAAGAGGCAGCGGCAGCCCTTCTTCCCAAGGTTTCCGCTATGATTGACAAACTTGCAAAGATCAATGTGATCCACGCCAACAAGGCTTCCAACCTCAAGAGCGGCATTGCAGTTTACGTAAACAAGCTCTAAGCGTTTTAAGCATTTAAACACGCTTTATTTGAACAAACTTTCCGAACTTCGCGGAAAGTTTTTTTTTATGCCTACTATCAAACAATGGAACAGTGGGGAGAGACCGAGAGAGAGAATGCTCCAGAGTGGCGCTTCTTCCCTTAGCAATGCGGAATTGCTTGCAATCCTCCTTCGCAGCGGCAACGGGCCGCAATGCAATGTGTTGGATCTCTCGCGTGTGGTGCTGGCAGCTTCCGGCGGCAGCCTGGGCGGCCTGTGCGCAATGGGGCCGGACGCGCTGATGAAGATCGAAGGGATGGGGGAGGCCAAGGTCTGTTCGCTGCTTGCGGCTTTCGAACTCGGGCGGCGCGTGGCCTGCGAGTCGCTCAAGAGCGTGCCGGTGACAAGTTCCGCCGAGGCCGTGGCCCTGATGCGGCCCCTGCTCAGCAACCTGAACCACGAAGAGTGCTGGGTGCTCTATCTGGACAGGGGCAACAAACTCATTTCCAGGGAGAAGGTCAGTTCCGGGGGCGTTTCCAGCACGGTTATGGATCCCCGCATCATAATGCGCAAGGCAGTGGAGAAACTTGCCAGTGGAATCATCGTCTTCCATAACCATCCTTCCGGCAATCCCAGGCCGGGCAAGACGGACAACACTTCCACGGAGTTGCTCCGCAAGGCGGCCGTACTTCTGGAGATAAGCCTGCTCGACCATATCATAATAGGGGCCGACTCATATTACAGTTTTTGTGACGGAATCAGCTCTCCGTATCCCGGTCGCAACGGTGTTGATTGAAAACTTTTCCACTTTTGTAACTGCCCGAAAAATGAGATAATTGGCTATCAAATTTTTTGGTAGAAAATGTGTGAAAAATTTTGTGTTTCCGATTTTTGTTGTATATTTGCATCCCGTCAAAAAAGGGCTCACTATGCCCAAGTCCTTGATTGACAGACAGTTAACGAATTGTAAAATCTTGTTAAACCGTATAGACAATGTTACAACCTAAAAGAACAAAGTTTAGAAGGCCCCAGAAGGGAGTGATGAAAGGTAAGGCCCATCGCGGTACAGAGCTTGCGTTTGGTTCTTTCGGTATCAAGACTCTTGAAACATGCTGGCTCACCGGTCAGCAGATTGAGGCCGCCCGTCAGGCAGTCGTGCGCTATATGAAGCGTGAAGGTCAGATCTGGATCCGCATCTTCCCTGACAAGCCCATTACTAAGAAACCCGCCGAGGTGCGTATGGGTAAAGGTAAAGGTAACCCCGAAGGTTATGTTGCCCCCGTTACTCCCGGCCGTATGCTGATTGAAGCCGAAGGTGTTCCTTTGGAGATTGCTAAAGAGGCCCTCCGTCTGGGCGCTCAGAAACTTCCTGTCACCACCAAGTTCGTGGTCCGCAGGGATTATGTTGAATCAAAATAAAGAGGAGATTATCCAATGAAAGCAAAAGAAATTCGCGAAATGGCAGAGAAGGACCTGCGCGAGCGTATTCAGACAGAGCAGGCCAACCTGGCCCAGATGAAGCTCAACCACGCAGTGTCTCCCCTTGAGGATACCTCTAAAATTGCAAAGGCCAGAAGGGACATCGCCCGTATGAAGACCATTCTGTCCCAGATTGAAAACAAATAATAAGTCGCAGATATGGAAAGAAATCTTCGCAAAGAAAGAATCGGGGTTGTAGTCAGCAACAAGATGGACAAGTCCATCGTGGTGGCTGTGAAGGTAAAGGAGAAACACCCCATTTACGGCAAGTTCGTAAACAAAACCACAAAGTTCGTTGCGCATGATGAGACCAACACATGCGACGAAGGTGATACCGTACGCATTATGGAGACTCGCCCCCTGAGTAAGACCAAATGCTGGAGGTTAGTAGAAATCGTTGAAAAAGTCAAGTAGCCATGGTACAACAGGAAACTCGTTTATTAGTAGCTGACAACAGCGGCGCCAAGGAAGTTCTCTGCATCAGAGTTCTCGGTGGTACCCGCCGTCGTTATGCAAGTGTGGGCGACCAGATTGTGGTTGCCATCAAGAGCGCCATCCCCGGTGCTGAAGCCAAAAAAGGTACTGTGTCAAAAGCTGTTGTAGTTCGTACAAAGAAAGAGATTCGTCGTGCAGACGGTTCATATATCCGTTTTGACGATAACGCCTGCGTTCTTCTCAACAACCAGGACGAACTTCGCGGTACACGTATTTTCGGTCCCGTAGCCAGAGAGCTCCGTGACAACTATATGAAGATTGTCTCACTCGCACCCGAAGTGCTTTAAGTCAAGGAGATAAGCTATGAATCAGAAATTACACATCAAAAAGGGCGATACCGTTTATGTAAACGCAGGCGAGGACAAGGGCAAGACCGGTAAGGTTCTTGAGGTTCTTCCCAAGAAGCAGCGTGCAATCGTAGAGGGTATCAATATGGTAAGCAAACATACCAAACCCAATGCAAAACACCCCCAGGGTGGTATTATCAAACAAGAAGCCGGCATCCATATCTCCAACCTCCAGGTTGTGGATCCTTCCAAGGGTGGCCCCACCAAGATCGGCCGTCGCGTGAACGAGGAAGGCAAGATTGTCCGTTATGCTAAAAAATCAGGAGAGGAGATCAAGTAATGGCAAAGAAAGAAGTTAAAAGCCAGGAGCCTCAGGTAAGCCTCAAGGGCTATGTTCCTTCACTTCAGAAGAAGTACAACGAGCAGATCAAGAGCGCTCTTATGAAAGAGTTCGGGTTCTCAACCATTATGCAGGTTCCCAAGCTCGTCAAGATTACCGTCAACCAGGGTATCGGTGCCGCAACGGCAGACAAGAAACTCGTGGAGGTTGCCCAGCAGGAGCTTACAACCATCACAGGCCAGAAGGCCCTCATCACCTCATCCAAGAAGGACGTTTCCAACTTCAAACTCCGTCGTGGCATGCCCATCGGCGTGAAGGTGACCCTTCGCGGAATGAAGATGTATGAGTTCCTCGAGCGCCTCATCGCCGTCACCCTCCCCCGTATCCGTGACTTCAACGGTATCAACGAGAAGTTCGACGGCCGCGGCAACTACACCCTCGGCATCAAGGAGCAGATCATCTTCCCCGAAATCGACATCGACAAAATCACCAAGATTTTCGGTATGGAGATCACATTCGTCACTTCCACTACCAACGATGAAGAGGCTAGAGCCCTTCTTCGTGAGTTCGGATTGCCTTTCAAGACTAAAAAATAAAAGATAAGCACTATGGCAAAAGAATCAATGAAGGCCCGCGAGGTAAAACGCGCACGCTTGGCTGCCAAATATGCAGAGAAACGCAAAGCTCTCAAAGAGGCCGGTGACTGGGAGGCTCTTGACAAACTCCCCAAGAACGCCTGCCCCTGCCGTCAGCACAACCGTTGCTCCATCACCGGTCGTCCCAAGGGATATATGCGTGAGTTCGGCATCAGCCGTATCCAGTTCCGTGAGATGGCATCAAACGGTCTGATCCCCGGAGTCAAGAAAGCAAGCTGGTAGAATTCATACCTATAATTATTAATAATCATATTGGATATCGGGCAGCCGCCAAGGCTGTCGAATCTGGTAAAAAAACAAAACCAAATGACTGATCCTATTGCAGATTATCTGACCAGAGTCAGAAATGCATATCTCGCAAAGCACAAGACTGTCGAGATCCCTGCATCAAAAATGAAGCTTGAGATTACCCGCATTCTCCACGAGAAGGGTTACATCCTCGCTTACAAAGTCGTTGAAGGCACACCTTTCAACAGCATCAAGATTGCGCTGAAGTATCATCCTGAGACTAAGGCTGCAGCAGTTAAGAAAATTGAGCGCGTCAGCACCCCCGGTCTCCGCAGATACGCCGGTGCAGACAATCTTCCCCGCGTACTCAACGGCCTGGGCATCGCCATCATCTCCACCTCAAAGGGCGTGATGACTGACAAGGAGGCCAAGGAACTCGGTATCGGCGGCGAGGTGCTCTGTTATGTTTACTAATCAAATCATTTAGCAGAATATGTCACGAATCGGTAAATTACCTGTACACCTGCCCGAGAAAGTCAGCGTCAGCGTTGATGCTGAGAACGTGGTCAAGGTTAAAGGCCCACTCGGTGAACTGGCTCAGAAAGTTCATCCCGACATCAAAGTCACCGTTGATGGGAACACTATCACATTCGAGCGTCCTACAGACCAGCCACGTCACCGCTCGATGCACGGTCTCTACCGCGCACTTGTCGCCAATATGGTTCAGGGCGTATCCAAGGGCTTCGAAATCCAGCAGGAGTTCGTGGGCGTTGGTTACAGCGTTGAGACCCAGGGCCAGATCATCATCCTCAAGCTCGGTTATTCACACGACATCCATTTCATGCTTCCCGCTGAGGTTAAGTGCGAGGCCGCTCCTGTAAAGAAAGGTCAGAACCCCGTTCTGATTCTCCGCAGCTGCGACAAACAGCTTCTCGGCCAGGTAGCCGCCAAAGTTCGCTCTATGCGTCGTCCCGAGCCTTACAAAGGTAAAGGTATCAAGTTTGTCGGAGAGGTTCTCCGTCGTAAAGCAGGCAAGTCTGCCAGCGCTAAATAATAAGGAGGAGAGATTATGGCAATTACTAAAATTGAAAGAAGAAAGAGAATACACTACCGCATCCGCAAGGTCGTCAACGGTACAGCCGAAAGACCCCGTATGTGTGTGTTCCGCAGCAACAAACAGATTTATGTTCAGGTTATCGACGACCTTAAGGGCGTGACCCTCGCATACGCAGGTTCAAACGACAAGGCCATCGCTGAGCAGGTTGCTGGCAAGACCGCTTGTGAAGTGGCTGCCGTTGTCGGCAAGCTCATCGCACAGCGTGCAATCGAGAAAGGTATCGACACCGTCGCTTTCGACCGTGGAGGCTACCTCTATCATGGTAGAGTTAAAAGTTTGGCAGACGCCGCCCGTGAGGGTGGTCTTAAATTCTAAAGACTATGGCAGACATTAACGTAAAGAAAGTAAAAACCACCGATCTGGAGCTTAAGGACAGATTGGTAGCAGTCCAGAGAGTTACAAAGGTAACCAAAGGTGGACGTCATTTCAGCTTTGCAGCCATCGTGGTTGTAGGCGATGAGAAAGGCGTTGTCGGTTATGGTCTTGGAAAAGCCAACGAGGTACAGACCGCCATCTCAAAGGGTATTGAGGACGCAAAGAAGAATCTTGTCCGCATTCCCCTCAACAAGCAGACCATCCCCCATGAGCAGGCAGCCAAGTTCGGCGGTGCCAAGGTGTTCATGAAACCCGCCGCTCCCGGTACAGGAGTGAAGGCCGGTGGTGCTATGCGTGCTGTGTTCGAGTCAGTCGGTATCCACGACATTCTCGCCAAATCAAAAGGTTCATCCAACCCTCACAACTTGGTGAAAGCCACCATCGCCGCCCTCAGCGAGCTTCGCGATGCATATA
This sequence comes from Bacteroidales bacterium, assembly GCA_021443665.1. Lineage (GTDB taxonomy): Bacteria > Bacteroidota > Bacteroidia > Bacteroidales > UBA932 > Minthomonas. The sequence continues at coordinate 105,307 of JABUTN010000014.1, read as the reverse complement.
CCGTTGCCGGTACCCGTGGTGTATCAATGGAAAGGGTATTTAAAGGTTAAGGAGGATTCTACAATGGCAAAAGTAAAAGTAACTCAGATTAAGAGCAAGTGCGGCAGCACCAAGCGTCAGATTGCAAATCTGGTGTCTCTCGGCATCCACCGCATGCATCAGAGTGTCGAGATTGAACTTACCCCTGTTTCAGCTGGTATGATCGAGAAAGTCCGTCACCTTGTTAAAGTAGAAGAAATCTAATAAAGGAGGATTGTTATGAAACTTAATAATTTAACACCTGCAGCAGGTTCACGCGGTCGTCAGAAACGCGTCGGTAGAGGTGAAGGTTCCGGCCACGGCGGACAGTCCACACGTGGTATGAACGGTGCCAAGTCACGTTCAGGCTACCATCACAAAGCCGGTTTCGAAGGAGGTCAGATGCCTATCCAGCGTCGTCTTCCCAAGGGCGGTTTCAAAAACCCCACCAGAGTGGAGTACAAGGCTGTCAATGTAGGACTTCTTGAGACTGTTGCACAGAAATTCAATGTTACGGCGATTGACTTCGACCTTCTTATGGAGGCCGGCCTCGTTGCCAAGAACGATCTCGTGAAAGTGCTTGGCAAGGGTGAAATCAAAACCGCCCTTGAAGTAACCGTTGACGCATTCTCAGCTTCGGCCATCGCCAAGATTGAGGCTGCCGGCGGCAAGGCTGTCATCAACAAATAAAAATTCTTCAGATGAAGCACTTTTTTGAAACCATCAAAAACATCTTCAAGATTGAAGAGCTCAGAAAGAGGCTGGTTTACACCTTCCTCCTTCTGATCGTCTATCGTTTTGGCAGCTTCGTTGTCATTCCCGGTATCGATCCCACACAGCTCGGCAATCTCGGCAAGCAGGCTTCAGAAGGTCTGCTCGGCCTCTTGGATATGTTCTCAGGTGGTGCATTCGGCAACGCTTCCATCTTCGCGTTGGGAGTGATGCCCTACATCTCTGCCTCCATCGTCATCCAGCTTCTGGGCGTTATGGTTCCCTACTTCCAGAAGATGCAGCGTGAGGGCGAGAGCGGACGCAGGAAGATGAATCAGTGGACACGTTATCTCACCATCATCATCCTCCTCCTCCAGGGCCCTGCCTATGTCACCAATCTTCACGCACAGCTTCCCGCTTCAGCATTCCTTGTTCCGGGTTTCTTCTATAACATCTTCGCCACCATCGTCCTGATGGCAGGCACCATGTTCATCATGTGGCTCGGTGAGCGCATCACCGACAGGGGTATCGGCAACGGTATTTCCCTCATCATTATGGTTGGTATCATTGCCCGTCTGCCCTTCGCAGTATTTGCCGAGGCCGCGCAGAAGTTCAATCAGACCACCGGCGGTGCCCTGATGTTCATTGTGGAGATCGTTATCCTCTTCATCGTATTCGTCCTCACCATCGCTCTCGTACGCGGTACCCGCAAGGTGCCTGTACAGTATGCCAAGAGAATCGTCGGCAACAAGCAGTATGGTGGTGTCCGCCAGTATATCCCCCTCAAGATCAACGCCGCCGGCGTGATGCCCATCATCTTCGCCCAGGCTATGATGATGTTCCCTCTCCTTCTGTCGCGTTTCGACGCTTCAAGAGGTCTGGCCGCAACCTTGAGCGATTTCACCGGATTCTGGTATAACTTCATCTTCGCCCTCCTCGTAATCGCGTTCACCTACTTCTACACAGCAGTGACGGTAAACCCCACAATGATGGCAGAGGAGATGAAGAAGAACGGCGGCTACATTCCCGGCGTCAAACCCGGCAAGAAGACCGCTGACTATCTTGATGCAATCATGTCGAGAATCACCCTTCCCGGTTCCATTTTCCTGGCACTGGTGGCTATCCTCCCGGCATTTGCAATTCTTCTTGGAATCAACAACCAGTTCGCCCACTTCTACGGCGGTACTTCCTTGCTGATTCTTGTAGGCGTAGTGCTCGACACCCTTCAGCAGATCGAATCCCATCTGTTGATGCGTCACTACGACGGTTTGATGAAAACAGGACGTCTGAAAGGACGTTCCGGAATGTAAAAAGGTTTTTCCGTTTCGAATCAGTTGAACGATGATCAGGATTAAGAACCAGGAAGAAATAGAGATCCTCAGAGAGAATGCTCTGCTGGTGTCCCGTACCCTTGCGGAGGTTGGTAAGCATATAGCTCCCGGTGTGGTTACAATGGAGCTTGACAAAATTGCCGAGACCTTCATCCGTGACAATGGTGCGCAGCCCGGCTTCCTCGGTTACGGCGGATTCCCCTATTCATTGTGTCTCTCCGTAAATGATGTGGTAGTCCACGGTTTTCCTTCGGACTACCGCCTCAAGGAGGGGGATATAATTTCTGTCGACTGCGGCACTCTGTACAAAGGCTACTACGGTGATTCCGCCTACACTTTCCCTGTAGGAGAGGTTTCCCCGGAGGTGTCACAACTCCTCAAGGTGACAAAAGAGTCCTTGTATCGCGGCATAGAGAAGGCTGTTGCAGGAAACAGGATAGGAGATATCGGCTATGCAATCCAGTCATATACGGAAGGTTTCGGCTATTCGGTAGTGCGTGAAATGGTGGGGCACGGTATCGGCAGAGACATGCACGAACACCCTGAGGTCCCCAATTACGGCAAGCCCGGATGCGGCAAGAAACTCATTCCCGGTATGACCATCTGCATTGAGCCTATGATCAATCTCGGTGCCCGTCAGATTTACCTCCACGACAACGGATGGGCTGTAAGCACCATTGACAAGGCTCCCTCAGCCCATTACGAGCTGACGGTGGCAATCACAAAGGAAAAAGCCGATGTCCTGTCAACGTTCAAGTTTATCGAAGAAAAGTAGTATGCCCAAGCAAGCTTTCATAGAAAAGGAAGGTACCATCATCGAAGCCCTGTCCAATGCGATGTTCCACGTCGAGCTGGACAACGGCCACGTGATAACAGCGCATATTTCCGGAAAAATGCGTATGCATTACATTCGCATCCTTCCCGGCGACAAGGTCAAGGTGGAGATGTCTCCATACGACCTTACAAAAGGAAGAATTTCATTCAGATACAAATAAAAAAGTTTACAATAATGAAAGTCAAAGCATCCATCAAAAAGCGTAGTGAGGATTGCAAAATCGTGAGACGTAAAGGTCATCTTTATGTGATTTGCAAAAAGAACCCCAAAATGAAAATGCGCCAAGGATAATTTTAACCTGTAACAACAAAAGTATTATAATATGGCACGTATAGCCGGTGTTGATTTACCCAAAAACAAGCATGGAGAAATAGGTTTGACCTATATCTACGGTATCGGTCGCTCATCAGCGAAGAAGATACTCTCCACCTGTGGTATCGATCCTGATATCAAGGTTAGCGATTGGAACGACGACCAGATTGCAGCTATCCGCAGCACGATCGCCGACAACTACAAGATCGAGGGCGAGCTTCGCTCATCGGTTCAGATGAACATCAAACGTCTGATGGATATCGGATGCTACAGAGGTATCCGCCATCGTCTCGGACTTCCCGTTCGCGGCCAGAGCACCAAGAACAATGCCCGCACAAGAAAGGGAAGGAAGAAGACTGTAGCTAACAAGAAGAAAGCAACCAAGTAAAAATTGAGCAGTTATGGCAAAAAAACCAGGAACTTCCAATAAGAAAAGAGTCGTTAAAGTGGACGCTTATGGCCAGGCCCATATCTCCTCGACTTTCAACAATGTCATCGTGACTATAACCAACTCCCAGGGTCAGGTCATCAGCTGGTCTTCAGCCGGTAAGATGGGCTTCAGGGGTTCCAAGAAGAACACTCCCTATGCCGCCCAGGTAGCCGCCCAGGATGCAGCCAAAGTTGCTTTCGACCTTGGTCTCCGCAAGATCAAGGCTTATGTAAAGGGCCCCGGACAGGGTCGTGAGTCTGCCATCCGCACCATTTACGGTGCCGGCATTGAGGTTACCGAGATTATCGACGTTACCCCTCTGCCCCACAATGGCTGCCGCCCCAAAGGACGTCGTAAAGTATAATTTTTAAAGTATAAGATTATGGCAAGATATACAGGTCCTACCACTAAAATCGCCCGCAAGTTCGGCGAGCCTATTTTCGGTGCTGACAAGTACTTTGAGAAAAAGAATTATCCTCCCGGACAGCATGGTCAGGCAAAGAAACGCAAGAAGACTTCCGAGTACGGCACTCAGCTTCGTGAGAAACAGAAAGTGAAATACACATACGGACTTCTGGAGCGCCAGTTCCGCAATCTCTATGAGAAAGCCGGTCGTATGAAAGGCCGTACAGGCGAGAACCTCCTCCTGCTTCTCGAGAGCCGTCTTGACAACATCGTTTACCGTTGCGGCATCGCTCCCACCCGCGCCGCTGCACGCCAGCTCGTTTCACACTGCCACATCACCCTCAATGGTCAGGTTTGCAACATTCCTTCAACCATCGTGAAACCCGGTGAGGTAGTCGGAGTACGCGAGCGCAGCAAGAGTCTTGAGGTCATCCAGAACTGCGTAAGCGACAGCATCGTTTACTCTTGGATTGAGTGGAACAAAGCCTCAATGACAGGCAAATATCTCAATCTTCCCGCACGCGAGGAGATACCTGAGCCTATCAGCGAGCAGCTGATCGTCGAGTTGTACTCTAAATAAATCTGAATAACAATGGCAATATTAGAATTTCAACAACCGGATAAGGTCATAATGCAGGAAGGTGCAACCGATACCTTCGGCCGCTTCGAGTTCCGTCCCCTTGAACCCGGATACGGCACGACCATCGGCAATGCCCTCCGTCGCGTTCTGTTATCCTCTCTTGAAGGATTTGCCATCACCTCCATCCGCATCGACGGCGTCAAGCACGAGTTTGACACCATCCCCGGCGTGATTGAGGGCGTAGTTGATATTATTCTTAACTTGAAACAGGTTCGTTTCAAGAGAGAAGTAAAGGAGGAAGACCGCGAGAAGGTGAAGTTTACCCTTACAGGCAAGAAAGAGTTCACCGCCGGGGATATCTCCAAGAACCTCTGCAATTTTACAGTCCTCAATCCGGACCTTCACATCTGCTCTATGGAGAGTGATGTGGTCTTGAACATTGAGCTGAACATCGGCAAGGGTCGCGGATATGTTCCCGCAGAGGAGAACAAGGTTGAGAACGCCCCCGTGGATCTCATTCCCATCGACTCCATCTTCACTCCCATCAAGAATGTCAAGTACGATGTTGAGGATTACCGCGTAGAGCAGAAGACCGACTACAACAAGCTCGTGCTCGAGATTACCACCGACGGTTCCATCCATCCCAAGGATGCGATGACCGAGGCCGCGAAAATCTTGATTTACCATCTGATGCTGTTCTCAGAGGAGAAGATAACACTCGAGCCCACCGCCGACGACAAGGGCCCCTCAAAGGTTCTTGATGAGGAGGCACTGCGTATGCGTCACCTTCTGCTGACCAAACTTTCCGATATGGAACTCTCAGTGAGAGCCCTCAACTGTCTGAAAGCCGCCAATATCGACACATTCGCGGATTTGGTGTCACATCAGCGCACTGAGTTGAGCCGTTTCCGCAATTTCGGCAAGAAGTCGATGACCGAAATCGATACCCTGATGGACAAGTACAAACTTTCATTCGGTACCGATGTTTCCAAATACAACATTGAAGTTAAAAACAGAATAGAAGAAGAAAATGAGGCACAATAAGACTATCAACCATTTAGGTCGTAAAAGCGGTCACCGCAAAGCGATGCTCGCAAATATGGCGGTCTCTCTGATCATGCACAAACGCATTGAGACCACTGTAGCCAAGGCCAAAGCCCTCAGGGTATATGTAGAGCCCCTGATTACCAAATCAAAGGACGACACTACCAACAACCGCCGTACAGTGTTCTCTTATCTCAAGCAGAAAGAGGCTATCACCGAGTTGTTCCGTACAGTTGCTCCCAAGATTGCTGAGCGTCCCGGTGGATACACCCGCATCATCAAGACCGGTTTCCGTCAGGGTGATGCCGCTGAGATGGCATTCATCGAGCTCGTTGACTTCAACGAGGCAGCCCTCGGCATCGAGAAGGCCGCTGAGAAGAAGACCTCAACCCGCCGCAGCCGCAGCAAGAAAGCTGCCGCCGCTGAAGGTGGCGAGGCCGCCAAGGCTCCCAAGGCCAACGCTGCAGCCGCAAAGGCTCCCAAAGCTTCTGCATCAAAGGCTGCTCCCGCCAAGAAGGCCGCTCCCCGCAAAACCCAGGGCAAGTAACAGCGAGCCCTTTGCGCAAAAAAACCTCTCTGGATTTCAGGGAGGTTTTTTATTGCGCCCGGACGGGCGTATATGACGTGGCCTATTTGTGGAATAGCGCTTTGGTCTGATAGACGGGGCTTGAAGTCAGGTTCACGCCGAGTTTCTTGAGAGTCGAAACATCAGTCTGAGAGATGATAACGCTGGTATGGACTTCGCAGCCCTTCAGTTTGTCGAGGCACTCCATCGCTTTCTTGGCGTTGTAGTCGGTAAGCGCACAGATGGACAGGGCAATCAGAACCTCGTCCGTGTGGAGACGGGGGTTGGCGCTGTGCAGATGGGTGGTCTTGAGGTGACGGATGGGCTCGATGACCATAGGGGAAATCAGGTCCACATCGTGGGGAATCTTTGCAAGATATTTGAGCGCGTTCAGAAGCATTGCGGACGAGGCTCCGAGCAGGGTTGAGGTCTTGCCGGTAAGGATGGTACCGTCCTCCATTTCAATGGCGGCGGCGGGGGCTTCGGTCTTCTCCGCGAGTTCGTTTGCGGCCACAGCCACCTTGCGGTTGGAGGCATTTACCTGGGCCTGCTCCATCAGGAACTCGAGTTTGAGCACCTGGTCCTGCTCCGCGTTGCCCTTGCGCACCTGGCATAGGGTGTCCCAGTAGCGGCGCACAATCTCTTTGCGGGATGAATAGCATAGGGCCTCGTCATCGTTGATGCAGTAACCTATCATATTCACGCCCATATCGGTGGGGGACTTGTAGGGGGACTGTCCCATAATGCGCGTCAGAATGGCGTTGAGCACGGGGAAGGCGTCGGAGTCCCTGTTGTAGGACACCGCCTTTTCTCCGTAGGCCTCGAGATGGAAGGGGTCGATCATATTCACATCATCAAGATCCACGGTGGCGGCCTCGTATGCAAGGTTCACGGGGTGTTTGAGGGGAAGGTTCCAAACTGGGAAGGTCTCGAACTTGGCGTATCCGGCTTTGATGTTGCGCTTGTTCTCGTGGTACAGCTGCGACAGACAGGTGGCCATCTTTCCGCTGCCGGGTCCGGGGGCTGTGACAATCACCAGACGGCGGGAGGTCTCGACATACTCGTTGCGCCCGTAGCCCTGGTCGCTCACGATGAGGGGGATGTTTGCGGGGTAGCCCTCGATGGGGTAGTGGCGATAGACCTTCAGTCCGAGTTTCTCCAGTTTGGTCTGGTAGGCCTCGGCCGCGCTTTGTCCGGCGAAATGCGTCAGGACAACGCTTGAGACGAGCAGACCGTGGCTGCGGAAGGCGTCAATCTGGCGGAGGGCGTCCATATCGTAGGTCAGGCCCAGGTCACCGCGCACTTTGTTCTTCTCGATATGGTTGGCGTTTATGACCACAATCACCTCGCAGGAGTCTTTCAGCCGCTCAAGCATCTTCATCTTGGAGTCGGGCTGGAAGCCGGGCAGCACGCGGCTGGCGTGGTAGTCGTCATAAAGCTTTCCCCCAAACTCGAGATAGAGCTTGTCTCCGAACATTTCTATGCGTTTGGCGATGTTTTCAGATTGTTTTGAAAGATAGGCTTTGTGGTCGAATGCCGAGGGATTGTGTTTCATACGGGAAGAATTTTAAAAACGCGGCAAAAATAGAAAAAAAGCATAGAAATTGTAGTATCTTTGCAAGTTTTTAAAAATGAGCAATTACAACATTATGACTTCAAAAGAAATAAGAAAGCAGTTTCTTGAGTTTTTCGCTTCCAAGAATCACCAGATAGTCCCTTCAGCTCCTATGGTCGTGAAGGGTGACCCCACCCTGATGTTCACAAACGCCGGCATGAACCAATTCAAGGAGTGGTTCCTCGGCAACAGCCCCATCAAATACCCGAGGGTGGCGGATTCCCAGAAATGCCTCCGCGTGAGCGGCAAGCACAACGACCTTGAGGAAGTGGGCCACGACTCCTACCACCACACCATGTTCGAAATGCTCGGCAACTGGAGTTTCGGCGACTACTTCAAGAAAGAGGCGATAGAGTGGGCCTGGGAACTGCTGACGGAAATATACAAGCTCAATCCCGCCGACCTGTACGCCACAGTGTTCGAGGGTAGCGAGGAAGACGGTGTGGGTATGGACACGGAGGCGCGTGAGATATGGCGCAAAATACTCCCCGAGGACCACATCATCCTGGGCAACAAACACGACAACTTCTGGGAAATGGGCGACACCGGCCCCTGCGGCCCCTGCTCTGAGATTCATATAGACCTTCGTTCCGCCGCCGAGAAGGCTGCCAAGCCCGGCCGCGAACTGGTCAACACCGGCCATCATCTCGTGATTGAAATCTGGAACCTCGTATTCATGCAGTTCAACCGCAAGGCCAACGGGGCCCTGGATCCCCTGCCTCTCAAGCACGTGGATACCGGAATGGGTTTCGAGCGTCTTGTGATGGCCATCAACCACAATGAATCGAACTATCAGGGCGATATGTTTACACCCCTGCTTGACAAGATATGCGAGATGAGCGGCCGTGAGTACGGAAAGGACAAGGATGTGGATGTCGCCTGCCGTGTGATAGCCGACCATATCCGCGCCATCAGTTTCTCCATCGCTGACGGCCAGCTGCCGAGCAATGTTAAGGCCGGTTACGTAATCCGCCGCATCCTGCGCCGTGCAGTGCGCTATGGCTATACCTTCCTCGGTCTGAAGGAGCCCTTCCTGTGCAGGCTTGTCGATACCCTGATTGAGATAATGGGCGAACAGTTCCCCGAACTGCCCGCACAGAAGGAACTCGTGGTGAAGGTGATTAGGGAAGAGGAAGAGGCCTTTCTCCGCACCCTGGACAAGGGCATACGTCTGATGGATCAGATTCTCGCCAAGTCTAAAGAAACCAAAGTTATCAGCGGAAAGGACGCCTTCCTCCTGTACGACACCTACGGCTTCCCCATCGACCTGACCGAACTGATCGCCTCCGAGAACGGCTACAAGGTTGACCTTGAGGCCTTTCAGGTGGAACTCGGCAAACAGAAGGACAGGGCACGCAACGCCTCGGCCGTCGAGTCCGGCGACTGGGTGGAGGTTCACCATTGCGACGAGCACATTTTCCTGGGTTACGACACCCTCAACGCCAAATGTCTGCTCAGCCGTTACCGCAAGGTGACCACCAAGGGCAAAAGCCACTACCAGCTGGTGTTTGACCAGACCCCTTTCTATGGAGAGATGGGCGGTGAGGTAGGCGACAACGGATATATCCTCAGTGCTGACGGGGAACGTGTGGACATCACCAAGGCCATACGTGAGAACAACCTCATCATACACCAGTGCGAGACCCTTCCCGCCAATCTGGAAGGAATGTTTGAGGCTGTGGTTGATGAGTCCGCCCGCTTCAAGGTGTCCGCCAACCATACTGCCACCCACTTGCTCCACTATGCCCTGCGCAGCGTTCTGGGCAGCCATGTAGAGCAGAAAGGCTCGTATGTGGAGCCCAATTACTTCCGTTTCGACTTCTCCCATTTCGAGAGGATGTCCTCCGAACAGCTTCAGGAGGTGGAGCGTATGGTCAACCGTATGATTCGCGCCGACATCCATCGCGAGGAGCACAGGGATATGAGCATCCACGATGCCAAGGACCTGGGCGCGATGGCCCTTTTCGGAGAGAAATATGGTGACAAGGTCAGGGTTATCAAGTTCGGACCCTCTGTCGAGCTGTGCGGCGGCTGTCACGCCGATTCCACCGGCAACATCGGTATGTTCCGCATCATCAGCGAGAGCGCCGTGGCTGCCGGAGTGCGTCGCATCGAGGCCATCACCGGAGAGAGCGTGGAGAATAAGATAGACGATATGATAGGTCAGATGACTATGCTCCAGCAGATTCTGGGAAGCCACGATGTGATGACCGCCCTCAACAAAATGATAGCCGCAAACGCCGAGTTGCGCAAGGTTGTGGAAGAGGCTGACCGTGAGCGCGTTTCCTCGCTGAAGGCCTCCATCATCGCCGACGGCAAGATGAAGAACGGCATCCAACTTCTGACCTTCCGCGGCGCCGCCCGTGCCGACATTATCCGTCAGGTGGCCTTTGAACTCCACAACGAGCGCACCAACACTGCCTTTGTCGCCGGATTCGAGACCATCGACTCCAAGCCCGCCCTTGTGCTGATGTACACCGACGACCTTGTGGCAAAGGGCTTCAACGCTTCCAAGGACCTTAAGGACGCCGCCAAGTTCATCAAGGGAGGCGGTGGCGGACAGCCTTCGCTTGCAACTGCGGGAGGCCGTGACACCGAAGGCATTCCTGAGGCTGTGACATGCATCTTGGAGAAAATGGACTAAACACAGAATTCAGGAGGAGCCAGTGTGAAGCGACTCGACCGATTCCTGCTCAAAGCGTTCCTGGGGCCATTCATAATGACCTTCTTCATCACCTTGTTCATCCTGGTGCTGCAGTTCCTGTGGCTATACATAGATGACCTGGTGGGGAAGGGCCTCTCGCTTGCCGTTATCCTCGAGTTCCTTTTCTGGGGTGCCTGCACCATCCTCCCTCTGTCTTTGCCTCTGGCCACGCTTTTAGCCTCGATCATGACCCTGGGAAACTTGGGTGAGAACAACGAACTTCTGGCGATGAAGGCTGCGGGGGTGTCCCTGCAGCGCATCCTGTACCCCCTGATTTATGTGGCCTTCGCCATTTCCGTGGCGGCGTTCTTCGTGTCAAATAACCTGATTCCGGTGGCATACAACAAGATTTACACCCTGCAGTATGACATCAGCAAGACCAAGGATGAAATCAAGATTCCGACGGGCTCCTTCTACAATGGTATAGACGGCTATTCCCTGCGCGTTTCCGAACGCAACAAGCAGACGCAGATGCTCTACGATGTGATGATTTACGACCACACCAAGAGCAAGGGGAATGTGTCCATCGCAGTGGCGGACTCCGGAGAGATACAGATGACCGAGGATATGAAGGCGCTGCAGTTGACCCTCTATCACGGCGTTTCATACGAGGAGGAGAACAAGGTCGCCCACAGGGACACGAGTTACAAACTCTCGGAAATAATGTTTGACAGGCAGGTTGTGGTCATCCCCCTTGAAAACTATGCTTTCCAGAAGTCTGAGGAGGACCGCTACGGCAATGACTATATGACCAAGAACCTGAAGGCCCTGCGCCACGATTCGGACTCCATCACGGAACTCGCCGACAAGGTGCTCGCCTCCCATAGGTCCCTGGTGCACACCTCGATATCTCTCAGGTATGGAGGCCAGCAGGACACTGCCAACTCCAGGTTCAAACGCCTGAGGAATGTCTTTCCCGCCGACACCAT
>JABUTN010000014.1:91882-93818 GCA_021443665.1 Bacteroidales bacterium | reverse complement strand
CTGGCTGACATCGACATAGAGAAAAGGGCTGTGGATGAGGCCGTGAAGCAGATAAGCAGCGCAATCTCCACCCTTGACAATTATTCGCGGGAGAGTGACCAGCATCTGTTCTTCCTCAGGCGCATCAATGTGGAGGCCCTCAGGAAGTTTACACTGTCCCTTGCCTGCTTCATATTCTTCTTCATAGGTGCGCCGCTCGGGGCCATCATCCGCAAGGGCGGTCTCGGCACCCCAGTCATCGTTTCCGCCATCTTCTTCGTTTTGTACTGGGTGGTGGATATCAGCGGAAAGAAACTTGCCCGTGACGGCGTGACCTCCCCGTTTATCGGAGCCTTCATCTCCACCTTTGTGCTCCTGCCGATAGGCGTATTCCTGACATGGCAGGCCACCAAGGACACGGGGGCGTTCAGTTTCAAAAATATTATGAACAGTGTGAAACAGTTTTTTCAGAAATTCTTCGGAAAGAAGGGCGTGGCCCTTGAAAAGAGCGAACTCAAGATTGTCTATATGGGAACCCCGGAGTTTGCCGTGGCTCCGCTCAAGGCTCTTGTGGAAGGGGGCTACAATGTGGCCGCGGTGGTGACGGTGCCGGACAAGCCTGCCGGCAGGGGCTGCAAGATGTGCTCTTCAGCCGTCAAGGTGTATGCCGAGTCCGTGGGGATCAAGGTGCTGCAGCCCGAATCGCTCAAGTCGCCCTCATTCCTGGGCGAACTGCACGAAATAGGGGCGGACCTCTTTGTGGTGGTGGCATTCAGGATGCTGCCGAGGGTTGTGTGGGCGTTGCCGCGCCTTGGCACCTTCAATCTGCACGCTTCCCTGCTTCCCAAATACCGGGGGGCGGCTCCTATCAACTGGGCCATCATCAACGGTGAAAAAGTCAGCGGCATGACCACCTTCCTGATTGACGAAAAGATAGATACGGGCGCCATTCTCCTGCAGGAGAAGATGCCCATAGCCCCCGGAGAAACGGTTGGCGAACTGCACGACAGGATGATGGAGAGCAGCGGACAGATGGTCATCCGCACGGTCGAACTTCTGCGCACGAACAACGCGCGCCCCCGTCCCCAGCTGCGTCTGGGAGGCTCTTCGGAGAAATGGGCTGCTCCCAAGCTCAGCAGGGAACTCTGCACTCTCGACTGGAACTGGAGCGCGGAGCGCCTTTGCCGCCTTATCAGGGGCCTGAGCCCCTATCCGGCCGCCCACGGCTTTTTCTCCCTTGGAGGAAAGGACTTTGATGCCAAGATTTATCTTGCCCACGAATATGTGTCTCCGGCCAAGGATGAAACAACTCATCAGCCCGGGGAAGTCCTGACCGACGGCAAGACCTATCTGAGGATAGCCTGCGGAAAGGGAGTCATCGAGATAGACTCGATTCAGGCTGCGGGAAAGAAGCGGATGGGTGTGGAAGACTTCCTTCGCGGTGTCCATTGTTAGGATTTTTTTATATCTTTGTCTGTTTTTTGAGTGTAAAAAATGTTCGGAAGGAAACATTCAAGTTATGAATTCGATTCCAAGACCCTTGAGTATAAAGAGGTTGCGGAGTCGCGTGCCTTCATTTATGCCCGCAGGGCACTGATGCTGCTCTCCCTTCTGGGCACTTTTGCACTTTACTTTTACATCTATACCGAAGTGCTGGGATTCAGGACTCCCAAGTACGCGATGATAGAGAAGAACTACGAAGAGTGGAAGTCAAGGCTTGATATGCTCCAGAAGCGCCTTGACATACTGAATGACCAGGTGAGCGCTCTTGAAAACCGCGACAATACCGTCTATAGGGCGATTCTAGGTATGGATGAAATACCGGCTTCCGTGCGTGAGGCGGGTTTTGGAGGAATCGACAGGTTCGCCTATATGGAAGGTATGGATTTTTCCGGCAGCACCACCCGCGCCCTGAAGCAGGCAAACATACTTCTCAAGAAGAGTTCCATACTTTCAA
>JABUTN010000014.1:73010-91855 GCA_021443665.1 Bacteroidales bacterium | reverse complement strand
GGCACAGCGGGGATATGGTCAGGAGCATTCCCACAATCCCTCCCGTGGATTTGCGCAACGTCCGTTTCGCATCACATTTCGGCTCACGCTACGACCCCATCATAAAGTCTCTTGTCAGAGCCCACACCGGCATTGATCTTGCCGGAAATATGGGCGAACCTATATACAGCAGCGCCGACGGCGTAGTGGAAACTGTGGAACACAGCCGCTCCGGCTATGGCAATCAGGTGGTCGTCAACCACGGTTTCGGATATAAGACCAGATACGCCCATCTCCGCACGACCACAGTGGCCCCGGGCCAGAGGCTTACCCGTGGAGACCAGGTCGGCACCCTCGGCAACACCGGACGCTCGGTCGGCCCCCATCTCCATTATGAGGTCCTTTACCGCGGCACTCCCGTGAATCCCACAAATTATTATAAGGAAGACATAGACCCCAAGGATTACGCGTCCATCGTAAAACCTATACCAAGTCTAACGAAATAAGGGGCGGGCTATGGGTCGTTACAGATACGATAAAGAAAAGCTCGAATATGTAGAAGAGGAATTTTCCTGGAAAAAGTTGTTGTCCAAAATTCTTGCCTACTTCCTCGCTTCCATAGGTGCTGCAGTCCTGCTGTACCTTATTCTTGCTTTGTGCATACGTACGCCTCGTGAGAGCCACATGAAAGTGGAGACACGTCTGATTCAGCAGGAGTACGAGAATCTCCGTCAGCAGACCCAGCTATTAGAACAGGTGGTCGTGGACCTTGAGGGAAGGGATGCGGAGATATACAACCACATCTTCAAGTCTCCGCCTCCCCGGAATTATTCCGCCAGTCACCTGTCGGACACCACTTACGGCACGGAAACCATATCGATGGCGGCCGCCAGACTTGACAATATGAAGACACTCGAGGAGAACTGCCGCACTGCGATGAAGACCCTGCTTTCCTCGATGGATTCCATCAGCAATCCGCAGTCTGTCCCTTCCATCCTGCCCATCAGGAACTTTAGCGTTGACAATGTGGGTGCCTCCTATGGCATGAAGATACATCCCTTCAACCGTACGCTTATGCGCCACAACGGGATAGACCTGGTGATGCCGGCCGGCACCGGAGTGCTTGCCACGGCGGAAGGGGTGGTTGCCTCCGTGGTGCACAACACCAAACTTGACGGCAATGTGGTCACCCTTGACCACGGCAACGGCTATGTCACCCGTTATGCCTATCTGGGTGAGATAATGGTGCGCACGGGACAGAAAGTGTCCAGAGGGCAGTTGATTGCGCGTATAGGCAACACGGGGACATCCTTCGGACCCCACCTTCACTACGAGGTTCTTCTCAGGGGCGAGCCTATGGACCCCTTGAATTATTTCTTCGCCCAACTCTCCCACCAGGACCACGCGAATATGGTGGCCATCAGCATTTCTAACGGACAATCACTTGACTAATCAGCATTTACTCAATATGGAAGTGACTAAACTCTACTACACTATCGGGGAAGTGGCCCAAAGCCTGGGCGAGAACACTTCCGCCATCAGATTCTGGTCAGAACAGTTTTCTGATATCATCAAGCCCGCCCGCAACAAGAAAGGCAACCGCCTTTTCACACCGGCTGATGTCGAGAATATGAAGACCATCCACTACCTCATCAAAACCCAGGGTCTGACCATCGAGGGCGCAAAAGCCCGAATGAAGCAGAATCCTGAGGGCGCAAACAACAGGGTGGAGATTATAGAGCGTCTGACGGCCATTAAGAACCAACTTATGGATATTAAGGCCGGAATTGAGAAAAATTGATTACTTTTGCACTCTTTTCAAGAAAAGTGAAATTTACCGGTAAAATATTATGGCAACAACAAAAAAACAGAATGTAGAGGCCCCCATTGACCAGCAGGAAACCTTTGTGTCCCTGATGACAAAGATGAACGACGCTGACGCCGTTTCGATGGAGGAGAAACTTCGCAGCCTCTACTTGATCCAGAGCACAGACTGCAAGATAGACCAGATCCGCCTCCTTCGCGGTGCGCTTCCTGAGGAAGTCAAGGACCTCGGAGACGAGATAGATGCCCTGAAGGCCCGCATAGCCAAACTTGAGGCAGAGGTGGCCGAGACAGAAAAATTCATCGCCGCCCGCCGTCTCGAGGTTGCCGGCGCAGACGACAACATCGCCCGCTATGAGAGCCAGCGCGAGCAGGCCAAGAACAACCGCGAGTATGATTCTCTCTCAAAGGAAATCGAGTTCCAGGGACTTGAGAAGACTCTTGCCGAGAAGAGGATCAACGAGGGACTGAAAGCCGTCGAGCAGAAAAATGCCGGCATCGCCCAGGCCCGTGAGACCCTCGAGGGCCGCCAGATAGACCTTGACAACAAACAGAAGGAACTTGTGTCGATTACAGAGGACACTGCCCGTGAAGAGGAGCAGCTTCTCGCCCAGAGGGCACAATATGAGAAAGTGCTTGACTCACGTGTTCTTGCAGCCTATGAGAAGGTCCGCTCGAACGCCCATAACGGACTGGCTGTCGTTACCGTCAAAAGGGATGCCTGCGGCGGCTGCTTCCACAAGATTCCCCCCCAGCGCCAGATTGACATCAATCAGAGCAAGAAAATCATCGTCTGCGAATACTGCGGACGTATTCTCGTGAGCAACGTATTCGAGCAGGAAGAGCAGTAGGAGGCAGGATAATGGCCGAAAAGACACTCCAGCAGAGAAAGGCGGACAAGGAACGGAGCCTTCGCAAGGAGCGCATTGAAGGGGCAGGCAGGGAAAT
This sequence comes from Bacteroidales bacterium, assembly GCA_021443665.1. Classification (GTDB taxonomy): domain Bacteria; phylum Bacteroidota; class Bacteroidia; order Bacteroidales; family UBA932; genus Minthomonas. The sequence goes on along the minus strand of JABUTN010000014.1, from coordinate 89,104 downwards.
GGGCCTGGTCCCCCCTCAGGCGCTTGATGTCGAAGAGGCCGTTCTCGGCGCGATGATGCTCGAACCGGGCATTGTCGCCGACGCTCTCGACTCCCTTTCCGAGGAGTGCTTCTACAAGGACTCACACCGCCGCATCTTCAAAGCCATAACATCCCTTGCCAGGGAACACAATCCTGTCGATGTCTTCACGGTCACCGAGCGCCTGAAGTCTCAGGAAGGCGGTTTGGAAGAGATTGGCGGGGCATACGCCCTGTCCAAACTCACCACCAAGATCGGTGCGGCCACCCATATCGACTACCATATCAAGCTCCTTGTGGAAAAGTATATCCAGAGGGAGCTCATCAGCATATCCTCACTGGTCCAGAAGGAGTGCTTTGACGGCGGCATAAAGGTGGATGACCTGCTCGACAACGCCCAGCAGAGGATTTTTACCCTTGCCGAGCGCAATATGAAGCGCGAGACGATGTCCATCCAGGACGTGCTCAAGGACACGATCGCCCAGATAGAGTCCAACAGGGAGCGCAGCGACGGCCTGAGCGGAGTGGCTTCGGGTTTTGTCGGCCTCGATGAGGTGACCCTCGGCTGGCAAGCGTCGGATCTGGTGATTGTGGCGGCGCGACCCGCTATGGGAAAAACGGCCTTTGTGCTTACGATGGCACGCAATATGGCCGTGGAACACCACACTCCCGTGGCTTTCTTCTCGCTTGAGATGTCCTCACAGCAGCTTGCAAAGCGACTGATCGTATCCGAGACCGGCATTTCCAATGAAAAGATACGCGGTGGTGGCAGGGCCCTCAGTGATGCGGAAATCATACAGCTGAACGAAAGGGTCAAGAATCTCGCCTCTTCTCCGCTCTATATCGACGACACGCCGGCGTTGAGCCTTTACGAGTTCCGTTCCAAGGCCAGGAAACTGGTGCGGAGCCAGGGAGTCAAGCTCATAATCATAGACTACCTGCAGCTGATGACAGGTCCCGTGGAGCTCAGGGGTATGCGTGAGCAGGAAGTTGCACATATATCCCGAGGCCTCAAGTCCATAGCCAAGGAACTCAATATCCCCATCATCGCGCTCTCGCAGTTGAGCCGCGCTGTGGAGGTCAGGGGAGGAAACAAGCGTCCTCAGCTGAGCGACCTCCGCGAATCGGGAGCCATAGAGCAGGATGCCGACATAGTCATCTTCATCCACCGCCCCGAATACTACGGCGCCACGGAGAATCCCGCAGACCTCGGCCTGGCGGAGATAATCATTGCCAAGCACCGCAACGGCAAGGTATGCGACGTGAAGATGCGCTTCCTCAGTTCGCAGACCAGATTCGTGGATTTCAACGACACACAGTACGAGGCACAGGGTCAGGATCAGTATTTTGATTCGGCATTGAACTCAAGCGATTTTGATGAGCCGGCACAGTTATAGCCTCTGTCTTATATTTGTACTATGGGCATTCAGCGGCGCGGCTGCGCAGGACTGTTTGCCCATATTGTATAAGGATGAGGCCTCACACGCCTTTGGTGCCGGCGAACATCTTGACTATTCCATCAACTACCAGCTGCTGGGAATAAGGTCGGAGGTGGGTTATGCGAAAGTGGATCTTTCCGAGGGCGATACGGTCAATGGCAGTAAAACCTTCCACGCCGTCGCCTATGGGGAGACAGCCCCCTTCTTCGACTCCTTCTTCAAGGTGCGTGACCGTTATGAATCCAGGTTCCGCACCGGGGACATAAAGCCCGTGTGGTTCGCCCGCGACGTCCACGAGGGCAAATATGAGGTCACGAATGACCTGACCTGGTCGCCGGACAGGTCCCAAATAGAGGCCAAGGTGGCCTGGCCCAACAGGAAAAACAAGGACACGGTGCTTGTGGACACGCAGTGCACTTTTGATATACTGACTTTGTTCTATTATGCCAGGAATATGGATTTCGACGCCTTGAAGGAAGGCAGAAACAATCCCGTGTCCTTTGCGATAGACAACGAGAAGTTCAACATCTATTTCCGCTACATAGGTCCCGAAGAGAAATCAGTGCCCGGACTCGGCACATTCAAGACCCTCAAGTTCGCCGCCAAGGTGGTGGCGGGCGAGGTCTTTGACGGCAAGCACGAACTGATGATATGGGTCAGCGACGATGCCTGCCGCATTCCAGTATATTTCGAATCCCCTGTCATAGTGGGGCGTGTGCTCGGGAGACTCACTTCCTGGGACAACACCCGTCATCCCTTGACAAGCCTTATAAAGAAGAAATGAGCAGAAATCCGTATATAGCCCACGAGGCCACAGTCATGGAAACCGCACCCGGTTATGTGGTGGTCGGGATGCAAAGGTCTTCGGCCTGTGACGCCTGTCACGCCAAGGGGCTGTGCGGCTCCGGGGAATCGTCTTTCAGGCAGTTGAAGGTGCCCTGCAGGGGAAATGACTTCAAGGTGGGGGAGAAGGTGGCTCTCGGTATGCGGTCTTCGCTCGCTACTCGTGCGCTTATGATAGCATATTTGATTCCTTTGGCTATTTTACTAATCTTATTGCTATCTTTGCACAACTTACTTTCTGAGCTGGCCGTCGGCCTGATCGCCCTCGGGGGGCTTGCCCTCTATGCGGCGCTGATGGCGGTCTTCTCAAAGAGGATAAACAGACAATTTGTATTTTCAGTCCATAAATTATGAGTAACATCATTTTGATCACTATCGTGACAATGAGTGTCCTTGGCATCATCCTGGCGATGGTTCTCTATCTTGTGGCCAAGAAGTTCAAGGTGGAGGAGGATCCCAGGATCGATATCATCGAGGCCACAATGCCCGGCGCCAACTGCGGTGGCTGCGGTTTTGCCGGCTGCCGTGATTTCGCCACGGCCTGTGTGAAGGCCGGTTCGCTCGAGGGCAAGTTCTGTCCGGTGGGAGGTAATGCAGTAATGAAAATCGTGGGCGAGAAGCTCGGTCTTCAGGTGGAGGAAAAGGCTCCCTCAATCGCTGTGGTGCGTTGCAACGGCAACTGCGATGTCCGCCCGCGCACAAGTATCTACGACGGCTCCTCATCCTGCCGTGTTTCGGCATCCCTTTACAACGGGGACACCGACTGCGCCTTCGGCTGCCTCGGCCTGGGAGACTGCGAGGCTGCCTGCCCCTTTGACAGCATCAAAATCAACAGGACTACCGGTCTCCCGGAGGTCAACCCCGACACTTGCACGGCCTGCGGTTCCTGTGTGAGCGCCTGCCCCAAACAGGTGATTGAGTTGCGCCCTAAGGGCCCCAAGGACCGACGCCTCTTCGTCGCCTGCCGCAACAAAGATAAGGGTGGAGTCGCTCGCAAGGCCTGCACCAATGCCTGCATAGGCTGCAAGAAGTGCGAGAAGGTCTGCAACTTTGAGGCCATCAGCGTGACGGACAATCTGGCCTACATTGACCCCGCCAAGTGCCGTCTCTGCCGCAAATGCGCCGCTGAGTGTCCCACGGGAGCCATTCACGAAGTCAATTTCCCGCCCCGTCCGCCCAAGCCGGCGGCTGCTCCCGCAAGCCCTGCTGCACCTGCAGCACCCGCTGCCCCCGCGACGGAGACATTAAAGAAGGAGGAGTAGAATATGCGTACATTTAAAATAGGTGGAGTCCATCCCCACGACAAAAAGATAGCATCGGACTGCCCCATTGAGCAGTTCCCCATCCAGAGCAAGGCCTATCTGCCCCTGAGCCAGCACATCGGGGCCCCCGCCCAGGCTGTGGTGGCTGTAGGCGACAAGGTCCTCGTCGGCCAGCTGATAGCTCAGGCAGGAGGCTTCGTTTCCTCTCCCATCCACTCCTCCGTGAGCGGTACGGTGTCCGCAATAGGTCCCGTCAAGGACTTCACGGGCCGTGCGATACCCACCATCACCATCGATGTGGAGGGTGACGAGTGGGACCCTTCGATTGACCGCAGCCCCGACATTGTGCGCGAGTGCGCACTTGAGCCCAAGGAGATAATCGCCAAAATCTCGGCTATGGGCGTTGTGGGTCTCGGAGGCGCGTCTTTCCCCACACACGTGAAGTTGAGCCCTCCTCCAGGCAAGAAGGCGGAGTGTCTGATCATCAACGGAGCCGAGTGCGAGCCCTATCTGACCAGCGACTACCGTCTGCTCATCGAGCATCCTGAGGAGATCGTGATAGGCGCGACCATAATGATGAAGGCCCTCGGCGTAAAGCGCGGCTACATAGCCATAGAGGAGAACAAACCCGAAGCGATAGCCCTGCTCACAAAGACCGCCGCCTCTTACGAAGGGGTGGAAGTGGTCAAACTCCGCAAGAAATATCCCCAGGGCGGCGAGAAACAGCTGATTGATGCCGTCACCGGCAGGCGCGTGCCTTCTATGGGTCTGCCCATAGATGCGGGTGCCGTGGTGCAGAATGTGGGCACAAGTTTCGCGGTGTATGAGGCCGTGCAGAAGAACAAACCCCTGTTTGAAGGCGTGGTCACCGTGACAGGCGACTGCGTGAAGAATCGCGGTAACTGGCTCCTGCGTGCGGGCACGCCCTACCAGGCCCTGCTCGACAGCGCCGGTGAACTCCCTGTGGGAGCCCTCAAACTCATCAGCGGAGGCCCTATGATGGGACGCACCATCGTCAACCCCGAAGGCCCCACCGTCAAGAGCACCTCAGCCCTTCTCGTGCTGACAGCGGAGCAGACAAGCAGACAGAAAGAGACAGGCTGCATACGCTGCGGCAAATGCATCGATGCCTGCCCTATGGGTCTGGAGCCATATCTGCTCAACAAACTTGCCCGTCTGGGACGCTATGACGAGATGGAGGCCCTCAAAATAGCGGACTGCATAGAGTGTGGCTGCTGCCTGTACTCCTGTCCCGCCTATATGCCCCTGCTGGACAATATCCGCATAGCCAAAGCTGAAGTCATCAAACGAATCCGCGCCCGTGCGGTCCAAAAATAAATTGATATGAGAAAACTTATAGTATCCCCTTCGCCCCATATCCACAGCAAGGATTCCACGCGCTCGCTGATGGCGGATGTGCTGATAGCATTGTCCCCCGCGATGCTGGTGTCGGTTTTCTTCTACGGACTGCAGGCGATACAAATGGTCCTGGTGGGTGCCGTCACCTGCGTTGCAGTGGAATGGCTCATCCAGAAATACCTTCAGAAGGTAAAACCTACAATCAATGACCTCTCTGCGGCCGTCACAGGTGTACTCCTGGCGCTCAACCTTCCACCGAACAGCCCCTGGTGGCTCACCATCGTGGGCTCGATTGTGGCAATAGGCGTAGCCAAGCTGACCTTCGGCGGTCTGGGACACAATATCTTCAATCCCGCCCTTGTGGGCCGTGTGTTCCTGCTGATATCCTTCCCCGTGCTGATGACGGACTGGAGCATCCCCGCATCCTGGTTCATCAACAGTACTGATGCGGTGACCGGCGCCACCCCCCTTGCAGCCATCAACGAAGGCCTGGCAAGCGGCCTCAGCGTCAAGGATATATTGGCGCAGAATCCCGGTCTGTCCTACTCCAACATACTCTTTGCGAGGGCCGGCGGTTCAGTGGGTGAAATATCGGGTCTGGCCCTGATGCTGGGCTTCATCTACCTGCTGGTCCGCAGGGTGATCCGTCCCCATATTACCATTTCCATCTGGCTGACCATAGCCGTGGTGACCGGCATCTTCTGGCTCATCAATCCCGATGTCTATACCGGTCCCGTCTTCAACCTCCTCACCGGCGGCGTTCTTCTCGGCTCCATCTTTATGGCCACGGATTATGTGACCTCGCCTATGGCGGCCAAAGGCCAGATCATCTACGGTATAGGCATAGGTCTGATCACGGTGATGATCCGTTACTGGGGTTCCTACCCCGAAGGCGTGTCTTTCGCAATCCTCATTATGAACGCCTTCACCCCCCTCATCAACAAATATATCCACCCCACACGTTTTGGAAAGGAGGTACGCAATGGCTAAACAATCCACATTCACCAATATGGTTCTGTGCCTGTTCGTGGTCTGCCTCGTGTGCTCGGGCCTTCTTGCCGGTGTCCACACGCTGACCGCTTCCGCCATAGCGCAGGCCGAACAGAACAAGAAAGAGCAGGCTGTGGCTGCAGTCCTGCCGGAATTCGACAATTCGCCCCTGAACGAGTCCATCAGTTTCTCCTTCAACGGAGAGGACTGCGTGGTCTATCCTGCGCAGAAGGACGGCTCCCTGATCGGCTATGCCATCCAGAGTGACGCTGTGGGCTTCGGCGGCAAGATTGCCCTGATGGTCGGCATATCCGCGGACGGCCGCATATTCGGCACGTCCACCCTTTCCCAGGCTGAGACCCCCGGCCTTGGTGCCAAAATCACCTCGGATGCCAAGTTCATAGGCCAGTGGAAGGACATAGATGCAGCCTCCTTCAGGTTTGCGGTCAAGAAGGACGGAGGCGATGTGGATGCCATCACCGCTTCCACCATCACTTCCCGCGCCTACACGAAGGCCGTGCAGAAGGCATACGAAATTTTCAAATCAATACCCCGCTAAGCTATGAGCAAACTTGGAATCTTCACTAAGGGACTTATCAAGGATAACCCCACTTTCGTGCTTGTGTTGGGTATGTGCCCCACACTCGGCACCACTACTTCCGCCCTCAATGGAGCGGGTATGGGACTTGCCACGACCTTCGTGCTGCTGCTCTCGAATATGGTGATTTCGGCTGTTGCCGGCCTTATTCCCGACAAGGTGCGAATCCCCGCATACATAGTCATCATCGCGGCTTTCGTGACAATTCTCGAGATGCTTATGAAGGCATACGTGCCTTCACTCTACGCGACCCTCGGCCTCTTCATTCCCCTGATTGTGGTCAACTGCATCGTTCTCGGACGTGCGGAGGCTTTCGCCAACAAGAACGGTGTGGTGGATTCCGCGCTTGACGGCCTGGGCATAGGCCTCGGCTTCACCTGCTCGCTGACCGTCCTCGGTCTTGTCAGGGAAATCCTCGGCAGCGGCTCGGCCTTCGGCTGGAAGTTCATCCCCGCCGATGCTGACGGCATTCTCGCATTCGTGCTGGCCCCCGGCGCCTTTATCGCCCTCGGCTATCTGATGGTGCTTTTCAGAAAAATCGTCTTGAAGAAATAGGAGGCATAGAATATGGAATATCTCGTGTTTTTGCTTAAAATCATCATCAGTTCTGTGCTGGTGAACAACATAGTGCTTTCGCAGTTCCTCGGCATCTGCCCCTTCCTCGGGGTGTCCAACAAGGTGAACACCGCTGCGGGAATGTCTGGTGCAGTCTGCTTCGTGATGGCTCTCGCCACCCTGGTGACATACCTGCTCCAGTACTATGTGCTCATTCCCCTGGGCATAGAGTTTATGCAGACCCTGGTCTTCATCCTCGTGATTGCCGCCCTCGTGCAGATGGTGGAGATTATACTCAAAAAGACCGTTCCCTCACTGTATCAGGCCCTGGGTATTTTCCTCCCCCTGATTACCACTAACTGCTGCGTGCTTGGCGTGGCCATTATGGTTGTCACCAAGGAGTTTACTTTCGGTACCGTGACCAAGATGCTAAACCTCGGTGAGTCAGTGCTGTTCGCAGTGTCTTCGGCCCTGGGCTTTGCCCTTGCTATGATAATATTCTCCGGTATCCGTGAGCAGATGGAAATCAACGGGGTTCCCAAGCCTTTCAAGGGGATTCCCATCGCCCTGATCACCGCCGGCATTCTCGCAATGGCCTTTATGGGTTTCAGCGGACTCGTATAAGTCTGTATGGCGAGGCTGGCAAGGATATCCCTGTTGTTGCTTGTGTTGCTCGCCGGACCCGTAATCCGTGTCCGGGCGCAGGATGTGCCTGCCTCACCTCTTTACTACGGCCCCCTGGCCTTTCCCATCCCCGACATTGAGGACGCCGCGCTTTGCGGTGATATGAAGGCCAAGGTGGCGGGTGATTTCTATCGTTCCAAAAGCGGGGACAACACCTTCGGCCTCTATCTGGAACTGGACGTCCCTCTTTTCACCTCCCGGGCCCATTTCAAGGTCTGGTACCCGATGGTCGAGTGGTACAAGGCGGGCGGGGCCACAAAACACATGTTCGGGGATGTCAACCTGTCCGTATATTTTTCTCCCCTGATCGAGTCAAAGCACTGGCTGAACTTCGGTCTGCGGGCGGCCATCAAGACCGCTTCGGGCGGCGCCGCTGATCTGCGTTACTACGATGCCCCCGGTTATTTCTTTGACGGCACCTTTTCGAAGACCATAAACTTCAGAAACAAGGAAGTCAAGGGCTTGAGGATTGCCCTCAATGCAGGATTCCTATGCTGGCAGACTGGCCCCCGGGAGCAGAATGATGCGGTTATGTACGGGGCTCAGCTGAAACTGCTCGCGGAGCATTTTACCTTCGGAGTCACTTATTCCGGATATGTGGGCTGGCAGAAGAACGGTGATGTCCCCATGAGCCTGAAGATAGACCTCGCCCTGCATTTCGGAAGATGGGAGCCCTTCCTCAGATATCAGGAAGGCTTCAAGGATTATCCCTACCGTCAGGTCCGCGTGGGGCTGGCGTACAATCTCCCCCTGTTCAAATGAATGCGCCTATGAAGGATGTCGCTGCCATAACAATGTTAAGGAACGATGACTGGTTCCTCCGCCGCTGGGTGAAATACTATGCCGCCCAGCTGGGGCGTGAGAACCTGTACATACTTTTTGACGGCAAGGACCAGAGGGTTCCCGATTTCTGTGAAGGCTGCAATACCCTTGTATGTGACAAGCTGCCCGGCAAGGTGGTGGAAATGGACAGGCGCCGCGCCGCTTTGGTCAGCGAAACAGCAAACGCTCTGAGAAACACTTACCGCTGCGTGATTGCAACAGATGTGGACGAGTTCCTGGTGCTCGACCCCCTCTGCGGGGACTCTCTCAAGGACTATCTCCTGCGCTGGCACAGAGAACATCCCGGCCACATCAGCGTCAGCGGACTGGGTGTGGATGTGGGGGAAAACACCAGAACTGAACAGCCGATAGACGATTCCAAGACCTTTCTGAGCCAAAGAAGCTGCGGCTTCCTGCTCTCACGCTATACAAAACCGGTCGCGACCTTCGCCCCCTGCCGCTGGGGAGGAGGCTATCACAGGGTGAAGGGACACAACTTCCATATCTCCCCCGACCTGTACCTTTTCCATTTCGGATGTGTGGATGTCTCGCGCATAAAGGCCAAGGCCATCAGTGCGGACATCTCATCCCTGGGAGCCCAGAGACACATCAAAAAGCGGCTCCGCACCAGCACCATCTGCTCGACCAAACGTGTCCGTGACTGGGACCGCGCCTGCGCATACAGAAGGTTCATGCAAACACTGCTGCGCCAGCCCTTCCAACTCAACAAGCCCTCTACGGGAATCGCAAAGATAGTGGTGCGCATCCCTGAAAGATTTTCCACGATAGTATAAATCATAAAATATAAGACAATGAAAAAAGACCTTAGAATCAGCGAACTTATTCAGGCGGAAAGGACCCGCCAGCTCAACGGAATCGAACTGATAGCCTCCGAAAACTTCGTTTCGGACCAGGTGCTTGCGGCTCTGGGCTCCTGCCTGACCAACAAATACGCCGAGGGCTATCCCAACGCACGCTATTATGGCGGCTGCGAAGTGGTGGACCAGGTGGAGCAGCTGGCCATAGACCGCATCTGCGAACTTTACGGAGCCGAGTATGCCAACGTACAGCCCCATTCGGGCGCCCAGGCGAATATGGCGGTTTTCGTGGCCTGCCTAAAACCCGGTGATGTCTTTATGGGACTTGACCTTGCCCACGGCGGCCACCTTACCCACGGTTCCCCCGTCAATATGTCCGGCATCAACTACAAGCCAGTGGCCTACCATCTCAACGAGGAAACAGGCCTGGTGGATTATGACGAAATGGAGCGCCTCGCCCTTGAGTGCCGTCCCAAACTGATTGTGGGTGGCGCATCCGCCTACAGCCGCGAGTGGGATTGGGCCCGTATGCGTGCCATAGCCGACAAGGTGGGAGCCATCCTGATGGTGGATATGGCGCATCCCGCCGGTCTGATAGCCGCCGGTCTGCTCGAGAACCCCGTCAAGCACGCCCATATCGTGACATCGACCACTCACAAGACTCTTCGCGGTCCCCGTGGCGGTATCATCCTCATCGGCAAGGACTTCGACAATCCCTGGGGCGTGAAGACTCCCAAAGGCGAGATCAAGAAGATGTCCGCAATGATCAACTCCGCCGTGTTCCCCGGTTGCCAGGGCGGTCCCCTCGAGCACTGCATCGGAGCCAAGGCCGTTGCGTTCTGGGAGGCCCTTCAGCCCGAGTTCAAGGCCTACCAGAAGCAGGTTGCGGCCAACGCCAAAGCTATGGCGGCTGCTTTTGTGGCTCGCGGCTACAAGGTCGTTTCAGACGGCACTGACAACCATCTTATGCTGATAGACCTGCGCACCAAGTTCCCCGAGCTTACCGGCAAGGTTGCTGAAAAGACCCTCGTGCGTGCCGACATCACCCTCAACAAGAATATGGTGCCTTTCGACAGCCGTTCTCCTTTCCAGACATCCGGTATCCGCGTGGGCACCCCCGCCGTGACATCGAGAGGTCTGGTGGAGAAGGATATGGATGTGATAGTCGATATGATAGACAGGGTGCTCAGCGATGTTGAGAATGAGGCTGTGATAGAGGCTGTCCGCAAGGAAGCCAACGCCTTGATGGCCGGCCGTGAACTGAATGTATGGTAGCAGGCTCCGGCCATAGACTGATTCTGCTTGCAGCGGGGCTTCTCGCCCTCGTTCTGGGCTCCTGCAGTCCGGTTTCCGTCCCGAGCAAATGCTTTGTCGGGGGGAAGGAACTGCAGATAGCTCAGGGAGGCTATTTCCATCCCCACAGCAAGGGGACGGACATAATAGCCTTCGAGCAGGGCATAACGATGTCCGTGAATCACGAGGGACTTTACGGAAAGGGGATGACCATACGCTGTGACTTCGCCCACGACGAGGCGGAAACCCTTACCGCCGGAGAATATCGTGTGGTGGAGGGAACACCAGCCGTGGGGGAGCTCAGACTGTCGGTCGGAATGCTCTCATCCTCTGAGGAAAAGATTCTGTCTTACGGCGCAAGCGGCACAGTCAATGTTGAGCGCGAGTCCTATTACCATAAGCTGACTTTCAATTTGCTCCTCAGCGACGGCAGTTCAATCAGCGGCACCTGGAACGGCTTGCTGATGAGAATCTTTGACGCGAGGACGAAGGATTACCTGTATAAGGGCAACGGGAGATGGGAGTGATGAAAAAGTACCTGACAGTCATATTCTTGTCTCTGCTGTCCCTCTGCGCCCGAGCCGAGGAGACGGGCTTGTCCGTGCAGGATACGCTTGCCGCCCCGGCAGCCGAAACGGTCAAAAGTGACCCCTTCAAGGGCGTGCCCTCGAGAGTCAATGTTAAACTCAACGGCCTGGTGGCCCTGACAGTAATCAATCCCGTGGTGGAAGTGCGCATCAGCAAGCATTTTACGGGACAACTGGAGTTCTACGGAATCTTCGCCCCTCACAAATTCCTGTGGACCGACTATCCCCTCTCCTTGGGCATAGGCTATCTTGACGGCCGCTACTACATCAAGGAGGCCTTCAAGGGCTTCTCCGCCGGTGTGACGGTAGGTTACGGAGTGTTCCGTATGAACAAGAATGTCAATCCCTTCAAGGTCGGAAGCGCCCTCGTGGGCGAGTACCCCAAGGAAACCGTCCAGGTAGGACAGGTTATCCTACTTGGCATCACCTTGGGCTACACCTTCAATATAGGTGAACACTGGGGCATAGAGATAAGCCTGGGAGGAGGCTGGACACAGGCCTATTATGAAGGTTATTCCCCCAATGAAGACAATATCGTGACCGAACGCTCCAAGCCTTCCGGAGGGACGGACAAGGTCTCCGACTATTATGACAGTTCAATCTCAAGGGTGCGTATGAACAACAGCGCGCAGTGGATGCCCTTCAAGGGAGGAGTGTTCGTATGCTACAAATTCTGAAAGGGAAATGATGTACCGCAAACTTCTCAACAGCGAACTCGGCCGTCCGGACCTTGAGCAATACAGGGGTATTGAAAAGGAGGCGGTCGCCGTTGTGCTTGACAATGTACGCTCCCAGCACAATATAGGTTCCGCCTTCCGCACGAGCGACGCCTTCCGTGTCAGCAAGCTGCTGCTCTGCGGCATCAGCGCTACGCCTCCCTCACCGGAGATTCACAAATCCGCCCTCGGTGCCGAGTTCTCCGTGGAGTGGGAACACTATGACGACACGCTTGAAGCTCTCAAGGCCCTTCGTGCTGAAGGTTATACCCTCGTTGCCATCGAGCAGGCTGAAAACTCGCTTCCTCTCAAGGATTTTGCCACACGGGTGCTGGAATCCGGGGAAAAGGTGGCGCTGGTGTTCGGAAACGAGGTGAAGGGCGTGGGGCAGCAGGCTGTCGATATGTGCGACCTCTGCGTGGAAATCCCCCAGTGGGGCACGAAACACTCCCTCAACGTATCAGTTACGGTCGGGATTGTGCTTTACTCCATAAGCCGCCTTGTATTTTGACAAAAGTTTTGGATATTAGCGAAATATGACTATTTTTGCAGTCCCAATTTTGGGACAAAACCTTTAATCAACTACTTAAAGTCATGGCAGAATATCTTGCAGCAGACAAAAAGCAGGAGATTTTCAGCAAATACGGGAAGTCTAATACGGACACCGGCTCACCTGAGAGTCAGATTGCTCTATTTTCCTACCGTATCGCTCACCTTACCGAGCACCTGAAGGCAAACAAGAAAGACCACTTCACACAGCGTGCCCTTCTTCGCTTGGTCGGTAAAAGACGTCAGCTTTTGGATTATCTGAAAGCTAAAGACATCGAGAGATACAGGGACATCGTCAAGGCCTTGGGTCTTAGGAAATAACAAAAAGGGGCTGTGGTCAAAGCAGCCCTTTTTTTACAAGCGACACCATTTTTAGAAGTTATGAATATAGTAAAGAAGACCGTCACACTGGGTGACGGAAAATTGATTGAAATCGAGACCGGCAAACTTGCCAAGCAGGCAGACGGTTCGGTTGTTGTAAAGGTGGGCGACACAATGCTGCTCGCCACCGTATGTGCCGCAAAGGACGCGAAGGACGATGTGGACTTCATGCCCCTTTCAGTTGAGTACAAAGAGAAGTATTACGCCGCCGGCAGGTATCCCGGTGGTTTCCTTAAGAGGGAAGGCCGCGCCTCCGACTCGGAGATTCTTGTAGCCCGCCTGGTTGACCGCGCACTCCGTCCCCTTTTCCCCGATGATTTTCACGCTGAGGTGTTCGTAAATGTCGTGCTGATTTCAGCCGACAAGGAGACACAGCCCGACTGCTATGCAGGCCTTGCCGCTTCAGCAGCCCTCGCAGTCAGCGACATTCCCTGGAACGGTCCCATCTCCGAGGTCCGCGTTGCCCGCATAAACGGTCAGTTCTGTGTTAACCCCACTTTCGAGGAGCTCAAGAACGCCGACATCGATATGATGGTCGCCGCCACTATGGAGAACATTATGATGGTTGAGGGCGAACTCAACGAGGTCAGCGAGGCCGATATGCTCGAGGCCATCAAATTCGCCCATGCCGAAATCAAGAAGCAGTGCGCCGTACAGCTTGAGATGGCCAAGGAACTTGGCAAGGACGTGAAACGCACATATTGCCACGAGGAGAATGACGAGGACCTGCGCAAGGCCCTCCGCGAGTTCTGCTACGACAAGTGCTATGCAGCAGCAAAGAGCCGTCTTCCCAAGCACGAGCGCGAGGATGCCTTCTCCGCAATCAAAGAGGCCTTCATCGAGACCATCCCCGAGGAGGAGCGTGACGCCAAGACAATGATGATCAACCGCTACTACTCGGCAGTTGAGAAAGAGGCTATGCGCCGTATGATTATTGACGAGGGCCAGCGTCTCGACGGCCGCGGCACCACCCAGATTCGCCCCATCTGGTGCGAAGTCGGCTATCTGCCCGGTGCCCACGGCAGCGCAATCTTCACCCGTGGAGAGACCCAGTCTCTCGCTACCGTAACCCTCGGTACCAAACTTGATATGAAAGAGCTCGACGAGGTGCTCGTACAGGAGACCCAGCAGTTCGTGCTCCACTATAATTTCCCTCCTTACGCAACAGGCGAGGCCAAGCCCCAGAGAGGCGTCGGCCGTCGTGAAATCGGTCACGGCAACCTTGCCTGGAGGGCCCTCAAACCTATGGTTCCCATAGGAGAGGAGAACCCCTACGCCGTGCGCGTGGTTTCAGACATCCTCGAGTCCAACGGTTCTTCATCAATGGCATCGGTATGCGGTGGCTGCCTTGCACTGATGGATTCCGGCGTGAAACTCAAGAAACCCGTCAGTGGCATCGCAATGGGTCTGATTTCCGACGAGAAAACCGGCAAATTTGCCATCCTGAGCGATATCCTCGGCGATGAGGACCACCTCGGAGATATGGACTTCAAGGTAACGGGTACCCCCGACGGCATCACCGCCACCCAGATGGACATCAAGGTGGATGGTCTGCCCTACGAAGTGCTTGCAGCTGCCCTGCAGCAGGCCAAGGAAGGCCGTGCCCACATCCTCGGCGAGATGCTCAAGACCATCGACAAGCCCCGTGAGGACTATCGTCCCAACGTGCCCCGCATCATCCAGATCACCATTCCCAACGAGTTCATCGGTGCCGTTATCGGCAAGGGTGGAGAGACCATCCAGGGTATCCAGAAGGAGACCGGCTGCACCATCACCATCACCGAAGTGGCCGACAAGGGTATCATCGACATATTCGGTATGGACAAGGAGTCTATGGATGCTGCTCTTGCACGCATCAACGCCATCACCGCAGTGCCTGAGGCAGGCGAGACCTACCACGGCCGCGTGACCTCCATCCAGGAGTTCGGCGCTTTCGTGGAGATTCTTCCCGGCAAGGAAGGTCTGCTCCACGTGTCCGAGCTTGACTACAAGAGGGTCGAGAATGTGGAGGATGTGCTCAAAGTGGGCGACGAGCTTGATGTCAAGTTGCTCGAGTACGATGCCAAGAACGGCAAGATGCGTCTGAGCCGTCGTGCCCTTATGGAAGCTCCCGAAGGTTGGGTTGAGCCTGAGCGCCGCGCACCCCGTGGTGACCGCGGTCCCCGCCGTGAAGGTGAGCGCCGTGGCGACAGAGGCCCTCGCCGTGAAGGAGAGCGCCGTGGCGACCGTGGTCCCCGCCATCGTGATTAAGAAGTTGTTTTTTGAAAAAGAGAGGGGACTTTGAGTATCCCCTCTCTTTTTTTGTGCCATATAAAGTTTTAATGACTAAATTTGCCGGGATATACGGATTATGGAAATAAATGTAATGGTGGCGCAGGAGTGCCACACTAAATATGCCGAGGAAATATGCGAGGAGATGTACGTGTCCTCACTCGAGCGCAAGACAGGCATCGCAAAGCGCACGCCCGAATATATCTGCGAGAAAATCTATGCGGGCAAGGCCGTCATAGCCGTGGCTGAAGACGGCAGTTTTGCGGGCTTCTCCTACATAGAGTCTTGGGGAGGCAAGAGTTTCGTGGCGAATTCCGGACTTATAGTGGCCCACAAGTTCCGCGGCTTGGGGCTTGCCAAAAGGATAAAGGAACAGACCTTCCTGCTCTCGCGCAGACTCTTCCCCGATGCCAAGATTTTTTCCATCACCACGGGTGCTGCCGTGATGAAGATGAACTATGAGTTCGGCTTCCGTCCCGTGCCCTTCACCGAACTGACGGACGATCCCGAGTTCTGGAAAGGCTGTCAGGGCTGCCGCCATTTCGACATACTCGAAAGTCACGACTACAAGATGTGCATCTGCACGGGCCTGCTCTATGACCCCAAGGAACATCTTGAAATCCACCATATTAGCACAAAAGAAAACAATCAATGATATGAGCAAGAAGAAAGTTGTGGTCGCCTATAGCGGCGGCCTGGATACATCTTACACGGTGATGTATCTTGCAAAGGAAAAGGGTTATGAAGTCCACGCGGCCTGTGCCGATACGGGAGGATTCAGCGCGGAGCAGCTCAAGACCAATGAGGAAAACGCCTATAGGCTTGGCGCGACAAAGTATGTCACCCTTGACGTGACGGCCGAATACTACGCCAAGAGTCTCAAGTATATGATTTACGGCAATGTCCTCAG
>JABUTN010000014.1:70762-72986 GCA_021443665.1 Bacteroidales bacterium | reverse complement strand
GAGCGCATATTCCAGGGTATGGCCATCGCCCGTTATGCCAAGGAGATAGGCGCTGACGCCATTGCCCACGGTTCCACCGGGGCGGGCAATGACCAGGTGCGTTTCGATATGACCTTCCTGGTGATGTGTCCCGATATGGAAATCATCACACTTACCCGTGACGGCAACCTCAGCCGCAAGGACGAGGTGGACTACCTTAACGCCCACGGCTTCAAGGCGGATTTTACCAAACTCAAATATTCCTACAATGTCGGCATCTGGGGCACATCCATCTGCGGCGGCGAGATTCTCGACTCCACGCAGGGTCTGCCCGAAAGCGCATATCTCAAACAGATTAGCCGGACCGGCAGCGAAATCCTCGCCCTCGGCTTCGAGAATGGCGAACTGCTCTCCGTCAACGGAAAGCAGTACAGTGACAAAATCGCCGCCATCCGCGCCGTTGAAGAGATAGGTGCTGCATACGGCATAGGCCGTGACATGCACGTGGGCGACACCATCATAGGCATAAAGGGCAGGGTAGGCTTCGAGGCCGCTGCCCCTATGCTGATCATAGGAGCTCACAAGTTCCTGGAGAAGTTCACACTCTCCAAATGGCAGCAGTACTGGAAGGACCAGGTGGCCAACTGGTACGGGATGTTCCTCCACGAGAGCCAGTATATGGAGCCTGTGATGCGTGACATCGAGGCTATGCTCGAGAGCAGCCAGCGCAATGTGACCGGAGTCGTGACTCTCGAACTCAGGCCCCACTGCTTCTCCACTGTCGGCGTGGATTCCCCCAACGACCTCGTGAAGAGCAAACTCGGTGAGTACGGCGAGACCCAGAAGGGCTGGACCTCCGAGGAGGCCAAGGGCTTCATCAAGGTCACTTCCACACCCCTGCGCGTTTATTACGGCAACCATAAGGACGAAAAGATATGATTCGGGCCGGCATTATAGGCGGTGCGGGTTATACGGCCGGCGAGTTGATCAGGCTTCTGGTGAACCACCCCCAGGTTCGGATTTCCTTCGTGCATTCCACCAGCAATGCGGGCAACCCCGTCTGCAGCGTGCATCAGGGGCTGATAGGAGATCTGGATACAGTGTTCTGCGACAGTTACGACCTGAATGAGGCGGATGTGCTGTTCCTGTGCGGGGCGCACGGCAAGAGCCGCGAGTTCTGGGGGCAGAACGAGTGTCCTGCGGCCTTGAAGGTGATAGACCTTGCCCAGGATTTCCGCGACGAGTCGGAGGGCTATGTGTATGGTCTGCCCGAATGGCAGTCGTCCAAAATAAGTTCAGCCCGCAAACTTGCCAATCCGGGCTGTTTCGCCACGGCCATACAACTTGCCCTTCTGCCCCTGGCAAAGGCGGGTCTGCTCTCTTCTGAGATAAACGTGACGGCAATCACAGGCTCCACCGGAGCCGGCGTGAAACCGGGTGCCACAACCCATTTCAGCTGGCGCAACAACAATATCTCCGCCTATAAGGTCTTCACCCACCAGCATCTGATCGAGATAAGGCGCAACCTGTCCCTGCTGCAGCCGCAGTCCCTCCCTCCGGTCAATTTCGTGCCGATGAGGGGTGATTTCGCGCGCGGCATCTTCGCCTCCGTGACCACGGACTGCGCTCTTTCCGCAGAGGAACTCTCCGCACTTTACAAAGAATATTACAGGGACGCGGCCTTCACCTTCGTGTCGGACAGGGCTGTGGACCTCAAGGAAGTGGTGAACACCAACAAATGCGTGCTCTCAGTCGAGAAACACGAGGGCAAGGCGGTCATCGCTTCGGTTATAGACAATTTACTCAAGGGAGCCTCCGGCCAGGCCGTGCAGAATATGAACCTGATGTTCTCTCTGCCTGAAAACACCGGCCTCCGCCTCAAGGCTTCCGCATTCTGACAGGATATGGAACTCTTCAAAGTATATAAACTATGGGACATCGAGCCTGTAAAAGGGTTTGACACCACTCTGTGGGACAAGGACGGCAACGAATATACGGACCTCTACGGCGGTCACGCCGTCATCAGCATAGGCCATTGCCACCCCCATTATGTGGAGGCTGTTTCAGCCCAGCTTTCCACCCTCGGCTTCTATTCCAACGCCGTGCAGAACTCCCTGCAGAGGGAGCTTGCCGGGCGTCTCGGAAAGGCCAGCGGCTACGAGGACTATTCCCTCTTTTTGTGCAACAGCGGCGCCGAGGCCAACGAGAACGCGATGAAACTCGCGTCCTTCCACACAGGCAGGGA
>JABUTN010000014.1:68166-70203 GCA_021443665.1 Bacteroidales bacterium | reverse complement strand
GCCGCCGTGAAGGAATATCGCGGCCGCGGCCTGATGATAGGCCTGGAACTCAATGAGGGCTACGAGACCCTGCGTGACAGGCTGCTCTTCGAGAAGCACTTCTTCACGGGTGCGGCCGGGGCCAAGGTCATCCGCCTGCTACCCTCCCTCACCATTTCGGAGCAGACTGCAGCCCGATTTGTAAACGCTTGGAAAGAACTTACGGGACAACTATGAGATATTTCACTTCAGCCAATCAGCTCGGAAGCATAGACGAGGCTCTCGCAGCTGCAAAGTACATCAAGGATAACCCTTTCGCCGACCAGGAACTCGGCAGGAACAAAACCCTGCTGATGGTCTTCTTCAACAACAGCCTCCGCACCAGGCTGAGCACCCAGAAGGCCGCCCTGAATCTCGGTATGAACGTCATCGTGCTGGATGTGAACCAGGGCGCGTGGAAACTTGAGACCGAGCGCGGCGTGGTGATGGACGGCGACAAGAGCGAACACCTGCTTGAGGCCGTTCCCGTGATGGGCAGTTTCTGCGACATCATAGGCGTGCGTTCCTTCGCCGGCCTGACAGACCGCGATTACGACTATGCCGAGACCATTTTCAACCAATTCGTGAAATACAGCGGCAAGCCCGTGTTTGCAATGGAGACGGCCACGGTCCATCCCCTGCAGGCCTTTGCCGACTTGATTACCATAGAGGAGCATAAAACCAAGGCCCGTCCGAAAGTGGTGCTGACCTGGGCACCCCATCCCAAGGCCCTGCCCCAGGCTGTGCCGAACAGTTTCGCCGAATGGATGAGGGTGGCCGATGTCGATTTCGTGGTCACCCATCCCGAAGGATACGAACTTGACCCCCTGTTCGTGGGTGATGCCCGCGTGGAGTACGACCAACGCAAGGCCTTTGAAGGAGCCGATTTCATCTATGCCAAGAACTGGAGTTGCCCCGGTGTGACGAATCCCGCCGACTACGGCAAAATCCTCTCCAAGGATATGTCCTGGATGGTGGACAGCGAACACATGGCCTGGACGGACAACGCCTGCTTCATGCACTGCCTTCCTGTAAGGCGCAATATGATTGTGAGCGACGAGGTGATAGAAAGCCCCCGTTCCCTTGTGATACCCGAGGCCGCCAACCGTGTCGTTTCCGCCCAGACAGTAATCAGGGAAATCCTGAAATCCCTATGATTTCCATCGTCAAAATAGGAGGCAATGTGGTGGACAATCCCGTGTTGCTCGGCAGATTCTGCAGGGACTTTGCCGCAATGCCGGGAGCGAAACTGCTCGTGCACGGCGGCGGGGTGATGGCCTCCCAGATCCAAAAGGCCCTGGGGATGGAGCCTCTGATGATTGAGGGGCGAAGGGTTACGGACGAGGAAAGCCTCAAGGTGGTAACAATGGTCTATGCGGGCTGGTGCAACAAGCACATTTCCGCCCTGCTTCAGGCCAACGGCTGCAACGCCCTCGGCCTTGCCGGCTGCGACGCCTCAGTGATAAAGGCTTCTCGGAGGGCTCCGAAGACCCTTTCTGACGGCAAGACCGTGGTGGATTACGGCTATGTGGGAGATGTGGGCCCCGAATCTGTGAAAGCGGAGTTCCTGCGCCTGCTCCTTGACAAGGGCATAGTGCCCGTGCTTTGCGCCATCAACCACGACGGGGAGGGCAATCTGCTCAACACCAATGCCGACACCATCTCCTCAAGCGTGGCCGCCGCCCTTGGCGGCAGGCTTGTGTACTGCTTTGAGAAAAAGGGCGTTCTCTCGGATGTGAACGACCCCGGCAGTGTGATTCCCCATATAGACAAAGCGTCCTATGCAGCCCTGAAGGCTTCGGGAGTGGTGGCAGCGGGGATGATACCCAAGATTGACAATGCCTTCGCCGCCCTCGAAAACGGTGCCTGCTCGGTGGTGATAAAACACTCCGAAGACATATTGGTCGAGTCCGCCGGCACCACATTTTCCCTATGATGGACAACAACCGCTACATAGAATTGCTCAGACAGATGGTCCGCATACCCTCGCCTTCCTTCGAGGAAAGCGCCGTGTGCCGT
>JABUTN010000014.1:26292-68145 GCA_021443665.1 Bacteroidales bacterium | reverse complement strand
GAGTGGGGCATTGCATACGAAGTGCTCAATGGAAACATAGTGGCCTGCAACAAAGGATTTGACCCCTCAAAACCTACTCTTGCCCTCGATGCCCACATTGACACTGTGCCTCCCTGCGGAGGATATACCCGTGACCCCTACGAACCCGGCGCAGAGTCCGATGTCATATATGGCCTCGGCTCGAATGATGACGGAGCGAGCGTGGTGGCGATGATTGCGGCTTTCAGCCACTTCTATGAAGCGGAACTGCCCTTCAATCTGCTGCTCTGCCTTACACGCGAGGAAGAGCGATCCGGCCCCGAGGGGGCAAAGTGGCTCTATGAGGCGCTGCCCAAGGGACGGATAGACTGGGTGATAGTGGGCGAGCCCACGGGAATGCGTGCCGCCACGAGCGAGAGGGGCCTGCTTGTCATAGATGCCCAAGCCAGAGGAGTCAGCGGACACGCGGCAAGAGGGGAGGGGGTGAACGCCCTCTACATAGCCCTTGACGACATCGCAAGGCTCCGCGCCCACCGCTTTGACAGAGTTTCCCCGCTGATGGGGGAGGTCCATCTCAATGTCACCCAGATTGCAGCCGGCACCGCGCATAACGTGATTCCGGACAAGTGCAGTTTCGTGGTGGACATACGCCCCACGGAGCAGTATTCCAACGAAGAGATACTTGCCGCTCTGCAGGCGGAATGCCGCAGCGTCCTGACCGCCCGCAACCTTGCCAACAGGTCGTCGGCAACACCGGAGGATTCCCCCCTGATGAAGACAATCAGGGCCCTGGGGACAGAGACCTTCAGTTCTCCCACCACCTCCGACTGGATGCGCACAGGCTGCGCCGCAATCAAGATGGGTCCAGGCGATTCGGCCCGCTCCCACCACGCTGACGAATATGTCCTCGTGTCTGAAATAGAGGACGCGATAGAAAAATACATCAAATTCATAGACACATTTTCGTATGTCATCAACAACACTTTGGAATAAGGGAACAGCCGCCACCGATATGGTGGAGGCCTATACCGTGGGGAATGACAGGGTCCTTGACCTCAAACTCGCCCGCTATGACGTGATTGGCTCGAAGGCCCATATCAAGATGCTCCGGAGCATAGGGCTATTGTCCGAAGAGGAACTCTCCACCCTCACCGCAGGGCTTGACGAAATCCTTGCGGAAATCGAGGGAGGCAGTTTCATCCTTGAACCCGAGGTGGAGGACATACATTCCCAGGTGGAGCTGCTGCTTACCCGCCGTTATGGGGATATGGGAAAGAAAATCCACTCCGGCCGCTCCCGCAACGACCAGGTCCTGGTGGATGTGAAACTGTACTTGCGTGAAGAACTGCTGAGGCTCAGGTGGAGGATACTGCAGCTGTTCTGGACCCTCCAGCAGTTGAGCGAAAAACACAAGGACGTGCTTCTGCCCGGCTATACGCACGGACAGGTGGCCATGCCTTCTTCCTTCGGACTCTGGTTCGGCGCTTACGCTGAGGCTCTGGCGGATGATATGCAGATGGTCAGGGGCGCCTACCATCTGGTCAACCAAAATCCCCTCGGTTCCGCCGCAGGCTATGGCAATTCCTTCCCCCTGGACCGCAAAATGACCACGGAACTTCTTGAGTTCGAAGACCTTGACTACAATGTGATCGCCGCCGCCCTGAGCCGTGGAAAGGCCGAAAAGGCCGTGGCCTCCGCTATGGGCTGCGTGGCCCTGACCCTCAACCGCCTGGCCTCGGACTGCTGCCTGTATATGTGTCCCAATTTCGCCTTCATCAGTTTCCCCGACAACCTGACCACAGGCTCCAGCATAATGCCCCATAAAAAGAATCCCGATGTATGGGAGATAATGAGGGGCAACTGCAACCGCATTATGGGCTGTGAAAACCAGATAAGCATGATGGTCGGAAACCTGCAGCACGGTTACCACCGCGACCTCCAGTTGCTCAAGGATGTGCTCTTCCCCGCCATAGAACTTATGGACAGCAGCCTCAGGATGGCGGACTATATGCTCCGTGAAATCCGTGTGCGCGAAGACATCCTGGATTCACCCGTATATGACTATCTCTTCACAGTGGAGGAGGTCAACAGGCGCACCCTTGCGGGCCTGCCCTTCCGTGAGGCCTACAGACAGGTGGGGATTGAGGTCAACGAGGGCCGTTTCCAAGCTGACCGCAGTGTCAGCCACAGCCACGAGGGCAGCATAGGTAATCTGTGCAACGACAGAATCCGCGCCAAGATGAACAGCGCTTGCAAGTTCTGAACCTGTATGCCGCAAAAAAAGAGGAGCCCGTCTGTTTGGGTTCCTCTTTTTTTACCTGGGCTCTAAGGCTTATTTTCCCTGGATGATGGCGCTGAGACGGTCGTACTGGGCGTCGAGGGCCACCACAAAATTCTGGGCAAGCTCGCGGTAGTATTTGCGGGGCTTTACCTCAGGATCGGGATGGGCTATCTTGGAGATGGTCTCGTCCTGGAGATCGATGACGGCGTTAACAACTTCAAGAACACTTTGCTGTCTGGCCTCATCAGCGCGGAAATTGAGGGCGATGAGAGCGTCACCGAGAAAATCGTTTGTAAGGAAAATGATGTCTTTTTTGATTACTCTGAGATTCATAAGGATTGTGTTTTAAAATCTGGCGCAAAAGTAAACAAAATTACTTACATTTGCATCTTTATAGCATCTGATGAAGCGAATTTTTGTAATACTGCTTGTATTGGCGCTTTCAGTGGTGTCCAGGGCGGACCTCAGGGTCAGTCTGCTGACTTGTGGTTCTTCGGACAGTGACGTCGCTTCATCTTTCGGGCATTCCGCCATAAGGGTCACCGACAGCCGGAGCAACACGGACATAGTGTTCAACTACGGCACCTACAACTTCTACGCGCCCCATTTCGTGCTTAAATTCCTGCGGGGGGAGATGGTGTATATGCTGACTTGTGAGCCCTTTGACTTCTTCTTCGACATCTACCGGCACGAACAGCGGGATGTGGTGGAAAGGATTCTCAATCTTGACGAGGATCAGAAGACGGAATTGTATAATTTTCTCTGGACAAACGCCCGGCCCGAGCACAGGGACTATTACTACGACTACCTCGTTGACAATTGCGCCACCCGTGTGAGGGACCTTTTCAGCGGGGAAGATTTTTCCCACCCCGAAATCCCCACGGAAACAACCTACCGTATGCTCCTTAGGGAGTGTCTTCCCACCCAAGCCTGGCTGTGCCTGGGAATAGACCTTGTCCTTGGTTCACGCATCGACGCCCCCATCGACAACTGCGAACAGATGTTCCTTCCGTCATATCTGGAAAATAACCTGCTCGCGTACCGCAATGTCAAGACAGACCAAGCACTGTTGGCTGAGCCCGAAGTCCTGTACAAGGCGGAACCGCGGGAGGGCGGCGCCTTTTCAAAGCTCATAAGCCCGATTGCCGCGTCCCTTTACGCCATAGCCCTTTTTGTGCTGCTGATGCTTGTGTGCCGGAACAGAAAGACGCTTGTCAGGGTATATGGCCGCATCCTGTACACGCTACTTGCCCTCGGGAGCCTGATAATACTGCTCCTGTGGTTCTGCACCTCCCACCAATGGTGCGTCTCGAACTGGAACCTGCTGTGGCTGAACCCCCTCTTCCTGCTTCTGCCCTGGATTCCGGCGGGCCGCTTCCACAGGGTGCTCGTTTATGTGTGCGGCGCCTGCCTCTGCTGCGTGCTGTTCTTCTGGTGGGCCCTGCCCCAGGTGTTCAATGTGTTCGCCTTCCCCGTATGTGCTTTGACCTTACTTGTGACAATATTACAATACCATTATGATTATAGACTCATTAAGCGGATTCGAACAGTATAGGGGCATTCACGAGCGATTTGCCCTTGTATATGACTATATTGCGAAAACCAACCTGCTCGAGCTTCAGGAAGGCCGCCATGACATAGACGGTGACAGGCTTTGGTGCAGCAAGGTGCAGACCAAGTGCAAGGGCGTGGACCTGAAGGACTGCCCCCTTGAGGTGCACGACAGTTACATTGACATCCACGTGTTGCTTGAGGGCGCCGAGACCTACGGATTCCGTAGCCGCCGCAGATGCGACGGGGAGGGCCTTGAATATGACGAGGCCAAGGACTGCACCTTCCTGAAGGAGCTTCCCGAGGTGTTCTGCTCCCTGACTCCCGGCAATATGGTCATAATATTCCCCAAGGATGCCCACGCCCCCCTGATCGGCGAAGGCGAAATCTCAAAAGTGATATTCAAAGTAAAAATATAATCTTATGCAAGAGACTCTCACAACCCAAGCGATTCCCGAAGGTCTGACCTTTGATGATGTTCTCCTTGTTCCCGCCCATTCGGAGGTTCTCCCCCGTGAGGTGGATGTGAATACGATGTTTACCCGCGAGCTGAAACTCCACGCGCCTGTGGTGTCAGCCGCGATGGATACCGTTACCGAGGCCGAGATGGCAATAGCCATCGCCCGTGTCGGAGGTATAGGTGTCATACACAAGAATATGCCCATAGACAAGCAGATGGAGCACGTGCGCAAGGTCAAGAGGGCTGAAAACGGTATGATCTGGGATCCCGTCACAATTCGTCCCGAAGCCACGGTGGGCGATGCCCTCTCCCTGATGAAGGACAACCACATCGGCGGCATTCCCGTGACTGCGGCGGACGGCTCCCTGGTCGGCATAGTCACCAACCGCGACCTGCGTTTCCACGACAATCCCGCAGAGCCCATCAAAGACGTGATGACCTGCGAGAATCTCGTGACCACCACGCAGACTGACGACCTCAAACAGGCCACGGAACTCTTCAAAAGGCACAAGATTGAGAAACTCCTTGTGGTTGACAAAGCCGGCAAACTCATAGGTATGTTCACCTACAAGGACATAATGAAGATTAAGGACAACCCCACAGCCAGCAAGGACTCGAAGGGACGTCTGCTCGTGGCAGCCGCTATGGGCATTAACTCCCAGACTCTCGAGAAAGTGGAGATGATAAGCACGGTTGAGCCCGACGCCATCGTGATGGATACGGCCCACGGCCACTCCGAGTTCGTGCTGCAGACTGTCCGCAAGGTGCGTGCCGCCTTCCCCCATCTCCAGATCGTGGCCGGCAACATAGCCACAGCCGAGGCGGCTGTCGCCCTCAGGGAGGCAGGTGTGGATGCGGTAAAGGTGGGCATTGGCCCCGGCTCCATCTGCACTACACGTGTGATTGCGGGTGTGGGTATGCCCCAGCTTTCAGCGGTGATGCTCGCCGCCAATGCCCTCAAGGGTACCGGTGTTCCCGTGATTGCTGACGGAGGCATCCGCTACTCGGGTGATGTGGTAAAGGCTCTCGCAGCCGGCGCCAGCTCGATAATGGCAGGCTCCCTCTTTGCCGGAGTCGAGGAGTCTCCCGGAGAGACCATCATCCTCAATGGCCGCAAGTTCAAGTCATACCGCGGAATGGGCTCGCTCGAGGCGATGCAGCAGGGCTCGAAAGACCGCTATTTCCAGGATATGGAGGCCGACATCAAGAAACTCGTTCCCGAAGGCATTGTGGCTCAGGTGCCCTACAAAGGCACGCTCGCGGAGGTGGTTTACCAGCTCATTGGCGGCCTGAGGGCAGGTATGGGCTATTGCGGCGCACACAATATCCAGGAACTCCAGAAGGCCAGGTTCGTGAGGGTGACATCAGCCGGCTTCATCGAGGGCCATCCCCACGATGTCACGATTACCCGCGAGGCTCCCAACTACAGCCGTTAGGATGAGGCGCAGCTTCAGAATACTATTGATGGCGCTCCTTGTCGCCCTGACCGGGTCTTGCAAACTGTATGACAAGATTTTCGGAGACGAGGTGGCGGCAAGACTCGGTTCCAAGACTCTGCCTCTCTCCGAGGTGGAGGGTGTGGTGGCACCCGGCACACCCAGTGCCGACAGCGCCATTCTGGTGCAGCAGTTCATCCACTCCTGGGCCCAATCCTCCCTGCTTGCTGAGATAGCGGAGCGCCAGTTGCCCAAGGATATGAAGAACCTGGACCGCGAGATAGAGGAGTTCCGCCGTCAGATGCTTGTTTACCGCTATGAGAACCTGTATGTGCAGAAGCACCTCGACACGGTGGTGAGCCGCAGGGAGTGTATGGATTACTACGAACACAATCCCGAATCCTTTGTGGCGGCCAACTCCTTCGTGAAGGGGCGTTATATCCGCATCAGCACAAGTTCCCCTGAACTGAAGGTCGTGAAATCCCTCTATGCATCCTACAATGCCAATGACAGCCTCCGCCTTGAACAGGTGTGCTACCACAGTGCGGATCTGTACTGGGATTTCTCACAGGAATGGGTGCCGCTTGAAAGGATTGCGGCGGACATACATTCCGAACTCTCGGCTTGCGAGGGCAGATTCGCATTCGCCTCAAGCCTTGAGAAGGAACATCTCGGCTATACCCTCCTGGTGAGCATCCGTGACAGGGTGGCTCCCGGCAAACAGATTCCCTTCGAGTATTGCGAGGAGAAAATCAAGGACATAATAGTGAGCCGCCGGAAACAGGACCTCATTTCGGCTCTTGAGAGGGAAATTTACAATAAGGCCGTAGAGTCTAACAGACTAATAATTTATTGATTATGAAGAAATTGTTTATATTGCTGCTGCTCTTCCCCCTCCTGGAGGCGGGACTCTGCGCCCAGAGATATGACGGTGTCATCGACAAGACCGTGGCTCTGGTGGGAGGAGATATGATAATGCTCTCAGAGATAGAGCAGGAAGTGCAGATGATGCAGTTCCAGGGCTACAGCTCTGACCGCAACCTCAGATGCGAGGTGTTGGAAAATATGATGACGTCCAAGCTTTTCCTGACACAGGCGAAGCTCGACTCCCTCAATATCAACCCCGATATGGTCCTGGCCCAGCTGAATGACAGGGTCAGCAACATACTTACCCAGCTCGGAGGCGAGGAAGCCACGGAGAAGTATTTCGGAAAGAGCCTTTTCAAACTTCGCCAGGAGTGGCAGGAGGCCATTGAGGAGCAGTCCCTCGTGCAGCAGATGCAGCAGAAGGTGGCCGAAAAGGCCGAGAACCTCACTCCGGAGGATGTGAGAACCTTCTATAAACGCACCCCGAAGGACTCCCTGCCCGTGATTCCCACCCAGTACCAGATTTCCCAGATCTGCATCTATCCTGACAAGGAAAAGGCCTCCCTCGCTGTCAGGGAGCGTCTTCTGAGTTTCCGTGAAAGGGTGCTTTCAGGCACGAAGTTTTCCATTCTCGCCACGATGTATTCCGAGGACCCGGGCAGCGCAATGCGCGGTGGTGAGCTTGGTATGGCTTCACGCTCGATTTTCTGGCCTGTGTTCTCCGATGCCGCTATGGCCCTCAAACCCGACCAGGTTTCATCCATCGTGGAGACTCCGGACGGCTTCCATATTATCCAGCTAATAGAGCGCAAGGGTGATATGTTCAACGCCCGCCACATCCTTCTGAAACCCAAATACACGGAGGAAGACCGCACAAGGGCCTTCTCCCGCCTCGACTCCCTCAAGACTATGATTGAGGCGGACAGCATCAAGTTCTTCTGGGCGGCACGCTATTACTCCGAGGATCCCATGTCGAGAACGAACGGAGGAGTGCTGGCGGATCCCAACACCGGTTCCGCCCTGTTTGAGAAGGACCAGCTCAAGCCCGCCGACTACAATGTGCTCCGCAATATGGAGATAGACCAGATTTCGGCACCCTTCGAGTCCTTGGACAACGAGGGCAGAAGCGGCAACACCGTGTATAAAATCATACGTCTGGACAAGATCATACCCTCGCATATCGCACGCTATGAGGACGATTTCAATATCCTGCAGGCTTCCGCGAAAAACAAAAAGACCCAGGAACTGATAGAGCAGTTCGTGGTGGACAAAATCAAGACCTCCTACATAGTCATCGACCCCCTGTTCCAGGGTTGTCAGTTCAGCAGGGAAGGCTGGGTTAAATGAAACGTGTCCTGCTCTGCCTCGCGATGGCACTTTCAGTGCTGCCGTCCGCCTATTCCCAGACGGGAAAGGGGGAGCAGAGGGACTCTTTGGTGCGACTTCTGTCCGCGGACCTTGCCCGCTTGATAGAATACAGGGGTGAAAGTTACAGGCGCGTGGACGGGAACGCCCAGTTTCTGCACAATGACGCCTACCTGTATTGTGACACGGCGATGTGGAATGTGGACAGGGAGTGGATAGACGCCAAGGGCCACGTGCAGATAGTGCAGGACGAAACCACCCTGACGGGCGACAGCCTCAGGTACAACATAAAGACCTCGACGGCATCTTTCAGGGGTGGTCTGGTCGAGCTTTCAGACGCAAAGGGAAACATCCTCAGGACGAAGCATCTGGATTACAACACCAGGGATTCCCTGGCCTGGTTCTTCAACGGCGGCGCTATGAAGGACTCTTCGGGTGCGGTGATCGAGAGCCGCAGGGGCACCTACGATTCACGGGCGAAACTCTTCACCTTCGGTGGCAAGGTCGAAATGTTCTCCGACTCCCTCTTCTTCGTTAGCGACACTCTCCGCTATTTCACCGAAAACGAGTACGCCCGCTTCAACAGAAACACAAAGGCCTGGTTCAGACGCAATTTCCTGAGCGCCGGCGCCGGCTGGTACGACAAGAAAAGGGAGCATTTCTTTTTTGAAAAGAATGTCTATGTCCTCACGGACGACTATCAGGCTTGGTGCGACTCCCTGTACTACGAGCGTTACGAGGAGTATCTGCGGATGAACCGCAATGTCCAGCTGCTCGATACGGCAAACAATGTGATGGCAATGGCCGGGGTGGTGGAGTATTGGGATAATCCCAAGCGCTCCCTTCTGTACCGCAGTCCGGCGGTAGCTATGGTGCAGGACGCTGAAAACGGGGGCAAAGACACGCTCTTCCTCGCGGCCGACACGCTTCTGGCCTACCAGCTTCCTATGTGGCAGATAGAACGGGGTGAGGTAGAAAGGGCGAAGGAACGTCACGACCTGGCCCTGATTGATGCCATAGAGCAGCAGAAAATCTCCTCGGCAATGTCGCGCGGAGATGACGACGATTTCAATATCGGGCGTGGAAAAAACATTGTGCCTCCGCCTTCTGAGTCTGACGGACACGACGATGAGGAAGATTATCCGGTGAGAAGGCGCAGATGGGGACGCAAGGCCAGAGCGGAACAGGCGCGTCTCGACTCTCTTAAGGTGATTGCGGACTCCCTGGCGAGAATAGATTCTCTACACAGGGCGGATTCCGTTGCCCGGGTGCGCAGAATTGCCGATTCCCTTACAAGAATAGACTCACTTCACAGGGCGGATTCGATTCATCTGGCTGATTCGCTCAAGAGACTGAACTTCGTGAGGGATTCCGTTGACCGTGAGCAGTACCGCAAGAAACTTGTCCACAGGGGGCTGGACTCCCTGGCTATAGCTGACAGCCTCCACGTCCGGGATTCGATAGCTGCCCTGCCTCCCAAAGACACCACCACGGTGTCGATCTTCAAGGCCTTCCACCGCGTTAAGGTGTTCAAGAGCGATATGCAGATGGTGTGCGATTCCCTGATCTACACCAGCATAGACTCCATTGCCCGGCTCTACCGCGATCCGGTAATTTGGAAGGATGTCAAGGACCAGTTCTTTGCGGACAGCATACAGATAGTCATACACAAGGAGGAACTCAAGAAGGCCTTGCTCCAGACCAATGCCTTCGTTGTCATAGAACAGACTCCGGGAGAGTATTACAATCAGGTGAAATCCCCGGAAATGGTGGCCTATTTCAAGGACAACACCCTCAACCGCTTTGACGCGATGGGAGGGGTGGGGCTCCTGTTCTTTATGGCGGAAGACTCCGTCCACGTGTCAATGGTCAACCAGAAGGAGTCACGCCTGCTCTCGGCGACCTTCAAGGACGGCTCCATAAACAGGATAAAGTACATAGAAAGCATAAAGAGCGATGTATATCCCATCTGGCGTATGGGAGCGGAAAAGCAGAAGCTCAAGAATTTCAAATGGGTGCCGGAACTCAGGCCCGAAGACAGGTTCGCGGTGACAAACCTTTCCGTGCGTCCATCCCGTCGCGGCAAAGTGATTGCAACTCCCCAGTTCCCCATATTCCCCCAAAGCGGAATTTACTTTGAGGGCTATATTGAAGGCGTGATGGAACAGATACGCCGGCGTGAGGGATTCATATGGACATTCTCAAAATAATCCTTATATGTTTGATATAGATAAATTCAACCACGATTGGGCCGATGTCGAGGCCTTGATGGAGGCGGATTGCCGTTTGCATCTCGGGCCTGCATCAATCGCAAGATTGACCGAATGCAGGCAGTATCTTGACAAAAAAATGGAAACCCGGAAGGAGCCTATCTATGGCGTGACCACAGGCTTCGGCTCCCTCTGCAATGTGTCCATTGACAAGGACAAACTCTCGCAGTTGCAGAAAAACCTTGTGATGAGCCACGCCTGCGGCCTGGGAGAAAGGGTGGACAGCGGGATAGTGAGACTGATGATGGCGCTCAAGGTCAAGTCCCTCTGCTACGGACACTCCGGTGCCCGGGTGGAAACGGTCCGGCGTCTGGTGGATTTCTACAATAACGGGGTGACTCCCGTGGTTTATTCCCAGGGCTCCCTCGGGGCCTCCGGCGACCTTGCGCCCCTTGCAAACATGAGCCTGCCCCTTTTGGGCCTCGGCGAGGTCGAATATGAAGGAAAGGTGCAGCCTGCCGCCGAGGTTTGTGCCAAGTTCGGCTGGGAGCCGCTCTCGCTTGCGAGCAAGGAGGGACTTGCACTTCTGAACGGCACGCAGTTTATGCTGGCCCACGCCATCTGGTCACTCAGCCACGCAAAGCGCCTGAGTTCTCAGGCGGACCTTCTGGCCGCGATCTCGCTTGAAGCCTATGACGGCTGTCCCGAGCCCTTCACGGACAGCGTCCACAGGGTGCGTCCTCACAACGGGCAGATCGAAACTGCGGCCAACATTCGCCGTTATCTTGAGGGCAGCAGCCTGATATGCCGTCCTAAGGCCCACGTGCAGGACCCTTATTCCTTCCGTTGCGTACCTCAGGTTCACGGGGCCACGAAGGATGCCCTGCGTTACATAGAAAGCGTGTTCCTCACAGAGGTGAACAGCGCCACGGACAACCCTACCGTGCTTCCCGATGAAGACCTGATAGTCTCCGCGGGCAACTTCCACGGCCAGCCGCTCGCCCTTGCCCTCGATTTCCTGGCCATAGCCCTCAGCGAACTGGCAAGCATCTCGGAACGTCGCACCTACCAGCTCATCTCTGGCAAAAGAGGCCTTCCCTCTTTCCTTGTGGCGCATTCGGGGCTGAACTCGGGATTTATGATTCCCCAGTATGTCGCGGCCTCCGTGGTCAGCCAGAACAAACAGCTCTGCACCCCCTGCGTGGTGGACACGATAGACTCCTCCCAGGGGCAGGAGGACCACGTGAGTATGGGGGCCAATGCCGCCACCAAATGCGTGCGTGTCGTTGAGAACGTGGAGAAAGTGCTTGCCATAGAACTTTTCAACGCCGCTCAGGCCCTGGAGTTCCGCCGTCCGGCACGCTCGTCAGAAATCATCGAAACCCTCGTGGAGAACTACCGCCGCGTGGTGCCCTTCATCGAAGAAGACCAGGTGATGTACGGCCATATCAACAAGAGCATAGAATTTCTCAGAAACTGCAAGGCATAGATGCAGAGCATCCTCATCCATAGTATAGGCACTCTTGCGGGAGTCTGGAGACAGGCCCCGAAACGGCCTCTCAGGGGGGCGTCACTCGCGTCCCTGCCTGTGGAAAATGACTGCTGGCTCTCAATCCGTGACGGTCTGATAGAGGACTGGGGCCCTATGGACACTTGTCCCGCTTCAGACTGTGACATCCTGATGGATGCTAAAAAAGGGACAGTCCTTCCCTCCTGGTGCGATTCCCACACCCATCTTGTGTATGCGGGCTCCCGTGAGCGCGAGTGGGTGGACAAGCTCAATGGCCTTTCCTATCAGGAAGTGGCCCGCCGCGGAGGCGGAATCCTCAACTCAGTGGCCCTGCTGCACGAAACCCCTGAGCAGGACCTTCTCAGTCAGTCCCTTGCCCGGGCACGCGAGATAATCCGTCAGGGCACAGGGGCTGTGGAAATCAAGAGCGGCTACGGCCTGAGCCTTGAGGATGAGATGAAAATGCTCCGTGTGGCACGCAGTATAGACGAACAGACCCCGCTGACGGTAAAGACCACCCTGCTGGCCGCCCACGCTGTGCCTGTGCGTTACGCCGGATGCCGTGAACGCTATGTGGACGAGATCATTACGGAAATGATACCCGCGGTGGCGGCTGAAGGCCTGGCCCAATATGTGGACATATTCTGCGAAGAGGGCTTCTTCACAGTGGAGGACGCTGCCCGCATATTCGAGGCTGCCTCCAAATACGGACTTGTCCCCAAGGTGCACGCCAACCAGCTCAGTGCTTCCGGAGGCGTGGAGATTGGTATAAAATATGGTGCCGCCTCTGTTGACCACCTCGAGTGTACCGGGCCGGAGCAGTGGAAGGCCCTTGCCTCCTCGGATACCATAGCCACCCTGCTGCCTGGGGCGACATTCTTTATGGATCTGGACTACTGCAATGCCCGCGGACTGATTGACTCTGGGGCTGCCGTGGCCCTTGCCTCCAACTACAACCCCGGCTCCTGTCCGGGCGGGGATATGAAGTTCATGTGCTCCCTGGCGAGCATCGCTATGAAAATGCTGCCTTCGGAGGCCCTTAACGCCGCCACGCTCAACGGGGCCTTCGCTATGGGTGTGGAAAAGTTCCTCGGCTCAATCAGCCCGGGGAAAAAGGCCAATCTGCAGATTCTGTCCGCCCTCCCCAGCCTTGACCATCTCACCTACGCCTTCAACACTTCCTACATTAAAACCATAATCTTAGACGGAAAAATAATATGAAGAAACTGATCGAGTGCGTTCCCAACTTCAGCGAGGGGCGCGATATGCAAATAATAAGGCAGATTACCGATGCCATTGAGAGCGTGGAAGGGGTCAGGCTTTTGGACGTCGATCCCGGTGCCGCCACCAATCGCACTGTAGTGACTTTTGTCGGAGAGCCCGAACCTGTGTGTCAGGCTGCGTTCCTTGCGGTGCAGAAGGCGGCGGAACTTATCGATATGAGCCGCCACCACGGGGAGCATCCCAGAATGGGAGCCACCGACGTGCTGCCCCTCGTGCCTATTGCGAATGTGACGATGGAGGAGTGCGCGGAATATGCAAGGGCCCTTGCCGCCAGGGTCGGAAACGAACTCGCCATCCCTGTTTACTGCTATGAAAGCGCCGCATATATCGAGGAGCGCCGTAACCTTGCTGTCTGCCGTCAGGGTGAATACGAAGGTCTGGCGGCCCGTTTTGCCCAGCCAAGGTGGAAGCCCGACTTCGGTCCTTCCGAATTCAACTCCGGCGTGGCCCGTACAGGTGCCACGGCTGTCGGGGCACGCGATTTCCTTGTTGCCATAAACTACAATCTCAACACCACCTCCACCCGTAGGGCCAATTCCATCGCCTTCGACGTTCGCGAGAAAGGACGCAAACTCCGTGAGGGCGACCCCATCACGGGGCCGGTCGTGAAAGATGCGGAGGGTAGGGAAGTGTGGGTTCCCGGCACACTCAAGGGCTGCAAGGCGATAGGCTGGTATATAGAGGAATACGGCATAGCGCAGGTGTCGATGAATGTCACGAACATCTCCGCCACACCCGTGCACACGGCGTTTGACGAGGTCTGCGACAAGGCCCGCAGGCGCGGCATCAGAGTCACGGGAGCCGAGATTGTGGGACTGATTCCCAAGAAGGTGCTGACAGATGCCGGCCGCCACTATCTCGCCCTCCAGGGCCGCTCCTGCGGAATCCCCGAGGCCGACTTGGTGAAGATTGCCGTCAAGTCCATGGGCCTGGATGACCTGAAACCCTTCAACCCCCGCGAGAAGGTCATAGAGTATATTCTGGAAGACACCGACAAAAAGCCCCTGCTCGCGGATTTGAGTGTCAAAGGCTTTGCCGAGGAAACTTCCCGCGAATCCCCCGCTCCCGGTGGTGGCTCCATCGCGGCATATATGGGGGCCTTGGCCGCCGCCCTCGGCACTATGGTGGCCAACCTCTCTTCCCACAAACGCGGTTGGGACTCCCGTTGGAAAGAGTTCTCCGATGTGGCTGAGGAAGGTGAAAAACTTATGTATGAGTTGCTCGCCCTGGTTGACGAGGACACGGCTGCATTCAACAGGATAATGGCCGCCCTGGGTATGCCCAAGGGAAACGATGCGGAAAAGGCCGAACGCGGCGCGGCTTTGCAGGCGGCCACCGAATACGCCGCCAGAGTGCCTCTCAAGACTATGAAGGCAGCCCTGCGCTGCTTTGACATTTGCGGGGCTATGGCCGAAAAGGGCAATCCCGCTTCTGTATCTGATGCCGGCGTTGGTGCGCTTGCAGCCCGCAGCGCCGTGCTCGGTGCCCATCTCAATGTCCGCATAAATGCCTTGGGCCTGAAAGACCGCAGCGTTGCCGATGCGCTTATCGCAGAGGCTTCTGAAATGGCGGCCCTTGCCATACGGCGCGAATCAGAAATACTTAAAATAGTGGAGGAAAAACTGTAATGGAACTTTTAAAAGGAAAAGTAGCCCTGGTGACCGGGGCCACGAGAGGCATAGGACGTCAGATTGCCCTCACTCTTGCCTCTGAAGGAGCGGACATAGCATTCATCTCACGCAGTGAGAACGACAACTTCAAAAGCCTTATCGGGCAGGTGGAAGCACTTGGCGTGCGCTGCTGCGGCTATGCTGTGGAAGGCTCCGACTTCAATGCCGCCCACGAGGTGGTCTCAAAGGTGGTTTCATATTTTGGCAGACTGGATATTCTGGTCAACAACGCCGGCATCACCAAAGACGGACTGATGCTGCGTATGAGCGAGCAGCAGTGGGACGAGGTAATAAACGTGAACCTCAAATCCGCCTTCAACTACACCCACGCCGCTGTTCCCGTAATGGCCAAGCAGCGCTCGGGTTCCATCATAAACATCTCTTCCATAGTGGGCCTTTCAGGTAATGCCGGCCAGTGCAACTACAGCGCATCCAAGGCCGGAATGATAGCCCTCGCCAAATCCATTGCCAAGGAGATGGGCTCCCGCGGCATCAGGGCCAATGCCGTGGCGCCCGGTTTTGTGGAAACGGAGATGACTGCCGCCCTTCCTGAGGAAACCAGGACCCAATGGTGCAAGGGCATAGCCCTGCGCCGCGGTGCCACGGCCGCCGAAGTGGCCAATGTGGTGCTTTTCCTCTCGAGCGACCTTTCCTCTTATGTCACGGGCCAGGTCATCGTGGTTGACGGAGGAATGTCATAAAAAAAGAAGCCGGTTTCAAAAGCCGGCTTCTTGATTATATGGAGAGGGGACTCTTAGAGTCCTGTTTCCACTTTACGCTGGTGAACGGCGGCCTCATAGTCCTCCTTGGAGGCGACGATGATGTCGCTGAAGTCACGCTGGCCTGTACCTGCAGGGATGGGATGACCGCAGATGACATTCTCCTTCAGACCTTCGAGATAGTCAACCTTGCCGCGGATGGCTGCTTCGCTGAGCACCTTGGTGGTCTCCTGGAATGATGCCGCGGAGATGAAACTGTTGGTACGCAGGGCGGCGCGGGTGATACCCTGGAGAATCTGGTCGGATGTGGCGGGTATGGCATCGCGAACCTGCATAAGGTTGCGCTCCTGGCGTTTGAGAATTGCATTCTCATCGCGGAGTTCCCTCAGGCTGATGATGCTGCCCTCACGGAACCTTGTGGAGTCTCCCGGATTAAGGACAAACTTCTTGTCGAAAATGTCGTCGTTGATACGCTGGAGTTCCCACTTGTCGATGAGCTGCTCAGGGAGGAGGTTGGTATCACCGGGATCCACAACCACCACCTTGCGCATCATCTGACGGACGATAATCTCAAAATGCTTGTCGTTGATTTTCACACCCTGGAGGCGGTAAACCTCCTGAATCTCATTCACGATATAGTCCTGAACCTTCACCGGACCGAGGATGCGGAGAATGTCGCTGGGCGATACCGCTCCGTCGGAGAGAGGCATACCGGCACGGACATAGTCGTTCTCCTGCACCAAAATCTGCTTGGTTGTGGGCACAAGGTACTTCTTGGTCTCGCCGGATTTGTTCTTGATGACAATCTCGCGATTACCGCGTTTGACGTTGCCCATAATGACCTCACCGTTGATTTCGGCAACAGTGGCGGGGTTGGAAGGATTGCGGGCTTCGAAGAGCTCGGTAACGCGGGGCAGACCACCGGTGATATCGCCGGACTTGCCGATTGCGCGGGGTATCTTGATGATAGTGTCACCGATATGCACCTGACTGCCGTTCTCCACCATAATGTGGGCGCCGACAGGGAGGTTGTATGTTCTCTCGCCGACCTTGATGGCGGGGGTCTTGGCCTTGTCACGGCTTTCTATAACCACCTTCTCGGAGTGTGCTGAGTACTGGTCTTGGGACTCTTCACGATAGGTTACGCCCTCAATGAGATACTCATACTCGGCAGTGCCCTCGACCTCGGAAATGGTGACCGCGTTGTAGGCGTCCCACTCGCAGATCTTTTCGCCCTTCTTGACAATGGCCCCATTGGACTTGTAGAGTTTGGCGCCGTAGGGGATGTTGTACTGTGAAAGGGTGATGCCTGTAATCTCGTGAACGATGCGCATCTCTGCAGTACGTCCGACAACAATCTCGGTTGAGCCTGACTCCTCGTGTTTTGTGACGCTGCGGAGTTCCTCAAACTCGAGGCGGCCGTCATAGCGTGCCACAATCTCGGACTCGGAGGCGACACCGCCCGCAACACCACCGACGTGGAATGTACGGAGGGTCAGCTGGGTACCGGGCTCACCGATGGACTGTGCTGCAATCACGCCCACAACCTCTCCTTTCTCGACCATACGGCCTGTCGCGAGGTTGCGTCCATAACATTTGGCGCAGACACCCTTGCGGGACTCGCAGGTGAGCACGCTCCTGATTTCCACACTCTCGATGGGGAGTTCGGAAATCTTGCCCGCGATGTCTTCGGTAATCAGTTCGCCAGAGCGGATGATGAGTTCTCCGTTGAGGGGGTTGTATATGTCGTGTACGGAAGTACGGCCGAGGATGCGGTCATAGAGTGACTCCACAATCTCGTCTTTCTTCTTCACGGCTGTGGCCACAAGGCCGCGCAGTGTGCCGCAGTCTTCCTCATTGATGATGACATCGTGGGAAACATCGACAAGACGTCGGGTCAGATAACCTGCGTCGGCTGTCTTGAGCGCGGTATCGGCAAGACCTTTACGGGCACCGTGGGTTGAAATGAAGTACTCGAGCACGCTGAGGCCTTCCTTGAAGTTGGCCACGATAGGGTTCTCGATGATGTCGTTTCCTGTGCTGCCGGACTTCTGGGGCTTGGCCATCAGACCACGCATACCGCAGAGCTGACGAATCTGCTCCTTGGAACCGCGGGCGCCGGAGTCAAGCATCATATAGATGGGGTTGAAACCATTCTGGTCGTTCTCGATGTTCTTTGTCACCAAATTGGTAAGTTTGGTGTTGGTGGCTGTCCAAATATCGATGACCTGGTTGTAACGCTCGTTGTCGGTTATGAAACCCATCGAGAAGTTCTGCTGGATTTCGTCCACTGCGTTGTGGGCGGCCTCAATCATATCGTTCTTCTCAGGGGGAACGACCACGTCTCCGAGGTTGAAGGACAGACCTCCCTTGAATGCCATCTTGTAGCCTATGGCCTTGATGTCATCGAGGAACTGGGCTG
Source organism: Bacteroidales bacterium (assembly GCA_021443665.1). Lineage (GTDB taxonomy): Bacteria > Bacteroidota > Bacteroidia > Bacteroidales > UBA932 > Minthomonas. The sequence continues at coordinate 50,391 of JABUTN010000014.1, read as the reverse complement.
TGCGTGCGATGCCGCAAACCTTGACCACGCGGCCGATGATGTCGCGGAGTGACTTCTTGGTCAGGATTTCATTGATATAGCCAACCTCTGCAGGTACCACCTGATTGAAAATCACGCGGCCGACGGTGGTGTTTTCATAGAGGGCGTAGCCGGCTTCGGGGTTGGTGAAGTCTTTGGGCATACGCACTGAAATGATGGCGTGAAGGTCCACGCGGCCCTCGTTGTAGGCGATAATCACCTCTTCGGGACCGTAGAACTTCAAACCGCTGCCTTTGGCGTCCTTAAGGGGTTTGGTGATATAGTAGAGACCAAGCACCATGTCCTGTGAAGGCACCGTGATGGGCGCACCGTTGGCGGGGTTGAGAATGTTGTGCGAACCGAGCATCAGCAGCTGGGCCTCGAGGATGGCGGCATTGCCGAGGGGAAGATGGACGGCCATCTGGTCACCGTCGAAGTCGGCGTTGAACGCTGTACAGGCCAGAGGGTGGAGCTGGATGGCCTTGCCCTCGATCATCCTCGGCTGGAATGCCTGGATACCGAGACGGTGCAGGGTAGGGGCACGGTTCAGCAATACCGGATGACCTTTCATCACGTTCTCAAGAATATCCCAGATAACTGCATCCTTGCGGTCCACAATTTTCTTGGCACTCTTAACAGTCTTAACAATGCCTCTTTCTATCAGTTTGCGTATGATAAATGGCTTGTAGAGCTCTGCAGCCATGAATTTAGGCAGACCGCATTCGTGCATCTTAAGCTCNGTGCAGGGTAGGGGCACGGTTGAGCAGCACGGGATGGCCTTTCATCACATTCTCAAGTATATCCCAGATTACGGGGCTCTTCTGGTCCACAAACTTCTTGGCAGACTTCACGGTCTTCACGATACCGCGCTCAATGAGCTTGCGAATAATGAAGGGCTTGTAAAGCTCTGCAGCCATAAGTTTGGGCAGACCGCACTCGTGCATCTTGAGTTCGGGACCCACGACGATGACGGAACGTGCGGAATAATCGACACGCTTACCGAGGAGGTTCTGGCGGAAGCGGCTCTGCTTTCCTTTGAGGGAGTCTGACAGGGACTTGAGTGTCCTGTTAGACTCGGTCTTGACGGCGTTGGACTTGCGGGAGTTGTCGAACAGACTGTCGACTGCCTCCTGAAGCATACGCTTCTCGTTACGCAGAATTACGTCGGGAGCCTTGATCTCGATAAGGCGTTTGAGTCGGTTGTTGCGGATGATCACGCGACGGTAGAGTTCATTGAGGTCACTGGTGGCGAAACGGCCGCCGTCCAGGGGTACGAGGGGACGCAAATCGGGTGGAATCACGGGGATTACCTTCATAATCATCCACTCGGGCCTATTCTCACTCTGGTTGATCTCACCCCTCTCGTATTTGGACTTCGACTCGCGGAAAGCCTCAATCACGCTGAGGCGCTTGAGGGCTTCGGCCTTGCGCTGCTGTGATGTCTCTTTCTGGTTCTGCTGGCGGAGCTGGTCTGCAAGCTCGTCAAGATTAATCTCCTGGAGAAGCTTGTAGATGGCCTCGGCTCCCATTCCGGCAATGAACTTGTCGGGATCGCTGTCGTCGAGATTCTGGTTGCCGGCGGGCAGGGCTGCGATATAGTCGAGGTACTCGTCCTCGCTCAGGAGGTCAAGCTTCTGTGCGGGTTTGACCTCGCCTGAAGGAGCGGCTCCGGGCTGGAGCACGATGTACCTTTCATAATATATGACAGACTCCAGTTTCTTTGAGGGCAGTCCGAGCAGGTAGCCGATTTTGTTGGGCGTGCTGCGGAAATACCAGATGTGGGCAACGGGAACGGTCAGGGTAATGTGACCCATCCTCTCGCGGCGCACCTTTTTCTCTGTTACTTCCACACCGCAACGGTCGCAGATGATGCCGCGGTAGCGGATTCTCTTGTACTTGCCGCAGTGGCACTCGTAGTCCTTTGAGGGACCGAAAATCCTTTCGCAGAAAAGACCATCACGCTCGGGCTTATATGTGCGGTAATTGACAGTCTCCGGCTTCACCACCTCGCCTGAAGATCTCTCGAGAATCTCTTCCGGAGAGGCCAGGCCGATGGTGATGCGCTGGAAATTGGTTTTTACCTTATTGTCTTTTGTTGAAGCCATATCTTCTTTTTGCTTTTTACGAATTAATCAAGGTTGACACTCAGTCCAAGGCCACGGAGCTCGTGGAGAAGGACGTTAAGGGATTCGGGAATGCCGGGTGCGGGCATAGGGTCGCCTTTGACGATTGCCTCGTAGGCGCGGCTTCGTCCCGTGATGTCATCTGACTTGATGGTCAGAATCTCCTGCAGGATGTTCGAAGCGCCGAAGGCCTCGAGTGCCCAAACCTCCATCTCACCGAAACGCTGACCGCCGAACTGGGCTTTACCGCCGAGAGGCTGCTGTGTAATCAGTGAGTAGGGACCGATTGAACGGGCGTGCATCTTGTCGTCAACCATGTGTCCGAGCTTGATCATATAGATTACACCCACTGTCGCAGGCTGGTCAAACCACTCGCCCGTACCGCCGTCGCGCAGGTAGGTCTTGCCGTAGCGGGGCAGGCCTGCCTTGTCGGTGTATTCACAGATATCCTCGAGTGATGCACCGTCAAAGATGGGTGTTGCGAATTTCAGCCCCAGTTCCTTGCCGGCCCAACCGAGAACGGTCTCGTAAATCTGACCGAGGTTCATACGTGAAGGCACGCCGAGGGGGTTGAGGACTATGTCCACGATGGAACCGTCTTCAAGGAAAGGCATATCTTCATCGCGAACCACCTTGGCCACGATACCCTTGTTTCCGTGACGGCCCGCCATCTTGTCACCCACGCGGATCTTGCGTTTCTTGGCGACATACACTTTGGCGAGTTTCACGATGCCGCTGGGCAGTTCGTCACCCTTGGTGATGTTGAACTTGCTGCGTTTGAGTTCGGCGTCGTACTCCTTGGCTGCCAGCAGATAGTTGTTTATAAGCTTCTTGATCTGGCTGTTGACATTCTTGTCGGAAGTCCACTTGCTCGGATTGATGTTCTCGTAGGAGATGCGGTCAAGTTCCTCACGGGTGGCCTCTGCGCCTTTCGCAATGATCTCCAGACCGTAGAGGTCGCTGACGGCGTTGCATTTGCGTCCCTCGAGGAGGGTGCAGAGCTTGTCGAGGAAGAGGTTGCGGAGGGTTGCCTGTTTCTCGGCATACTGGGCCTCAACCGCCTCGATTTCAGATTTCTGGGCTGATTTGGCCTTCTTGCTGTTCTCGATGGTGTTGATTGAGTAGAGTTGTTTGCCGATGATGGTACCTGAAAGTGAGGGAGAAGCCTTGAGGGAGGCATCCTTCACATCGCCGGCCTTGTCGCCGAAGATGGCCCTGAGGAGTTTCTCCTCGGGTGAGGGATCGCTCTCGCCCTTAGGGGTGATCTTGCCGATGAGGATATCGCCGGGCACCACATTGGCGCCGATGCGGATGATACCGTTCTCGTCAAGGTCCTTGGTGGCTTCCTCGCTGACGTTGGGAATGTCGGAAGTGAGCTCTTCCACACCGCGTTTAGTCTCGCGTACCTCCATAATGTACTCATCCACGTGGATAGAGGTGAGGATGTCCTCACGCAGAATCCTCTCGGAGAGCACGATGGCGTCCTCGAAGTTGTATCCTTTCCAGGGCATGAACGCCACCTTGAGGTTGCGTCCCAGCGCGAGGTCACCGTTCTGTGTGCTGTAACCTTCGGTCAGAATCTGTCCTGCCTCCACTCTGTCGCCCTTGCGGACGATGGGAACAAGGCGGATGGATGTGCTTTGGTTGGTCTTGCGGTAAAGGGGAAGTTTATACACTGTAACCTCAGGCTCGAAGCTTACAAACTTCTCAGCCTCGGTCATATCGTACTTCACATGAATCTCACGGGCATCCACGAACACCACCTCGCCTTTCTTGCGGGCTACAATCTGGGTGCGGGAGTCGCGTACGACAGCGCCCTCGAGACCTGTACCCACGATGGGCGCCTCGGGCTTGATGACAGGCACGGCCTGGCGCATCATGTTCGAACCCATCAGGGCGCGGTTTGCGTCATCGTGCTCGAGGAAGGGAATCAGGGATGCGGCGATGGATGCGATCTGGTTGGGAGCCACGTCCATATAATCGACATCTTCCGGGCTTACCAGAGGGAAGTCGGCCTCCAGACGGCAGCTTACGTTCCTGTCCAGGATATTGCCCTCATCGTCGATATTGATGTTGGCCTGGGCCACCTTCTTGTTCTCCTCCTCCTCGGCGCTCAGATAGAGCGATCCGTTGGGGCTGAGGTCCACCTTGCCGTTCTCCACCTTGCGGTAGGGAGTCTCGATGAATCCCAGATCGTTGATTTTCGCGTAGATGCAAAGCGAAGAAATCAAACCGATGTTCGGGCCTTCAGGTGTCTCGATGGGGCAGAGGCGGCCGTAATGTGTATAGTGCACGTCTCGCACCTCGAAGCCTGCGCGGTCTCTTGACAGACCTCCGGGGCCGAGGGCGCTCAGACGGCGCTTGTGTGTCATCTCGGCCAGAGGGTTGGTCTGGTCCATGAACTGCGAAAGCTGGCTGGTGCCAAAGAACGAGTTGATGACGGATGAAAGAGTCTTGGCATTGATCAGGTCGGTGGGGGTGAACACCTCGTTGTCGCGCACGTTCATCCTCTCGCGGATGGTGCGGGCCATACGGGTGAGGCCGACACTGAACTGGTTGGCAAGCTGCTCGCCGACCGTGCGGATGCGCCTGTTGGACAGGTGGTCGATGTCATCGATGCTTGCCTTGCTGTTGATAAGCTGCACGAGATAGCGGATGATCTCGATGATGTCCTCCTTGGTGAGAACCCTCGTGTCGGCGGGAGTGCTGAGAGAGAGTTTCTTGTTGAGACGATAACGTCCCACCTCGCCCAGATCGTAACGTTTGTCCGAGAAGAAAAGTTTGTCGATGACGTCACGGGCTGTCGCCTCATCGGGCGGTTCGGAATTGCGGAGCTGGCGGTAGGTATAGAAAACCGCCTCTTTCTCCGAATTGCAGGAGTCTTTCTGCAGGGTATTGTGGATGATTGCGTAGTCACTGGTGTCCTGATCCTCCTTGTGGACGAGGATTGAGGGCACTCCCGTTTCCAGGATGTACTCGATATTGACTTCGTCGAGGATGGCCTCACGGTCCACCACGACTTCGATACGGTCGATGGGAACAACCTCACCGGTCTCCTCATCGGAGAAGTCCTCGCTGAACGATTTTGTGACACGTGCGGCGAGTTTCGCGCCGATATGCTGTGTCAGGTTCTCGCGGGTGCACTCAAGCTCGTTGGCCAGGCCGAACACATTCAGGATGGCCCTGTCGTCATCAAAGCCGATGGCGCGGAGCAGGGTGGTCACGGGAAGTTTCTTCTTACGGTCTATGTATGCGTACATCACATTATTGATGTCGCTTGCAAACTCAATCCAAGACCCCTTGAAAGGGATGATTCTGGCTGAATAGAGCTTCGTTCCGTTGGCGTGGAGGCTCTGGCCGAAGAATACACCGGGGGAGCGGTGGAGCTGGGACACGACAATACGCTCGCTGCCGTTGATGACAAAGGTGCCGCGAGGTGTCATATAGGGAACTGTTCCCAGATAAACATCCTGAATCGAGGTGTCGAAATCCTCGTGCTCGGGGTCGGTGCAGGAAAGTTTGAGTTTGGCTTTGAGAGGCACACTGTACGTCAGGCCTCTGTCCAAGCACTCGTCGATGGTGTAGCGAGGGGGATCGACGAAATAGTCGATGAACTCGAGTACAAAGTTGTTGCGGGTATCAGTGATAGGAAAAATCTCCTGGAAAACTTTGTAGAGACCCTCACCGCGACGATTCTCGGCTGTGGTGTCCAGCTGGAAGAAATCCTTGAAGGATTTGAGCTGGACATCCAAGAAATCTGGATAATCAAGCAAGGTCTTTGACGAAGCAAAGCTAATGCGCTGATTATTAGGTTTTTGTGTCATTGGTTTCAGTTAAAGATTAAATAAACTTAAAAATACGACAAAAAGGATTAGAGTCACTTGGACTCTAATCCTGATATTGTTCCCCTAAAGGGCCAGGTAAAGTTTATTTAATTTCAACTTCTGCTCCAGCTTCTTCGAGGGCGGCTTTAATCTGCTCAGCCTCAGATTTAGAGACTTTTTCCTTAACGGCTACGGGAGCCTTGTCAACGAGATCCTTAGCCTCTTTGAGTCCGAGACCTGTGAGCTCTTTAACGGCCTTAACGACGCCGAGCTTAGCCTGACCGGCTGAAGTCATAACAACGTCGAAAGCGGTCTGCTCAGCCTCCGCGGCGGGAGCGGCTGCGGGACCAGCTACTGCAACAGCAGCGGCTGCGGCGGGTTTGATGCCATATTTCTCTTCGAGAACTTTAGCAAGCTCTTGAACCTCGAGAACGGTAAGGTTAACCAGTTCTTCTGCAAATTTGTTGATATCTGCCATAATTGTAAAAAATTAAATTGTTATTGTTGTTTATTATTTCTCTGATAAGGTCTTTGCGAGACCGGCTATGCAACTTCCACCTGAGTTCTGGAGAGCTGAGATGACGTTGCGTGCAGGAGACTGCAGCAGAGCAACGATGTCTGCGATGAGTTCCTCGCGGGACTTGATATTGCAAAGGGCATTGAGCTTGTCGGCGCCCACGTATGAGCAGCCCTGGACAAATGCGCCTTTGAGAACGGGTTTACCGAACTTCTCGCCGATTTCTTTGATGAGTTTGGCGGGACCGTTGGGGGTGGATGTGTACATAACGGCAGATGAGCCTGCCATCACTTCAAGGATTGTCTCAGCACCCTCGATATTCAGGGCCTCAACGGCTTTGGTGAAGAGGGTGTTCTTTACAACCACGAGTTTGATGTCCTTCTCGAAGCAGGCGCGGCGCAGAGTGGAGGTGTTGGCTGCGTTCAGGCCGGCGATGTCAACGATGTAGAAATCAGGGGTTGCTTCCAGCTGAGCTGAAATCTGACTGATAATTTGAGCTTTTTCTTCTTTTCTCATGACACTTCTATATTATTCAGCTGCACTGAAGGTTTTTGTATCAATGTTTACCGAAGGAGACATAGTGGAAGAGATAAAGATGCTCTTGATATATGTACCTTTCAAAGACTGGGGCTTCTGGGCGGAAATGCTGTTGAGGAGCTCGATGGCATTTTCCTGAAGAGCCTCGGCTGAGAATGATGCTTTGCCTATTGAAGCGTGTACGATACCGGTTTTGTCAACCTTGTAGTCAATCTTACCGGCCTTCACTTCCTTGACGGCTTTGCCAATCTCCATAGTGACTGTACCGGTCTTGGGGTTGGGCATAAGTCCGCGGGGACCGAGGATACGGCCGATGGGGCCGATTTTGCCCATGACTGAAGGAGTACAGATGATGACATCTATATCGGTCCAGCCACCTTTGATTTTCTCGATGTAATCGTCAAGACCTACGTGATCGGCACCAGCCTCGCGGGCTTCGGCTTCCTTGTCAGGAGTGCAGAGGGCGAGTACGCGGACAACTTTGCCTGTTCCGTGAGGGAGAGTCACGACGCCACGTACCATCTGGTTGGCTTTGCGGGGATCGACACCGAGACGGACAGCAAGGTCAACTGAAGCGTCAAACTTGGTGTAGGTAACTTCCTTCACGAGTTTGCAGGCCTCAAGAAGTCTGTACTGCTTGGTTGAGTCAACCTTGGCAACAGCAACTTTTTGATTTTTAGTTAATTTACTCATAGCGTTGTGATTCTTTAGATGTCAGCGGGGAATTCGCCTGTTACTTTTACACCCATACTGCGTGCTGTACCGGCAACCATGCTCATGGCTGATTTGAGGGTAAAGCAGTTGAGGTCGGGCATCTTCTCCTCGGCGATGGCTTTCACCTGATCCCAGGTCAGGGAACCGACCTTGGAACGGTTAGGCTCTTTTGAACCTTTGGCAATCTTTGCAGTCTCGCGGATAGCAACTGCCACGGGTGACTGTTTTACCTCGAAGGTAAAGGACTTGTCACTATAGACTGTAATGATGACGGGGAGTACTTTGCCGGCCTTGTCTTGGGTACGGGCATTGAACTGTTTGCAGAAGTCCATAATGTTCACGCCCTTGCTACCGAGAGCGGGACCTACGGGAGGTGAGGGGTTAGCTGCACCGCCTTTAATCTGCAACTTAATGAATGCGGCAATTTCTTTAGCCATAATGATGAACTTTTATTCTTTTACTACTTGAGTGAAACTGAGATCCATCGGAGAGTTCCTGCCGAAGATGGTAACAATGACCTTGAGTTTCTTCTTGTCATTGTCGATCTCCTCCACGGTGCCGAGGAAACCATTGAAGGCCCCGTCCACAATTTTGACTTTCTCACCTATGATGAAGGGATTTGCGAGTTCCTCTTCCTGGGTGAGTGATTCGTCGATGCGGCCGAGAAGCCTATTGGCTTCATCCGGACGGAGTGGAACAGGAATTTTGTCGTTCTTGTCTTTGCTGCCTGTAGGCCTCTCTGTCAGGAAACCGGACACATAGGAGGCATTACGGATGACATGCTGGAGTTCGCCTGTCATAGCGCATTCGATAAAGATGTAGCCGGGATAGAGACCTCTTTCCTTGCTGACCCTTTTGCCGTTTTTGACAGACATTACTTTTTCGGTGGGAATCAGGACCTGAGACACGATATCAGTGAGGTTAGAAGCTCTAATCTCATTTTCGATAATCTCTTTGGCCTTATTCTCTTTGCCACCTTGAGCACGTATGACGTACCACTTCTTAGGGGTATCTGACATAGCCTTGGATTTGTTTAGTAAAGCAGATTGTAAACTAACTCCATCAGATTACGGAAAGCGTAATCCAACACGAAGATGATAGCTGCAAGAATGACTGAAGCGACCATTACGGTGATAGCTGAACTCTGGAGCTCGCTCCAGGAAGGCCAGCTGACCTTTCTGGTCAGTTCTGTGTAAGACTCTTTGAAATAAACACCAATTTTACTCATTTTAACTTTGTTGTGACCGCGCCAGTTGGAAGCGTCTGACTTGATCCTTTGTTAAAAGGCCCGGCGCGTAACCACCGGGTTTGCAGGGAAAGAGAGATTCGAACTCCCATCAATGGTTTTGGAGACCACTATTCTACCCTTGAACTATTTCCCTATTGAACAGGGTCTGTCCGAAAGCAGACCCTGTGGAATTTCTTGTATTAGTCAAGAATCTCGGTAACCTGACCTGAACCAACGGTGCGGCCGCCCTCGCGGATAGCGAAACGAAGACCTGCGTTGATGGCTACAGGGTAGATCAGCTCGACATTGATCTCAACGTTGTCACCAGGCATTACCATCTCTACGCCCTCGGGAAGGTTAACCTCACCGGTGATGTCGAGAGTACGGATGAAGAACTGGGGACGATATTTGTTCTTGAAAGGAGTGTGACGACCACCCTCGTCTTTCTTCAAAACATAGATGGCAGCCTTGAAGGACTTGTGGGGAGTGATGGTGTTGGGGTGGGCGATAACCTGACCTCTCTTGATCTCTTTCTTGTCGATACCACGGAGAAGAAGACCTACGTTGTCACCAGCCTGACCTGAATCGAGGATCTTGCGGAACATCTCGACACCGGTTACAACTGATTTCTTGGGCTCCTCACCGAGACCGATGATCTGGATCTCGTCGCCGGTCTTTACGACACCTGTCTCAATACGGCCGGTGGCAACGGTACCACGACCGGTGATTGAGAACACGTCCTCAACAGGCATAAGGAAAGGTTTCTCGTTGTCACGTACAGGCAGGGGAATGTACTCGTCAACAGCGTCCATAAGCTCGAGCACTTTCTCAACCCACTTGGGATCGCCGTTGAGGGCGCCAAGGGCTGAACCGCAGATAACGGGGGCGTTCTCGCCATCGAAACCATAGAATGAAAGAAGGTCACGAACCTCCATCTCGACGAGCTCGACGATCTCGGGGTCGTCAACGATATCAACCTTGTTCAGGAAGACAACGATGCGGGGCACGTTCACCTGACGGGCGAGAAGGATGTGCTCGCGGGTCTGGGGCATAGGACCGTCGGTGGCTGCTACAACGAGGATGGCACCATCCATCTGAGCGGCACCGGTAACCATGTTCTTCACATAGTCGGCGTGGCCCGGGCAGTCAACGTGTGCGTAGTGACGGGTTGCTGTCTGATACTCGATGTGGGCGGTGTTGATAGTGATACCACGCTCTTTCTCTTCGGGAGCGTTGTCGATTGAATCGAATGAGCGAACCTCAGAAAGGCCTTTCTCTGCAAGAACCTTGGTGATGGCTGCGGTCAGTGTAGTTTTACCGTGGTCAACGTGGCCGATAGTACCGATGTTAACGTGCGGCTTGTCTCTTTTAAAGGTTTCTTTTGCCATAGTAGTATAGTTTTGTATATGTATAAAAATTCGAGCCGGTGGAGAGAATTGAACTCTCGACCTCTTCCTTACCAAGGAAGCGCTCTACCCCTGAGCTACACTGGCTTAACTTGTCTGAGCGGAAGACGAGGTTCGAACCCGCGACCCTCAGCTTGGAAGGCTGATGCTCTACCAACTGAGCTACTTCCGCAGTAATGGTATGTGGTGGGGAGAGCAGGATTCGAACCTACGAAGGCGTGCGCCAGCAGATTTACAGTCTGCCCCAGTTGGCCACTTTGGTATCTCCCCAGTATTTCAAAACTCAATTCTTCAGAGCCGATGGAGGGATTTGAACCCCCGACCCGCTGATTACAAATCAGCTGCTCTGGCCAACTGAGCTACACCGGCATTCTTTTTTGGGACTGCAAATATAGAGTTTTTCTGTACAAATGCAAAAGTTTTTTGATTTTATTTCAATATTGCCTCCATAATGGCTTCCACATCCAGTCCGCACTCCCTATATTGCTCGGCCGGCGTGCCCTGGTGGATGAACCTGTCGGGTATTCCGAGGGCGCTCACCGCGACTCCGGGGTGCTTTGCGGCCACATACTCAGCCACTTCCCCGTGCAGTCCGCCCTTCGCCGATCCGTCCTCGACCGTTATGATGCGCCTGCAGAGACTGCAGGCCCTGTCTATGGCCTTCTCGTCTATGGGCTTGAGGAAACGCATATCGAAATGCAGGGGCCTGATGCCCTTTTCGTCCGTCAGCCTCCTGACAGCCTCAGCCACCCTCACTCCCACCGGACCTATGCTCAGGACGGCCGTGTCCGAACCCTCGCTCATCTGCCGGGCGACACCTTTTTCTATATATGAGAAGCCGGCCCCCCTCCACTTGGCTCCGCTGCCCGAGCCTCTGGGATAACGCAGCACGCTCAGGCCCCATTGCTCCTGTGTGGCGCTGAACATCATATCGCGCAGCTGGGCCTCGTCCATAGGGGAGGCTATGGTGAGTCCCGGAATCGGCCTCAGTATGCTCATATCGAAGGCTCCGTGGTGCGTGGCGCCGTCCTCGCCCACCAGACCCGCCCTGTCAAGGCAGATTACCAGATGCAGGCCCTGGAGGGCGGCATCGTGGACTATGTTGTCGAAGGCCCTCTGCATGAACGACGAATAGAGGTTGCAGAAGGGGAGGGCCCCGCCGGCGGCAAGGCCGGCACTGAAGGTCACCGCGTGCTGTTCAGCGATGCCTACATCGAAAGTCCTTTCGGGAAGGGCCTCCATCATCAGGTTCATACCGCAGCCCGTGGCCATCGCGGGGGTGACGCCCACTATGCGCTCATTCTCGTGGGCAAGGTCCAGAAGTGTCTGTCCGAAGACATCCTGGAATCTGTCGGCCCCGCTCTTGGAACCTACGCGCTCTCCGGTGGAAGGGTCGAATTTGCCGGGCGCGTGCCAGATGGTCTGCTCTTTTTCGGCCGGAGTGTATCCTTTGCCCTTCCTGGTGATTACGTGCAGGACTTTCGGTCCCTTGAGGTCCTTGATGTTTCTCAGATTTGCCACGAGCTGGCTGATGTCATTGCCGTCTATGGTGCCGAAATAGCGAAGGCCGAGCGACTGGAACACCGAACCGTTGCCTCTGGTGGCGGCCATCTTCGTCATCATCGTGGCCTTCTGGAGCCAGCGCCTCACGCGACCATTGCCCAGACTGTCCCACACGCGACTCTTGAAGCGGTTGTAGGCTCCGGATGTGCTTATGTGGAGCAGGTGGCGGTGGAGTCCGCCGAGGCTCTGGTCTATGGAAATGTGGTTGTCGTTCAGGATAATCAACATATCCGTCTTGAGTTCGGCCGCGTGATCGAGGGCCTCGAAGGCCATACCGCCGGTCATAGAGCCGTCACCGATGACGGCCACGACCTTCTGCGTGGCGTTGCCCGACAACTTTGCGGCCTGGGCGATGCCGAGGGCGGCGGATATGGATGTGCTGCTGTGTCCCGTGCCGAAGGCATCGTAGGGGCTTTCGCTCATACGGGGGAAACCGCTGATGCCGCCCGCCTTGCGGTTCTGTCTGAAGGCCTCACGGCGGCCGGTGATGATTTTGTGGGCGTAGGCCTGGTGGCCGACATCCCAAACCAGCTTGTCATTGGGGGTGTCGAATACATAATGCACCGCCACGGCTATTTCGACCGCTCCGAGTGAAGCGCCGAGATGGCCGGGGTTGGCGGCACAGCATTCAACCATATATTCCCGAATCTCCGCGCACAACTGCGAGAGCTCCGGAACAGATAGTTTACGAAGGTCCGCGGGAGAGTCTGTCTTGCTCAGCAGGGGCCCCATTCCTTAGCGGATGATGGTCTGGTCGCGGTCAGGACCGAGGGAGAGGATGGAAATCTTCACTCCGGTCTCTTTCTCGATGTATGCTACATAGTCGAGGAACTCCTTGGGAAGATCTTTCTCCTCTTTTATCTCGCTCAGAGCGGTCTTCCAACCGGGCAGCTCCTTATATACGGGAGTAACCTCCTCGGCGGAGTCGAAAGGCACGACCTGAGTCTTTTTGCCGTTCACGATGTAGTCGGTGCAGACCTTGATGGTGTCGAAACCGTCCATCACGTCGGCCTTCATCATCACAAGGTCGGTCACTCCGTCTATCATAATGGCATAACGGAGGGCGGGCAGGTCGAGCCATCCTGTGCGGCGGGGACGGCCTGTGGTGGCTCCGTATTCGTGACCTATGCGGCGCAGGGTCTCGCCCGTCTCGTCAAAGAGTTCGGTGGGGAAGGGACCGCTGCCGACCCTTGTGCAGTAAGCCTTGAAAATTCCCCACACACGTCCGATGGCGCTCGGGGCCACTCCGAGACCGGAGCAGGCGCCGCTGCAGGAAGTGGTGGACGAGGTGACGAAGGGATATGAACCGAAATCCACGTCAAGAAGGGTGCCCTGTGCGCCTTCGGCGAGGATGGTCTGGCCTTTCGCCAGGCAGTCTGCAAGCAGATATTCGCTGTCCACTATGGGGAACTCGCGCAGGAATTCTATTGCGTCCAGCCACTCGGCCTCATTCTTGTCGGGGTCGTACTGGAAATCAAAACTCTTGAGATATTCGATGTGCTTTGCCTTGAGGGCTGCATAGCGCTCCTTGAAGTCGGGGGCGAGGACATCACCCACGCGCAGGCCCTGACGGCTGGTTTTGTCTGTATAGGTGGGGCCTATGCCCTTGAGGGTGGAGCCTATCTTGCCCTTGCCCTTGGAGGCTTCCTGAGCCGCATCTATGGTGCAGTGGGTGGGCAGAATCAGGTGGGATCTCTTCGAGATGACAATGCGGTCGCGCACCGGCACTCCCAGTTTCTCGAGATCCTTGCATTCCTTGCGGAAGATGATGGGGTCAAGCACCACGCCGCCGCCGATGACATTTACGGAACCCTCACGGAAAATGCCTGAGGGAACGCTGTGGAGCACAAAGGATGTGTCTCCGAATATGATTGAATGACCGGCGTTGGGACCGCCCTGAAAACGGGCCACCACGGGATATTTCGTGGAAAGCAGGTCCACTACCTTGCCTTTTCCCTCGTCTCCCCACTGGAGGCCGAGAATGACATCAAGTTTGCTCATAGTCTGTCGGGATTATTAGAAAGGAAGATCGTTTTCATCGGAGAGGTCGCCCATCGAAATAACTTCGGCAGCCCCCTGTGCCGGCTGAACGGGCTGGGAGGCCGGAGCCTGGAAGCCGCTGTTGTACTGGCCGTGCTGCTGATAGCCGCCGTGCTGGGCTCCTCCATAGGAGGGTGCCTGCTGGTATCCCCCGCCGGGGTTGTCCTGTCTGCGGCCGAGGAGTTGCAGGTTGTCGGCAACAATCTCAGAGATGGTGCGTGTGGCACCGTCCTTGTCCGTGTATGTGCGATAGCGTATGGAACCTTCCACATAGACACTGGTGCCCTTGCGGATGTATTTTTCTGCGAGTTCAGCCAGATTGCGCCAAAGCACGATGTTGTGCCATTCAGTCTGTTCGCGGCTTTCGCCGGTGGTCTTGTCTTTTATACGGTCTGATGTGGCGAGCGTGAAAGTTGCCCGGCATACTCCACTTTCCAAATGCCGGATGTCCGGATCCTTCCCTGCATTTCCGATAAGCATTACTTTGTTAAGCGACATATTGTTGGTTTTTGATTGGTTTGTAACACGCAAAAATAAAAATTCTATAGTAGTTTTCCAAACATTTCATAACAGATTCTTCCCTGCTCTTCCAGCCATTCCAGACCGCCCGTATAGAGGGGGTGGAAGTCCAGATGGGGGTCGCGGTAGTTCGCCTCAACCACGTGGACGCGGGAGGGAATGTCCGAAGGCCGGAGTATGCCACCCACGGGCAGGGTGTATATCAGGATGTCGCAGTTTTCCAGGGCCGGGGCAAGTGCCTCGAGGCTCTTCTGCCCGCTTTCACGCACAGTACGGTTGAAGACTGAAGGCACGATTCCGAGGCTCCTACAGGCGGCCTGTGCGCTGCGTCCCGCCCCGCCTGAGCCGGCTATAGCCACGCGGGTGGCCGGCCCCGCATTGAAAGAGCGCAGAATGCTCGCCACTGCGCTGCAGTCTGTATTGTAGGCCCGCAGGGAGCCGTCCAGCCCCTTGATGATGCAGTTCACAGCCTTTGTCATGGTGCAGAGAGGGTCCGTGACCGCTCCCTGTTCTACCACCCATTCGTATGCCCTGGTTTTGAAGGGGGCCGTGACATTGATGGCGGCGTAGTCTTTCACAAATACGGAGATGGCACTGTCGAAGTCCGGCTCCAGGATGAGGCGGTATTCGGACTTTTTAAGCATTGAAGGGTCGTGTGCGATGCAGTACTCCTTGAAAAGGCGCGGGCTTTGGCTGTGTTCTATTGGATGGCCTATCAGCCCGAAGAGTATGCGTGGAAACGAAGTCATTTCTTTGCGGACATACGCTGCCGCACTGCCTCATACATCAGCACGGCCCCGCTGATGGAGACGTTCAGAGAGTCGAGGCGTCCGAGCATCGGGATGAGTATCTTCGCCCCGGAGGCCTTGCGCCAGGCTTCCGTCAGCCCTGTGGCTTCGGCGCCGAGCACGATTGCCGTGGGGCCGGTCATATCCACATCATAGTAGGGACTGGAGTCCTGAAGTTGGGCGGTGAGAATCTTCACGCCTTTGGCTGCAAGCCACTCTATCGCCCTGGCGGAACTGCACTCCAGCACCGGGCAGGTGAATATGCCGCCCAGGGAAGACCTGATGATATTGGGGTTGTACAGGTCGGTGGGGCAGTCGCACAGAATCACCAAATCCGCCCGGCAGGCGTCCGCGGTGCGTAGAAGCGCCCCTATGTTGCCGGGTTTCTCGATGTTCTCAGCCACGAGTATCAGGGCCGCAGGGGGAAGGACCACGTCTTCGAGCCGCCTGTCCCGGCCCATCTCCATTACGGCCACAAGACCTTCGCTGGAGCCTCGCATCGCCACGCTCTCATACACATTGGCCGAGATGGGGACAAGGGCTTCAGCCGGGGCTGCCTCCTGTGCCAGTTCGGCTGCTCCGGGGATGTCGGGGCAGAAGAACACGGTTCTCGGGGTGAATCCCCCCTCAAGGGCGTGCTGCAGCTCGCGGCGTCCTTCCACAACAAAAGCACGCTCAGAGAGCCTGAACTTCGATGAGCTCCAGAGTTCTTTGAGCGTTTTTATTTTAGGGTTCTTCGCCGAGGAGATCAGTTCCATCTATTCGCTCTTCTGGGGGCGCATCTGAGGGAAGAAGAGGACATCCTGGATGGTGGTGGTGCCCGTCATAAACATCGTCAGGCGGTCAATGCCCATACCCATTCCGGATGTCGGGGGCATACCGTATTCGAGGGCACGCACGAAATCGTAGTCGATGTACATGGCCTCGTCGTCGCCCTTGTCCTTCATACGGAGCTGGTCCTTGAAACGTTCCAGCTGGTCGATAGGGTCGGTAAGTTCCGAATATGCGTTGGCAAGTTCCTTCCCGCACACGAAGAGTTCGAAACGCTCGACCAGGTCAGGGTTGTTGCGGTGGCGCTTGGTCAGGGGGGAAGTCTGCCAGGGGTAATCGATCAGGAAGGTGGGCTGAATCAGCTTGGGCTCCACGAATTCGCCCACGATGGCGTCCATAAGCTTGCCGTAGCCCCACTTGGGATCAACGGGCACCTCGAGCTTGGCGCAAACCTGCCGCAGCTGCTCCTCGTCCATGCCCGTCACATCCACGCCGGCGTATTCCTTGATGGCCTCCAGCATAGGCAGGCGGCGGTAGGGGGCCTTGAAATCCACCTCGTGCTCGCCGATTTTGACCTTGGTGCTGTTGTGAAGGGTGGTGGCGATGCGCTCGAGCATCTTCTCCACAAACTCCATCATCCAGTTGTAGTCCTTGTAGGCCACATAAATCTCCATACAAGTGAACTCGGGGTTGTGGGTCTTGTCCATACCCTCGTTGCGGAAGTCCTTCGCGAACTCATAGACTCCCTGGAAACCACCGACTATCAGTCTCTTCAGGTAGAGCTCGTTGGCTATTCGCAGGTAAAGGGGGATATCGAGGGCGTTGTGGTGGGTGATGAATGGACGCGCATTGGCTCCGCCGGGGATGGACTGCAGGATGGGTGTCTCGACCTCAAGATATCCGTGCTCGTCGAAATACTCCCTCATCGTCTTGATAATCTTGGTCCTCTGCACGAACACCTCGCGCACGCCGGGATTCACGATCAGGTCCACATAGCGCATGCGGTAGCGCAGTTCGGGGTCTGAAAAGGCGTCATAAACCTCGCCTTCCTTCTCCTTCACGATGGGCAACACGCGCAGTGACTTGCCCAGCACTGTAAGTTCCTTGGCGTGGATGGACAACTGGCCCGTCTGCGTGATGAATGCGAAACCCTTGATGCCGACTATGTCGCCTATGTCGAGGAGTTTCTTGAAAACGGAATTGTACATCGTCTTGTCCTCGCCGGGGCAAATCTCGTCGCGTTTCACATAGACCTGTATGCGCCCCTCGCTATCCTGGAGCTCCATAAATGAGGCGGCTCCCATAATGCGGCGGCTCATGATGCGGCCCGCGATGACAACATCCTCCAAGGGACATTTCTCGGGATCATAGCTGGCCTTTATCTGTTCTGAAGTGATGTTGACGGGGTACAGTGGAGCGGGGTAGGGCTCTATACCCAGATCGCGGAGCGCCTGAAGGGCTGCTCTGCGGTTCTGTTCCTGTTCGTTTAATTCCTTAATATCCATAGCGCACAAAAATAGAGAAAATTTTTCTTCTATTAGGAATAAATATGTTAATTTTGCACGCTATGGCAGTTGAAAAGAAATGGATAGTCAAGGAACCCGGCAACCCTGCGCTGGTGAGGGACCTGGCGGCACGGCTCAAGATTGACCCCGTGCTGGCCAACCTGCTGGTGCAGCGCGGCATAGACACCTACGAAAAAGCCTACGAGTTTTTCCGTCCGGACCTTGGAATGCTTCACGACCCCTTCCTTATGAAGGATATGCAGGTTGCCGTGGAGAGGCTTGACAGGGCCATACACAACAAGGAGAAGATTCTCATTTATGGTGACTACGATGTGGACGGCACCACCGCCGTTGCGCTCATCTACTCCTTCATCAAGAACTTCATCGACACCGCGGAATACTACATTCCCGACCGCTACGATGAGGGTTACGGCGTTTCCTACAAGGGCATAGATTGGGGCCACGAGCACGGCTACAGCCTCATCATCGCGCTCGACTGCGGCATCAAGGCCGTCGAGAAAGTCCGTTACGCCTCGTCCCTCGGAATAGACTTCATCATCTGCGACCATCATCTGCCCGATGAGGTCCTGCCCCCTGCAGTGGCGGTGCTTGACCCCAAGAGGGCCGACAACACCTATCCCTTCGATGACCTCTCAGGTTGCGGTGTGGGCTTCAAACTGATACAGGCCTACGCCCTGCACAAACATCTGCCTTTCGAGTGGGTGGAGGCTCTGCTGGATTTCGTGGTAGTGAGCATTTCCTCCGACCTTGTCTCGATGACCGGAGAAAACAGGATTCTTGCCCACTACGGCCTCGAACGACTCAACCAGAGCCCTTCCAAGGGCCTGCAGTCCATCATAAAACTGTCCGGACTTGAAAACCACAACATCACCATAGACGACATCGTGTTCAAGATAGGCCCCCGCATCAACGCGGCCGGGCGCATGGAATCCGGGCGTACCGCAGTGGACTTGCTGGTGTCACGTAATGACGAGGACGCCAGAAGCAAGGGCGAGGAAATCAACGCCCACAACAACGACCGCAAGAGCATAGACAAGGAAATCACTCGCGAGGCCATAGAGATGGTGCGCCAGAGTGCGGATTTCGCCCTCCGCAAATCCACCATAGTCTATAACCCCCAGTGGCACAAGGGAGTGGTCGGCATCGTGGCTTCCCGTCTCGTGGAGGCATTCTATCGTCCCACCATCGTCCTGACCCAGTCCAACGGCTTCATCACGGGTTCGGCCCGTTCCATCGCCGGCTTCGACCTCTACGAATCCATCGAGGCCTGCTCCGAGTATCTCGAGAACTTCGGCGGCCATATGTACGCGGCCGGTCTGACGCTCCGCGAGGACAACCTGGCGCCCTTCTGCGCCAAATTCGAGAAAATCGTGGCGGCCAAGATTTCGGATGAGATAATGACTCCGCTGGTGCATATCGACTCCTACCTGGACTTCCAGCAGATTACCCCGCGTTTCTTCCGCATTCTCAAGCAGTTCCAGCCCTTCGGCCCCGGCAACCCCTCGCCCGTGTTCATTACTGAGAACGTCTATGACAACGGCAACGGCCGCCTCGTGGGCAGTGACAGCGGCCATATGAGACTCGACCTCATCCAGGAGGACGAACCCCACCGCTACATCTCCGCAATCGCCTTCAACCTCTCCAAATACTACGACCACCTGCACGCCGGCAACCCCGTCGATGTGTGCTACTCCGTCGCTGAAAACTATTACCGCGGCATCGCCAATGTCCAGCTCCGCGTCAAGGACATCCGGAAGAAGGAACTCTTCTGAGGCTTCTCTTTGTCTCCAAATGATAAGGGTCACTATATTGGGCAACACTTCGGCGAAGCCGAGTCTGGAGGGGCATCCCTCCTCGCAGATTGTGTCCATCAGCGGAGGACAGGCGCGAGGCTCCAGTATGTTCCTTATGGATGCGGGCGAAGGGGCGCAGATTCAGATGATGCGCATGCACCTTAGTCCCGCCAAACTCAGCGCCGTCTTCATTTCCCACCTGCACGGCGACCACGTGATGGGCCTGTTCCCCCTGCTTCAGACCCTTTGTTTCGACAGGCACGAGCCGCTGAAAATCTTTGCCCCTGCCCCCTTTGGAGAGATTCTGGACGGTTTCCTTAAATATTTTGTTGAAAGAAAAGACTATGATATAGTGTGGGTTGAGACAAACCCTTCCGCGCCCGAACTTGTTTACGAAGATGACAGGGCCACGGTGACAAGCATTCCCCTCAATCACAGGGTTCCCTGCTGCGGCTTCCTGTTCAGGGAAAAGAAGGCGGAAAAAATCCATCCCCCCTCATCCTCTTACGCCTATATCAGCGACACTGACTCCTCCGCGGACCTTGAAGACCCGGACTCGCTGCTTATACAACAGATAAAGGGAGTTGACCTGCTTTACCACGACACCACCTACGACGACTCCTACACCGCTCTCGCCCGCAGATATGCCCACAGCACCGCATCCGAGGCCGCAACGGTGGCTCTGAAAGCCGGTGCCGGCAGACTTTTGATAGGCCATCTCTCCGCCCGCTACCGTGACGCCGACCTCCTCCTGCGCCAGGCCCGCACCATCTTCCCCAACACCTTCTTCGCCGAAGAGTGCCACAGCTACTAAGCCCCTCCCGTCTCCCTCCCGAGGGCTCTGCTTCATCGCCCTGCGGGAGTGGCTCTGAAGCATCCACACCGACCCACTCCTCCGTCCCNTCAAGAGGCCAGTAGTAAACAGGATTTGAGATGAAATAATTCTGAGTGGCACCTGCTTTCCAAGTGAAAATGGTAGATGCAAAGTACTGTGCAGGAGTAGTCCAACCGATTACAGAGATGCTACCACTCTCCAATGCACCTGCAACGATGTCCTCACCCTTAGTTGCAGGGTTTGCAGGACGGCCGATGTACTGTGAGAATCTCATAGGAATCTGGTTGTTTGCCGCAGGGCTCTGAACGCTCTGGGTCTTGGTGCAGCTTGCCATTGCTACAAGGGCAGCTGCTGCGAAAATGATTGTTTTTTTCATTTTTTGTTTGTGTCAGATGTTAGTAAATGTTTGTATGTGTTTTTTGTGTTGTTCTTGGTTAGAAGGTGATGGTCTGTTCGATTTCCTCCATCCATTCCTCGACATAGGCCTGGAAGCCGCCACCGCCTTCGGGGAGGTCAACGTCGGGCAGGATTATGTCTTTGCCGTCCCTTGTTTTCCAGATGTCGATTACCACTTCTATCTTTTCACTTTGTTTGATTTCGATGAGGTCGCCGAAGGGGAGGTCGAAGTCCGCGACGGTTTTGAGGTCACCGAGCAGGCAGCTGAGTTCGAGCACGTTGTCGTCCCTGTTGCCGGTGAAGGTGCTGGGCAGGCCGAGGGTCCTGAAGGTGATGCTGATGATGCCGGTGGTGTCGGTCTGCTTGGTGGCCGACCATTTCTCGAGGGCGAAGGCCGTGTTCTTGTCGTTGGTCAGGTTGGTCGAGAGGAGTCTTTCGGAGGCCCAGCCTGAGGTGACGGCGCGTGCCGAGTAGAGGTTCTGGAAGCCCTTGATGTGGACGTTCATCTGCACCTGGAAGGTCATAGGCTTCATCGGGGCCATCGGGGTGTCGATGAGGGTGTCAATGACCGTTTTCTTGGTGTCTTCCTCGCGTTTCCGATAGACGGTGTGGCCTTTGACGAACTCGAGGTCTTCGACGCGGCTGCAGACCATCCACTCGGGGAAGTTGGAGACGGTGGTGATTTCAGCCTTGGAGGCGTACCATTTGGTCTTGGAGTCGATGACGATGAGTTTGACGCGCACGTCTTTGTAGGACTTCTGGTCGAGGAACTCCACCGTGCCGAATTCGTCGTAACTCTGGTTGATGACGACGAGGTCGTAGGTGCCGGGGTTGAGGTGGGTCGTGAAGGTATCGACCTTGTTGCTCGAGGTCCTGATCACTTCGCCGTCCTCGCGGCAGAAGGAGTAGGAGGTGACACCTGTGGGCTGCTCGGGCTGGTGGATCTCGTCGATGCTCCAGTCGGGAACGATGGTCATCGCCACTGATATCTTATCCTCGTAGTAGTGCGGGTCGAAATTGCAGGCACTCAGGAGGGAGAGCGTTGCGATGATCGCGAGTATAGTGAGTGTTCTTTTCATCTATTTAACCTTTTTTCTGAAGGGGATGAGGTAGGTCACGGAGACCGACGCCTTCACGGGGCCAATCCAGTCCAGCACCTTGCGGCCCTGGCCGTCGTTGAGGATGAACCACCTCTCGGCGGTCTCGCCCTCGGGGATGCCCCACATCCTGGTGCCGTGTTTGTATGTGCCCCTGAACCAGCCGATGCCGAGGTCGAGGCCAATCCTCCAGTCGCGTGCCACTGCCCAGTTGTAGCCGTAGCCTATGCCGACGATGGAGAAGAGGTCGAACTGGTAGTCATTGCCCTTGAACCTGACGTCAGCGTTGCCGACGGCGCCGAAGAGGAAGAGGTGGTGGCCCTTGAGCTCGTTGGTCTGCTCTTTGTTGAACCAGTATTTGAACGACAGCTCGCCGTAGTAACCCTTGATGGTCCAAGGCTTTACGTTCATCTTGGAGTCGGTGTTGCCCCACCAGGGCTGCATATACATCGCCTCGATGCTGAAGTGCCTTGAGATGGGGAACTCCAGGGAGATGTTCAAGCCCGAGAGGACGTCGTAGAGCATATTGGTCTTGATGGCCAGACGCCTTACGATGACGGTGCTGTCCGCGTTGTTCAATGTTGCTGCCCCACCGGCTTGGGTAGAGGCCTGCTGTGAGGCAGCGTCTGCTGAATGGTTAGCAGTGATGCCTTCCGCTGCCGTTGCTGCTGCTCCAGCCCCGGCGTTTTCGGCATCGGTGGTTGAGGCGCCGGCATTGGCTCCGGCGTCAGCGTCAGAGCCGTCCTGAGCAGTGTTGCCCGACTCTGTATCAAAGGAAACGGAACCTTTGCGCATATTGGGGAACAGGGTTTCCTTCATACGCGCCCAGTCTGAGCCGCCGTTGAGGACGATGAGCTCGTGCTTGCGGGGCTCTATCGCCTTGCCGCCGGCTGTGCGCTCCATCTCGACCTCGTTGTCAATGATGCTGACAATCTGGTCTCTATGGCTCTCGGGCTGGAATCCGCTTGTAAGAATGTCGTTTCTAAGGGTCTCCCAGGCAAAACCTGAGGACTCGATGGTGATGAGGCTGTCAGCGATGCCGAGCTCCTGCATCAGGAGGGTCTTGACCGCCATCGCCCTCTTGCCTGCAAGGGCCATATTGGCGTCGTAGGAACCGTCGGGCGAGGTGAAGCCTTGCAGCTTGATCTTGACTGGCTCGCCGCCTGCATTCTCCTGCGCCTGCCTGTACTCCTTCACGAAGGCCTCGATGCGGCTCGCATTGTCCATATAGGACTTCTCGATGAACGCATACTGGCTGCGGAAATAAACCTGGAGGGCGGGGGCGGCCTCGGTTACTGCATTCTGTGTGTCTGCTGACTGTGCCTGGGTGGGGGTAGATGCAATAAGAACCACCGCCGCCATAAAGGCCGCAGTGGTCCCCCACCTAACTATATTTTCCAATAATCTCTTCATGTTTTAAGAAGCAGTTAAAACACTATGTCTTTTTGTTTACCCGCCGCAAATGTAAGAACATTTTTCAAATCTCAAACTTTTTTATACAATTTCTTGGATTTTTTTAAACATTTTCGCCTCCGTTAACGATTTTTATACATCAAATCTATACGAATCCCCTCAGCAAAGCCCGTGCCACGGAGCCTCTCTGACAGCGCGTGAGAGCCCCGGCCGACAAGCATTTGCCGCCTGACTGCCCGCTTATCGGCCCACTGGTCGGTCCACCTGTCAGTCCACCTTGTTGGTCTACTTGTCAGGCCACCTTGTCAGGCCACCTTGTTGGTCCACTTGTTAGTCCACCTTGTTGGGCCACCTGACAGTCCACCTTATCGGTCCACCTTGTTGGTCCACCTTGTTGGTCCACCTTGTTGGTCCATCTGACAGTTCACCTATCAGGCCACCTATCAGGCCACCTGTCAGTCCACCTTGTCAGGCCACCTTGTTGGTCTACCTTGTTGGTTCACCTTGTTGGTCCACCTTGTTGGTTCACCTTGTTGGTTCATCTGACAGTTCACCTATCAGTCCACCTATCAGTCCACCTATCAGTCCACCTTGTTGGTTCATCTGACAGTCCACCTTATCGGTCCACCTTGTCAGGCCACCTTGTTGGTCTACTTGTTAGTCCACCTTGTTGGTCCACCTTGTTGGTTCACCTGACAGTTCCGTTGATGGCCCCGGCCGGCAAACTTTTACCTCCTACCAGTTCCCCTTGGCAACCACGAACGAGGCCACTTGTCAGGCCACTTCAGGGCATCTCTTGACGTAACTTGATATTCTTGATAACTGAACTTTTTTTTGTGTCCAACTTTTGGGGTTCAGACTATGGGGTCTGCGACCGAAGGATTCCATAGGCCAACATCGTCATTCTGAGACCGTCAGGCCGAAGAATCCCGTCCCGTGAGCGGCTCCCGATGACTACTCCAAAAAATGCCCGATTTTTGGATTAGTGGTC
>JABUTN010000014.1:16332-26131 GCA_021443665.1 Bacteroidales bacterium | reverse complement strand
CCCTGCCACTGTCCACATAATCGGGCATATTTGTGGACAGTCAGCGTATGGGGGCCGACGGGATCCTTCGCTGGCGCATCAGGATGATGTTGGGACTGCTCCAGGATGATGCAATATCATCATTCTTAGCGCTTTATCTCGAAAAATCCCGCCTAATGGACAGAGTCCCCCAAAGACTACAACAAATAATAATACGCTTAAAGCTTTGCTTTAAGCGTATTATTCATCAGGGCGCAGATGGTCATGGGGCCGACGCCGCCGGGGACGGGGGTTATCCAGGAGCACTTGGGTGCGACCGCGGCATAGTCCACATCGCCCACAATGCGGTAGCCCTTGGGAGAATTCTCGTCGGGCACGCGGGTAATGCCCACATCCACGACCACAGCCCCATTCTTCACCATATCTGCCTTGAGAAATTCGGGAATACCGATGGCGGCGATGATGATGTCGGCTTGGCGGGTCATAGCGCTGATGTCCGGGGTGCGAGAGTGGCAGATGGTCACCGTGCAGTCTCCGGGGTTGGACTTCTGGCTCAGGAGGTTGGCAACAGGACGGCCCACGATGTTGGAGCGGCCCAGCACCACGCAGTGTTTGCCGCGTGTATCTATCCCGTAGTGGTCCAGCAGGAGCATGATCCCAAGCGGGGTGGCGCTCACGAAAGTGTCCTCGCCGAGCATCAGACGCCCGACATTCACAGGATGGAAACCGTCAACATCCTTGCCGGGGGACACGGCATTGATGACTGCCTGCTCGTTGATATGCTTGGGAAGGGGCAGCTGGATGATGAAGCCATCAACCTCTGGGTCGGCATTCAGACGTGCAACTTGCTGCAGGAGTTCGTCCTGGGTGGTGCTTTCAGGCAGGCGCAGCACCGTGGAACGGAAACCCACCCTGGCGCAGGCTTTCTCCTTGGCGGCGACATAGGTCTTTGAGGCCCCGTTGTCACCCACCAGTATGGCTGTCAGGTGGGGTGCCCTCTCGCCTTTGGCTGTCATTTCTGCCACTTGGGAGGCTATCTTGGCCTCAAGCGCAGCGGCGCACGCTTTTCCATCGAGTATTTCCATTGGGTATTCTTATCTGTGTCTTTTCATAAGTGCGGCGCGTCCCTGGGTGGAGGCCACTGTTTTCATCATCTTGCGGGTGCCCTCGAACTGCTTCAGCAGCTTGTTCACGTCAGCCACGGTTTTGCCGCAGCCGTCGGCTATGCGTTTCTTGCGGGAAGTGTTGATCACGGCGGGGTTCTGCCTCTCGTAGGGAGTCATCGACTCGATAATCACCTCAACGCCCTTGAAGGCGCTGTTGTCCATATCCACATCCTTGAGGGCCTTGCCCACGCCGGGTATCATTGACGCGAGGTCCTTGATGTTGCCCATCTTCTTGATCTGCTGTATCTGCTGGTAGAAGTCCTCGAGGTTGAACTGGTCCTTGGCGAGTTTCTTGGCAAGGGCGCGGGCCTGGGCCTCATCGTACTGCTCCTGTGCCTTCTCCACGAGGGAAACGACGTCGCCCATACCGAGAATGCGGTCCGCAATGCGGTCGGGATGGAACACATCGAGGGCCTCCATCTTCTCGCCAGAGCTGACGAACTTGATGGGCTTGCCCACGACAGCCTTGATGGAAAGGGCGGCACCGCCACGGGTGTCACCGTCCATCTTGGTAAGCACAACTCCGTCGAAATCAAGCCTTTCGTTGAAGGCGCAGGCAGTATCCACTGCATCTTGACCGGTCATCGCGTCCACCACGAACAGCGTTTCCGTGGGTTTGACGGCCTCCTTGATGGCGGCAATCTCGTCCATCATCTGTCGGTCCACGGCAAGACGGCCGGCGGTATCGACCACCACCACGGAATAGCCTTCCGCCTTGGCCTTCTTCACAGCCCTCTGGGCAATGCCGACAGCGTCCTGCACCCCGTCCTCGCGGTAAAGATCAACCCCTATCTGCGAAGCGAGTACGCCCAGTTGGTCAATGGCCGCGGGACGGTAAACGTCGCCCGCCACCAGCAGGACCTTCATCCCCTTCTTGCTCTTGAGCATAAGGGAAACCTTGCCGCAGAAGGTGGTCTTACCGCTACCCTGGAGTCCGCTCACGAGGATGATTCCGGGCTGGCCCTTCACATTTATATCGGCGGAACTGCTGCCCATCAGGGCGGCAAGTTCATCGTGGACAATCTTGACCATCATCTGGTCGGGGCGCACGGCCGTGAGCACATTCTGTCCCATCGCCTTGGCCTTCACGTCATCGCAGAACGCCTTGGCAATCTTGTAGCTGACATCCGCGTCAAGCAGTGCACGGCGTACTTCCTTGAGGGTTTCCGCCACATTTATTTCGGTAATGCGTCCCTGACCTTTGATGATCTTGAACGACCTTTCGAGCTTCTCGCTTAGATTTTCAAACATATAGCTTTGTATTAGGCCGCAAATTTAATAAAAAACGGCAATATTTACGCTTTGTGGGCGGGGCGGCCGAGGTCAAGCACGGTTTTCACGGGATTGAATGTGGATAGGGGCACCTCCACGAAGAGAGTGTTCCAGCGGCTCATTGAACCGTTCCACAGGCCGGGAAGTTCCTGGGCCTTCAGCACACGTCCCTGATAACTCTTCTCGCTGATCAGGCCGGTGGAAGGATCCACATAGTCGGGCAGATTGTATTTCACGCCCTTGTGGTCGATGGTGCAGCATACCAGGTCAACGGGGTTGAAGTGGGTGCTTTCGGCGGCTGCCTTGAGTACGGCGGGGTTCGAACTGTCAAGCTGGGCCTTCTCCAGAATCTGGAGTGAAGTGCTGCCGTCCTCCTCAGCGATGATGAAGGGGCCTCCGCCCGGCTCGCCCTCGTTGCGGACCATTCCGCACACGCGTATGGGCCTGTGCAGTTTCTCATACAGATAGGCGGCATCCGCGTTTTTGGGCACGTTCATACCGAAACTGTCTTTCAGAAAGGCTGTGATGTCGGCGCACAGAAGACTGCTGTCGGTCTTGGTGGCGATGGCCTGCTCAAGGGCATTGAGATAGTTGTATATGCGTCCGCGGAGCAGAATCAGCTCGCCGATGAGAATCTTTTTCCAGGTCACGGTATCCACCACGTGGCTTTCGTGGACCACATTGTCGATATTCTTGAGCACAATCACGTCAGCGTCGATTGAACCGAGGTTGCCTAAAAGGGCTCCGTGGCCGGCGGGGCGGCGCAGCACACTGCCGTCTTCAATGGTAAAGGGAGTGTTGTCCGCGTTCACGGCGGGCAGGTCTGTATTGGGGTCCTGGACACTGTAGGACAAATCATATTTCACGCCGAAACGCTGCTCAAGCGCGGGAACAGCCGTTTTAGCAAGGGCCTTGAAGCCTTCCATGTGGGCGGGAGACACCGTGAAATGCACTTTCACGACATTGTCCTTGCCTTTGGCGTAGAGGGCTCCCTCCACGAGATGCTCCTCGAAGGGGGTCCTGCGGCTGCCGTCAGTGTAGCAGTGGAAGGGAATCAGTCCTTTGGGACGCGCCGCGAAAGTGTTGAGCACATAGTCGAGAATCTCAAGATCGCTCTTGTTCTCGAGTGAGGAATCCCACAGGGCTGTGGAAGGGGTGAGGGCAATGAACTTCTCCCCGGCGGAACCGATGGGCAGGGGGCCCTTGGTTGCCTTGTCGCGGGCATCGAAGATGTCCTTGAACATACGTGACGCCGCACCTGAAGCGGGCACGAATTTCACCAAAGTTCCGGTGAAAGCGTCAGCTGCCTTGATGCAGGCGGCCTGATCGGACTCGTTGGGCTGGAGAATGCCGGCACCAACCGTGGCGGGGGCAACTACCTTCAGGAAGGGGAAGCCTTCGCGGTAGTTCTTCATAATTTGTTCTAGTTCCATAGTTTTATTGGTTTTTGTTTGAAGGTGAATTCGTGTCTGAGCGGATAATTGTTCCGCAGCTCCTCAAAGGCCGAGGGGTTCTCCCTGAGCGAGCGGTCGAGGCTCAGGAAGGGGAACAGCGATGTCAGCAGGCAGGCTGTCAGCTGCTCGTCGCGGCTGAGGGGGAAGGCTATGGTGCTGGGAAGGCCTGTCGCGGGGTGGAAATCCTTGAGCTCATCGATTCCGAAATGCTCCGCCAGGGCCTGCACGACCGCAGCGGTGGCATTCGCCTTGCCCTCAAGGGAATAGCCCGCGATATGGGGCGTTACCACATCCGCAGTCTGTATCAGGGTGGGGCTGATTCTGTCCGGCTCCCCGGGGAAAACATCAAGTATGACTCCGCCCAAACGTTTATAAGCATTTGTCAGCGCTTCCGTAAGCACTACATCCCCGCGAGAGGAGTTGATGAACACCGCACCGTCCTTCATCCGTGAGAAAAAGTCCGCGTCCGCCATAGCCCTGGTGCTCTTGTCCAGAGGCACGTGCAGGGTCACGATGTCGGATACGGCGAGCAGTTCCTCCAAGGGTATGAAACGGCTGTCGCCCTCGGCCTCGCGGCGGGGAGGGTCGCAAAGGGCCACATTGAAGCCGAGCCTCAGGGCCAGGTCAGCCACCTTGGAGCCCACGTGCCCCACGCCCACCACGCCCAGCGTCCTGCCCTTCAGGACTATGCCCTTGCGCACGGCAAGGCTGTAGAGGGTGGTGAACACATATTGCATAACGGCGCCGGAGTTGCAGCCGGGGGCGTTTGAGAAGGCTATGCCCCTGCTGCGGAGCCATTCCGTGTCGATGTGGTCCGTGCCTATGGTGGCACTGCCCACAAACTGTATTGGAGTGCCCTCCAGAAGGGCCGCATCGACTTTGGTGCGGGTGCGGGTGAGCAGGGCGTCGGCATCCATCAAGTCTGCACGGCTGATTGCCGCCCCGGGCAGGCGCAACACCTGTGCGCGGCCCTCAAAGGCCTCGTCCAGATAAGGAATCGCCGAGTCTGCCACTATCTTCATCATCTTATCACTATTTTTTTTACGGGAGCCCCTTCCACTCTCCGGTTTATGCTGCGGCGGACATTCTCAAGCACGAAAAACAGGCGGCTGCGGACAGCGGAGGAGCTTATGGTGCAGTACAGGATGCCCTTGTCGAAATAGCGCGAGGTGGTGGCCATGGCAATAGCGTGCCCCACCTCCTCGTCCCAGGCCTTGAACACTTCGGCTTTCTGCATTATCAGGGCGATGTCGCTCAGGCGAAAATTGGTGTTCTCGTACTTGCTGCGCTCATTCGGGCTGCCGCTCAGATGGGAGGTCGAGAAAAGTTCTTCGCTGCTTATGGGACCGATTCTATCCATTTTCCTTTTCTGTTTCCTTTTCTGTTTTATGCCGCTCCATATACTGGGTGGGAGTTTCCCCGAAGAAGGCTTTGAAGGCCATGGAGAAATTGTTGGGAATGTTGAAACCCGTCAGGTCGGCCACCTCAGAGATTGAATGGTGCCCGCTGCGGAGCAGTTCCGCCGCCTTCTGCAGCCTGATGTTCCTCACGAAATCGCGGGTGGTTTGGTTGGTGAGTTCCTTCAGTTTGCGGTGGAGGTGTACCCTGGAGATGCCGACCTCCTGCGAAATCATCTCCACGCTCAGTTCTGAGTTGGAAATATTGGCGTTTATGACCTTCATAATGCGGGCCATAAGGCGGTCGTCCGGGGTGCTTGCCTTGATCGGAGCCACCTCGTCCGAATGGTCCTGACCGCCTGCGAAGGAGGTCTTCAGCCTTGACCTCTGCTCTATGAGGTTCTGCGCCGTCTTGAGCAGAATCTGCAGGTTGAAGGGTTTGGTGATGAAGGCATCCGCTCCCACTCCCAGCGACTGCAGGTTGCTCTGCTCGTCCGTCATCGAGGTGAGCAGAATGATGGGCAGGGTGTTCAGGTTGATGTTCTTCTTTATGCGGCTGCATAGCTCGAAACCGTCCATCCCGGGCATCTTGATGTCGCTGATGAGCAGGTCGGGGGCCTGTTCGAAAATCTTTTCGAGGGCCTGGTTGCCGTCCTCGCAGGAAGTGACGTGGAAATAGCGCCCGAGTTCCTGTTCCAGATAGGCGCGGATTTCGTTGTCATCCTCAGCCACAAGCACCCTGTAGCTCTTCAGCGGGCGCTGGTGAGCATCGCTCTCGGATGGCAGGTTCTGGTTGAGGACGGCGGCGGGCTCGGGCGTGGCAGCCTTGGCACTGCTGAACTCGTCTGCGGGGATGTGGGCGTTGCCGGCGGGGAGGCGTACCGTAAAGGTGCAACCGGCCTCGGGAGTGTTGTTGGCCACGGAAATGCTGCCCTTGTGCATAGTCACGAGCTGGCGGCAAAGGTCCAGACCCACTCCGGTGCCTCCGTTGTTCTTATTGTGCTTGGACTGGAAGAAACGCTCGAAGATGTATGCTACCTCGCTCGGATCCACACCGGGGCCGGAATCCTTCACATCCACCCTGATGTAATTGCGCAGAGGGTCGTCGCTGGGCAGGTGGGTGTCCGAGCCTGTGCTGAGGATCAGTCTTATCTGTCCGTTCTCGGGAGTGAACTTGAATGCGTTGGAAAGCAGGTTGAGCACCACCTTGTCGAAGTTCACTATATCTATCCAACCGTGTACGTGGGCCTCATACTCGAGTTTGAAGTCTATGGATTTCTTGCGGGCGACAGGTTCGAAGGCCTCTAAAAGATTGCGCAGGAAGCCCACCATATCTATCTGCGAGTAGGAGAGTTTGAGCTGCCCCTTCTCTATCTTCCTCACGTCCATAAGCTGGTTTATCTGCCTGAGGATACGCTCAGCGTTGCGGTGGATGGTCCTGTACTGGCGCTGGCGCACGGGCTCGGGGTCAGAGGCCATCAACTGCTCCAGGGGCGAGAAAATAAGCGACATTGGAGTGCGTATCTCGTGGGACATATTGATGAAGAACTTGATCTTCTCCTCGCTGACTTCCTCTGCCTTGCGGGCCTTGCTGCGCTCTTCCTCGCGTTTTTTCCTGATTTTGTGCTGGAGCTGGAAATAGGAGAGAAGACTTATCACGGTCAGAGCGTAGATGCAGATCATCCACCATTTGCCCCACCAGGGATACTTGATGTAGATGCGCATTGAGTCTGCCTGCGAATCATCCAGACCGCCCACATTGATTCTGAAATCGTGCCATCCCGGCTTCAACTCGCTCAGGAACACGGACCTTGCCCCCGGAGGCAGGATAATCCAGGAGTCTGAGTCCAGACTGTATTTGAAGGAGGCGTATTCGGGGATGGTGAGCTGCTTGGTGGAGAACTCTATCGAGAAGGTCCTGTTCCTGTAGTCGAACGCTATCTCGCTGAGTTCGCATATAGCGCCTTCCGCGGCCTTGTAATGGCTGCCCTGCATCACGATGTCGGTGATTCGCGGTGTGAGACTGCGGTGAGTGGGGGTTATGTCCTCCGGACGGAACCAGACGATGCCGTTGCTGCCGCCGAACCATATGGTGTCGTCACTGTCCACCCAAACGCCCTTCTTTGAGAACTCGTTGCTGCGGATTTCCTCCTCGAAGAAGAAGTTGATATAATCGCCGGTGGACGGGTCAAAACTGGTCAGACCTATATTGTTTCCTATCCAAAGACGGCCGTTCGCGCTCTCACAGATGCTGTTTACGGAGGCTTCGGGGGTGTTCAGAGCTGTATTGTAAAGTTTGGTCTCGTCCTTTCTGGGGTCCCACCTGACAAGTCCGTCCGGAGTGCCCAGCCAGAGGTTGCCCTTGTGGTCCTCGCAGATGCAGTGGATGATGGACTGGGGAAGAGCCGATTTGATTTTATGCCCTCCGACCGGCGAAAGGTCGTAGCGGTAGATTCCGGTATAGGTGCCGACATACAGGCAGTCGAAGATGCTTGAATAGTGTATGCAACTGGCCCAGGGACTGACTGTGCTGTTTAGGTGCGCATCCTGCACATAGGTGTTCGTTCCGGGGTCGTGCATGAAGACGCCGTTACCCAGAGTGGCTATCCAGATGTTGCCGTCCTTGTCCTGGGCGAAATCATAGACATTGCGGACCTCTGAACCCTTATTGTCGGTTAGGGGGATGTAGGTGCATTTTCCGCTGCGGGAGTCCATTGTGCACAGCCCTCCGGCGAAGGATCCTACCCATAGTTTCCCGCTTTTGTCCTCAAAAATCTTCTGCGGGGCCACAGGAATGCTGCTCTTCGGGTCGCCGTGGCTGAAATGGGGGCCCTTGCCGCCGTCGGGGAGGATTCCGTAGATGCCGTCGCTGTCGGTGGCCACCCACAGAACCCCGTTCCTGCCGCGTGTGATGGATGTGACGCAGTTGGAACCTATCAGGTCATTGTTGGCTGAATTGTGGCCTATGTAGTGGAAACTGCTCTTGACCTCGGGAATGAACATCACGCCCTTCTGGTAAACCGCCAGCCAGAGATTACCGTACTTGTCGTTAATGATGCGGTGTACCTTTGACTTATTGCTGTTGAAGAAACTGTCGTCAAAGTTGTAGTCACCGAATTCGCCGCTGATGCTGTTGTAGGTCTTTATGCCGGCGCCGTCCGTGCCTATCAGCAGAAGGCCGTCCTCGCCCAGGTAGATGCTTCTGGGAATGAACGCATTGGGGTCGGAAATCTGTTCTATGCCGCCCGTGAAGTGGTTGTAGCGCAGTATGCCGGAACTCAGGGTGGCCATAAAGATGTCGCCCCTGCCGTCTTCGCAAATGCCTTCCACAATGGCTTTGTCCAGCAGCGGGTCCTCGAAATGGCGTATGGTCCAGGTCGGGTAGTCGATCACATAACAGCCGCTTGTGCGTGAGGTCAGCCAGATGGTCTCGTGGGAGTCCATATAGACCCTATCGAACTTTATGCCCCGCAAGGCGGAAAGGCTGACTTTTTCGGCCAGTAGCATCTCGCCTCGGACGCGCACACTCACAAGGGAATCGGAGCAGACCCACATATCCCCGTTGGGAAGCTCCAGAAAGTCTTCCGCAGTCCAGTTCAAGGCGCTTCCGTCCTCAAAAACCGCCACCTGGGAAAAATCGTTCGTAATGCTGCGGTATATCTGCACTCCCTCGTGGCTTCCTATCCACAGCCTGCCTTTTCTGTCAATGTGTATATGGGTGATGTAATTGTGGGCTATGCTGCCGGGCTCGTCCTTACGGTGAAGGTATTTCTCCACCCTCACTCCGTCGTATCTGTTGAGTCCGTTTTCTGTCGCCACCCACAAAAAGTCGTTCCTGTCAAAGGCGATGTCGTTCACAAGCGAACTGCTCAACATCCCCGAAGGGAACAGCCTTGAATGGAACTGTCCTGATACTGTGGAGGATACAGCCGTGAGAGCCAATAAGATATATAGTCTGAACCGATTCATGTTACATACTTTAGTATGTCACAAAGATAAAATTATTTCGCCAAAGTGACTCCAGAGTTTACGAATGTAACATAGAAATACTTTTTATTAACATTTTTCAAGTTATCTTAAACGCGTTGTAACAAATGCACAAGTAGAATGTTTTATGCTTGTGTGATTGCTCCATATAAAAAGGTTACCTTTGCCCTGCAATAGCCATATTGCGCCCCAACCGCGAGCTTAATGCTATTCAACCATACTTAACAACTAAAAACTGTATGAAACAATTACTATTCAAAACCCTCGGGATCATCGCCCTCATCGCGATGCCCTTTCTGGCTAACGCCCAGAATGTAACAGTAAAAGGTATTGTTTCGGACGAATCCGGTCTCCCCATGATCGGCGCCACCGTGCTCCAGGAAGGAACGCAGAACGGAGCCGTGACCGACGAGAACGGAGCCTACCAGCTCAACGTCCCCGGCAATGCCAAACTTGTCTATTCAAGCATCGGCTATGTGACACAGACCTTGTCTGTTGACGGCCGCACCAAAATCGATGTCGTTCTCGCAGTGGACGCTCTCGC
>JABUTN010000014.1:7600-16320 GCA_021443665.1 Bacteroidales bacterium | reverse complement strand
GTTGTAATCGGTTACGGTGAGCAGAAGAAGAGCGACCTCACCGGTGCCGTTGCACAGGTTAAAGGTCAGGAGCTCACAAAACTCGCCACCACAGACGCCGCTTCAGCCCTTCAGGGTAAAGCCGCCGGCGTTATGATCATCAACAACTCAGGTGCTCCCGGTCAGGGTGCCACCATCCGCGTACGTGGTGTGTCATCCAACGGCAGCGCAGGTTTGAGCCCTCTGTTGATCGTCGATGGTCTTAAGGTTGACAACATCCAGTACCTTGATCCTTCCCTCATCGAGTCTATGGAGGTTCTCAAGGACGCCGCATCAGCCGCCATCTACGGTGCTGAGGCAGGTAACGGTGTAGTCCTCATCACCACCAAGAAAGGTTCTGAAGGACACGCTTCAATCTCCTACACCCTCAAGATGACCAACCAGCGCATTCTCAATACCAACTCCAGAATGAACGCTGAGGAGTACTACAAGTTCCACGAAATGCAGGGCAATCTCTCCGCTTCAATGGAAGACGCTTATCAGAAAGGCATCAACACCAACTGGATCAATGAAGTGTTCGAGCCCAGCTGGGCACAGCAGCACATCATCACTGCCCAGGGTGGTAACAACAAGGGTCACTTCCTCCTCAACTTCGGCTATGTTAACAATGATGGTATCGTAAAGGGTCAGAATGACACCTACGAGCGTATCACCGGCCAGATCAATGCCGACTACAACATCTTCAAATGGTTGCAGGTTGGTACTTCCGCTTCCCTCGAGAAATGGAAAACCAAGAGCGTGTCACAGCAGGCCGCATTCAGCAGCTTCATGAACGCTTCACTGCAGCTCGATCCTCTGACTCCCGTATATTGCGAGTTCAACGAGCTCCCCGTAGCCACCCAGCAGGTTCTCAGCGAGCATCCCGAGGCTGCAATGAAGGGCGCAAACGGCAGATACTATGCCACAACAGCCAACTACAATGATAACAACGGTAACCCTCTCGCCCAGAGAGACCGCAGCACCGGTGTCAGCGAAGGCTTCAACGTTCGTGGTAACGTTTATCTGAACCTCAAACCCGTGAAGGGTCTCGTACTCACAAGCCGCTTCGGCTTCAGGCTCAACCAGAGCAACTCCCACAACTACCAGACTCCTTTCTACATCACATCGTTTGCAAACTCAAAGAACTATTCACTCTCTGCAAACAACAACACAGGTTTCTACTACCAGTGGGAGAACTTCATCAACTACACCCTTGACAAGAACAACCACAACTTCAACATCATGGGTGGTATGTCCTTCATCAAGAACAGCTGGGACAACATCAGCACCAGCGCTTCTTCAAAATCAGAGTGGCTGCCCATCCTGAAGGGTGAAGGTCCCAACTTCCAGACTATGGACTATGTGATTGCCGACAACGCCACCAAGAGCATCGGCAACACCCCCAACTACTCAGCCAACCTGTCATTCTTCGCCCGCGCCAGCTACTCATACGGCGGACGCTACAGCGTGCAGGCCAACTTCCGTGCTGACGCCTTCGACGCTTCCAAACTTTCCAACAAGAACCGTTGGGGCTTCTTCCCCTCAGTATCCGCAGGTTGGACAATCTCCAACGAAAGCTGGGTTAAGGACAATGTAAGTCCCGCCGCCCTCACCTTCCTGAAGATTCGTCTCTCTTGGGGTCTCAATGGTAACGTAGCCGTCCTCAGCGGTTATCCCTGGAGAAACACCATCGCTTATCAGGGTGTTTACTATCAGTACGGTGCCGCTACCGGTGACGGTTCCACCACCTTCGGCTCTGCTCCCAGCGGTCTTGCCAACCCTGACCTCAGATGGGAGACCTCAGACCAGTGGGACGTAGGTTTGGATGCCAAGTTCCTCAACGGCCGTCTCTCATTCGGTTTCGACTGGTATCGCAAGATGACCAAAGACCTTCTCGTTGAGGTTAACAACCTTCCCGCCCTCGGTGTTGCCAAATCCTACAAGAACGCAGGTAACGTGCTCAACACCGGTGTCGAGGTTGAACTTGGATGGAAAGACACAGTAGGTGACTTCTCTTACAGCATCAGCGGTAACTTCTCTTATCTCCAGAACAAGGTTACATACCTTGATTCTTCAGTAGGCCGTATCGAGGCTGCCCAGGGTGGTGACTCCGCCAACAACCTCAACCACATCCGCAAGGCCTTCGAGGTTGGCTATCCCGTATGGTACTTCCGTGGCTACGAGTATGCAGGTCATACCGATGCCGGTGAGGCCCTTTACTACAACGCTGATGGTGACAAGGTTTCAGCCTCTGACCTCAGAGGTGGTGACGACGAGAGATATCTCGGCAGTGCCATCCCCAGTTTCACTTATGGTGTCACCATCAACCTCGAGTGGAAAGGCATCGACTTCACCCTCTTCGGAACAGGTGTAGCCGGCAACAAACTCTTTGATGCCACCAACCGTGACCAGGCCAACATCAACCAGTACAAATGGTACTACTACAACTCCTGGACTCCTACCAACAAGACCGCTTATCTCCCCGATCCCGCCAATGTATCAGGTGACAACAACGTGTTCTACTCATCTTCAGCTTGTATGTTTGACGGAAGCTACTTCAAGATTAAACAGATCCAGCTCGGTTACACCCTTCCCCGCCAGTGGACAAAGAAGGCTCTCATCAGCCAGCTCCGCGTATTCGCTTCACTTGACGACTTCGTAACCTTCACCAAGTATCCCGGTCTTGACCCTGAAACAGCAACAATGTCTCAGGCAGAGCGCCAGGGCTTCGATATCGGTACATATCCTATCACCCAGAAGATAGTGTTCGGTCTTAACCTCACATTCTAATTTAATAGATGTATATAATTATGAAAAGAAATATCTTATCAATATTCGCTATCGGCGCAGTACTTTTCTCATCCTGCGTGAAACAGCTTGATGTTCCCCAGAAAGGTGTGATTGGCCAGGACGAGTTCTACCTCACCACCGAGGATGCCCTTCAGGCAAGGACAGCAATGTATGAGGCTTTCGTAAAGAACCTTACCGGTATTTATGATTCAGGTGAGAGTGCCATCTACACTGCATTCCCTCTTATGCTCAATGAAGCCGCTGACGATGTTATCGCAGCCGGAGAGTTCTACGGTGACAACGACTTCGGTGCAGCCATCAACGAGTTCCGTTATGACACCAACAACCAGGTTATCAACCAGGTTTACAAACGTCTCTATGAGCTTGCCTACAAGGCAAACCTCGTAATCGACAACTTCTCAAAATCTGACGATACAGCCGCTCAGCAGTATGTTGCCGAGGCCCGTGCAATGCGTGCTTTCTGCCACTTCTACCTTGCAGTTCTCTGGGGCACACCTCCTCAGGTTGACCACGTGCTGACTCCTACCGAGAGGGCTCCTCAGCTCGAGAGCCAGGAGGCACTTCTCAAATGGGTTGCAGAAGAGGCCAAAGACGCCGCTACAAAATGCCCTGACAAAGTGGATGCCAACAGCGCAGCCATTATGACCAAATGGGCTGCCTACGCCATCGCAGGTAAGGCTTTCATCCAGATGCACGACTACAAAAGTGCAGCCGAGTGCTTCAAAGCCATCATCGACTCCAAGAAATACGAGCTTGTTGCCGGTGACAAATGGGAGACAATGTTCCACGCCAACGGCAAGGACAACAAGGAGTTCATTCTCCAGCCCGGTAAGGCTGAGAACACCGCCCTCGGCAATTGGAGCGGTCCTATCCAGCGCGGTGAGTGGATGATGACCCAGTTCTGGAACTGGCGTACCGACCACCTTGCTTCATGGCCCAATATCCAGGGTATTGACGGCTGGGGCGGTGGTGCCATCAGAGGCTCTTTCGCTGAGGATTGGGATGAGTATGAGCACGACAGCTACAGAAGGAAGGGTACCTTCTTCACTCCCGATGAGTGGATTCACGAGGCTGGTTGGAAAGATCAAAGTGGTGATGAAGTCAGAGGTGAAAGATGTGATACCAGCGTATTCGTAGGTATCAGCGGTGGTACCAAGGGTGCCGCCTACCTCTATGGCCAAGACAGGTATATGTATAGGAAACTCATCGCTTGGAAAGAGGATGTTCCCAAAGGAAACTGGGGCTTCCGCGCCACCATCCTTTGCCGTTATGCTGACGTGCTTCTGCTCTATGCAGAGTGCGCTGCCAACGGAGCAGGTGATGCAGCTCTTGGTAAGCAGTACCTCAACGATGTACAGAAACGTGCAAACGCTCCTGTTACAGACCTTTCAATTGACAATGTCAAGAGAGAGCGCCAGTACGAGTTCTGGGGTGAGGGTCTGAGATGGATTGATATGTGCCGTTACAAAGAGTTTGACGGTGTGAAGGACAACGGTAAGACCGTTCCCGTTACCTATGACGCCTTCTGGACAAAGGGCGAGTCTACCCACAGACTCTATTCTGAGCCTTCTACCCCCAACAGCGGAACCGTTGGTTTCCAGGCAGGCAAGCACGAGCTCTTCCCCATCCCTTACTGCGAGACTTCACTCAATCCTGATATCAAACAGAACCCCGGCTGGTAAGCCGTCTGTCAATCAGATAATTTCAAGGGCGACCCGATTCGGGCCGCCCTTTTTGCTGTTCTCCGGAATAATCCGGATAAATGTGTATATTTGCAAGTTATGAAAACTAAAAACGCTTGGTGGATTTCCATAGTTGCGATAGTGCTTATACTGCTGCTCACAGCAGTTTGCGTAAGTTCAGGTCTGCGCAGTTTCACACGTCACGGCCGGGAAAAGGCTGTGCCTGACTTTACCGGAATCAGTCTTGAAGACGCCTACAGGCTCGCCTCGGCAAACGATCTGAGGATAGAGGTGGTGGACTCCCTGTATGCCCGCTCGATGGAGCGCGGCTTCGTGTTCCGCCAGTCGCCTGAGCCCGGTATGAAGGTCAAGAGCAACAGACGTATACTGCTCACCATCAATGCGGTACTTGCCCAGCAGGTGTGTATGCCCTCGCTGGTGGGTGCCTCGCTTCGCCAAGCCAAGACAGACCTTGCCGCCTGCGGCCTGCTCCTGGGACGACTCATTTATGAGGACGACATCGCCACGAACAATGTGCTTGCCCAACAGGTAAAAGGGGAGGAGGTGAGCCCCGGCACGATGATTCCCGCCGAGACGGTGGTGGATCTGGTGCTCGGACTCGATGAGGCGGACAACCATACCTATATTCCCAATGTAATCGGGGCAGATTACCTTTCGGCCCGTGACCTACTCTTCGAAAACTCCCTGAATGTCAGCACAAGCGAGTTCGACTCCACGGTCAAGACCTATGCGGACAGCCTTGAGGCCAGGGTGTGGGGTATGAGGCCCTTCCCCTCCGACACGCTCACCATTCCATTTGGTACTGATGTGACCCTTTATCTGACCCTCGACCCGCAGAAGTTGAAAACCGGTTTCGCAAGCCTCAAGGCGGCAGCAGACTCGCTTGCCGCCCTTGCAGCCGCGGCGGCCGATTCGCTTGCAGCCCTTACAGAGGAGGAAGACCTGCTGATGGAGGCCGAATAGGATGGACGAGTTGTTCGAGCACTACCGCTTCAAGGTGGACAAGGGCCAGGAACTGGTGCGCATAGACAAATGGCTCTGCGCCCATCTGGAACACACCTCCCGCAACCGCGTCCAGCAGGCCCTCGACGCCCAATATGTGAGGGTGGGGGAGACCCCGGTCAAGTCCAATTACAGAGTCAAGCCCGAAGACGAGATCAGCATAATGTTGCCCTACGAGCGCCACGAGTTTGAAATCACCCCGGAGAATATTCCGCTTGACATCAGATACGAAGACGATGATGTGATGGTGGTCTATAAGCCTGCCGGTATGGTCGTGCATCCCGGTTGCGGCAACTTCAGCGGCACCCTGGTCAACGCCCTTGCCTGGTATATGGGCCTGAGGGAGTCCGTCACGGCGGAGGACAACCGTATGGGGATGCTGGTCCACCGCATAGACAAGGACACCTCGGGCACGCTGCTGATAGCCAAGAACCTCAGGGCCCAGAACTTCCTCGCCAAGCAGTTCTTCGAGCACAGCGTGGACAGGGTGTATGTGGCCATAGTGTGGGGAGACCTCGAAAACGATGAAGGCACGATAGATGCCCCCATAGGGCGTGACCCCGCCGACCGTCTGCGCTACAAGGTGGTCGAAGAAGGCGGCAAAAGGGCCGTCACCCACTACAAGGTCATCAAGCGCCTGGGCTACGTCACCGTGGTGGAATGCCGTCTCGAGACGGGCCGCACCCACCAGATCAGGGTGCATATGAACCACATAGGCCATCCCCTCTTCAACGACGAGCGCTACGGGGGCGACCGCATCCTGAAGGGCACCCTCTACAGCAAGTACAAACAGTTCATAGAGAACTGCTTCGAGATACTTCCCCGCCAGGGCCTGCACGCCCGCACAATCGGCTTCATACATCCCACCACACGCGAGCATATCGTGATTGAGGGTGAAATGCCTCAGGATATGGAAAAACTTATAGAGAAATTCGATAACTTTGTTGCATCAAGACAAATAAACCGCTGACAACTATGGAAGAACAAAAAGTGACAGGGCTGCCCGAGAACGCCCACAGAGAACTCAAAGAGGGGGAGGAATACAAGCCCCTGATGAATTCAAACAAGGTTTATCCCGAAGCGAACGGCTGGTCTGTGACCATAGGTCTGCTGATGACGGTCATCTTCTCCGCCGCAGCAGCCTATCTCGGCCTGAAGATAGGCCAGGTCTTTGAGGCCGCCATCCCCATCGCCATCATAGCCGTGGGCCTTTCCACAGCCTGCAAGCGCAAGAGCGCCCTGGGCGAGAACGTCATCATCCAGTCTATCGGAGCCTGCTCCGGTTCCATCGTTGCAGGTGCCATCTTCACCCTTCCCGCCCTGTACATCCTTCAGGACAAATACCCCGAACTGACCACCGACTTCACAATGGTGTTCTTCAGTTCCCTGCTCGGCGGCATACTCGGCATCCTCTTCCTGATACCCTTCCGCAAGTATTTCGTGAAGGATATGCACGGCAAATATCCCTTCCCCGAGGCTACGGCCACGGCCCAAGTGCTCGTGAGCGGTGAGAGCGGCGGCAAGGGTGCCAAACTCCTCCTGCTGAGCGGCATCGTGGGCGGTCTCTACGACTTCATAGTCAGCACCTTCGGCTTCTGGGCCGAGAACATCTCCACCACGGCCCTCTCCGTGGGCCAGACCATTGCCGACAAGTTCAAACTCGTGGTAAGGCTCAATGTCGGGGCAGCTGTCGCCGGCCTCGGATATATAATAGGTCTGAAATACAGTTTCATCATCTGCTGCGGCTCCTTCCTGACCTGGTTTGTGGTCATTCCCCTGATAAACCTCATCTGGGGCGGCCAGGTGCTCGACCTGCTCGGCACAGGCCTGACTGCCACCGTGGGCCAGATGTCCGCCGATGAAATCTTCACCACCTATGCCCGCCACATCGGCATCGGCGGCATCGCGACTGCCGGCATCATCGGCATCATCCGCAGCGCCGGTGTCATCAAGAGCGCTATGGGCCTGGCCGTCAGCGAGTTCAAGACCAAAAAGGGAACGGCCCCCGTTATGGACAGGACCCAGAGGGACCTCCCTATGAAGATAGTTGTGATAGGCATCCTGCTCACCCTGCTCGTCACCCTGCTCTTCTTCCACTTCGGTGTCGTTTCCAACATCTGGTACGCCCTGCTCGCCCTGCTGGTTGTGGCCGTGATATCCTTCCTCTTCACGACCGTGGCGGCCAACGCCATCGCCATCGTGGGCAGCAACCCCGTCAGCGGAATGACCCTTATGACCCTGATACTCACCTCCGTGGTGATGGTTGCCGCCGGGCTTAACGGCACTGCCGGAATGACAGCCGCCCTCATCATAGGCGGCGTGGTCTGCACAGCCCTCTCCGTGGCCGGCGCCTTCGTGACCGACCTCAAGGTGGGCTACTGGCTCGGAAGCACCCCCCGTGTGCAGGAAAGCTGGAAATTCCTGGGCACCCTCGTGGCCGCTGCCACTGTCGGCGGTGTCATAATGGTACTGAACAAAACCTACGGTTTCACCGGTGAAAACGCCCTCGTGGCGCCCCAGGCCAACGCAATGGCCGCCGTGATCGAGCCTCTGATGATGGGAGCCGGCGCCCCCTGGCTGCTCTACGGCATAGGCGCCCTCATCGCGATTGCCCTCACTGTCTTCAAAGTGCCCGCCCTGGCCTTCGCCCTGGGTATGTTCATCCCCCTGAACCTCAACTTGCCCCTCCTCCTCGGGGGCGCCGTGGCTTGGTACGTGGGCAGCCGCAGCAAGGACAACGCCCTCAATGAGGCCCGCAAGGAAAAAGGCACCCTCATCGCCTCCGGCTTCATCGCCGGCGGTGCCCTGATGGGAGTAGTCAGCGCCGTCATCCGCTTCGCCGGCGTGGACCTCTTCAACGCTGCCTGGGCCTCCTCCAACGCCGGCCAGGCCGTCGCCCTCGTCGCCTACCTCCTCCTCCTCGCCTTCATGACCATCTCCTGCCTCCGCCTCAAAAAGGCCGAATAGGAACAGCCCTGTCTGTCGGCGGTTCAAAAGGCTGAATGGGAGCGCCCTACCTGTGTAAGCCGTCATCAGGCGGTCGGCATGGACGTCTTCAACGCCGCCTGGGCCTCCTCCTCGCCTTCATGACCATCTCCTGCCTCCGCCTCAAAAAAACTAATAGGAGAGGCCCCACCTGTCGGCGGCTCAAAAGGCTGAATGGGAGCGCCCTACCTGTCGGCGGCT
>JABUTN010000014.1:3230-6776 GCA_021443665.1 Bacteroidales bacterium | reverse complement strand
AAGATGTAGTCGGTGTCGTCCCGAAAAAGCACCCGGTCACCGTGGCTGTAGATGTGATAGAAAGTTAAGAACAATTTCCACACGACCCAAAAATTATGTATCTTCGCGGGGAATGAGTGAGTACATAAGGCCGGGATCCTTCACTGGCGCTTCAGGATGACGATATGCCAAGCACGAGTACACAATGCCGTCATTCTGAGGGGGAGCCGGAGAATCTCCACGAAGGCCGGAATCCTTCACATTCGTTCAGGATGACGGAGCCAAGGCCGGGATCCTTCACTGGCGCTTCAGGATGACGGGGATACTGACAGAAAAATATTATAAAAGAAAATATATGGAAAACCTACTTGACAGATTTCTGCGCTATGTGAGCGTGCATACAACATCGGATGAGAACAGTGAGTCGCAGCCTTCGACCAAAAGGCAGTTGGTGCTGCTGGAGAAGCTCAGGGACGAGCTGGCGGCGATGGGGCTGGAGGCGGAGCTCGACTCCAACGGCTATGTGATGGCGACCCTGCCCGCCAATGTGGAGGGTGACATCCCGGCCATAGGCTTCATTGCCCACGTGGACACCTCCCCCGATGCGAGCGGCGAGAACATCAGACCCCAGATTATTGAAAACTACGACGGCGGTGACATACAGCTCGGCAGCGCGATGACTATGAAGGTGGCGGAGTTCCCCGAACTGGCGCTCTACAAGGGCCAGACCATCATCACCACGGACGGCACAACGCTGCTCGGAGCCGATGACAAGGCAGGCGTGGCGGAGATAATGTGCGCTGTGGAATACCTCACGGAGCATCCCGAAATAAAACACGGCCCAGTGAAGGTGGCCTTCACCCCCGATGAGGAAATCGGCCGCGGCGTGGTGGCCTTCAACGTGGGGCGTTTCGGAGCCGACTTCGGCTACACAATGGACGGAGGCGCGATAGGGGAACTTGAGTACGAGAACTTCAACGCAGCCTCGGCCGCAATAGACATCGAGGGCCGCAACATCCATCCAGGCTATGCCAAGGGCAAGATGATCAACGCGCTCCTGGTGGCCACCGAACTGAACGCCCTGCTTCCCGTGGAGCAGCGTCCCGAATACACCTGCGGCTACGAGGGTTTCTTCCACCTGATAGCCCTCAACGGCACCGTCGAGGGGGCCCAGATCCGTTACATCATCCGTGACCACGACCGCAGTCTCTTCGAACAGAAGAAAGAGCAGATTGCCCGCTGCGTGGACTTCATCAACGCCAAATACGGCCCCGTCGCCAAACTCACGCTCAAAGACCAGTACTACAACATGCGTGAGATGGTCGAGCCCCACTTCCACATCGTGGAGAACGCAGCCAAGGCAATGGAAATGGCGGGCGTGAAGCCGAAGGTCCAGCCCATCCGCGGCGGCACCGACGGCGCCAACCTCTCCTTCAAGGGCCTGCCCTGTCCGAACATCTTCGCGGGCGGCCACAACTTCCACGGCCGTCTCGAATATGTGCCCCTCCAGAGTATGGAAAAGGCGGTCGAAGTCATCCTCAACATCCTCAAACTCTACGCCGGCGGCGTGAAATAGCAAACAACACCCATTATGAAAAGAGCAATATCGATATTGGCCCTAA
This sequence comes from Bacteroidales bacterium, assembly GCA_021443665.1. Lineage (GTDB taxonomy): Bacteria > Bacteroidota > Bacteroidia > Bacteroidales > UBA932 > Minthomonas. The sequence goes on along the minus strand of JABUTN010000014.1, from coordinate 5,175 downwards.
TGTTCGTCGCAGTGGCGGCGATGGCCCAGGGCAACAAAAGCAACGAGCCGCTGTGGATGCGTTATCCGGCCGTGTCACCCGACGGAAAACAGATAGCCTTCAGCTACAAGGGCGACGTGTGGGTGGTGCCCGCAGAGGGAGGTCAGGCACGCCAGCTGACCACCTCCCCGGCATACGACTACAAGCCCGTGTGGAGTCCCGACAGCAGGAAAATCGCCTTCGCCTCTGACCGTTACGGCAGTTTTGACGTCTTCGTGGTGAGCGTTGACGGTGGTGCCCCCGTGAGGGTGACGACCAACTCCGTCAAGGAACTCCCCCTCGCCTGGACTCCTGACGGCAAATATGTCTGCTTCTCGGCTTGTTACCAGAAGAGCGCCGGCAACGCGGCATACGGCAGCACAGCCCGTCTGACCGAACTCTACAAGGCTCCCGCCGGCGGCGGAAGGCCTGTTCGCATAATCGAGAACGCCGTGACCGCGATGAGCTGGGCGCCCGACGGCAAGTCCTTCCTCTACATCGACAGCCCCGGCGTGGAGAACGAGTGGCGCAAACACCAGACCTCCAGCGTGGCCCGCAGCGTCTGGCGTTACGACCTGGCCTCCGGCAAACACACCAAACTGACCTCCAACAAGGGAGACAACCGTGACGCCTGCGTGTGCAAAGGCGGCAAAATGCTCTTCCTGAGCGAACGCAACGGTGGCAGCTTCAACATCTGGAGCAGCCCCGAAAACTCTGACGCCGGCGCCGTGGCCCTGACCTCATACAAGGACAACCCCGTCCGCTTTCTCAGCGTGGCCGGCGACGGTCTGATCTGCTACGGCTATATGGGCGAAATCTACACCCTCCGCGAGGGGGGCAAGCCCGTCAAACTCGCCGTGAGCATCACCTCCGACAGCGACAATATGCCCGAAGTGGGGCAGTTCGGCACCGTCTCCCAGGGAACAATCAGCGCAGACGGCAGCATGGCGGCCTTCGTGAGCAGGGGTGAAATCTTCGTGACGAACGTGGACAACAAGGCCACCCGCCAGATAACGCACACGCCCGCGGCCGAATCCGCGCCCTGTTTCTCCCCCGACGGCAAGAGGCTCGCCTATGTGTCCGAGCGTGACGGTTACTACGACATCTACGAGGCCTCCCTCGAGAACGAGAACGAGCCCGGCTTCGCCTATGCCAGCCTGATAAAGGAAAAGGCCCTCTTCGGAAAGAACTCCAAGAAAACAGAGCGCAGCGCTCCCAAATACTCCCCCGACGGCAAGAAAATCGCCTTCCTGGAGGACCGTACCTACCTCAGCGTGGCCGACCTGGCCTCCGGCAAAGTGACCCGCGTCACGGACGGCTCGCAGTACTACTCCAGCACCGAGTGCGATATGGAGTTTGAGTGGAGTCCCGACAGCAAATGGCTCGCCATCACATATACCCCTATGATGCACGACCCCTACAGCGACGTGGGCGTGGTCAGCGCGGAAGGGGGGCAGATTTACCCCATCACCGAAACGGGCTATTTCGCCCAGAACGTGAGCTGGGTGCTTGACGGCAAGGCCCTCATCTTCGCCTCCGACCGCTACGGAATGCGTTCCCACGCCTCCTGGGGCAGCCAGGAAGACGGATTCATCTGCTTCCTCGACCAGGACGCCTACGACAAGTTCAGGCTTGACAAGGAGGACTACGCCCGCCTGAAGGCCGAGGAGAAACTGGCCAAGAAACTCGCCGAAGGCTCCGAAAAGAAGGATGAAGCCAAAAAGGACGACAAAAAGGCCACCAAAAAGGACGAGGCCAAGAAAGACGAGAAGAAGGACGACTTCGTCCCCGACTTCGCCAATGCGCAGAACCGCATTATCCGCCTCACCCCTATGTCAAGTTCCCTGGGCGGGATGACCCTCTCCAAAGACGGCGAGACCTTCTACTTCATGAGCCGTTACGAAAAGGCTATGGACCTGTGGAAGGT
>JABUTN010000014.1:0-3213 GCA_021443665.1 Bacteroidales bacterium | reverse complement strand
GTCAAACTCCTGGCCAAGAACGTGGGCGACGGCTCTATTGTCTGGGACGGCAAGATGGAAAAGAGTTTCCTGCTGGGCAGAAACCTCAAGAAGATAGACCTCAGCTCCGGCAAGACCACCAATATAGAGATGGACCGCACAATGGAACTCGACAGGGCGGCTGAGCGTGAGTATATGTACGACCACGTCTTCCTGCAGCAGCGCAAACGCTATTTCGGCGGTGACGGCAACGGTGCCGACTTCGCCCGCCTGCAGAAGGAATACCGTCCTTTCCTGGCCCACATCAACAACTACTACGACTTCTCCGAACTCCTCTCCGAGGTGCTTGGCGAGATGAACGTGTCACACTCCGGTTCCGGCTACCGCGGCAATATGGCGGTCAGGAGGGAAGTCGTCGGTGACCTGGGCCTCTTCTTTGACTGGAACCACGGCGGCGACGGCCTCATCGTGGATGAAGTCATCGCGGGCGGCCCCTTCGACAAAAAGACCTCCAAGGTAAAGAAGGGAGACATCATCGAGTCCATCGAGGGCGTGAAGATCACCGAGGGGATGGACTACTTCCCCCTGCTTTGCGGCAAGGTCAACAAGAACGTCCTGGTAGGCGTCCACAGACCTTCGCTCAGCGGCAAGGAAGCCCGTTGGACCGAACTCGTGAAGGTCGGTAGCCGAGCCAACACGAGCGACCTGCTCTACAAACGCTGGATACGCCAGTGCGAGCACATCGTGGACTCGCTCTCTGGCGGACAGCTCGGCTATGTGCACATCTCAGGTATGAGCGACGAATACTACCGTGAGGTCTATTCGAAGATACTCGGCAAATACAACGACCGCAAGGGCGTGGTGGTGGACATCCGCTTCAACGGCGGCGGCCGCCTGCACGAAGATGTGGAGATTCTGTTCAGCGGCGAGAAATACCTCGAACAGGGCCGTATGGTGAACGGGGAGTGGAAAGCCTCCTGCGCTATGCCCTCACGCCGTTACGACAAGCCCACAGTGATGCTCGTGGAGGAATCCTGCTACAGCAATGCCCACGGCACCCCCTGGGTTTACAGATACAAGGGAATGGGCCGCATCGTGGGAATGCCCGTGGCCGGCACTATGAGTTCCGTGACCTGGGAGAACCTCATCGAGCCCACCGTATATTTCGGGCTGCCCATCATCGGCTACCGCACCAAGGAGGGAACATTCCTCGAGAACACCCAACTCGAGCCGGACATCCTGGTTCGCAACACACCCGAATCCCTGCTCGGAGGCCGTGACCTGCAACTCGAAGCCGCAGTGAAGGCCCTTATGGAAGACCTTGCCAAATCAAGTTACTGGGGAAAATAATGGAGAGAATACTCAGCGAATATCCCGAAGACCGGCACGAGGCCATAAAGACCGCGTGGGAGTTGTGCCGTCACGCCTGTGGTGACCGCAAGCGTGAGAACGGCGCCCTGCTTTCCACGCATCCCCTTTCCGTGGCGAGAATCGTGGCCTGCGAACTGGGCTTGGACGCCGATGCCGTGACCGCCTCCTTTGTCCACGAGGCACTGCGTTTCGACCCGTCCTGTGAAGCTGAGATTGAAAAGAAGTTCTCCGCCCCCGTAATGCGGATGGCCCGCGACCTGTGCCGCATCTCCAGCATCAAAGTGCAGGACACGCGCCTGGAAGCCGATAACTACAAGAAACTGATAATCAACTATTCCCACGACCCGCGCACTGCCCTCATCAAGCTCTGTGACCGCCTTGAGGTGATGCGCAACATCGGCAACTTCTCCAAGGGCGCGGCCGACCGTAAATGTGCCGAGACCTTCCTGCTGTACATCCCCATAGCCCACCAGTTGGGCCTCTACCGCATCAAGGCGGAGTTGGAGGAGATCACCTTCCGTTCCACCGACCCTGAGAACTGGCGTCTGGTGACCAACAAACTCAAGGCCACGGCCAAGGAGCGCGAGGCTGTGACCAAGAGTTTCATCACCCCGCTGAAGGCCCGGCTCGACGCCGAGGGCATCAAATACTCCTTCAAGGCCCGCACCAAGAGCGCCTCGTCCATCTGGAAGAAGATGTGCGTGCAGGGAGTGCCCTTCGAAAAGGTCTATGACGTGAACGCGATTCGCATCATCATCGACTGCCCTCAGGAGCAGGAGAAGGACCTGTGCTGGAAGGTCTATTCCATCGTGACCGAAAACTACGAGGCCGACACCAAGCGCCTGCGTGACTGGATTACAGTGCCCAAGCCCAACGGCTACCAGTCGCTCCACACGACCGTGAAAGTGGGCCCTGAGACATATGTGGAGGCACAAATCCGTTCCGAGAGGATGGACGCCATCGCCGAAAACGGCTTTGCCTCGCACTGGTCCTACAAGGGTATCAGCGCCAGTGATGTCGACGGCTGGCTGCTGAGGGTGCGCGAGGCCCTCGAGAGTTCGCAGCCCGTGGAATACAAGGACCTGGAACAGTTCGTCAACAGCGAGGTCTTCGTGTTCACTCCCGATGGCAACCTGATTAGACTCAAGGCCGGGGCAACCGTGCTTGACTTCGCCTTCGCCATCCACTCCGGCCTCGGAGTTCACTGTTGCGGCGCCACCATAGACGGACGTGCCGTGAGCATACGCGAGAAACTCAAGACCGGTCAGATAGTCCACGTCCAGACCCGAAGCAACCAGAAGCCCAACGAGGACTGGCTCAACTATGTGATTTCCCGAAAAGCCCGCTCCAAGATACGCCAGTGCCTGAAAGAGCAGGAGATAGGGCGTGCCGAAATTGGCAAGGAGATGCTCCAGCGCAGAATTCGCAACTGGAAATATGAGTTCAGCGAACAGGTCTATACCTACCTGACCAAGAAATTCAAGTACCCCACGGCCACGAGCTTCTTTGCCGCCGTCGCTGACGAGGATGTGTCGATGGTGCAGATAAAGGAGGCTATGACGCGCTACAATGTGGCGCAGCAGAGGGCCCTTTCAGAAACCTCCGCCGAATACATCCCCAAGGGTGAGGTGCGCTACTCCAACGAGGTGCGCTTCGAGGGGCTGCCCGCCAAGAGCGAATACAGGCTGGCGAAGTGTTGCACCCCCATCCCCGGTGACGAAATCTTTGGCTTCCTCTCCTCAAAGAGCGGCCTCACCGTCCACCGTATGAGTTGCCCCAACGCCGCCCGCCTCCTCGACACCTTTCCCCACCGCGTCGTCCGCGCCCACTGGGTCGAGCTTTAAGGCTCGGTAATCGGGGGCA
>JABUTN010000013.1 GCA_021443665.1 Bacteroidales bacterium | reverse complement strand
CTGTGCTTCCTTGTCTTCGGCACTCACAGACGCATAGTCAGGCATACAAGTTTCAAGACCGTGGGTCTGCTGGGTCTGGCAGCCATTGCAAAGAATGTCCTGATGGCGCTTGCCTACTTGATTCTTTCGAAGAAGGCCGGTTGGTTCGGGATGCCAATAGGGGTGGTCGTAATCTTTGCCTTTATGGACTTTATGCTGACTTTCCTGATGCTTGTGGGAGTCAGATGGTTCCTGGTGATGCTGTATGACTATTTCCTGCAGCATTTTATCCGTGAGAGAGGAGAGAACCTCCTGATTTACGGAATTGGAAAGTTGGCAGTATCGCTCGTGTCGTTCATGAAGCAGTCAAGTTACAATCTTGCCGGTTTCCTGGCCCACGACGTTTCCGACAATGCTTTGTCTATCCGGGGTTACAACGTATGGTGCTTCAGCAATGAGAAGAATCTTGACCGTATCTTTTCAAGGATAAAATGCAAGTATATACTCTTCCCTATGGCAAGGGACATCCAGTATGAAAAGGACAGACTTGTGCCCTATTGCCAGAAACACGGAATCAAGATGCTGATTTCCCCCAACCTTGACCAAGTGAGCCCGAGCAACGGCTTCCTCAAGTTGGGAGTCCGCGAGATAAATGTCGAGGACCTGCTCGGCCGTGATGAAATCAAGGTGGATATTACAGAGTTGCTGAAAGCCTTTAAAGGCAAGAAGGCCCTGGTGACTGGTGCCGCGGGCAGCATAGGAAGCGAACTCGTGCGCCAACTTGCCCTTCTGGGCGCCTCAGACATTGTGATGTTCGATAACGCGGAGACCCCCCTCCACAACATCCGCCTGGAGATGGAGGACAAGCAGAAAGCGGGGAAGGTCCAATCGAACATCTATCCGGTGATAGGCGATGTGCGTTCCAATGACCGTCTCAACGCCATTTTTGACAGGCACAAACCCGATGTCGTTTTCCACGCCGCCGCCTACAAGCACGTGCCTCTGATGGAAGAGAACCCCTGTGAGGCCATACACGTGAATGTGGTGGGCACCCGCAATGTGGCAGACGCCTGCGTCCGTCACAACGTGTCCAATATGATTATGATTTCGACCGACAAGGCTGTGAATCCCACCAATGTGATGGGCGCCACCAAGAGGGCCGCCGAGCTTTACGTGCAGTCCCTGGCCATAGACCTGAAGGAAGGACGCAGGGAGGGAGTGACCAAGTTTACCACCACCCGCTTCGGAAATGTGCTCGGCTCGAACGGCTCCGTAATCCCCCGTTTCCGTGAGCAGATACGCTCCGGGGGACCCGTGACCGTGACGCATCCCGACATCAACAGGTTCTTTATGTCCATTCCGGAGGCTGTGCGCCTTGTTCTCGAGGCGGCCACGCTCGGTCAGGGTGCCGACATTTTCGTGTTCGATATGGGTACGCCCGTCAAAATCGCGGATATGGCGACGCGAATGATAGAACTCGCCGGCTATGTTCCGGGCAAGGACATCCAGATTGAGTTCACGGGATTGCGTCCCGGAGAGAAAATCTACGAGGAAGTGCTCTCGAATCTTGAGCAGAACGAAAAGACTTCGAATCCGAAGATTTACAAGGCGAAGGTCCGTCAGGCCAGGTATGATGATGTGGTCTCAAGTGTGGATATCCTGCTTACGCTTGCCCTGGATGTGAAGATTCCCGAGGCCGTGCTCGAACTCAAGAAACTTGTTCCCGAGTTTAAGAGCGCCAATTCGAAATTTACGGAACTGGACAAATCGTAACGATAATTTAATAAACTGCTCTATTGCAGATTTTATAAAGAATAGTATCTTTGCGGCGGTTTTTCGCAAGGATACTTTTGTTTTATAATCAGCATATTAACCACTAAACAAAACATAATCGATGAAACTCAGAAACATCATTCTTTCAGCGGGGGTTGCAGCGATGACAGCGCTCGGCTTTGCCTCTTGTGCAAGGCAGTACGAGTTCAAGCCCAGCTCCAATCCCACAAACATCACTTTGTCGCAGGAATCACTTACAGTGAAGAAAGAGGGCGGGGTGAATGCCATTACCATTTCTTCAAACAGACCCTGGCATGTAGAATTCGTCTATGCCGACCAGGCCGACAAGGATTGGATCAAGGTTGACCCTATGGAGGGCAACAAGACCAAGGACGGTATCGAGACATTTACCGTAAACGTGAACATTCAGGCCAACCCCGACGGCAACAAGGAGAGAAGGGATGGTGGGGAAGCATACATCAAGTTCATTTCCGATGAAGGCATTTTCGCATCCCTGCTCGTTGAGCAGGACGGAGATGTGGTTCGTCCCGTCATAGGCGGCAAGGGCACTATCGACAGCCCCTTCACTACCCAGAAGGCCCGCGAACTTCTCCTCGGCGGCACTGCTCCCACAGGTACTGTTCACGTGAAGGGTATCATCTACCAGCTCGAGGACATCTCCGTACAGTACGGCAATGCCACCTACTGGATTTCAGATGACGGCACCGACAACAAGAATCTTGCATTCGAAGTATATCGCGGATACTATCTCAACGGCGAGAAGGTTACGGCCGAGAACGAGAAATGTTTCCAGGTGGGCGACACCGTTCAGGTGAAAGGAGTTCTGTCACTCTATGGCAGCACCTGCGAGTTTGCCCAGGGCAACGAAATGGTCTTCCGTTGGGAATCAAGCATCAAGAAACCTACAGTGGAAACAGGCGCCTGGAGCGTTGACGAGAACTATGTAGCCACAATGGAAGGCGTATATTCAGCCGGTGATTTCGCCGTTTCCTCATTCGGTATCAAGTACAAAGAGGAAGGAGCAAGTGACTGGACAGAAGTTGTGGCCACCACTTCTTCACAGGAGGGACAATTCTCAGTGACCGCGCAGTGTGAGGCTGAGAAGAAATACGTGTATGCCGCTTTCGTCAAGTATGACACTGAAGAGGTTCTCGGCAAAGAAGTCAAGTTCAACACTCTCAGCTATGTTGAGAGCACAGTGGCCGACTTCCTCGCAGCAGCAGTGGGCGACACCCCCTACAAACTCACAGGCCGTGTATGCCGTCCCAACGAGGAAGAGACAGAAGCAGGAAACAAATTTGACCTTGCCACATATGGTAATTTCATCATTGAGGATGCCACCGGCCGTGCATACGTCTATGGCGTGCTTACCGCCAAGGGAGGCGAGAAGGGCCAGTTCGGCACACTCGGAGTCAACGAGGGCGACGTCATCACAATCATCGGTCTGAGGGCCGCTTACAAGGAGGCTCCCCAGGTCGGCAGCGCATACTATGTAAGCCACGAGACAGTCACCAAGATCAGTGTGGCCGACTTCCTCGCCAAGGGCACTGATGACACCAGCTGGTACGAGCTCACAGGCGTTGTTACCGACCCCCAGGGCAGGACAACCCCCGAAGGCGGTACAACCAAGTTCGATCTTGCCAACTACGGCAACTTCGACCTCACCGATGCTTCAGGCTTCGTATATATATATGGCGTGGTTCCCGGAGTGGGCGGACAGAGCAAACAGTTCGGAACCCTTGAGGTGGCAGAAGGTGACACCATCACCATCGTGGGCAGGAGAGCGGTTTACAAGGGACTTGACCAGGTGAAGGATGCCTGGTTCGTATCCAAGACCAAGGCTGAATAACGAAAATAACACTAACAACAGATATGAAACAGATTATCAGAAAAACTATCCTTCTTGCCATCTCTCTTGTGATGTCGGTTGCAGCCTTTGCGCAGGTGACCTCATCATCAATGAGCGGTGTCGTAAAAGATGAAACGGGTGCCCCCGTTGCAGGTGTGAATGTGCTTGCAGTCCACACTCCTTCAGGTACCCAGTACTACACTGTCACCAACGAAAACGGTATTTACAGTCTGCTCAACATCCTCCCCGGCGGTCCTTATTCAGTGACAGCCCAGATGCTCGGTTTCAGCGACTGGAAGACGGAAGGCGTCAATGTTGACCTTGCTGACAATGCCGTCATCAACATAGTGATTTCAGAGCAGAGCCTCAGCCTCAACGAGGTGGTTGTGGTTGCGGAGAGCAAGACCTCCAATATGCGTTCAGACAGGGCCGGTGCCAGCACCACCGTCAACCTCGCGGCCGTGGAGAGCCTTCCCACAATCAGCCGCAGCCTTGAAGATGTGGTGAAATTCACCCCCCAGTCCTTCAATGGCGGTGACGGTCCCCAGCTCGGTGGCGGTACCTATCGTCAGAACAACTTCACCATTGACGGTGCAGCCGCAAACAACGCTTTCGGTATCGGTCAGAGCATGCCCGCAGGCGGTTCTCCCATCTCAATGGATGCAATCGAGCAGATGTCCATCAACCTGACTCCCTTCGATGTGCGCCAGAGCGGTTTCATCGGCGCTGCCATGAACGCCGTCACCAGAAGCGGTCACAACAAGTTCGAGGCATCCGCCTACTCATATTTCTACAATGAGAAGTTCCGCGGTACCCGTGTAAGCGACGAGACCCTTTCCCTCAACCCTGAGCAGCACCTTGTAGTAGGTGCCCGTATCGGCGGCCCCATCATCAAGAACAAACTCTTCTTCTTCGCCAACGTGGAGATTCAGAGAGACAAGGCTCCCGGCCCCTCACGCAGGGCTTCTTCCCCCGAGCATCCCTTTGACGCCGGTGTTTATGCCCGTCCTTCAGAGGAGACTATGAATATGCTCGGCGACTACCTGAGAAACGAGTGGGGTTACGATCCCGGCGCATATCAGGGATATTCAAGCGAGAAACCCGGTCTGAAGGTACTTGCCCGTATCGACTGGAACATCAACAAGGACCACAAACTGAATGTGCGTTTCAACCTCACCAACTCCAAATATCCTTCTTCTCCCTCTACATCCCAGACCGTGGGCAATGTGGACAAGAGTGTGTTCAGCGGCGGTAACCGTACATCAATGTACTCCCTCTACTTCCAGAACAACCGCTATTATCAGGAGCAGAACTACAAGTCAGTTGCAGCCGAGCTCAACTCCCGTTTCCTCGAGGGCCGCGTGACCAATATGCTGCGTGCCACCTGGTCACACCAGTACGAGCCCCGTTCATACGAGGGCGGCACCTTCCCCGCAGTGGATATCGTCCTTGCTGACGACGGCATCAAGAAAAACGCCACCTACGCTTCCTTCGGTACAGAACTCTTCACATACGGTAACCTTCGTGATGTGAACACAGTCCTCGTTACCGACGATGTTCAGAGCGTCCTTGGCCGCCACACCCTCACCGCCGGTATCCAGTACGAGTGGAACCGCACCAAGAACGGCTTCCAGAGGGCCGGTACAGGCTGGTACACCCTCATCTTCCAGGATGAGCAGGATCTGCAGAATGCCATCAGGAACGACACCCTCTTCAACAATCCCTACCAGTACGGTATCACCCACTCACTGAACGATCCCACCTACTCACAGGCCTTCCCCCAGTTCGATTTCCACCAGTTCTCAGCCTATATCCAGGATGAGGTGAAGTGGGACCGCTTCAAACTGACCTTCGGTCTGCGTATCGAGGTGCCCATCTACCCCAGCCTTGCCAACAACTTCAACAAGCAGGTTGCTGAGGCCACTTTCAGGGATTACAAAGGCAACGGTGGCAAATATGACACCCGTCAGCTTCCTTCCACATCAGTCATGTTCTCACCCCGCGTAGGTATCAACTGGGACATCCTCGGTGACCGCAGCCTCGTCCTCAGGGGCGGTACCGGTCTCTTCACCGGACGTCTTCCCTTCGTGTGGATTGTGGCTCAGGCCGGTGACTCAGGCGTGATCCAGAACACCTATTGGGCAAGTTCCAACCCCAGCAAGGAAGGTTACGGCAACCTGATTCCCGAGATGCACAAGGATAAGGGCGGTTATTCAGACCACCACATCGACGCTCTCCATCAGATTTACGGCGACGGCGGCGCAACTGCTGAGCAGGCAAAGATCAGCTCCATCTCCCTTATGGCTCCCGACCTCAAGATGCCCCAGTCCTGGAAATCATCCCTCGCCATCGACTACATCATCCCCGGCAACATCCTCTTCTCAGTTGAGGGTATCTACAACTACGACGTGAACCCCGTCACCATCAAGAACGTGGGTCTCAAAGATCCCGTGATGTCAAACATCAACGACTTTGCTGACAACCGTTATGTATGGGGTCCCAAATATGACAGCGGCATACCTACAGCCTACCTGCTCTGCAATGACAGCAAAGGTGGTTACTACTACTCAATCACAGCCAAACTGGAGAAACGCAACTTCCACGGCTTTGACGGTATGATTGCCTACACCTACGCCAATGGCCAGAGCTACAATGACGGTTTCGGTGACCAGGTTTATTCAGCCTGGAGCTCAGCCTACACCGTTATGGGTCAGGATTACTCACCCCTTGGATATGCAGGCTACGTGATGCCTCACCATCTGATTGCTTCACTGAGCTACCATGCCGACTATGCCAAGTACTTCGGCACCGGCATCAGCATCTTCTATGACGGCGGTCCCCGCGGAAGGTACTCATACACCTACACCTCCAACATCGTGGGTGACGGCGGCGCAAACAACCTCATCTATGTGCCCAAGACCAAGGATGAACTCACATTCCATCCCTACACCTACACCGATGCTGACGGCAACAAGCAGACCTACACAGCAGAGGCTCAGGCAGAGGACTTCTGGAATTTCGTGAACAACAGCGACTACCTCAAGACCCGCAAGGGCCAGTATGCCGAGCGTAACGGCGCCGTTGCTCCCTGGACACATCAGTTTGACGTGAAGATCTGGCAGAACTTCCATATCCCTATGAAGAACGGCCAGCGCCACACCATCCAGCTCGGTCTCGACATCAAGAACATCGGCAACCTCTTCAACAAGAACTGGGGCAATGTATGGGGCTCAACCGCTACAGCCATCCTCAAGACAGACGCTCTCGCACAGGGTTCAACCACCCAGCAGGCCAAACCCACCTATGAGTTCCAGCGTTACGGCACAGAGGCTCTCGTGAATGCCTACCGTCCCATCATAAGCACCAGCTCAACCTGGCAGATGCAGATCAGCTTGAGGTACATCTTCCAGTAAGAGATACCGCAAGGATTTCAAAGAAAGCGATTCCGTCATGGGGTCGCTTTTTTTCGTATATTTGTCCCTGATATGAACAGGGTGGAACACAAGCTTGGTTTTGACCGTCTCAGGGAGATGATAGTCTCACGCTGCTCTACGCAGTGGGCGCGAGACCTTGCTTTGGAGCAGAGTTTCAGCGTGGATGCGGCGGAAGTGCGTCGCCGCCTCGAACTCAGCGACGAGATGCTCCAGATAAGGATGCTCGAGAGCAGCTGGCCGGAGCTTCAGTATGCCGACTGCATCCCTTTCCTGCTGCCCCTGAAGGCAGAATACACCCATATAGACCTGATAGACCTCCAACAGTTGCGCATCAGTCTCGACACCCTTCGCAAGCTTCTTGCCTTTTTCGCAGCCTGCAAGGAGGGCAAATACCCCCGTTTGCGTGCCCTTTCCGCCGGTGTGTTGTCTTTCCCCGAGGTGTTGCGGCGCATAGAGGCCATACTCGACAAATACGGCCAGGTGAAGGACAACGCTTCCGCCGAACTTCAGGAGATCCGCCACGAAATCCGCGCCAAGGAGGGGAGCATTTCCCGTAAGGCGGAGCAGATTCTCAAGGCCGCCCAGGCTGAGGGAGTCGCGGACCCCGACAGCACGGTTTCGGTGCGTGACGGCAAGGTGCTGATACCCGTGAGTGCGAGCAACAAGCGCAAGGTCCCCGGCCTGATCTATGACGAGTCTGCTTCGGGCAAGACCTCCTACATCGAGCCCTTTGAAATCATACAGATGGGCAACCTGCTGCGCGAACTTCACGCCGCCGAACAGAGGGAAATCCTACGCATTCTCCTGGCCTTTACAGAGTTTTTGCGTCCCTACATAGACGATATAGTCGCCTCCCAGAAATATGTGTGCTATATGGACTTTATCTGGGCAAAAACCGATGTCGCCGCCTCCTTTGAGGGAGGAATGCCCATAATTTCCACGGAGGGGGAACTGATACTGCGCCAGGCGCGTCATCCCTTGCTGGAGCAGGCACTGAGGAAGGAAGGCAGGAAGATAGTCCCTCTGGACATCACGATAGGCCCGCAGCGAAGGATTCTGCTGATTTCCGGCCCGAATGCCGGAGGCAAGTCCGTGTGCCTGAAAACGGTGGGACTGCTGCAGTATATGTTCCAGTGGGGAATGCTGATTCCGGCCAGCCGCATCAGCGAGCTGCCGATTCTGGGTTCCTTCTTTGTGGACATAGGCGATGACCAGTCGCTTGAAAACGATCTCAGCACCTACAGCAGCCACCTGACCAATATGCGCGAGGTGGTGGAAAAGGCCGACAGCGAGTCCCTCGTGCTTATAGACGAGTTTGGCTCGGGCACAGAGCCGGCGGCGGGCGGGGCCATTGCGGAGGCCATACTCGCCCAGATGGAGCAGAGACGCTGCTGGGGTGTGATCACCACGCATTACTCGAATCTGAAGTTCTACGCCAACAATTCGACCGGCGTCGCCAACGGAGCGATGGAGTTCGATGTGCAGAACATAAAGCCGCTTTTCCGTCTTGAACAGGGCCTGCCCGGCTCCTCCTTTGCCTTTGAACTGGCACGGAAAATAGGCCTGCCCGAAGCGCTTGTGGCTTCGGCCGAAGAGCGTGCCGGCAGCGACTTTGTGAACATAGAGCGCAACCTGCGCAAGATAGCCCGCAACAAAAGGGTTCTCGAGGAACGCCTGACGCGCATAAAGGCTACGGACCGCACCCTTGAGAGCATAACCGAGAAATACGAAAAGGAGCTCAGCGAGGTGAAGGCCCTCAAGAAGAGCATCATCGATCAGGCCCGCCAGGAGGCGCGGGACATCCTTGAGGGGGCAAATCGCCAGATAGAGAACACCATCAGGGAAATCCGCCAGAGCCAGGCAGAAAAGGAACGCACCAAGGCGGCACGGAAGGAACTGGAGGATTTTCAGAAATCCGTGGAAACCCGTGTGCAGAGCGCTATGGACGAACAGATAGAGCGCAAGATGCAGCAGATACTCGCCCGAAAGGAAAGGGCCGCCCAAAGGCGTCAGGAGCGCGAGAAACGGGGCAGGGAGGAGCAGAAGGCGGGCGCTGTGGCCTCAAAGGCCGAACAGGCGGCTCCTGTTATAGCCGAAGGGGCATACGTGCGCATCAAGGACAGCGACATGGCGGGCCAGATTACCCGCATCAACGGAAAGAAGATAACGGTGAGCGTGGGCGATATCCTGACCACTACCACCGCGGAGCGCCTTGAGGCCATTTCCTCTTCGGCCTACAAGTCGGCTCTCAAGCCCATCCCCACCACCCGCCGCAGTGTGGATACCTCGGCCCTGACAGACAGAAGGCTCAATTTCTCCCCTTCGATGGATATACGCGGAATGCGCCTGGAGGAGGCCATCCCCGTGGTGATGCATTTCCTTGACGATGCGATGATGCTCGGTATGGGACAGGTCAGCATCCTCCACGGCAAGGGCAACGGCGTGCTGAAGGAGGAAATCCGCAAATACCTCAAGATAACCCCCGGAGTGAAATCCTTCGCGGACGAACACGTCGAACGCGGCGGCTCCGGCATAACCATAGTAACACTCGATTGAAAATGAAACGTTTATTCTGCATTTTTGCCGCCGCCGCGCTCGTCTGCGCCTGCGTGGACTATTCTTTTGAAGAGGCTTCGCAAGTGGCCGAAATCTTCGTCAAATCATATATTGTCTGCGACTACGAAACCGCGGCGGAGTATTGTGAGAGCGGCCTTGCCGCCAGGGTTGAAGACCGCAAGGCGGAATTCGAGGCCCTCAGCGAGGCCATGCGTGCCGAGGTGAAGGCCCAGGCTGCGGAAATAAAGTCAAGCTTCAGGCAGATTCCGGACGACAGGGACGGAGTGGTGGCCCTCGAATACAAGATTGGCCAGAAGACATACAAGATGCTTCTGACCAAATCCGACAAATGGCGCGTCTCCAGTCTGGAGGCTATGGATGCTGCAGGGAACTAAATCCCGAATTCCTTCCTGAGTTTGTCCACACAGTCGAGTTTTTCCCAGGTGAAGAACTCAAGGCCGTCTTTTGAGTAGCTCTCGCGGCCGAAATGACCGTAGGATGCTGTGGGCTCGTAGATGGGGTTCTTTAGCTTGAGATTGGCGATGATGGCCGCGGGACGCAGGTCAAACTCTTTGCCTATGCGGGCTGCAATCTCCGAGTCGCCCATATTCACCTTGGCTGTGCCGAAGGTGTCCACATAGATGCTGACGGGCTTTGCCACCCCTATGGCGTATGACACCTGGATGGAAATCCTGTCACAGATTCCGGCGGCAACCATATTCTTGGCGATATGCCTTGCGGCGTATGCGGCGCTGCGGTCCACCTTGCTGGGGTCCTTGCCCGAGAATGCTCCGCCTCCGTGGGCGCAGCATCCGCCGTAGGAATCCACGATGATTTTCCTGCCCGTGAGTCCAGTGTCCCCGTGAGGGCCTCCAATCACGAACTTCCCGGTGGGATTCACGTGGAGGGTGATGTCGTCCCCAAAGAGAGCCTTGATCCTGTCGGGAAGTTTTGAAAGGACTCTCGGCAGCAGGATGTTCTTCACATCCTCGCGGATGCGCTGCTGCATCCGGGCGTCACTGACTCCCTCTTCAGGCTCGTCGTGCTGGGTGGAAAGGACAATGGTGTCTATGCGGATGGGTTTGTGGTCTTCGCCGTACTCCACGGTGTACTGCGTTTTGGCGTCAGGGCGAAGATAGGTCATCAGCCTGCCTTCACGCCGGATGGCTGCAAGTTCCATCAGGGTGAGATGGGAAAGCATGGGGGCGAGGGGCATATACTGCTCCGTCTCGTTGCAGGCATAGCCGAACATCATCCCCTGGTCGCCGGCTCCCTGCTCCTCGGAGCAGACTCCGCGGCGGATGTCAGCGGATTGTTCGTGAACGGCTGAAAGAATACCGCAGGAAGAGCAGTCGAACATATACTCTCCCTTGGTGTAGCCAATACGGCGGATGACCCTTCGGGCAATTTCTTGGATATCGACGTACGCATCTGAGCGCACTTCTCCGCCAATGACCACAAGACCGGTACTGACGAATGTCTCACAAGCAACTTTTGCTTCGGGGTCCTGACGAAGAAAATCGTCAAGAATGGCATCGGAAATCTGATCCGCTACCTTGTCGGGGTGCCCTTCGGACACCGATTCGGATGTAAACAAGTATGACATAAAAATGTTGCTTTAATGTGGGCGCAAAGATACCTATTCTTTTGGGAGTTAGAAGTGTTTTTAGTATTTTTGCGCTATGGTAAACGAAAAATTCTATTGCGTGATTATGGCCGGTGGCGTCGGCAGCAGGTTCTGGCCTGTCAGCAGGGCGGCCACCCCCAAGCAGTTCCTCGACATCACAGGTGTCGGGCGCACCTTCCTTCAGCAGACCTTCGACCGCTTTGCCTCCATCATTCCGGTGGAGAACATCCTTGTGGTGACTTCAAAGTTCTATTTTCAGATTGTGAAGGACCAGCTCCCCCTCATTCCCGAGTGCAACATTCTCCTTGAGTCGTACAAACGCAATACGGCCCCCTGCATTGCATACGCTACGGCCAAGATAGCGACCAAATGCCCGGATGCGACCATAGTGGTGGCCCCTTCAGACCATTACATCGATTCAGTGGACAATTTCAGCAGGATGATAGTCTCCGCGATGGACTACGCTTCGGGCCACGACAAACTCTTCACCATAGGAGTTCCGCCTACCCGTCCCGAGACAGGCTACGGCTACATCCAGTATGTCCGAAAGAGCGAGCAGAAGGTCGGGGACTACACTCTCTATCCCGTGAAGGTGTTCACGGAGAAGCCCAACGCTTCGCTGGCGGCGGTGTTCCTCAGCAGTGGCGAGTTCCTCTGGAATTCGGGTCTGTTCGTATGGCGCCTGAGTACCATCAACAACGCCCTGCGCAAATTCCTTCCCAAGATATACGATGCCTTCAACAATATCTCCGGCGTATATTACACCGAGGACGAGCAGGCGATAGTGGATAAGATCTACGAGTCTTGCGAGGCCATTTCCATAGACTATGGCGTGATGGAGAAGGCCGACAACACTATGGTCTTCCGCGCCAGTTTCGGCTGGTCCGATATGGGCACCTGGGAGGCTCTCTACTGCCAGAGCCGGGACAAGGACGACAACGGGAACCTGATAATGGCCGAGGAGGCAATGCTCTCGCATACGGAGGACAACATCATATTCTCGGATGAAATCGGCAAACTCGTGGTCCTGAAAGACCTTTCCAACTATATGGTCATCAACACGCGCGACGTGCTGATGGTCTGCCCCCGCTCCGAGGAAAAATTCAAGCAGATACTTGCCGACCTTGCGGTGAAAGGCAAATCCAATTTCCAGTAATGAAGATTTCAGTACAGTCCGAGATCGGGAAACTGAAGGCCGTATTGCTGCATACCCCCGGCGTGGAGGTGGAGAATATGACCCCCAAGATGGCCCAGAGGGCTCTTTACAGCGATATCCTCAATCTGGATATCGCCAAGCACGAGCACAGCCAACTCTCGGGCGTACTGTCGAAGGTCTGCGATGTGTATTATGTCAGGGACCTGCTGCTGAAGGTTCTTGAAAAACCGGATGCCCGCAAAAGGCTTCTTGGGGAAATCTGCCGCTCCGAGCAGGCTGTTGACAGCTTGCCGGTGCTGCAGGATATGGCTCCGGAGCAGTTGTGCAGCGTCCTTGTGGAGGGGCTTCCCGCCACTATAGACTCCCTGACATCCTTCCTCAACGAGGATTATTATTCCCTTTTCCCCCTCTACAACCTCTACTTCACCCGCGATGCGGCCGTGACCATAGGCGGAAATGCCCTTATCTGCGCAATGGCCAACAAGGTGCGCTGCAGGGAATCCCTCATTATGAAGGCGATTTACAGCGGCAGCGGGGCCTTCGAATGCGATGTGCTGGATGCCTCCTCCTGCCAGGGCCTGTCGATGGAAGGGGGGGACATTCTGGTTGCCCGCGAGGATGTGCTTCTGATAGGCAACGGCGTGCGCACCACCTCCCAAGGCATAGACTGGATTCTGTCCCGGATGTGCGCCTCCAATCCCGAGGGCAGAAGGCACGTGATAGTGCAGCAGCTGCCCTCCAATCCCGAGTCCTTCATCCATCTGGATATGGTCTTCACTATGCTTGACCGGAACCAGGCGATGGTTTACGAACCGCTGATTATGGGCGGAGGCAAATACAAGACCATACACATCGTGGTGGAGAACGGGAAGGTTGCGAAAATAAGTTATGAACCGAACATCCTGGCGGCCCTGCGTGGCGCGGGGATGGACATAGAGCCCGTTTCCTGCGGCGGCAGGGATGACTCCTGGATGCAGGCGAGGGAACAGTGGCACAGCGGGGCAAACTGCTTCGCCTTCGCTCCCGGCAAGGTGCTGACCTACCAGCGCAACGCCCACACCATAGGGGAACTGGTAAAGAAGGGCTATGCCTGCGTGTCTGCCTGGGATGTCATCGAAGGCAAGGCGGACCTGAAGGCGGAAGGCCGTATGGTTGTGACCATAGAGGGCTCGGAACTGCCCCGTGGCGGTGGTGGAGCGCGTTGTATGACTATGCCCCTGTGCCGGGAAAGCGTAAACTGGTAAAAGATAATAAACACACAAATAAGATATGAACATCAGTGAAAGAATAGAGAGTCTTCTTCAGGAAATAGAGGACCTTCACGCGCAGAAGGCGCAGGAGGTGGAAGAACTCAGAGTGCGCCTGTTGGGCAAGAAAGGCGAAATCACCTCGCTTTTCGACGAATTCAGAAATGTTCCCGCAGAGCAGAAAAAGGCCTTCGGACAGAAACTCAATGCCCTTAAAAACGCGGCTGCGGCCAAGATAAACGAACTTAAGGAGGCGATGGAGGAGGCAGCCACCTCGGCTGTGTCATCCGATTTGACCAAACCCGGCGACTATCGCGAACTCGGCACCCGTCATCCCATTTCCATTACCCGCGAGGAGATAATAGACATCTTCAAGAGGCTTGGCTACGCCATCGCCACAGGTCCCGAAATCGAGGACGACTACCACGTGTTCGAGGCCCTCAACTTCCCGCCCGAACACCCCGCCCGCGATATGCAGGACACCTTCTTCGTTTCCGACGGCGCGAACCCCGTCCTGCTGCGCACGCACACAAGTTCCGTGCAGGTGCGCACTATGGAGCGAAGCAAGCCCCCCATCCGCGTGATCTGCCCCGGCAGGGTATTCCGCAACGAGGCCATTTCTGCCAGAGCCCACTGCATCTTCCATCAGGTGGAAGGTCTCTACATAGACAAGAACGTGTCCTTCGCGGATCTGAAGCAGTCCATCCTGCTCTTTGTGCGCGAGATGTTCGGCCCCGACACCCAGATCCGTATGAGGCCTTCATATTTTCCCTTCACCGAGCCCTCCACGGAGGTGGACATCAGTTGTAACATCTGTGGCGGCAAGGGCTGCAATATATGCAAAGGGACAGGCTGGCTTGAGATTATGGGAGCCGGAATGGTCGATCCCAATGTGCTCAAGGCGAGCGGCATAGACCCCAACGAGTATTCGGGATTCGCTTTCGGAATGGGAATAGAGCGCATCGCGATGCTCAAGTGGCAGGTGCGCGACCTCAGACTCTATTTCGAGAATGACGTGCGCTTCCTCAAAGAATTTGAAACCTCGATATAAAATGAAAAAGTCCGCAATCCTCCTTGCTGCCGGCGCAATGGCCCTGGCACTGTTTTCTTGTACCAATTCCGGAAGTCAGAAAATGACCCTCAACGAGTTGGAGTATTTCGAAGAGACCGGCGTGAACGTGCTGGTTTACAGCAATGCCTACCAAGGGATTTTCTGTGACGAGAAACTTGCCGGCATAGAGATTATCCAGCGCGGAGAGAGAATAGGCACGGGCGGAGGCATACGACTGATGAACACCCCTGAGCAGTGGGATGTGTACGGCGCCATGGCGGCAAGGGAGGTCAACCGCTCTGAGAACTTCATCGAGGTGGAACTGACATACGCCGACTACGACTTCGTGTCGAAAATCCGCGTTTCCCCCAAGGACAAGGGTGTTCTGATGCAGGTGTATCTCGACAAACCGGTGCCCTCAGTCCTGGAGGGCAAGGCCGGTATGAACCTGGAGTTCTTCCCCGCCTCCTATTTCGGAAAGAACTACCTTGTGGACGGTCAAGCCCGCATCCTGCCCAAATATCCCCAGCACGACACGAAGGTCCTGCCCGTTTCCGAGAAGATTCCCCAGTTCTTCGGAGAGAGCACCTTCGATGACCGCGGACGAGGGGAGTTCCTGATGCCCCTGCCGCTTTCGACAGGCTCGCGGATAGTGCTCGCCCCGGAGGACGACAATCTCTGCGTGGCAGTGGAGTCGGATGCCCCCCTGAACCTCTATGACGGGCGTCTCCTTGCACAGAACGGCACATTCGTGCTGCGTTCGCTGCTGCCTGCCGGAAAAAGCGGAAAGGTGCTTGAATGGTATGTGGAGCCCAAGTGCGACCCGGAGTGGATACGCAAGCCCAATATCGGCATTTCCCAGATCGGCTACGCTCCCGGCCGCAGCAAGGTGGCAGTCCTCGAACTTGACAGGAGGGACAAAACCGCAGCCACCGCGAAGATACTGCGCATCAACGCGGACGGTACGACTACGGTGGCCAAGACTGCGAAGGTGGAGGAATGGGGCGTGTTCAACAAGCGCTACAAATATGCCCGCATAGACTTCAGCGACGTGCGCGAGAGCGGCCTCTACAAGATAGAATACAAGGGCGTGGAGACAAACGCCTTCCCCATCGACAAGGATGTCTATGGCGATAAATGGCACGCATCTATGGACATTGCGCTCGTGGTGAATATGGACCACATTCAGGTAAACGAGGGATATCGGGTATGGCACGGCTGCGCCAATATGGACGATGCCATAATGGCCCCCGCGAACATCAGCATCCACGACGGTTACAGGCAGGGCCCTGAGAATTTCACAAAATACAAACCGCTCGAACACGTGCCCGGCATAGCGGTGGGAGGCTGGTATGACGCAGGCGATTTTGACTTGCAGCAGAATTCGGTCGTGAATACGGTGATGGACCTCGCCACCCTCTGGAGGATGTTCCGTCCAGAAAGGGATATGACCTATATCGACGAGCAGACGCGGTATGCCGACATCCACCGTCCCGACGGGGTGCCCGATGTGGTGCAGCAGATTATGCACGGCACCCTGAACATAAATGCGCAGGTGGAGGCCCTCGGCTTCGTGGCCGGCAACATCGGACAGCCCCAGATGCACCAGTACCACCACCTCGGTGATGCCGTCAACCTCACGGACGGGCTGATCTATGACCCCAAACTCAAACCCTACGAGGTTTCGGCGGACGGCAAACGCAGCGGCACCTATGACGACCGCATCATTATGACCGCCCGCCCCACGGCTGCCTCAGTGATGAACACCATCGTGGCACTCGCATCTGCCTATCCGGCCCTCAGGGAATACTTCCCCAAGGAAGCCGAGAGGTCCCTCAAAAATGCCCTGATGCTGTGGGACAAATATGTGGAGGGGCTGAACGACGAGGACGTAGAGAAGAGCGAAGGTCCCTGGTGGGCGAGAGATGAGAAAAACCACCGGCTGCGCGGTGCGATAGAACTGTACTATGCTACCGGGGGGAATAAATACAGGGACATCATCACCGAGGAAATCCTAAATAGAATAGACCCCAGAACGGTGAGAAGGAATGCCGCTTTCGGAAGTTCAATGATTCCGGCCCTCAATCTTGCTCCGGCCATCAGGGTGTATGACATTCTGGACGAGCAGACCAGGGAGAAAATCGACGAGGCGATTCCGGCCTATGTTGCGGCCCTTGACAGCGTGGGAATGGAGAATCCCTACCGTGTGCCCATCGTGGGGTATGGTTGGGGCGGCAACAACCAGGTGATCAGCAATGCTCTCAGCGCCTATACCATCTGGAAGAGGTATCCCGACAAAGTCAATCCGGAGATTGTGTTCCGTGCCATGGACTATCTTTTCGGCACGCACCCCTATCACAACAAGTCCTTCATCACCGGAGTGGGTGTCAGGACCAAGGATGTGGGCTATGGCAATAACCGCGCTGACTACACGGTAATCCCGGGTGGAGTGATTCCCGGCCTCCTGCTGCGCAAGCCGGACTTTATGGAGAACAAGGACGACTATCCCTTCCTGTGGGGGGAAAACGAGTGCTGCATCAACTCCGTTCCCAACTATGTGATGCTCAACCTCGCCTGCATCGAAATGGCCGCCGGCCTATAGTTTTTCCAGCATTTCGGCGGCGCGGGAGAGGTCTTCGGGGGTGGTGATCTTGAAGTTGTCCTTCAGGCCGGGGACGAGGGTGACGGGGTGGCCTGAGGCTTCCACCACCGAGGCGTCATCGGTGAAGAAAGCTTGATACGGCACCTCATAGGCGGAAATCAGAATATCGGAGAGAAAAACCTGCGGGGTCTGGACAAAGACAAAACGGCTGCGGTCCGCGGCCTTGGAGCCGCCGTCTGCCTTCAGTTCGCGTATCGAATCCACAAGCGGGAGCGAGGGAACCACCGCCCCGTGCTCCTGTGCCGCCTCAAACAGACCGTTTACGAAGTCCTCGGTGACAAAAGGCCTCACCGCATCGTGTACGGCCACAAGCGAGCCCTTGCTGACATAACTGAGGGCATTCTTGACGGAATGGAAACGGGTCATACCACCGTCGGCAAGGATATGCGGCTGCAGGAAGTCTGCCTCGAAACAGTATTTCTTCCACTCCTCCTTCAGAGAAGGGAGCATGCTGACTATGATTTTCACCTGCGGCTCGAGCCTGTACATCAGTTCCATAGTGCGGCGCAGAATGGGTTTTCCCCCCAGATTCATCATCTGTTTGGGCCGTCCTTCGGCTGAAGCCATTCTTTGTCCGATGCCGCCGGCGGGAATAATCACGTATCTTTCCATATAAGATTCTTTTGCATTGCAAATTTAATAAAAATCCGTAATTTTGGGAATTGACACTATTCTTTGATTTTTGTAATAAAACTGTTATGACCGCATCAAAAAACACCGTCGGCGGGATAAGGACAATCCGTCGCGCCCTCCTTTCCACCTTCTATAAGGATGGACTCTTAGATATTGCTAACCAGCTTGTTGCACTTGATATAGAGATAGTCTCCACAGGAGGCACTGCAGACTTCCTTAGAGAAAATAACATTCCTGTTACAGAGGTGCAGACCCTTACAGGTTATCCCTCCATTTTCGGTGGACGCGTGAAAACCCTCCATCCCGCCGTGATGGGAGGCATCCTTTACCGCCGAGGGGAGGAATCCGACCTTGATGAGGCCCGCAGGTTCGGCATAGAGGGCATAGACCTTGTGATTGTTGACCTCTATCCCTTCGAAGAGTATGTCGCCAAGGGCGCCAGCGATGCCGACATCATCGAGAAAATAGACATCGGAGGCATCAGCCTGATCAGGGCGGCTGCCAAGAACCACGAGGACGTGTATATCGTGTCCTCACGCGAGGGCTACGCCCCCCTCCTGGAGATTCTCAAGAGCGGTCACGGAAACACCACAATAGAGCAGCGCCGTGCCGCCGCAGCGGAGGCCTTCAGGACAAGTTCCCACTATGACAGCGCCATCGCCGCCTATTTTGCCGGATGCAAGACCACAGCCTTGCGCTATGGAGAGAACCCCCACCAGAGCGCCAGTTTCACCGGTGCCGCAAATGCCCTCCCAGAGCAGCTCTGGGGCAAGGAGATTTCCTACAACAACCTGCTTGACATAGAGGCAGCCTTCGAGCTGATTTCCGATTTCGATTCCACCGCCGTGGCAGTCATCAAGCACAACAACGCCTGCGGTTGCGCCGTGCGCCCCACCATTGAAGAGGCTTGGGAGGCCGCACTGGCCGGAGACCCCATTTCAGCCTTCGGAGGCATTGTGGTCACCAACGCCAAGGTAACAAAGGCCGCTGCTGAGAATATCGGAAAAATCTTCTTTGAGGTGATTCTCGCCCCCGATTATGAAAGCGAGGCCCTTGAAATCCTGAAGGCCAAAAAGAACCGCATAATCCTCAAGACGGCGGCGGCCAGACTCAACCCCACAAAGAGCCGCACGATGTTCACCGGCACCCTCAGCCAGCAGCGCGACACCCATAAGGAGACTCCTGAAGAGCTGAAGCCCTGCACAGAACTCGTGCCTTCCGCAGAACAGACCGCGGACCTTCTGTTCGCCAATATCATTGTGAAGCATTCCAAATCCAACGCAATCGTGCTGGCCAAGAACCTGCAGCTGATAGGCTCGGGTGTGGGCCAGACCTCAAGGGTGGATGCCTGCGAGCAGGCCATTGAGAAGGCCGGCCGCTTCGGCTTCGACACCAAGGGCGCAGTGATGGCTTCGGATGCCTTCTTCCCCTTCCCCGACTGTGTGGAGAAGGCCTGGAAGGCCGGCATAGGCGCCATCATCCAGCCCGGCGGCTCAATCAGGGACAACGAGAGCATCGATTTCTGCAAGGAACACGGGATTCCCATGGTTATGACCGGAATCCGCCATTTCAAACACTAAACCGCCCCACACTATGTTCAGTTTCCTGTCACAAGAACTCGCAATCGACCTCGGAACGGCCAATACCATCATAATGTCAGGTGACAAAATCCTGATTGACGAGCCGAGTATAGTCGCTTTCGACACCACCACGGACAAGCCCATCGCCTACGGACACAAGGCCCGTCTGATGCACGGCAAGACCCACAACAACATCAAGACCATCCGCCCCCTGCGCGATGGCGTGATTGCCGACTTCAACGCCGCGGAGCAGATGATCAGGGGCTTTGTGAAGATGATCAACTACAAGAAGACCCTCTTCACCCCCAACATCAAGATGGTTATCTGCATCCCTTCCGGCAGCACCGAGGTGGAGATCCGAGCCGTGCGCGACAGTGCCGACCACGCCGGAGGCCGCGATGTGTATCTCATTTTCGAGCCTATGGCCGCAGCTATGGGTATAGGCCTTGATGTGGAGGCCCCCACCGGCAATATGGTCGTGGATATAGGAGGCGGCACCACGGAGATTGCAGTGATTTCCCTTGGCGGCATCGTGGTGAACCAGTCCATCCGCGTGGCCGGTGATGTCTTCACCTCGGAGATTCAGCAGTATATGCGCCAGCAGCACAACATCAGGGTTGGCGAGCTGACCAGCGAGGAGATAAAGATTCGCATAGGCAGCGCCCTTGCCCATCTCGAGGAGCCTCCCCAGCCCTTCATTGTGCGTGGCCCCAACCTTATGACCGCACACCCTGTGGAGGTGTCAGTCACGAGCGAGGAAGTGGCTCATTGCCTTGACAAATCCCTCGCCAAGATAGAGACGGCCGTGGTCCAGGTGCTTGAGCAGACCCCCGCCGAGCTGTATCAGGACATAGTTGAGAGGGGCATCTTCCTCACCGGCGGCGGCGCCCTGCTGCGCGGTCTGGACAAGAGGCTCACGGACAAGATAAACATCCCCTTCCACGTGGCCGAAGACCCTCTCCGTGCTGTTGCAAGAGGCACGAGCATAGCAATGAGCGCTCCAGAGAACTATCCGTTCCTGATGAGATAGCGTGCCTTCCAAAAAGCGAAATATCACTCCCATAATCACCCTCGCAGTCTTTGTTGCACTGGAGGGTGTTTGTGTGCTGTTGTCCATCAACCACAGGAAAATACGCAATTCGGTCATAGCCAATCCCTCCCTTGCTCTGCAGGCGTCCGTTTCCGACAGGATGGAGACTTGGCAGAGCGTTTTCATGCTGCGCCCGGAAAACGAGGCCCTTCTGCGGGAGAACGCCCGCCTGAAGGAAGAGAA
>JABUTN010000012.1:10045-34994 GCA_021443665.1 Bacteroidales bacterium | reverse complement strand
GCGAAGGCTGTCGTTGTAGGCGATGTCCACGGCCCTGAGCGAGTCCGCCTTCTGCCCATAGTCGGTGGGGAAACCCGTATTGTTGCCGCTGATGAGCACCCATGCCCCTTTCACGGTACCCTTCATACGCTCGAAGTCAGCGGTGGTGTAGGGTTCGATGACCACCCTGCCCCTCTGCACCCCGCGTGTGCCGGCGGTGTAGGAAGGCGTGGTGAAATGCAGGCTCTCGCCGCTGCCTCCGATTATTTTTCCGAACCAGGGGCCGCGGTTGAAGCCCACGGGCACAGAGCAGACCTGTTCCCTGATGACCTTATAGCCCCACTGCTTGAGCTGCCACTCCACCCAGTTCTCCGCATCCTCCAGGGCTCCCGAACCGATTAGTCGGCCTCCTATGCGGTTGGATAGCACATCCAGGTGCGTCATTGTCTGATTGTTGGTCCGGCCCTCCTCGAGGATGGCATCGGTAACGCGCGAAGACTGCGCAGGAGCACAAAGGCCCAGAAGCGCCAAAGCGGCGATGGCAAGAATCCGTTTCATCATAGTCTGTTTAGAAACCCAAAAATAAAAATTTTTAGTCATATATTTGCACGCGATATGGCAAGTTACCTGCAGATAGAAAACATTTCCAAGTCCTACGGGCCCAAGATTCTGTTCGAGCACATAGGCTTCAACATCAACGAAGGAGACAAAATCGCCCTGATCGCACCCAACGGCACAGGAAAGACCTCCCTGCTGAGAATCCTCGCGGGCAAGGACAAGTCCGATTCGGGCGGCAAGATAACCTTCCTGAAGGACATCCGCATCAGTTTCCTGGAGCAGGACTACAGCTGGGACCCCGCCCTGAGCGCCTTCGGGCAGAGCATGGCCCTGGCCCCGGAGATGGACGAGGGGGAACGTTACGGCTACGAGCTCAATGTCCGCAAGTACCTGAGCAACTTCAATATAGCCCACGACGCGCCTATGAGCAGCCTCTCCGGAGGGGAAATCAAGCGAGTCGCACTCTCCGCAATGCTTGCCACGGAGGCCGAGTTCTACATAATGGACGAGCCCACCAACCACCTGGATGTGGACGCCATAGAGTTCCTCGAGAACTACCTCGGCCACAGCCGTTCCACCCTGCTGATGGTTACCCACGACCGCTATTTCCTTGAGCGCGTATGCAACACCATCATCGAACTCGACCACGGCGCCGTCTATGTCTATAAGGGCGACTATGAGAACTACCTCCAGAAACGCCAGGAGCGCATCGACAACTACAACGCCGAGACCGACAAGGTGCGCAACATCCTGAGGCGCGAACTCGAGTGGATGCGCAGCACCCCCTGTGCCCGCAGCGGCAAGGCCAAATACCGCAAGGACGCCTTCTACGCCCTGAAGGACCGTTCGGAACAGGTCTATACGAGCCGCAAACTCGATATGAGCGAGGTCAGCAGCGGAGGGCGTCTGGGCACCAAAATCTTCAACGCCAAGGACCTGGGCGTCCGTTTCGGCGACAAGTGCTATCTGCGAGATTTCAGTTACAACTTCAGCCGCGGCGAACGCATAGGCATAGTAGGGCCCAACGGCGTGGGCAAGTCCACCTTCCTGAACCTGCTCGCCGGGATTGAGGAGGGGGCCCAGGTCAGCGGCAGCCTGGAGATGGGCGAGTCCGTCAAAATCGGCTACTACCGCCAGAGCGGGATGGAGTTCAAACCCGACCAGACCGTGCTCGAGACCATAGGCGACATCCACCTGCTCGGACGCTTCATGTTCGGCCACGATATGCTCAACAACCGCATCGAGAGGCTATCGGGCGGGGAAAAGCGCCGCCTCTACCTGCTCAGCGTGCTCAAGCAGCAGCCCAATGTGCTCATCCTCGACGAGCCCACCAATGACCTGGATATCGTGACGCTGAATGTGCTTGAGGAATACCTGCTCGAGTTCAAGGGCACCCTGATCATCGTCTCCCACGACCGCCACTTCCTCGACCGCCTGGTCGATCATCTGTTTGTGTTCTGCGGGGACGGCGTGGTCAAGGACTTCATCGGGGGCTACACCCAGTACCGCAGCTATATGAAGGACTACGAGGCGGAGCAGAAGGCCCTCTCACGCGGTGCCGAGTCCAAGGTCGGCTCCGGCGCTTCCAAGAGTGGCTCCAGCGCCAAGGTCAAGGACACTCCCGCCAACAAGATGAGTTACAAGGAGAAGCGCGAGTTCGAGCAACTTGAAAAGGACATTGCGGAGATGGAGGCCCGGAAGGTCGACCTTGAGGCCCGGATGGGGAGCGGAAATCTGCCCTACGAACAGCTTCAGACCATATCCTCAGAGTACAGTGTCCTGAAGGACGGGCTTGATGCCGCAGAGCTGCGATGGCTGGAGTTGAGTGAAAAACAATAAGAAATATTTGGAGTTCCCGAAAAAAACACTACTTTTGCAGTCCCAAAACCAACCAACACCCGGTGCCATAGCTCAGTTGGTAGAGCAAAGGACTGAAAATCCTTGTGTCCCTGGTTCGATTCCCGGTGGCACCACCCCAAAAAGACTGCTTGTTCAAGCGGTCTTTTTTTGTGCGCGGGCGTTCCGTCATTCTGAGGCTGTCAGACCGAAGAATCCCTTCTGGAGATCCCTGCAGGGCGCATTTCAAAATCCACCGTCATCGAAGGCCGATTCCAGAATGCGCCCTGGGGGAGATTGTTTGGCAGGTGTCTGCTGCTGAGGTGGATGGAGTAGGGGCCGGGAGCGGTCGCGGGGAGGTTTGCCGCCGCAGGTATGCCGCAAAAAAAAGGCGGCCCTGGAGGGGGTAGCCTTTTTTATTGAGGTTAGGGTCTGGTCTCGTCAGGCGGGTTCTTGCCGGGGACCGAAATGCCACTGGCTAGGGCCTTGCTCCGATGTACCGGGCAGCGGTCACCGGGTCAGGTTACCGGGTTAGGTTACCAGGCGAGGGCGCCGGCGCCGAGGATGGCGGCGTCAGAGTCGTCGAGGGTGGAGAAGATGACCTTGACCTTGTTTTTCCAGAGGGTGAGGACATTGGCCTCGAGAGCCTCTACTGTGGGCTTGAGGATGAGGTCGCCGGCTTTGCAGAGTCCGCCGAAGAGAACGATGGCCTCGGGGGCGCTGAAGGCTACGAAGTCAGCCAGTGAACGGCCCAGGATGGTGCCTGTGAATTTGAACACGTCCTTGGAGAGTTCGTCTCCGTTGGCTGCGGCGATGGCGACGTCCTTTGAGGTGATTTCCTCGAGGGGAATGTCCCTGAGGGATGAGGCGCGGTCGGGCTGTGACTCCAGCATCTCGCGGGCTGTGCGGGCCACGCCTATGGCTGATGCGTAGGTCTCGAGGCAGCCTGTGCGACCGCAACCGCAACGGCGGCCGTTTCCGCGCACTGCAGTGGTGTGACCGAGCTCGCCAGCGAATCCGTCGTGTCCGTAGAGAACATAACCGCCGATGACGATACCGCTGCCGACACCTGTGCCGAGGGTGATTTCGATGAAGTTTTTCATACCGCGGGCGGCGCCGTAGGTCATCTCGCCCACTGCTGCGGCGTTGGCGTCATTGGTGAGGATTACGGGAACGCCCACTTTCTCCGAAACGATGTTGGCGAAATCGATGGTGGTGGGGTTGCCGTCCTTGTCGCGTCCCCAGGTGAGGTTGGGGGCGTACTCTATGGTGCCTTTGTAGAAGTTGCCGTTGGGGGCGCCTACGCCTATGCCCTTGATTCTCTCCTTGCCGCCCACTTTCTCGATAAGGGCGTTGATGCTGCTTGTGAGGGCGTTGATGTATGAGTCGAGGTCATTGAGGCCCTTTGAGGAGAAGGTGTCCCTCTCAATGATGGTGCCGCGGGCGTTGACCACGCCGAGTTTGGAGGACTGGCCTCCGATGTCGATGCCTAAAACTAAATCTTGTTCCATAGTATTAAGAGTATTGATTATTCAACGGGGATATCCTTGTTGACGTTCTTGCAGCCCACGAGGGCATAGAAGAGCAGGTAGGCGAGCATTGCCACAACAAGCCAGTAGCTGTTCATATAGCCGAACCAGCCGGCGAGTTTGTCCTGAATGAGGGGCATGATGCCGCCGCCGACAACCATCATCATGAAGATGCCGCTGGCCTGCTCGGTGTATTTGCCGATGCCCTCGACTGAGAGGTTGAAGATGCCGCCCCACATAAGGGAGGTGCAGAGACCGCAGAGCACGAAGAAGAGTGAGCTAAGGGGCACCTCGAAGAGGGCGAAGCCGTCAGCCGCGCTGTAGCCGGGCATTGAGATGGTCACGGTCTTGGGGGTGAACATTGCGGCGATGATGAGGATGATGGCCACTGTGCTTACGACGCTGAGCTGGACTTTGGTGGCAACGCGTCCGCTGATGAGGGTACTGCAGGCGCGGCCGACCATCATAAGAAGCCAGTAGATGGCGGCGATGGCGCCTCCGATGGCCGCACCGTTCACAAGGATGCCGGCACCTTTGTCGGATGCGTCAGCGAGGTAGAAATTGAGCTGGGCGGGGATGCCGATTTCGATGCCCACATAGAAGAAGATGGCCACTGTGCCAAGGACTGTGTGGCGGAATTTCCAGGCGCTGTGCTCATAGACCACGTTGCTGCGCTCTGCGGCGGGCTCGGGGATGGACACGAAGTAGATGATGACGAAGGCGATTGCGAACACTGCCATTGCAATGAAGAGCAGGGGAGCGACGTCACTCATCGCGGTTTTCTCTGAAACGGTGCCAATCATCGCGCCGACGAGCAGAGGGGTGAGGGTGCCGGTCAGGGAGTTGAGGGTGCCGCCGATCTGGATGAACTGGTTGCCCTTGTTTCCGCCGCCGCCGAGCATATTGAGCATAGGGTTGACAACGGTGTTCAGCATACATACGCAGAAGCCGCATACGAGGGCGCCGAGGAGGTAGATGGCGAAGTTGAGCTTCATCACGCCGGCGATATCGACGTCAGCGCCGAATTTGCTTGAGAGCCACTGGATGATGACGCCTACGAGGCCGACGGCGAGGGCCGCCAATGTGGTTTTCTTATATCCGATGCGCATCAGGAGCTTGCCTGCCGGGATGCCCATAAAAAGATATGCCGTAAAGTTCATAAGGTTGCCCATCATACCGGCGCTGGGGTAGGTGAATTTCCAGATGTTGCCGAAGGGGGCCGCCATATTGGTCACGAACGAAATCATTGCGAAAATGAAGCACATTGTGACCACTGCTACAATGTTGGTTTTTTTGGATGACATAGAGTTAGATGTTTGATTAAGTGTTAAATTGGTTTAAGCGCCCCAAATGTACAAAAAAATATTAATTTTGCGCCCACTATGAGCGATAAATTGAAACTTTACAGCCAATACGCACTCGTGACCGGCGGCTCTTCGGGTATGGGCTTCCAGTATGCCCTGCAGCTTGCCAAAAGGGGCTATAATCTCATAGTTGTGGCTCTTTATCAGGACGAAACGGACAAGGCCTGCGGGCAGATAAGGGAGCAATACCCTGAGGCCGATGTGGTTTCCATAGGGATGGACCTGTCCGCCATTGATGCTCCGCAAAGGCTTTATGACAAGGTCTTCGCCCTCCGTCCGGATGCTCAGGTGGAGGTGCTCATCAACAATGCGGGCCTGCTCCACGCGAGGCATTTCAGGAATCTGGAAGCGGAGCAGCTCACGCGCATAATAATGGTGCACAACCACACTATGATACAGTTGTGCCGCCTCTTCCTGCCCGCGATGCTCGAAAGGCACAAGGGCTATATCCTGAATGTCTCCTCGCTCGCCGCTTTCCTGCCGTTCTCCCTGCTTTCCACCTATGCCTCCACCAAGGCCTTCACGAGGGTCTTCACCAAGTGTCTGCGCACGGAGTGCAAGCGCACTGGAGTGAAGGTGGGCACTGTCTATTTCGGGGCCGTGGATACCAATCTCTATCATCTGACCAAGGTGCAGAAGCGCTGGGCTTACGGGCTCGGGGTGATGATTTCCGCAGAGAGGGCCGCAAGGGTGGCCCTGAGGATGATGTTCAGGGGAAGCTCCGGCAGAATGCCCGGCCTGGTCAACAAGCTGGCCTGGCTTGCCGCACCCATACTGCGCCCGAGCCTCATAGCCGCCATCGACCGTTGGGCCACCAAAAAGTGGAATCTGAAATAATCGCTTGTAATAGTGTTTTTTATTGTTACCTTTGCGCGATTGTACGCTTATGAAAAAGTGTGTCTCAAATAGCATTCTTGCGCTCGTTCTCGCCCTTGCGGCGTGGATGGGAACTTCCTGCAAGAGCCAGTATGAACTGATGCTCGCTTCCAGTGACGTCCCCGCCAAGATGAAGATGGCGATGACTTTGATGGAGAGCAAGAAGTTCAACAAGGCCGCCCAGATGTTCGAGTCGATGAAACTGCTCGTCAACGGCACCCCCCAGGACGACAGTGTGCAGTACTACACCGCCTACTGCAACTACCGTTACGGGGACGCCACCACCGCCCAGCAGAACTATCAGGCTTTTATCGGCACCTTCCCCCGCAGCGTATTCTACACTCAGGCCCGTTTCGAGTATGTGGACTGCCTCTATATGGACACATACCGCTGGGAGTTGGACCAGACGCCCACCTATAAGGCTCTGTCGGCCATCAATGTGTATATCAATGATTTCCCGGACAGCGAGTGGGTGGAGCCCTGCCTCGAGATGGCGGCTGACCTCGAGGAGAGGCTTGACAAGAAGGATTATGAGGCTGCGAAACTCTACTACACGATGGAGGATTTCAGAGCCGCCCATTATGCCTTGAAGAATGTCCTGAAAGCGGACGCCGACAATATGTACCGCGAGGAAATCCTCTATTACACCTGCATGTCGGCCTACAGATACGCCCAGAACAGCGTGTCGGATAAGCAGAGGGAGCGCTATGTGGTGTTCACCGACGACTATTACGATTTTGTGGGCGAGTTCCCCGAATCCAAGCACAGGAACCATCTTGATATGCTCGCCGGCAGGGTGCAGAAGATATTGTCCGTGGAGGCCGCCGAGACTAACCGCTACCAGATAGATGTGGGGGATGTGTCCAACGTGACCGCACAGATTAAGGCGGAGAAGGACTACGAGGAATTCCTCAAGAACAAGAATGCCAAGAAGGAGGCCCGCAAGGAGGCCAAGAAGGACCGCCGCCGCGAGCGTATGGAAAGAAAATTGCTAAAACACAGAGCACAATAAGAAGATATATGGAAAACCGCAAATCAGCTACAAACACAGTAACCCGTAACCTTTCAGAGATTGCAGCCCCCACGGGCAATGTTTACGAGTCAACCGTCATCATTGCAAAGAGATCCAACCAGATTGCAGCCCAGGTGAAGGAGGAACTCAGCAAGAAACTCGAGGAGTTCTCATCCTACGCTGACACCGCCATCGAGGAGACATTCGAGAACAGGGAGCAGATAGAGATTTCCAAGCATTACGAGAAACTTCCCAAGCCCACGCTCATCGCTGTGGAGGAGTTCCTTGACAACGAAATCCATTATCAGAAACTGAATCAGGGCGAGTAGCCCCACAACTCCGATGTTGTCGGGACGCCATATCCTTTTGGGAGTCACGGGAAGCATTGCAGCCTACAAGGTAGCGCTTCTCGTGAGGCTTTTTGTACGCGCAGGCGCCGATGTGAAGGTAGTGATGACCCCAACGGCGAAGGAGTTCATCTCCCCCCTGACGCTTGCCACTCTGAGCAAGCATCCCGTGCCGGTGGAGTTCTTCAATCCGGAGAACGGGGAGTGGAACAGCCACGTGAGCCTCGGGCTCTGGGCTGACCTCTTCGTGATTGCGCCGGCATCGGCCAACACGATAGCGAAGATGGCCTCCGGCATAGCCGACAATCTGCTGCTGACCACCTACCTGAGCGCGAAATGTCCCGTTATGCTCGCTCCCGCGATGGATTTGGATATGTATGCCCATAAGGCCACACAGGCCAACCTCAGAGCTCTCGTCGAAGCGGGCGTGGAGCTGGTGGAGCCCGCAAGCGGGGAACTCGCCAGCGGACTGGACGGGAAGGGCAGGATGGAGGAGCCCGAAAAGATTTTCCAAAGGGTTGTGGCCCGTTTCAGCGCGGAAGGCCCCCTGAAAGGTCGCCGTGTGCTGATAAGCGCCGGCCCCACCAGGGAGGCGATAGATCCCATACGCTTCATTTCCAACCGTTCCACCGGCAAGATGGGCTATGCCATAGCCCGCGAGGCGGCCCTCAGAGGGGCGAAGGTGACTTTGGTCAGCGGCCCCGTTTCGCTGAAGGCGGAGCATCCGGGCATTGAACTTGTCAGCGTGACGAGTGCGGCACAGATGTATGAGGCTATGTGCACCGAATACGACAAGGGCTGTGACGCCGTGATTTTTACGGCGGCCGTGGCGGATTATAAGCCGGCCGAGTGCAGCCCCGTGAAACTGAAGAAAGGCGAGGGCGGGCTCAGTATGGAGCTGCTCCGCACAAAGGATATCTGTTCTGCCATCTGCACCAGACCCAGGGGCAAGGACTGTGTCCTGGTGGGTTTCGCCCTTGAAACCGACCACAGCCTCGAGAACGCCCTCGGCAAACTGGAGCGCAAGGGCCTCGATATGATAGTGCTCAACAGTATGGAGGACAAGGGGGCAGGCGTGGAGACAGACACCAACAAGATTACGATAATAGGGAGCGATGGCACGAAGAAGGAGTTTCCCCTCAAGTCGAAGGCGGAGGTGGCATCGGACATTCTGGATGCTGTGAGCGTCCGCTGGGGCCTATGCTGAAACACCTTTCCATACAGAATTACGCCCTCATAGACTCCCTGGACATAGAGTGGCCGGAGGGGCTGGTGATCATCACCGGCGAGACCGGAGCCGGCAAGTCCATTCTGCTCGGAGCGATTTCCCTGCTGCTGGGACAGAAGGCCGGGGCGGAGGTGTTCGGCAATCCCGAAAAGCCGGTGGTGGTGGAGGCGGAGTTCGATGACGGTATGATACTGCGCCGCGTGGTGCATCCTTCGCTCAGGAGCCGCAGTTTCATAGACGAGGAGCCGGTGACATCCGCCGACCTGACACGCATCGCCGCCAGAATCATAGACATACACGCCCAGCACAAGCATCTGCTGCTTTCGGACCCCGCCTTCCAGATGGAGGTGCTGGACCGTTATGCCGGCAGTATGGCACTTCTGGAGCAGTACAGGGAGCAGCACCGCCGTTTCCTGAGCCTGAGCCGCGAGGCGGATTCTCTGCGGGAGCAGGCCTCGAAACTCAATGCGGACTCGGATTACCGCAATTTCCAGTTGTCGCAGCTTGAGGAGGCCAATCTGTGCGAGGGCGAACTTGCCGCCCTGGAACAGGAACAGAAAGCCCTTGCCCACGCGGAGGACATCAAGGAGGGCCTGATGAGGGCTCTCGAACTGCTGGGAGGCAACGAAGAGAATATGGGTCTGGTGCAGGGCCTGAAGGAGGCCGCCTCATCTCTCGGGAAGAGTGCCGGTTATGTGGAGTCAGCGGCCTCGCTGGCGGAACGCCTGCAAAGCTGCAGAATCGAAATAGACGACATCGAGAGCGAACTCGCGGCGCTTTCAGACAGGATAGTGGTTTCTCCGGAACGTCTCGCGCAGGTGGATGACCGCCTTGCGCTGCTGTATTCGCTTCTGAAAAAACACCGCTGCGCCGATGAGGCCGGACTGATTGCCTACAGGGACAGCCTGCGCGAGCAATGCGGGGGCAGCGAGGAACTTTCCGTGAGGATAGAGGCCCTTGCGGCTGAGGCGGCCGCCGCCGACAAGGCACGCAGGGAACTGGCAGAGAAGATACGCCAAAGGCGCGAGTCTGTCGTGGAGCCTCTCTGCGCCATGCTGGAGGAACAGATACGCTCCCTGGAGTTGCCCAGGGCCGTATTCAGGGTGGAACTCTCAGCCCTCGAAACGCTCGGCGAGAGCGGAGGCGATGCTCTCAGATTTCTGTTCAGTGCCAACGGCGAGCAGTATCTTGCGGATATTTCCAAGGTGGCCTCGGGTGGAGAACTCTCGCGTGTGATGCTTGCCCTGAAGGCGGTGATGGCGAGGTTCACGAGCCTGCCGACCATGATTTTCGATGAGATCGACACGGGTGTGTCGGGGCGTGCCGCCGACAGGATGGGGGAGATGGTGTCCGCTATGGCGGCGAATATGCAGATTTTCTCCATCACGCACCTGCCGCAGATAGCCTCGAAGAAAGGGGCACACTTTTTGGTTTATAAGGAAACGGATGCTCAGGGACGCACAGTGTCGCGCATCAGGCGCCTCAGCGATGAAGAAAGGGTGCTTGAGGTGGCCAGGATGCTCTCCGGCGCGAAGCTTACAGACGCCGCCATCCGCAATGCAAAGGAATTGTTAAAATGAAGAAGATAGTCCTGTTCGCAATATGCCTTCTCTCTCCTGTGCTTCTCAAATCCCAGGAGAAGATGAAGATTTCCCTTGTGCTTCCCTTTGAGGTCTCTATGGGCCTGGAGGGGGCCAATGTCAACAATCTGGATTTTCTCGGCGGGGCTCTGCTCGCTGTGGAGGACCTGAAACGGGAGGGTTCCTTCAGCTCCTGCAGTTTGAATGTGGTGGACTTGTCGGATTATTTCAACTCCCGCCACCTGCTCGCCTCCGGGGTGCTTGAGGGCAGCAGTCTGATTATAGGCCCCATCAGAACGGATGACCTTTATGCCGTGGCCCAATACGGCAGGGAATATCAGATACCCGTGGTTTCGCCTATGGATATGCGCACGGAATCCCTC
Source organism: Bacteroidales bacterium (assembly GCA_021443665.1). GTDB lineage: Bacteria > Bacteroidota > Bacteroidia > Bacteroidales > UBA932 > Minthomonas. Next base: position 24,302 of record JABUTN010000012.1, on the reverse strand, counting down.
TTGGAGGACAATCCCTACCTCTATCTTTTCCCGCCGGACGGGCTTCTCCTCCAGCGCCAGATTGAGAAGGTCTGCACTCCGCTTGACGGCTCAGCTGCCGAGAACATAGTGATTGTCCACGAGAAGGGCCGCAGTGAGATGCTGCCCGAAATTGACTCGCTTCTCAAGGAACACGGCTGCAGGGCCCGCACTTTCTCCTACGGCATTCTGGAAGGGAGAAAGAATGATACGCTTATGCACTCGCTGATGAATCCCGCCTGCGTCAACAAACTGATTGTGGCCTCGGAGAACGAGCCTTTTGTCTCTGATGTGCTGCGCCACCTGCGCCTGACGAATGCCAACGGCAAATTCGACATCATAGTCTATGGAATGTCCAAATGGAGGAACTTCGAGTCCATCGAGCCCGTGCTCTTCCACGAGAACAGGGTTAATCTCAGTATGCACTATTTCGTGAACTATGGGGAGTCCCGCACGGCGGCCTTCGAGAACCGTTTCAGGGAGGTGTATCACAATGATCCTTCGGCCTACGCTTTCCAGGGCTACGACATCCTGACTTTCTTTGTGCATTCGCTCAAAAAAAGCGCCCCCGGCTCATTGCTGCAGTCGGAGGTGCTGTTTGAACGTGTGGGGGAGAACGGCGGCTGGAAGAACTGTGCTGTCCGCGATGTGCAGTATCTGCCGGGCTGGAACATTTCCACAGGCGATACGGCCACTGTTCCCCAGTATCTGGAGTAATCCCCGCTATACCAGCCTTGCCAGCATATTCTCTATGCCGGTCTCTATGCGCTCGTAGATGTTTTCGCTTTCAGGGGCGGGTGTGAATTTGCTGCCCGTGATGTTCTCGTACAACTCGATGTAGCGGTCGCTGATGATCTTGACGCGCTCGGGAGTCATTTCGGGCACGCTCTGGCCGGCCTTTCCGGAGAAGCCTTCGCTCATAAGCCACTCGCGCACGAACTCCTTGGAGAGCTGTTTCTGGGGCTCGCCCTTTTCGAAACGCTCCTGATAACCGTCGCTGTAGAAGTAGCGTGAGGAGTCGGGGGTGTGGATTTCGTCTATGAGCATTATCTCACCGCCACGGACTCCAAACTCGTATTTGGTATCGACCAGGATCAGGCCGCGCTCGGCCGCAATCTCGGTGCCTCTCTGGAAGAGGGCGAGGGCGTATTTCTCGAGTTGCTCCCACTGCTCTTTTGTCATCAGACCGCGCCTGATGATTTCCTCGGCGCTGATGTCCTCGTCGTGTGTGCCGATCTCGGCCTTGGTGGTGGGGGTGACGATGGGGGTGGGGAACTTCTCGTTCTCACGCATTCCGTCGGGAAGCTTAATACCGCAGATTTCGCGGGCTCCGGCCTTGTAGGCTCTCCAGGCGCTGCCGCAGAGGTAGGCCCTCACAATCATTTCCACCGGCAGACCCTGACATTTGTAGCCTATGGTGACCATAGGGTCGGGGCAGGCGATTTTCCAGTTGGGGACGATGTCTTCGGTCTTGTCGAGGAACATCGCGGCAATCTGGTTCAGAACCTGGCCCTTGTAGGGGATGCCCTTGGGAAGAATCACGTCAAATGCGGAGATTCTGTCAGTGGCGATCATCACCATCAGGTCGTCGTTGATGGTATAGACGTCACGCACTTTGCCTTCATACTTTGCAGTCTGTTTGCGGAAGTTGAATTGGGTGGAAGTAATGGCTTTCATAGAGTATTGTGGAAATTTATCAGGTTGTCGCAGAATGTCTCCCAACTCAGGCGTTTCTTCTCGCGGGCAATGGCCTCGCGGCAGTTCGCGCCGATTTGAGGGTCGCTGAAGAAGAGCTTGATCTTGTCGAGAATGGCCTCCGGGGTGGTCTCTTCGGCAAGAATGCCGGTGCCTGTCGCTCCGATGGTCTCCACCAGTCCGCCCACGCTCGTCGTAACCATAGGGAGGCCGAACTGGTAGCAGATGGAACTGATGCCGCTCTGGGTGGCGCTCCTGTAGGGCAGCACGCACACGTCGGCGGCGCAGAAGAAGGGGGCGACCTCGCTGTCGGCTATGAAGCGGGGGAAGAGGTGTATGTCCTCCTTGCGGGGGTTGGCGTTGATGAGTTTGCGGTAGCGGGTGAAGTCCCCGTAGCACTCGCCGGCGATGACCAGCTGGTAGTCTTCAGGGAGAGAGGCGAAGGCTTCGATGAGTATGTCGAGGCCTTTGTATTCCCTTATCAGTCCGAAGAACAGCAGGGTCTTCTTGTCGGGGTTGATTCCTATGGAGGCGGCCGCTTCACGGCGCTCTATGTTTTCACCGAAATTGGAGTAGATGGGGTGGGGGGATACGATGTAACGCGCGTCCGGGCAGATGGAAAGCAGGTCGTCCCTGACAGCGTCGCACAGGGTTATGAATCCGTCGCAGCGCTTCAGGAAATAGCGGGTGAGCCTGTCGTCTCCTATGCGCCTCTCGTGGGGAATGACGTTGTCAAGTATGGCTATGCGCTTGCATGAGGCGTCCATGTGGCCCGCAATCCATCCGAGGGAGGGTGCGAAGAAGGGCATCCAGTAGCGCATAAGCAGCAGGTCCGGCTTCTGCTTGCGGATGAAGGCGGCTGTGGAACGCCAGGAAAAAGGATTGACCGTATCCAACAGTGCCGGTGCATCTATGGATACGGTCTCTCTGTCCTGAGGGTCCACATACTGGCTTGTTCCGGGGAAAAGCAGACGCGGATACTGTTTCTTGAAGTTGACGGGAATTGTATCAACCTTGTTGCTCAGTTCAGAAAACAGCGAGTTGTTGAACTGGGCTATACCCCCTCTGTAGGGGTGAAAACAGGATAAAATCGCAGTTTTCAAGATTATTTGCCGCGATTCTTGATGTACTCCTGGTTCAGGCCGTTGAGGATGGCCTCGGTGATGTCGATGCCTGCGGCTCCGTCAATGATTGTGTTTGAGGCGGTGCTTGTGGTCAGGATGAGGGAGTAGCCGTGAGTCTTGTTGTACTCCTTGACATAACTGGTGACAGCGTCCATTATGGTGTTGAGCATCACGTTTTCCTGCTCGGCAATCTCCAGCTGCTTCTGCTGTGAGAGCTCTTGAAGGGACTGCTGGCGCTGCATCAGCTCGTTGTTCATCGTCTCGGCCTGTGAACGGGTGAGAAGGCCTTTCTGCATCTTGTCCTGGAAACTCTTCGCATCGTTCTCGAAGGCGCGGCCTTTCTTGTTGAGATCGTTCTCTATGGCTGCAACCTTGCCTTCAAGCTCGGTCTTGAGGTCATTGTACATATCGTATGCGTTGACCAGGGAGTCGATCCTGATGTAAACGATGTCACCGCTCTGTACGGACTGGACACTTGAGGATTCTGCCACGGGAGCTTTCTTGGTTGTGAAGAAAAGTACATAGAGCGCTGCAACAGCGATTACTAAAACGATGTTTAGTATGAGAGAAACTTGTTTCATAATTGTTTTTGAAAAATTAGGACTGCAAATGTAGCAATTTTTTTAAATATAAGCCAATAGTCTTTTCAAGTCCCAGGTACAGGGCATCGCATATCAGGGCGTGCCCTATGGAGACTTCCATCAGGGCGGGGATGTTTTTGGCGAAGTATTCCAGGTTGACCAGGCTCAGGTCATGTCCGGCATTCAGGCCCAGACCCTCTTCACGGGCTGCAAGAGCGGCCTTGTAGAAAGGTTCGAGGGCTTGCTCGGGGTTTTCGGGGTAGATTTCAGCGTAACTCTGGGTGTAGAGTTCCACACGGTCGCAGCCGCAGTCGGCGGCACGCCTGACCATTTCGGGGTCGGGATCCACGAATATTGAACTGCGTATGCCCTCGCTGCGGAAGATGCCGCATATTTTGCGGAGATAGTCCCTGTTCGCAATGGTGTCCCAGCCGTGGTTGGAGGTGATGGCGTTCTGTGAGTCCGGCACGAGGGTCACCTGGTCGGGGTGTATGTCAAGCACCAAATCCATAAAACTTTTGGGAAGGCCGTCCGTGGCGCATGCGCGTTCCGACAGGGGGTTGCCCTCGATGTTGAATTCGGTGACGATAATGGGCTTTATGGCATATACGTCGCTGTATCTGATGTGGCGCTCGTCCGGCCTGGGATGGACGGTTATGCCCTCGGCCCCCCATTTCTGGCAGTCTATGGCTGCCTGCCTCACATCGGGGAGGCTCCCGCCTCGTGCGTTCCTGACGGTGGCTATTTTGTTGATATTGACACTTAATCTGGTCATATTCCGAGATGTTGAAAACTTATATGCAAAAGTAACTATAAATATCGGATTTTTTGTGCATATTTGCGTGTTTATACAAAAAAAGGAAAACCTCAGTGATGAAAATAGCATTGTTTGGCGGCAGACTCAGCGGCGTGCATCGTGAAAGGACGATCCGCCTGATGCGTCTGCTTGTGTCAAGGGAGGATGTGTCCCTGTGCTATTATCGTGAACTGTATTCCTACATACTTCCCCTTTTGGAAGAGGGACTCCCCGACGGGGAGGTGTTTGACGGCCGCGAGGATTTTCCCGCCAATGTGGACGCGCTTCTGTCCCTGGGCGGAGACGGCACGGTGCTGAGCGCGGCATCCCTGGTGGCGGAGCGGGCGATTCCCATCGTGGGCATCAATTTCGGCCATCTCGGTTTTCTCACCACGGAGTTTGATGACGACGCCCGTGTGGTCGAGGCCCTGTTTGAGTCCCGCTGCGGCTTTCAGGAGCGTTCGGTGCTGACTTTCGACTGCCCTTCCGTGAGCCCCTCATTTATGCCGATGGCGCTCAACGAGCTGTCGTTCCACCGTCAGGACCCCGTGATGCTGGGCCTGGAGCTGCGTGTGAACGGCATCGAACTTCCCCCTTACTGGGCGGACGGCCTGCTCATTTCCACGCCCACCGGCTCCACCGCATATTCGCTCAGCGCGGGAGGCCCCATCGTGACCCCCGATTCACACGTGCTGATTATTTCCCCTGTGGCTCCCCACAATCTGAATGTGCGCCCCCTGATAGTTCCCGATACTGTGGCGATAAAGGTGTCCGTGCGCTGCGAGGGTCATTCCTGGTGGCTTGCGGCCGACAACCACAGCGTGAGCGTGGACCACGATGCGACCATACTCGTCCGTAAGGCGGACTTCAGCGTGAGGACTATGACTTCGGGAAGGGATAGTTTTTTCAGGGCTCTCAGGGACAAACTCCTGTGGGGTGAGGACAAACGATTCAAAGTTGCGGAATAGATATGGCAAAGAGGATACCGGCACACGTGACAATCATTATGGACGGGAACGGCCGCTGGGCCGAGTCTCGGGGAAAGGAGCGCATCTTCGGCCACAAGGAAGGCATCGAGAGGGTGCGTGACTGTGTGGAGTTCGCATCGCAGCAGGGCATCCGTTATCTGAGCGTCTATGCCTTTTCCACCGAAAACTGGTCACGTCCCGCAGCGGAGGTCAGAGGACTGATGGAACTGATGGCCGCCGCCATGCTGAAGGAGATTCCCAAACTGCTTGAAAACGATGTGCGTTTCCGTGTGGTCGGCGACCGTGCGAGCCTTTCTCCCGCCCTCGTGGCGCAGATTGAGGCGGCTGAGAGCCGGACTGCAGGGTGCAGGGGGCTCAACCTTGTGATAATGCTGAGTTACAGCGGAAAATGGGATATAATGCAGGCTTCGAAGGCCTGGGCTCAGGACGGCTGCCCCGAAGGCGGGATTGCCCCCTACCTCGCCACAGCCGGCATTCCGGATCCTGACCTGCTTGTCCGCACGGGCGGAGAACAGAGAATTTCGAATTATATGTTGTGGCAATGCGCCTACAGCGAGTTTTATTTTACCCCCACTTTGTGGCCCGATTTTCGCAAATGCGATTTTCAGGCTGCCTTGGATTCCTATGCGGAAAGGGAGAGACGATTCGGGCTCACGGGTGGACAGATTTCAGAACTGAAAGAGAATGAGTAAACATACCTTGACAAGCAAAGTGCTTTGGGCGGTGCTGTTTCTTGCATCGGCCGCGCTTTCGCTATCAGCACAGAACGGTGCGCAGGTGGATTATTCGCGTCCCAGGACCTATGTTGTCGGAGGAGTGAGGGTGGAAGGAGTGAATTACCTCGGCGAGCAGCAGCTCATAGCCCTTACGGGCCTCCAGACGGGTCAGGAGCTTACGATTCCCAGCGAGGCCACATCGTCCATAGTGAAGAGGCTCTGGTCCCAGAGGTTCTTCTCGAATGTTTCACTCGAAATAGACAGCCTGTCCGCATCCGCGGATACGGCTTTTCTGGTGCTCAGACTTCAGGAGCGTCCCCGTGTTTCACGATGGGGCTATACGGGAGTCAAGAGTTCGGAGAGGACGGACCTTCAGGAACGCCTCCATCTGCGCAGGGGTTCCGAACTTTCCGACTATCTCATCCGTTCTTCCACCAATATTATAAAGAGGTATTACCGTGACAAGGGCTTCAACAACTGCGAGGTGGATGTGATTCAGGTGCAGGACACCCTCGTCAAGAATGCTGTGAAGGTGACTTTCCGCGTTGACAGGGGCAAGAAGGTGAGGGTCAAGAAGATTACTTTTGCCGGAAACGACCACGTACTTGAGCGCAAACTGGTCAAGTCTATGTCAAAAACAAGGGATATGCGCCTGCAGAACCTCTTCAAGAGCAAGAAATTCAACCCCGACGAATACGAGAACGACAAGCAGTCTATGCTGAGCTGTTTTCACGAGGAAGGCTTCCGCGACGCCAAGATTGTGAAGGATTCCATCTATTGGCTGGAAGAGGGCAAGATGGGCATAGACATTGTCGTAGACGAGGGACAGCGCTATTTCTTCCGCAACATCACCTGGACCGGCAACGCGATTTATACGGCTGACCAGCTCGCCGAGGTTCTCGAAATCAAGAAAGGCGACATCTACGATGTGGTGAATCTCGAGAAGAGGCTCTACGGAGACCCCAAGAAGGAGATAGTGGACATACGCTCGATGTACACCGACAAAGGCTACATCTTCTTCAACATAATGCCCGTGGAGACCAATATCATCGGGGATTCCATAGATGTGGAGATGCGTATGATAGAGGGCAAGCCCGCCACCTTCAACAACATCATCATTACGGGCAACACGATTACCAACGAGCGTGTGGCACGCCGCCAGATTTTCACGAAGCCGGGCTATCTGTACAGCCAGTCGATGCTGGAGCGCTCCCTGCGTGAGATTGCGTCAATGGGCAACTTCGATCCCGAGCAGGCTCTGGACCATACCCGCGGCTATTCGGTGATTCCCAACCAGTTGAACAATACCGTCGATATCACATACAACCTCGCCGAGAAGCCCAATTCCCAGTTCGAACTTTCCGGAGGTTGGGGCGGCAACTCCTTCGTGGGAACTGTCGGTGTAAGTTTCAACAACTTCTCCCTCAGGCGTATTTTCAAGAAGGGCGCGTGGAGGCCTGTTCCCCTCGGTGACGCTCAGTCGCTGTCACTGCGCTTCCAGACCAACGGCACGTATTACACGGCGGCTTCCATTTCATTCGTGGAGCCCTGGCTGACGGGAAAGAAGCCGGTTTCATTCAGCCTTTCGGGTTACTACACCCGCCAGACCAACTATTATTATTGGTATCAGAATCCCGACCAGTGGTTTGAGGTATATGGTATAGCGGTGGGCCTTGGCTCCCGCCTGAAATGGCCTGACAACTATTTCGTGCTCTCGCACGAACTCAGCTGGCAGACCTACCGCCTGCAGAACTGGGGCTACAACTTCCTCTTCCCCACAGGAAAGTCCACGAACATCAGTTACCGCATCACCCTTTCGCGCAACTCCACGGACCAGGCAGTGTTCCCCCGTCAGGGTTCCGAGTTCTCGATTTCCCTGCAGATTACGCCTCCTTACTCCCTCTTCAACAAGAATGTGGACTATTCGACCCTGCCCGATACGGAGAGGTACAAGTGGATAGAGTACCACAAGTGGAGTTTCAAGGGCGCCCTCTATACCAAGATTGTCGGCGACCTCGTGCTGATGACCAGGGCACAGTTCGGTTATCTGGGCTATTTCAACAAAAGTCTTGGCTACTCTCCTTTCGAGGGCTTCCAGGTCGGCGGTGATGGTATGTCGGGTTACAATACCTACGGTGCGGAAATCATCTCCCTGCGCGGTTACGACAACTACTCCCTGACTCCTACAAACTCCCAGGGCAGTTATGTGGGTCACGTGTATGACCGCTTCACGATAGAGCTGCGTTATCCCGTGATGCTGCAGCCGCAGTCGCAGATTTATGTGCTCGCCTTCCTCGAGGGAGGTAACTGCTGGGAGCATATCCAGGATTTCAATCCCTTCCAGATTAAGCGTTCGGCCGGTGTCGGTGTCCGCATTATGCTTCCTATGGTCGGCCTGCTCGGTGTTGACTGGGGCTGGGGCTTCGACCCTATCGGGGATAAGGCTGTCAGCGGCTCACACTTCCACTTCGTGATCGGCCAGCAGTTCTAACATTCACAGAAACATATTATTTACTAATTTCATAAAAAACATCATCATGAAAAAAATCATCGTTATCGCCTTTGCACTGTTTGCAATGATACCCGCGAAGGCGCAGAGTCTCAAGTTCGGCCACGTAAATCTCCAGGAGGTTGTGTATCTGATGTCCGAGATGGATTCAGCCCGTGCCCAGCTTGAGCGTTACCAGAAGGACATTCAGGAGACCTACCAGTCTATGGCCAATGAGTTCCAGAACAAACTGAACGACTATCAGGCTATGGCCGCCAATTGGACTCCCGCAACACGCCAGATGAAGGAGACCGAGCTTCAGGAGATGGAGAACCGCCTCCAGCAGTTCCAGCAGAGCGCCCAGCAAGAGATGGCACAGTACCAGCAGAACCTCCTTGCTCCCATCCAGGAGAAGGCTGTCAACGCCGTTCAGAAGGTGGGCAAGGCTCAGGGCCTCATCTATGTCTTCGATATCGCCGCCATCCACTGGGTGGACGAGAAGCAGTCAATGAATGTGGACGATCTCGTGAAGAAGGAGCTCAACATTCCCCTCGACAAGAAGATCACCGCTGCACAGTAAGCACTGCAAGTTTCAGAAACAAGGCTCCCGGACGTTTGCCCGGGAGTTTTTTTGTTTTTATAGGAATTGGTAAGCCTTGACGGACTTGAGTCCGGGGTAGCCGAAGTAGTCGGTGACGGTGCCGCAGACGGCTATCCTTCTGCCGAGCAGCCCCGGGTTATCGACCAGGTTGAGGGCGTTTCGGGTGTCTCCGGTGGGCAGTTCCACGGCCGCGCAGGCGTTGCGGGAGGGGGGCACCTCACTGTCGGAGATGGCTATGTGGGAGTTTTTGGAGAAGGGCGGGGTAGTGACCACATTCGCCGTGGTGCAGTCGCCTCCACAGATGTAGCCAGCCACCCAGATGTCCTTGGCTCCGCTGTACATCGGAAGGTCCGCCACCTGAAGGGCCGAGGCCGCGCTGGAGCCGTCGTTGCCGCTGCCCACGCAGAAACTCTCGCTGACCCAGCAGCGGGTGGTGTCAATGCTGACCTTGAAACCCGCTGTCTCGCTTACGGAGGCCGACAGTTTGAGGGTCAGGATGGTGGCAGCCTCCAGGTTCCTGCCAAGAAGGATGGTGGCAGTGCCGCCGGTAGAGCGGTGGATGAAGTTCGCCCTGCCCGGGAGGAAATAGCCGATGCGGCTCTCCTGGTAGTGGTAGTTGAGGGTGTCAGTGCCGCTGCACACTCCGATGCAGCCCTCGCCGAACCTTTCGATGAAGTTCTGGTCGCAGCTGATTCTCACTCCGGAGTTGGTTTGGGTGCATCTCAGGCTGACGCTGACGGACTCGGTCGCCCCGACAAACACTGTCCGGCTGTCCCCATAGACGGGGCAGGAGAAGGCGGGGGTGCTGAACTCGTCGCTGTAAACGTCAATCTTGTAGGTGCCGGGAGAGACCTTCAGCTGCGGGCTGCGCTCGGCCCAGAGACCCTGCCAGACAAGGTCGCCGTTTTCGGAAACGACTTTCAGAATCAGACTGTTGGTGTCCGGAATCTCGCCTTCCGCGGCCTTGCTCAGCAAGGGGGCGCTGCTCTTCCATTCGTGGGAGAGCGAGAGGCTGATTGTAGAGGAAATGGAGGGATTCTTGCTGCAGGAAGCCATCGTAATGGCTGCAATCACCATCATCGGCAGAGCAGCTGCTGCCGACAGGCCTTTCACAAATCGTCTCATAACGCACAAATCTTTAAAACACTGCAAATCTATGCATTTATTTCTTACCTTTGCATAGACTAATGGAAATTTCCAAAACAAATCATTATGCAACATAAAGTTATTGATGTAAAGGATGTCGTGATTCGCTTTGCAGGGGACTCCGGAGACGGTATGCAGCTCACAGGAACCCTTTTTGCGGATTCATCAGCCCTTGACGGCAACGGCATCTCCACCTTCCCCGACTATCCGGCGGAAATCCGCGCTCCCCAGGGCACCATTTCCGGCGTATCGGGCTTCCAGGTACACATAGGTTCGGAAGCAGTGAACACCCCCGGCGACTTCTGCGACGTTCTCGTGGCAATGAACCCCGCCGCTCTGAAAGCCAACGCGAAATGGGCGAAGCCCACGGCCACAATCATCGTGGACACGGACTCCTTCGATGACACCAATATGGCAAAGGCCGGCTTCAAGACGGACAATCCCTTCACGGAGCTCGGCGTCGAGGACCGCACCCTCTTAGTGTGTCCCATCACCACCCTCACGAAGGAGTCCCTGAAGGACAGCGGTATGGACAACAAGTCCATCGTGCGCTGCAAGAATATGTTCACGCTCGGTATGTGCTTCTTCATCTTCAACAAGGAACTGGACAATACCTACGCCTACCTTGAAAAGAAGTTCAAGAAGAAACCCGAGCTGATCGAGCCCAACAAGAAGGTGTTGTTCGACGGTTTCAACTATGCCGCCAACATTCAGGCGGCCCCCAATACCTACCATGTGGCTCCCGCGAAGAAGGAGAAAGGCACCTACCGCAACATCAACGGCAACCAGGCCACTGCCTGGGGTCTTCTGGCCGCATCGGAGAAGTCCGGTATCCCCTTGTTCTGCGGCTCATATCCCATCACTCCCGCCACGGCCATCCTCGAGGAACTGGCCCTTCACAAGTCTCTGGGCGCCAAGACCCTTCAGTGCGAGGATGAGATTGCGGGCATCTGCACCGCTATCGGTGCGGCTTACGCGGGCAATTTCGCGGTGACCACCACTTCAGGCCCCGGCCTTTCCCTCAAGAGCGAGGCGCTTGGTTTGGCGATGATAGCCGAACTGCCCCTCGTCCTTGTGGATGTGCAGCGAAGCGGCCCTTCCACCGGCATCCCCACCAAGACTGAGCAGACCGACCTCAATCAGGCTCTCTACGGACGCAACGGCGAGTGCCCCATTATGGTGATGGCGGCCCACAGCCCTTCAGACTGTTTTGAAAAGGCCTTCTACGCCGGCAAGTTCGCCCTCGAGCATATGATGCCCGTCATCCTGCTGACTGAAGGTTTCCTCGGCAACGGCTCCGAGCCCTGGCGCATCCCCTCGATGAAGGATTATCCCGAAATCAAGGCGCCGCGCATCACTTCCTGTGACGGCCCCTTCAAACCCTTCGAGCGTGACCCCCAGACCTACGTGCGCAGATGGGCTGTGCCAGGCACGAAAGGCCTCGAGCACCGTGTGGGCGGTCTTGAAAAGGCCCCTGCTGGCAACATTTCCTCCGACCCCGAGAACCACGAGATGATGGTGGCGGCCAGGGCGAAGAAGGTGGCGCTGACCGCAAACGACATCCCTGAAATCAAGGTCATAGGCGACCCCAAGGCAGAACTTCTCCTGGTCGGCTGGGGCGGCACTTTCGGACATCTCCTTGCGGCTCAGGAGCAGCTTGTCTCTGAGGGCAGGAGCGTGGCTCTGGCCCATATAGACTATATCAATCCGCTTCCCAAGAACACCGCCGAGGTGCTTGCGGGCCACAAGACCATTCTGGTGTGCGAGCTCAACAGCGGCCAGTTTGCGGATTATCTGAGGGCCAAACTTCCCCAGTACAAATACGAACAGCTCAACAAGGTGCAGGGCCAGCCCTTCATCGTGAAGGACATTGTGGATGCTGCATACAAATTCATAAAATAGGAGATTCCAGTATGAAATACACAGCACAGGATTTCAAATCCGACCAGCAGGTGCGCTGGTGCCCCGGTTGCGGCGACCATTCGGTGCTCGCATCCCTGCAGAAGGCGCTTCCCATCGTGGCCGATGACCGCAACTATGATCTTGAGCGTTTCGTGTTCGTGTCCGGCATCGGCTGCTCTTCCCGCCTGCCCTACTATATGAACACCTACGGCTTCCACTCCATCCACGGACGTGCAACGGCCATTTCCACCGGCATCAAGGTGGCCAACCCCAACCTGAGCGTATGGCAGGCCTGCGGTGACGGCGATGCCCTCGCCATCGGTGGAAACCACTTCATCCACGCCATCAGACGCAACATAGACATCAACATAGTGCTCTTCAACAACCGCATCTACGGTCTGACCAAGGGCCAGTACAGCCCCACTTCGCCCCTGGGCAAGATTACAAAGACTTCGCCCTACGGCACGGTGGAGCATCCCTTCAATCCCGGCTCGGTGGTGCTCGGCGCACGCGGCACCTTCTTCGCCCGCGGCCTTGACAGCGAGCTGAAGCTCAATACGGAGATTTTCCAGCAGTCGGCGGCCCACGACGGCTGTGCCGTGACGGAAATGCTCGTGAACTGCGTCATCTTCAACGACGGCGCCCACAAGGACATTTCGGACCGCGCCTACAGGGCCGACCGCACCATTATCCTGCGTCACGGCGAGAAGATGATTTTCGGAGCCAATAACGACAAGGGCCTGATTCTCGACCGCAACAACGAGCTTCAGGTGGTGACTATAGGAGTGGACGGCGTCACCGAGGCAGACATCCTCGTCCACGATGCCCATACCCCCAACACCGGCCTGCACAGCCAGCTGATCGATATGAAGTATCCCGACTATCCCGTGGCCCTCGGCGTCATCCGTGAGGTGCGCGACGCCACTTACGACGACAGGGTGCGCGACCAACTCAATGATGTGGCAGCCAAGAGCAGCATCCACTGTATGGAAGACCTGCTCCACAGCGGCGCCACCTGGGAGGTGAAATAAGAATCCCTTTTTTCAATAACAATAAAATCAAAAAATATTCATTATGAAAACATCAGCTATTATGGCCCGCCTCGAGCAGAAATACGGCCATGAAAAAGAGTATCTCCAGGCAGTCCGCGAGGTCCTCGAGTCAGTGGAGGAGGTTTACAACCAGCATCCCGAGTTCGAAGACAAGAAAATCGTGGAGCGTATGGTGGAGCCCGACCGCATTTTCACCTTCCGCGTTGTGTGGACGGATGACAAGGGCGAGGTTCAGACCAATCTCGGCTACCGTGTGCAGTTCAACTCAGCCATCGGCCCCTACAAGGGAGGCCTTCGTTTCCACAAGGCTGTGACCCCTTCGATGCTGAAGTTCCTCGGTTTCGAGCAGACTTTCAAGAATGCCCTGACCACCCTCCCTATGGGCGGCGGCAAGGGCGGTTCCGACTTCGACCCCGTGGGTAAGAGCAACGGCGAGATCGAGCGTTTCTGCCAGGCCTTCATGCTTGAACTCTGGCGCAACATCGGCCCCGACACGGACGTTCCTGCAGGTGACGTGGGCGTTGGCGGCCGCGAAATTGGCTTCCTCACCGGTATGTACAAGAAACTCGCCCGTGAGTACAACACAGGTGTGCTGACCGGCAAGGGCATGACCTGGGGTGGCTCGATCCTGCGTCCCGAGGCGACAGGCTTCGGTGCCCTCTATTTCGTGAATATGGTGCTTGAGACAGCGGGCAAAAAGATTGCGGGCAAGAAGATTTCCCTCTCCGGCTTCGGCAATGTGGCCTGGGGCGCCGCCACCAAGGCAATCGAACTCGGAGCCAAGGTTGTGGCTATCAGCGGTCCCGACGGTGTCTGCGAGATTCCCGACGGCATCACCAAGGAGATGATCGACTATATGCTCGTGATGCGTGCCTCCAACCGCAACAAGGTGCAGGATATGGCCGACAAGTTCCCCGGCAAGGCTGTGTTCACTCCCGGCAAGAAGGCCTGGTGCGTGCCCTGCGACATCGCCCTTCCCTGCGCTTTCCAGAATGAACTTGACGAGAACGATGCCAAGGAACTCGTTGCAAACGGCGCCGAGTGCTGCTGTGAGGTGTCTAATATGGGCTGCACCCCCGAGGCCATCCACTATCTCCAGAAGAACATCCTCTTCGCTCCCGGCAAGGCCGTGAACGCCGGTGGTGTGGC
>JABUTN010000012.1:0-9956 GCA_021443665.1 Bacteroidales bacterium | reverse complement strand
GCCATCCACGAGCAGTGCGTTACTTACGGCCGCCAGGCTGACGGACACATCGACTATGTGAAGGGCGCCAACATCGCCGGCTTTATGAAGGTCGCCACCGCTATGCTCGAGCAGGGCGTCATCTAAACTGTCTGTATAGGGACTCAAATCATAAACCACGGCTGTCTGGCCGTGGTTTATTTGCTTCATATATATAGGAATATGCAAATATATTTGTCGGTGAGCTGATAATTCCACATAAACGTTATCTTTGCGGTCCTTTTGAAACAGTATGGGTATCGCAAAGAATATATTGGTGGCCGTTCTGGCTTTTGCCTCGCTCTTGCAGCTGCAGGCGGGGGAGGTCAGGAAGCCGAAGGCTGAAAAGCTGTGGGGCAGGGGCTGGACCCGCGTCTATCATTACCCGGCGCCGGACAGCATCGACACGAAACTGGCCGTGATAATATGCCCCGGGGGCAGTTACGCCCATACTATGGGCATTTATACCGAGGGACACGAAGTGGCTGACTGGTTCAACAGACAGGGCATCAGCGCCTATGTGCTCAGGTACAGGACCGGCTCTGTGGGCGCGAAATACCCCGATATGATGGAAGACTTCCAGATGGCAATGGCCTTGGCGCGTGAAAGGTCAAACTACATCGCCGTGGGGGTCGTGGGCTTTTCGGCCGGCGGGCATCTTGCCCTGATGTCTGCGGAACAGGGCGGGCTTGACTTCCTCAACGGCCGCGGCCGGGACAGTAAACTCAGCCCAGACTTCGTGGCGGCCATCTATCCTGTGGTCTCGATGCAGGACGAAATTGTCCACGAACGCTCCAGAAAAAACCTTCTCGGCCTGAATCTTTCAGAAGAGACCAAGGCGCTTTTCTCGATGGAACTGAATGTGCCCGATGATATGCCGCCCACCTTCATTTCGGCCTGTGAGGATGATGCCGTGGTGATGTACAGAAACAGCGTCCTGATGGACAAGGCTCTTGAGGATAAGGGCATACCCCATATTTTCGCGGGCTACAAAGAGGGAGGCCACGGCTACGGAAGCAGCGAGGAGAAGGCCCCCGTGGCGGCAAGGTGGAAGTATGACTTCCTTAATTTTATCCTCGGCTATTTCCGGAAGTAGTCTTTCTTCTTCCGGGCGTCCTATAATCCTAATCTGTAGGCTTTTCTGTCGGCTTTGCCGTTGAAGGTTCTCTTTATGGAAGGCACGGCCTCGTAGTATGTGGGTATTTTGTAGGGCTCCAGGCGGGCCTTTATGTGCAGGGCGATGGAGCGTTTGTCCAGACTGCGGCCCTGTTTGGGGACCACAAGCAGTTTCAGGACGGTGCCGAGCAGGGGGTGCGCGGCGGCCACGCAGAGGCAGTCCTCTATGTCGGGGTGGCTGCCGGCGGCGTTCTCCACTTCCACGGGGTCAATCTTGAAGCCGCCTACATTGATGACATCGTCAGCGCGTCCTGTGAGGTGGATAAGCCCGTCTTCGTCCACGAAGCCCCTGTCCGAAATGCGCAGCACTCCGTCCTTGAGGACCTTCGCGCTGCTTTCGGGGTCCGCTACATAACCGCTCATAAGGGTGGGGCCGGAGATGCTGATGCTGCCTTCCGCATCCACTTCCACGGTGGAGTTCTTCATAGGACGCCCTATGCAGCCCTCCATGTACCTGCCGTCATTGAAGTTGTAGGTGCAGACGGCCCCGAACTCCGTGCCTCCGAGGGTGTTCCAAAGGTCCGAATGGGGCAGGCATTCTGCAAGCGCCGCCATATCGGCGGATGAGATGGGGGCGGCACCGGTTTCGATGAAACGGATTTTGCCGGAGTGCGAGGTCAGACGTTGTGCCGAGAAACTGAGCAGTATGTGTATGCTCGCGGGCACCAGAAAGGCGGCGAAGCCGTCAAAGGGAAGTTCTAAGGCCTCGAAGAACAGATTGGGGTCACGAAGGCCGTTGATGATGCATACGGCGCCTCCGGCGGTGAGGGTGGGGTGGATTTTGAACAGGGAGGCTATGTGGTTGAGCGGGCCGCTCACTATCATACAGAGGCCGGAATCGAAGCCGAAGGCATTGATGAAATTGTCCGCACAGGAGCAAAGGGCTGTTTCTGAAAGCATCACGCCCTTGGATTGGCCGGTGGTGCCTGTGGTGTAAAGGATGTCGGAGATGCCGGGGGCATAAGTCTGTGCTTCCGTCTGCCGTTTTATTGCAAGAAAACTTTCCTCGGGCGCGCCTTGTTCCAGTGGCACGGCTATGGCCCCAAGGCGATGGACGGCGCAGTAGGTGACGACAAAGAGGCAGTCGCCGCTCGAGCGCCAGATATATGGTCTGCCGGCTTTCAGCCCCTCGCCTCGCAGTTCTTCCTCTTTCCGGACTATGGCCTCCCACAGGGCGGAATAACTGAGGGTCTGCTCCCCGCAGACAAGGGCAGTCCGTTCCGGGGCGGTGCCGGCGTAGTGTTCTATGCTTTGCTCGAGTGTCATAGTTTGCTTTTTACCAGACTTGTCAGGGAGTCGAGGTTGCGGAAATTGCGCGGTGAGATGTCTTCTGCGCCCAGTTCTATGCCGTACTCTTTGGAGAGGATAGTCAGTATGCTCAGGACTCCCAGAGAGTCGAGTTCGCTGAAGAGGAAGTCGGCGTCAAAATCCACGGCGGGAAGCGCATCGGTCAGAATTTCGCGTATATGGTCTTTCATATTTGGACAAATTCGATGTTGTTTACAAAGTTTTCAGCGCTTATGCGGGCGATTCTGAGGCGCTGTTCGTCTTTTATGAGGGCCCTGACCTGAATCTCAGGGTGGGTGAGGGCGTAGAGGATGGCTGTTTCCCCGTAACCGTGGTCCTCTATGGTGCAGATGTCGGAGGCGGGGGAGGCGCAGGGGCAGGCGGCGGCGAGGTTGCGCCTCACCTCACTGCAGATTTCGCGGCCCTTGTAGATGTAGCGGCCCATCACGCGCCTTACGGGGTCCTTGGGTTTTCCGCGCAGGAGCAGACCGATGGTGAGGGGGTGTTCCCTGACAAGGCCCTTGGAGGTGGTGAGCCACCTGAAGAGCAGGGGTGGAATCATATAGGCCATCAGCACCACGGAGAACATTCCGATGATGGTCACCTGGGCCAGGGAGTGCATTGCCGGGTGTCGGGCCACGATGAGCGTGCCCATACCTATGAACATTATCAGGGCCGACTGTATGATGCCGGCCTTGTAGGAGGCGAGGATGGGCCTGCCGTGGGTGTATTCGTGCTGGCAGCCTTCGGTCATAAAGATGGTGTAGTCGTCACCCTGACCGAAGATGAAGGTGGCGAGGATGATGTTCACGATATTGAACTGTATGCCCGCCAGAGCCATAATGCCCAGTATCCAGACCCAGCTGACTGCCATAGGCAGGAAGGAAATGATGGCGAGTTCAAGCCTTCCGAAGGACAACCACAGGAAGAAGAACACTATCAGGGAGCAGACCCAGCCTATGTAGTTGAAGTTGTCGGACAGGTTTTCGGCGAGAGACCTGTTGATGGAACTGATGTCGAAACTGTGCGGCAGCCTCGCCTTTACTGAGGCTATGTTCTCCGGCCTGATTTTGAGATTATCGACTACATAGCACTGCCCTGTCTTTTCGAGCGTGGCGAAATTGCCGCTGAAAACCAGGTCGGAAAGTGGAGTGAAGAATTCCGAATCCCGGACTTCGAGACTTCCCGGGGCGGAGTTGAAACTCTCCGTAAAGTCGCGGAAGGCCTTGGGGGAGAAACCGCAGGTGCGTGCTTCAAACGCAATCTCCTCCGTCAGACCGCTGTGGGCTGCCCTGAAGGCGTCCCAGCGCCTGAGTCTGCGTTCCTGCTCTTTGCTGCCGGCGAAAAACTGCGACAGGGCGTCGTGACCTTCAATCAGGGAGGCGGTGGCAAGGCTGTCTATGACGGGGACGAGTTCCGAATAGGCCTCCAGGGCTCCGTCAGGGCTGTCAGAAGAACTGAGCAGAAAGATGCTCCGGGCTTCCTGTCCGCCGCTTTGGGAGAGCAGGGACTCAAAGTATTGCATATCGGAACGCTGCTCAGCAGTCATATAGTTGATGTTGCTGATGTTGGAGTCGAATCTGACGCGCAGGCTGAAGATGAGGAACACCACGCTCAAGAGCACTGCCGCCGCCACCAAAAGGCGGCTTTTCTCCGGCTGCAGGCCCGCGAGGAAGCCGATGAGTCTGGCTTTGCGCTCACGCTGCTTCCTGAGCTTGACGAAGTGGGGCAGGCAGAACAACACGAAGATGATGGTGCCCACGAGGAGCAGGGAGGCGAAGATGCCCAGATCGCGCAGGGCGGCGGATTTGAGGGGAACAAGGGCGAGGAAGGCACCCACTGTGGTGATGTTGCCCACCACGAGAGGCTGCATTATTTCCCTGAGAGCCTCTTTTTTGTCCGGCTGGTGCCCCAGATGGACCACCAGGTGGAGGGGGTAGTTGACCGCTATGCCGAGGATGATACTCGAGATGCCAATCACGATGATTGAGACGCTGCCGCTGAAGAGCGAGATGCCGCCGAGGGCGAAGAGCCAGCCCCAGCCGATGGAGAGAAGCACGAGCAGGATGTTGCGCAGGCTGTTGAAGGAGTAGGCCAACAGCAGCACAATCAGCACTACGGAAAGCGACACGGCGATGATGCTGTCTTTCTTGATGCGCCCGGCGTTGCCGACTGCGATGACGGGGCCGCCTATGCTGTGGGCCTTCACTTCGGGGTATAGCTCCGACATTGCGCTGATGGACTCGTCTATGAGGGCAAGTAGCCGGGAGTTGAGGTTGGTCTCGCTGTTGCCGAAGGGGGAGTTCATCATCACGATGGCGCGGCTCATGTCGGGGGTGAAGATGCAGCCGTCGTAAATCTCGAAGTTGAGGCCGGAGGTGGAGTTTTGCAGTTTCGAGAGCACGGGGGCGTAGAGGGAGAGCGGGTCTTTGACCACGCCTATGGTAGCTATTCCGCCGCTGGGGAAGTTCAGAATCTGCTTGTCGCGCTCGAGTGCCTCGCGGACATAGCCGGGACGTGCCAGCAGGCTGTCCATCCGCCTGTAGTCGGTTTCCGTGAGGAAGTAGGGGATGTTGTCATACACGAAGGAGGCGACTTCCTGCACCGAGGACAGGTCGAAGCCCGCGCTCAGGTCCGCACACCAGCCTTCGCTGTCGCGTTCCCTCAGTTTTTCGAGGAAACAGTCTATGGCCTCCACCGTCAGGTCGGCGTCGTCCGGGTTGTCGAAGATGACGATGATGCGGCTGGCCCCGGAAATCTCTTGATACACCTCCACCGCCTCGTTTTCGGAAGGGCTGAGAGGCAGGAAGTCGGAAATGTCCTCGCTGTAGTGCATACGGAGCGAGAGTGCCGCAAGGGCCGCCGTGATTATGGCCAGGGATAGCCAAAGGGCGAGCTTGTGGTGGCTGAAGAATCCGTATGTGCCGAGTATGCCCATTCAGTGCCGTTTTTCGAATTCCAGGATGGAGTTGAGCACGCTGTCCCCGCCGAGTATGGCCTCCGCCGTTTTGATGGAGGTGAGGGCCACTCCGCAGAAGCCGTGGAGGTTGCAGTTCTGACCGGTCAGGAAAAGGTTCGGGATTTTCGTTACCACGGGGACGTGTGAGGCAATCAGGTTGTTGCAGTCCTTCGAGTATCCGAACATTGCGCCTTCCTTGACCCCGTAGAAGTCGCGGATGGTGAGGGGGGAGGCGGTGTTCATATCTTCTATGCAGTCCCTGATGCCGGGAAATATTTCCTGAAGGCAGTCCAGCAGTTTCTCCGCCTGTTCCGTTTTCCACTGCGCGTATTCCTGTCCACGCCTGCCGACCTTGCTGTCTTCCCATTTCCTGACGAATTCCCAGGGCATAGGGGCCACCACCGTCATTTTTTCCGCATATTCGCCCTGTTCCAGTTCGGGAGGGGTCATATAGAGGAACCCGAGCGGCCAGCCCTTTTCGGGATTGCCGTAGTCCCAGACATTCTCGTAATCTTTTGCATAGTAGCCGGTGTGGTTGATGTACCTGAAACTGTTTTTCTTGAGTTTGAGATAGATGGTGAACGCTGAAAATGAGTTCTTCAGTTCACTGAGTCTTGTGCGGTAACTCTTGGGAAGGGCGGCCGGGTCGTCAAGCAGGGATATGAGGCTGCAGGGGTGTATGGCCCCGATGTACAGGTCCGCGCTGTAGAATTGCCCCTTGCGGGTGCTGACGCCGGTTATCATCTTGTCACGGGTGTGTATCTTTTCAACTCCGTCCGAGGCCACTATCCGGCCTCCGTGTTCCCTGATGAAGTCCGCCAGAGTTTCCGCAAAACGGTAGCTCCCGCCGGCAAAACGGCTGGGGCTTTCAATGTAGATGACCGAAATCAGGGCGTGGACGTAGGCGGGCGTCGTGCCTCTTTCTCCGGAATAGAGCGGAGTCATATAGGCCAGGAGGTTGCGCAGCCTCACGTTGTCGATGTATTTCGCTATGAAGGCGTCGGCGGCCATCGTCAGTTCCTCGGAGTGGGCAAGGCTGTCGGGAGCGGAGGGCCTGAGGGCGAAGAGGTCGAGTTCGCCGACAATCCTGTATATGGCCTCGAAATATCTCTCGAGATTTTCCTTCTGATCCGGGAAAGATGCTGCGAGCGATGCCATATAGCGGTCTCTGCCTTTCGCGGTATGGTAGAATTTCCTTTCTTTCGCTACATAAACCTCGTCGATGGTGTCGGAACCGATGTCGGCGATATGGACTTTGTCCATAATGCCGAGCCATTCGCAGATGCGCCTGATGTTGCCGCCCTTCTGCATTCCTCCGATGATGTGCATTCCGGTGTCGAACACTTCCCCGAAGCGGCTGAAACTCTGAAGGCCTCCCCCGATGGTGGTGTTCTTCTCCAGAATGGTAACCTCAAGTCCCATCTTTGCCAGCATCGCGCCGCAGAACAGGCCTCCTATTCCGGCCCCGATTATGACTGTGCTTTTGCTCATTTTCTTATTTCAGTTCCTGTTCTATTCTGTCCGCCATCTCCCGGTAGCGTTCTGTATAGTATCTGCGGACGGCGGATGCCTGCTTTACCGTGTACTCTCCGAGTCCGGCCAGTTGCGAGGGGGAGATGCGTTTTTCAACGGAAAGTTCCATCGGCCATCTGCGCATGGTGTGCCCCTTTTTGGGCAGGGCCTTGCCGCTGCCGTACAACACGAGGGGGAGAATGTCCAGATTCAGGCTTTGCGCGATGTGGAAGGCTCCCTGGTGGAAGCGTGCTATCCTGCAGTCCGCCGAGCGTGTGCCTTCGGGATAGACGGCGATGCTGTATCCGCGCTCCACGGCGTTTTGGAGATGGGGCATTATGTTGTCGATGCCCTTCGATACGGGCTGGAACCCGGCCTTGCGGATAATTACCCGGTAAATGGGGTTGTTCCATACCCAGTCCGTGGTCAGGACTATCATATTCGGGCTGAGGGCAAGGAGCAGAATCAGGTCTATGTGGGACTGGTGGTTGCAGATGATCACGGAGGGCTTGGAAAAGTCCTCGTTTTCGGGGTTCTGCAACTTGTAACTGATGCCCGGCACTATGTGGCTTTTGATTAAGAAACGCGCTATCCTGCAGATCATGAGATGGACGCGGCGCTCATCCTTTGTAAGATATGCCACAGGATTCAATATGAGCATTGAAATCAAGGCGAAAACGGCGAAGGCGGTGAGCAGATACAGGTGCTTGATGACTTTCGCCGTGAAACGCAGCAGCATTCTCGGGTAGCCGTATATGAGGGACAGGATGAGGAGCACGCAGTTGAGAAGGCTGATCCTCGTGAAATCCTTTGCCGGCATAAAATGCGAGACCCTCTGCTCTTTCGGGGGGTAATGGACGTTGATGGGGACGCTGTGAATCTTCACTCCCGCCCATGAGGAGAATACCAGCAGTTCGAGTTCTGCTTCGTAGCGGGAGGTGAGCAGGCTGAGGGCGTGCAGCCTCTTGAGCGGGTAGAGTCTATAGCCTGTCTGTGTGTCCTTGAGTGCTTTCCAGGTGAAGACGGCAAACCAGAAGTTGCTGAAGGCATTGGCAAATTTGCTGCCGCGGCTCCTGTCGGCTTTGTCGAGGTCCTTTCTCTGCCCCACGATAATCTCGCCAGGGTGTTCCTTGTTCGCCTCGAGCATCAGGGCTATGTCTTCTGGGAAGTGTTGCCCGTCCCCGTCGAGGGTGATGGCGTAGGCAAAGCCTTCTTTCAGCGCGTAGCGGAAGCCCTCTTTCAGGGCGCTTCCCTTGCCTTGGTTTTTCTCCAGCATCACTATATGCGGCGGGGTGGGGAGCGCATTCAGCAATTCCACCGTGTGGTCCGTGCAGCCGTCCGCCACCACGATTACATCGTCGCACTGCTCCAGGGCTCTTGTGACCACATCGGCTATGGTTCCCGCATTGTTGTATGTGGGGATTATCACGCAGATGCCGCGGGCGCGAAGGGATGCTTTGGTGAGGCTGCCGTCCATAATCAGATCTCTTTGCAGATTATTGACAGTTTGGCGCAGGTGACTCCTGCGGCGGTGACATTGACCTGGGCCTGCCAGAGTCCGTCTTCAAACAGGATTTTGTTGAAACTGTATGTTGCTTCCGGTGTTTTCTGCGGGTCGATGATGTTCAGAAATTTGATGTTTTTGGCTTTCACCAGGCCCAGCGGCTTTTCGGCAAAGCGCACGAGCAGGTCGATGGCAATCTGCAGGATGCAGACGCCCGGGGTGATGGGCTGTCCCGGGAAATGGGCCCGGTAGATGCAGTGTTCCGGATTGAGCCGGACAGCGTATTCGCAGCCCTGTTCGGCGCGATTTTCAGATAAAATGCTGTATAGTCCTTCCAGATTGGCCATAAAGTGTGCAAAAATACGAATTTTTTCGAATTTATTTGGTTTATAAAATAAACTGATTTATATTTGCACTGCCGTTTCGGATGAAGCGGTATATATTTGGCCAATATAGTTTATACTGTAAACCGTTTTATTAACACAAATTATGGAAGAAAAAAACATTACTCCCCAAGAAAGTCTCGAAATCATCTCCCGGATGATTGAATCCACCAAACGCCGTTTTCGCCTCTCCGACGGCAATACCCTCCTGATGTGGGGTTACCTGTCAGTGGCAGTGTGTGTCATCACCTTGTGCGCTGTCATCTATGCCCAAAACAATATGTGGAATTTTTTATGGTTCCTGATACCGGCAATAGGGGTACCCTGCAGCATCATTATGGATAAGAGGGCCGAAATCAAATGCGGCACAAAAACCTACCTGGAAGGCCTGTCTTCCCGTTTGTGGGGATTCCTGGGCCTGGCCCAACTGGTTGTCGCGATTGTCTGCACCGTATTTATGTTCAAGGGCATCAATATCTGGCTGCTTATGGGCCTTATGTCATTCGTCCTTGTCGGCTTCGCCGCAAGCGTGTTCGGTATGATTATAAAAGAAAATAGTATGATTCTCGGAGGATTTCTTTCCTTTGCATCCGGAATTGCCCTGACAGGATGCAGGATGGCCGGTGTTCCCATTACCAATCTGGCATTTGCCATTCTGTTCATTGCAGCTTTTGCGGTAATGTTCATCATACCGGGGCACATACTGAACCATAAAGTGAAAACTGCCTCAAAATGAAAGAGTTGAATCCCTTGTTGCACTCTCAGTTGCGGCTTGCCGTAATGTCGATACTGATGGGCGTCGAGGAGGCCGATTTCGTCTATCTGAAAGAAAAAACGGAATCGACGGCCGGCAACCTCAGCGTCCAGATCGACAAGCTGACCCAGGCCGGGTACATTGAGGTGGAAAGAGGCTTCTCCGGCAAACGCACCCGCACCACCTGCCGCATCACCTCCACCGGCAAGGAGGCCTTCGAGGAGTACATCACCGCCCTGAAAACCTACATCAAGCTGTAACCAGCCCCCCTGAACCACACATCCAAAACCCGCGACCCCCTCTACAGACCCTTGCAGGGCACATTCGGAAAATCCTCTCCGCTGACTGTCCACAAAAAAGCCC
>JABUTN010000011.1:37131-59933 GCA_021443665.1 Bacteroidales bacterium | reverse complement strand
ACGGGTTTCGAACCCGCGACCTTCGGCTTGGGAAGCCGACGCTCTACCAACTGAGCTACTCCCGCAGTGATTTGCATCTGCGAGCGCAAAGATATGGATTTTCATTTATATATAGCAAAAAAATTGCGTTCCGGCTCGGTTTCTCTGATCAGCGAGCGCATTGCTATGGTGTCCATTGCCATCAGTGTGGCAGTGGTGCTTGCCGCCATATCCATATCTGAGGGCTTCAAGCACGACATCTGTTCCCGTATGGCCGGCTTCACCGGCCAGCTGCTGCTCGTGGTTCCCGGGGAGCAGTACACCAACGAGAACTATCCTATAGACCCCCGTTTCAGTTTCAGCGACAAGATGGCCGCCATCCCCGGCATTGCCTCAATAGACCCTGTGGCCTACCGCACCGGTGTGCTGGACGGAGGGGGAGTAGTGCAGGGAATCTTGTTCAAGGGAGTCGATTCAACCTATTCAGCTTCGTTCTTCAGCAATCTGGTGGTGGAGGGGCGGATGCCGGATTTCGCCACAGCGAAGCCTTCCGATGACATCCTGATTTCAAAGCGCATCGCCGCTATGCTCTCCCTGAATGAGGGGGAAAAGGTCACGGCCTACTTTGTCGGGGAAAAGGTGCGCCTGAGGCGTTTTCAGATCTGTGGCATCTATGACGCCTCGCTTGAGGGCATCGATGAGCGTCTGGTGCTCGTGGATATCAGACACATACGGAACCTGAACGGGTTCAAACCCTACGAGTGCTCCTGCGTGGAAATCCAGCTGGACAACATGAAGACGGACTCCCGGGAACAGGACGCCGTTATGGAGGAAATACACGAACTGATAAAGACATCCCCTATGGACGCGGAGGATTCATCCGTGATCATCCGTTCGGTGAGCGAACTCTTTCCGAGCATTTTCGACTGGCTGGCCCTTATGGACTTGAATGTGCTGGTGGTTTTGGTGCTGATGTTTGCGGTGGCCGGCTTCAATATGATTTCAGGCCTGCTGATAATACTTTTCGAGAGGATTTCCACGATAGGGCTGTTCAAGGCCCTGGGTATGCGTTCGCGCAGCGTCTGCAAGGTGTTCCTGCTCCACAGCGGCCGCATAGTGCTTGCGGGGATGGCCTGGGGCAATGCGGTGATGCTGCCCCTGCTTCTGGTGCAGAAGTATCTGAAACCGCTCACCCTCAATCCTTCCAACTATTTTGTGGACCACGTGCCCATCCATCTGACTGTCGGAATGTGGCTTCTGGTGAATCTGCTATGCATAGCGGTGATGGCCTTGATAATGCTCATCCCCACCGCCTTCATCTCGAAGGTCAGCCCCGACAGGACGATGCGCGTCAATTAGAAGTTTTTCAGAGCAGGAAGGACACTCCGATGGCCAGGAGGACTATGCCTCCTGCGAGTTCGGCCCAGCGGCCGAATTTGTGGCCGAGGATATGTCCCGCGAACATTCCGATGAATACGGAGAGCAGGGTGCAGACCCAAAGGGCGATGGAGGTCGCTATCACATATTTCACCCCGCCTTCGCTTGAGGCCCCTTCCATAGACAGCGATATTCCGACCGCAAGCGCGTCTATGCTCGTGGCTATGGCTCCGAGGATTACATTGCGGATGCCGCTCAGGTTCCTGACCTCGCAGGTTTTGGAGAAGGACTCCTTGACCATAGAGCCGCCCACATAAAGCAGAAGCAGGAAGCCTATCCAGTGGGCAAATTTCTCGACATAGCCCACAAGCAGGTCACCGAAAAACCATCCCACCGCCATAAGCCCTGTCTGCACGAAGGCGAAGACCAGACCTATGCGGATGACTTCCGCCCTGCTTATGCTGCGTACGGATATGCTCGAACAGATGGATACGGCGAGGCAGTCCATACACAGGGACATCGCCACGAGAATCGCTTTCAGAATCATCATAGTCTTATTGAATCAGTGTGGCCCTGTACTGTGAAGGAGTCATACCGGTCTCCTGCTTGAAGACGGTGCTGAAGTACTGGCTCTCGGTGAATCCCACTTCCATCGCGATGTCGAATATCTGCTTGTCGGTCTTGGCCATCAGGTTCTTGGCGTGGTCCATACGGATCTTGCGGATGTATTTATTGGATGAGACACCGAGCAGGGAGCGCATCTTGTTGAAGAGGGTGGAGCGTGACACGCACATGTGGTCCACTATCATATCGACGCTCAAGTCGGGATTGGCGATGTTGTCGTTGATGTATTTGTTGAGTTTCTGGATGAACTTTTCGTCGGCGATTGAGAAGGTGTAGTCCTCCGGAATCTCGGGTAGGGAGGTGAGGGCGTACTGGCGTTTGATCTCAAACCTGTTGCGCAGCTGCGTCTTGAGGATGTTGTACAGCATCCTGGTATCGAAGGGTTTGGGAACGAAGGCGTCGGCACCGAGTTTGTAGCCCACTTCCTGGTAGGTGGAGTCGCTCTTTGCGGTGAGCAGCACCACGGGCAGGTGGGAAATCTCGATGTCGGCCTTGATGGCCTTGCACATGTCGAATCCGTTCATACGGGGCATCATCACGTCTGAAACTATGATGGAAGGGAGTTTGCTGCGGACCATCTCAAGGCCTTCGACGCCGTCGTGGGCGACATAGATATGCTTGAACAGGTCTTCGTACTCTTCCTTTATGAAGTCGAGGCTGTCCTGCTGGTCGTCCACAACGAGCAGGGTGTAGCCCTTCGTGGTGAACTCGGTTTCGGGATTGACGGTCGCGTAGTGGTTGAGGAAGGGATCGACGTCATCATCGCCTGTCTCTGCCACGGCCTGCGGATTCCCCTCGGGAACAGCGAGTTTCGAACCGCTTTCCAAGGCCGCGAGTGCGCCGGATACATCCAGATCATCCTCATCATCAGCGGGGGCGGAGTTTGCCGCTGGCGTGACATTTATGGCAATGTCCACCTTCGGAGCGGGTGCGGGCTCAGGCGCAGGTGCAGCCGAAGGCTCTGCCGCCGGCCTGTTTTCCGTCACGCCTGCCGCCTCAACTCCACGGCTGTCGCTGTCGGGCAGGGTTGAGGGAATCGACATAAACACCGTGCTGCCCACAGTGAGGTTGTTGTAGGCGCCCACGCGGCCTCCGATTTTGTCCATAAACACCTTTACGGACGACAGACTCAGACCTATGCCCGGAACACTCATATCCTCACGGTTGAAGGGCTTGAAAATGTCGTTCGGCTCTCCCTTGATGCCACGGCCCTCATCTATGACGCAGATCTTGATGTTTCCAAGGGAGGACATTGAGGTGACGACCTGTATCAGACCCGATTTGCTGAACTTGACCGCATTGTGTATCATCATACAGAGGGCCGTGCCGATGACCTCGGCGTCAAGGTTGGCGTTGACTATGTCGTCGCCGGGAATGAATTTGAGTTCAAGGCCTCTGTTGGCCGCAAAAGGCACATTCTCCTTCACAACCTCGCCCACAAAGGCATTTACATCTATGGGCTTGTTACGTATTTCGATGCTGTCGGGATTCTGGGCCTTGAGTATGAAATCCGAGATGGAGATGAGTTTCCTGACGTGGGAATGCAGGGTCTCCACGCCTTCAGCCGCGCCCTTGGGGTCATCCTGCTGTTTGCCGATGATTCCGCCCAGGCGGCTTTCGATGACCTTCATATTCCTGATATAGGTCATAATCGAGTTCTGGGTATAGAGGGCTACATTCTTGAGTTTGTCTTCATAGTTCTGGCGCTTGAGCAGGTCTTCGTGCATCAGCGCTTTCTCCTTGCGTCTGGCGCGTAGCGGCAACAGAATGGCAAAGGCTATGAGAATCAGGGTTATGGCAAGCAACAGCGGAGTAAAAATGTCGGTATAGCTGAGTTTTATCCTAAAGTCCGCAATCCTGACGTTATCGCTCCATCCCTTGCTGCAGAATGATGAGGCGTAGAGGGTGTATTTCCCGTGGGGCAGGGCACCGATGTAGAATGTGGGACTCTCGGAGATGCTCTCCTTGACCACGTCCTTGCCTTTCATAAGGACAAACCTTATGTTGGATGCGTTCAGCGGATTGGAATTCTCGACTGATACCTCCACCCTTGCTTCCGAGTAGTTTTGTGAGATGGATATTTTGTCGTAAGATTTCTGCAGGGAATAATTCAGGGAATCAACCGTGAGGGAGACGGGGTATATCTCCACATCTTCCCTTGCCGGCGTGAATTTCCTGCTCGGGGAAATCAGCACAAGGCCGGCGGAGGTGGGGATGTACATATTGCCGTGGGTGGAGCCGAAGGCGTAGTTGTAGTAGTTGCACTTGTGGGGCAGTCCGTCGTCCTCAGAATAATAGTAAAGGGATTTCAGCTCGGTGGAGTAGAGCATCAGCTTGTTGTCACTCGTGGCAAGCCAGATTTTGTCCATCGCGTTGTCGATGAGGATGGTCGTGAAAAAACCTTCATTGGGCGAGTCGAGGATTTTCACCAGTTCGTTGAAGGTCTTGTTGTATTTGAACAGACCTTCGCGTGTCACGAACCACAGGTTGCCGTAGCCGTCCAGGGAAGATGACGAGATGCGGGTGTCGCTTGTGTGCAGCACCTTGGGGGTGGGGACATTGTCGTCAATCTCGTAAACCGAGTAGTTCGATGTCAGTAGCACACCTGTTGACAAGGGATATGCCGCCACCACCTTCTCATCGCTCTTTGCGTTTGACGAGCTGGAGAGGGTGAAGGGCGATAGGGTGCCGTTCTTGCTGTACCTGAGGTTTTTCCCGTCCATATTGAAGAAATAGATGTATTTCGGGGAGTTGCAGGTTATGGCGTTCTGGTTGTCCGCTATGGAGATGTTGATGTCAGAGGGGGTGATAGTCCCGGTGACCGTGTTGAAGTTGTAGCATTTGTCGTAGAGGGAGAGCAGCAGGAGGTGGTTGCTGTCAATCTCCGCAATCGAGGTGACCTGCATTCCGTGTGTTTCCGGGTACAGGGTAGTCTGCTCAAGTATTTCGTCGTAGCGTACGATACCGCCTCCGGCAGTGCCGAACCACACTGTGCCCTCCTTCTGCTGGTAGAAGGAAGAAACCACATTCATCGGAAGCCGGTCCTCAGTCTTCAGGCTGTTCTGGCTCAGCAGGGAGATGCTTCTTTTGCGGATTGAGATGAGACCGTCGTGGGGTGTGCCGGCTATCACTCCTTTCTTTGAAGAAGCGATGCACTGGCAGATGCTCAGTTTGTCGCAGTGGGCTCTGTAGAAGCGCTCCTCCTGGTCGATGAAGTCCACGCCGTTGTCGCCTCCCACGCAGAGATAGCCGTCCTGGGTTGAGGTTATGCAGAGGATGTTGTCGCTGCTGATGGGGGAGTTGCTTTTCTCATAGTGTCTTGCCTCCCGGAAGTTCTCCTTCGGTTTGTAGCAGGAGATGCCCTTGCCCGTCTTAGCCAGCCATAAATCGCCCAGTTTGTCGATGTAGGAGGCTGTCGCGTTGATTTTGCCGTCTATGGAGGCGATATGGGTGAAGTTGCCGTTGTCTGTGTTGAATCTGAAAACGCCTTTTTCTTCGTCAACAAGCAGTATGTTCGGGTCATCGGGATTGCTTACGAGGATTTTCCTGAAGTTGTAGGAGTCGAACTTGTCCTGGTCTTCGAGTATTTCGATGGAGCCTGTCTCAAAGTTGTAGAATCCGAATTTCCTGCAGGCCTTGCAGAAAAAGACGGCCTTCTTGCCGTAATCGGCAATGGCGGAGGGCACGATGGTGTGTGCGTCACGCATCAGGGGGGTGATGGAGCCTATGCCCAGTTTCATCTCAAGCAGGGCTTCCTCGGTGGCAATGAGTATGTTGTCGGAACTTTCCTGAGATGCGAAGCCCATTACGCGTCCGATGCCGTAGTATCCGTCTTTGGCGAAGTATCCTGTGCAGGTTGTGGGGACTGAGTTCACGATGACGGAAACGCCGAGCTGGGTGCCGACAAGCAGTATGCCCCGCTTGTCATAGTGCAGACTTGTGATGTTCTGGTGGGTGAGCCCTTCCTGAACTGACACCTGTGTGTAGTCAAAGCTGTAGTGTTCCCATGAGGGTGCACCGGCACAGGGCGAACAGAGAATGGCCAGAGCGGCGGACAATACAGTGATTGCGGATATTTTAAATCTTCTTTTCATTGCGTAAGGACTGGATGTATTTGTTTATGTCAAGGCCCGTGAGCCCGAGGATTTTGCGCGAGAGTTGTTTGCAGCCCATTTCCATCATCTTTGCAAGGTCAATGGGCGTTATGTCGGAGATGTGTGCGTCTATGCAGCCGTTGAGCTTCTTCACGAAGGCATCGTCGGCGCTTGAGATGGTGTTTTCCTCTGTCAGGCGGGAGGTGTGGCCGTCCCTGAGGTCGGAAATGATCTTGTTCCTTATGGACAGCTGATATACGATGGCCTTGTAGAGCACTTCCATATCGAAGGGCTTGGCCACGAAGTCATCCGGACCGAGTTTGTATGACATCACCTGGTGTGAGGATTCGGTCTTGGAGGACAGGGCGATGAAGGGAATGTGGCTGAATTCCAGATTGCTCTTTACGGCCTTGCACAATTCGAATCCGTTCATATGAGGCATCATAATGTCGCTGACTATGATGTCGGGCCGGTTCTCGCCGATGACGACAAGGGCTTCGGAGCCGTCGTGGGCCGTGAACACCTTGTTGAATTTGGACTCATACTCATCAATGACATAGTCCAGCATATCCTGCTGGTCATCCACAAAGAGGATGGTCTTGGTCTTGGAGTCAACGATGAAGTTGTCTTTGGCCGTCTGCTTCCCGGCTTCAGTGTCGATTTCGTTTCCCACAAGGGTGGCAGCCATCAGGGGAACATCAATCCAGAAAGTGGCACCGCCGCCATCCCTGTCCTGGGCACCCACTCTGCTGCCCATCGTGTTGAATAGCATCCTGACTGAGTGGAGCCCGACCCCATAGCCGTAGAAATCGGCCTTGTCCTGCTCAGGCTTGCTGAATGGCGCATCCGGCTTGCCTCCGAGGCCGGGCCCCCTGTCGCTCACGCTTATGCGCACGTAGCGCTGGGAGAGGACTGCGGTCTTTACGGTGATGACGCTGTTCTCGTTGTATTTGATGGCGTTGGAGAGGAGGTTGAGGACACCTATTTCAACCTTCTGAACATCCGTGTTGATGATCTGGATGATGTGGTCGGGCTCAAAGTTTATCTTGAGTCCCCTGGCCTCGCACTCTATCTTATGGTCGGAGATAATCCCGTCAAGCCATTCGTTGAGCTTTATGGATGATACGTTTATAGTCCTTGCGGAATCGGCCACCTTGGGCACGTTCATAGCCTCCGTGGCAAGCCTGCCCGCCTTCTTTACCTGGGCCAGGACTTCAGTCAGTTTTTTGTACAGATATCCGTTGGCGGGGCTGGTTTCCCTGAAATCCAGTATATTGCTGTAGATGAGGGAGAGGGGAGAGCGGACATTGTGGGCGAGATGGCTGATGAGTTCCATCTTGTGCCGGGTGGATGCCGAACTTGATTCGTATTCCTGCATCAGGTCGTGTGTGCGCTGGCTTTTCATACTGAAGTATGATACGGAACCCATAATCGCCAGGAAAAGCAGGGCGTATGCGGTGAATGCGAGTATGGAGGCATACCAGGGACGCTTTACCTTGAATTCCAACAGGGTCACCGGCTCCTTCCAGTTGTCGTCCCCGAGAATTCTGGCGGAAAGCACATAGTTGCCCGCGCTCAGGTGGGCGATATTCAGGTATGACTGGTTCGAGATGTATTCGAAAGAAGTCTTACCCCCTTTGGAAACATTGTACTTTACGGGGATGGCGGAAAGGGCGTCCGGGGCGTTTATGTTCACGTGGATGCGGAGCGAATAATAGTTGCCCGGCACCGTGAGGGGCTCGTTTTCGGGAATGTCCTTGAGCAGCCTGTTGTCCAGAAATATGCAGAGTTTATCGACGTCGCGGTCAAAACTCTCGTTTTTGTCATACTGATTCGCATCTATCATAAGTATGCCGGCGGTGCCCACTATGAATGACATACAGTTGCCGGCGGCAAGCACGGGATTGGGCAGGTAGTTGTTGCTGCTCATGTGCGTCGAGGGGAAGAGCGTAATCTTCTTTGACGCTATGTCGTATGCCCTCAGTTTGTTGAGGGTGGAGGTTATCCAGACGGTGCCGCAGCTTCCGGCCACGCAGGAGGTGAAGATGCAGCCGTCCCTAAGTTGTGCCGTGGCCTGTTCCGTGACTCTGTTCTTTGAGGGCTCGAATTCGTAGATGGTGGTGCCGGCGGCAAACCAGAGGTTGTCGTCTGTGGAACGGGAAATGGAGCAGATGGGGGTGGGGGCCTCGAAGATGCACCTGGTCTTGCCCGTGGACAGGTCGTACTCGTAGAGGTACTGCTCGTACTTGATTATTGCGAAGCCGGTCCTGTCTATGCTTGCCTGCTGTGCGTATTCATTGGAATTGGAATATGCTATGTCAAAGGATTTGACGCTGTTGTCGGAAGGATTCAGGATGTAGTTGGTGTTGTTGAGGTTGAAGATGACGACATTGCCGTTGCTGTCATTGACCGCCAGGGTTTTCCGGTAGTCGTTCTTGCCCTTGCTTGAACGGGGAATGACGGAGGTGCTCAACTGCTCCAGGGTCCCCGTCGCCTTATCGTAAACGGCGAGTCCGTCATTGAGGCATACGGCGAGCAGTTGCCTGTCATTAAGCCTGGCCAGGGACACTATGGGAGTGTTCAGGAAACTGTTCCGGCGCAGAACCTTGCGCTGCGCCATATCGAAACAGTCTATGCCTGATTCTGAACTTATCCAGAGAAGGTCCCCGTCTTCAAGCATAGAATACACGGCATTGTCCGGAATGGTCAGGTCAGGGTCCATATTGGTGCTGGAGAGCATGCCGCAGAAGGATTCCCTGATGGAGATGAGACCGTTGTAGGATGTGCCTCCGAGGATGATGTTGTCGCCGGCGTTGAACAGGGAACTGATTTTCGCCAGGGAGGGCTGTTTCAACCGGTAGGATTTGTGTTCTTCTTTTCCCAGATGGGCAAGGCCGTAGCCGTTTGTGCAGACTATGACGTCTTCATCGCAGTCGATGGCGTCAAGTATCCGGCACTCCGGCAGTTCCCTCCCGTCGGTCAGATACCTGTCCGCCGGCTTCATTTCCAAAGTGTTGAAGTCGAGGCTGTACTTGGTGATGCCCTTATTGTCTTCGGAAAGCCAGAGCTGGGAGCCGCTGTCCATAAGGGCTGTCCGTGGGTCTATGGACTTTGGGGAGCCCGTCCACTGCGTGAGGCTGCCGCCTGACATATCGTATGAGAAAACACCCTGGTCGGGGTCAAAGAGCATAATGCTGCCTTCGTGGCCCCGGGGGATGATGATTTCCGTGAAATTCATCGTTCTGGGCTCTCCGAGAGTCTTTATCAGTGACAGTTCCCTTTCCCTGAAGTCATATTTGAACAGTGAGCAGAACGACCTTGCGAAGAGATAGGCGCATCCGTCAAGGCAGGTGACGGCATCGGGGATGATGGTGTTGTCAAGATAGGTGACGGGCTCGGAGCAGAGTTCGGTGGCGGAGTCGAAACGCACCATCATTGTGGGGGTGCATATCAGGGCGTCCTTGCCTTCGGCAGCGATGAAGTTCGTGCTGGTTATCATTTCAAGCCCGCCGCTGTCCCTGTTGACCAGGCTGTATTCTTTCCAGATGCCGTTCTGGATTATCACGAAGCCGTTTCCCGTGCCTACCCATATACTGTTGCCGCTTTGTGTGAAACAGCGTATCTCAAGGTTGGGCAAGTTTCTGGATATGAGTAAGTTGCTGCTCTCAGAGGCGAAGCAGCCGAGGCCAAGGGCCGAAAGGACGGCAATCAGAGTCAGTCTTATATTGAAGGCCTTTCTCATAGAACTTACTAATTCACGCAAACTTAATGTTTTTTTATTAAATTTGCACCAATATGAGAAAATTAACCTGTTTCCTTGCCCTATTGCTGTTCTGGCCGTTTGCCCTGCTCTCCCAGAGCCTGCATATGAAGACTCTGATGCCGAACGAGGACATAAAATGCATCGCCCGTGACGGAAACGGCAGTTTGTGGGTCGGCACCGCATCGGGAATCAGCGTTATCAACAACGGATATGTGAAGAACTACACCCAGATTCGTCTGGACGGTGATGAAACTCCCCTTTATGAGGTAAACCGCATTTCCATTGTCAGGGGCTATGTGGTGTTCGGTTCAACCCGCGGGATGTATGTGTATGATGCGGATGCCTGCAGGTATTCCCCTCTTATGTACAAGGACTTGTCTGTGGTGGCCGATGCCATTTGCAGCCACAACGATGACGTATATATGTTTTCAAGGGATGTTGACTGCCTTTTCAAATACAGTGCGGGTGCCGGGGAACTGGAGTTGGTGTGGGATTTCGGAGGTCTCTCCAACTACTCCTTCGGCGGCATTGCCATAGATCCGGCCGACAGCGGCAGGATATTCCTTGCCGACGATGAAAAGGGCGTTTTTCTGCTTGACCCCGCAGCGGAATCCATCTCCCGCATCAAAGCCATAGAGGGTGACATAGTGTCCTCTTCCGTTAGGATTTACAGGAACCTGCTGATAGTCCCCTTCGCGAATGACGGTCTGAAATGCTACAGGCTGGATGAGGGTTTCGCCCTGGAAAAACATTTTCACAGCGGCCCCGGCGGTGTGCTCTCGAGCAATGTGGTCACTTCCTTCGATATATGCGAGGATGATGAGACTGCCGCCATCGCTACGGACGGACGTGGAATGAACATCGTGTCCCTGAGGACGGGAGAGTTGATAGACCGCCTGGAAAATCCCTTGATGCGAAGCGTCAGCAAGGTGATTCTGGACAGCGGGAAGTGTATGTTCTGCGTGACTCCAGGAAACGGAGTCGTGAATGTCTATGTGGATTTCCTGAATGTGATTTCAAGGCAGTCGGACCATCCCAATTCGGCCCTGAGCAACAGCAAGGTCCTGTCCGTGCTTCCGCAGCCCGACGGAAGCGTGTGGCTGGGTACGGACGGCGGCGGACTCAACCTCTACAAACAGGGCTTCCCCTTCGACTTTGTCAGAAAATACCCCTCCACGGAGCCTTTGAAAATAGTGTCCATTGCCGTCTATGACGACAACCGCCTCATTCTCTCGACCCGTTACAGCGGATTCTGGCTTTTCGACCGGAAAACGGAGGACCTGAGCCGTTTCAGTTTCCCTTTCTACGGCTCTGACGCCCTGGCGGCGAAGGCTGCTTCGGAAGGGGTGTATCTGGAGCGCCTCAATGACAATTCACTTCTGGTGGTTTCGGGCGTGGGGAAATGCTTCAAGTATTTCATCGCCACCGGGAAATGGGAGGAAGTGGACATTTTTCCGCAGAACTCTTCGGAGCGGGTGATGCAGATTCACAACAGCCGCTACCATACCCTTGTCCAGACCTCCCGCTCAATCTACGAGATAAACAACAGGTCCCTGAATGTGCGCTGCCTTTACGAAAATCCCGAAAATATGGATTGTTCGCACCTTTGTTCGGACGGCAGCATCTTCTATGCGGTGAGGAATGCTCTGTACAGGTTCTCCCCCTCCAAGAATGAGAACAAACAAGTTTATACCCTTCCTGATGAGGCTGCGCATATCAGGGGAATATGCCGCTATGATGACGGTTCCGTGTGGATGACGGCTTCAAACGGCAATCTTTACTGCGTGGCGGGCCGGCAGGATGAGCGGAGGGTTTTTGTATACGAACTGCTTTCGGATGCTCCGAGTATGTTCAACCAGAACTTCGCTGAGCAGGCCGGGGAACTCCTGCTGTTCTCCGGCACCACAGGAACTCTGGTGGTCAACCCCTTGATGCGCGACCTCTACGGCTTTGCCGAGAATGCCGAGGTGGTGCCCGTGCTGGCTGAGGACCGCAATGTCAGAATCCCCCTTGCCGGCAAGTGCCAGAAACGGCCCCACAAGGCGAACAGATGGGAGAGGATGCGCCTGTATTTCTCCATCTGCACGTCGAACCCGATGCGCTCGATTTCCTACGATGTGGATATCTACAAACGTTCGGAGAAGGTCTTCCACGCCCATCAGGTCGAGCCCTTCCTGGAACTTCCCAATATGGGTTACGGCCGCTACAATGTCGTTTTGACCCCGAACCTTGTCAACGGCGGCGGGGTGCCTGTGGAGATATTGTCCTTCAAGATAGGCAATACCGCGCTGAGCGCGTGGTACACCATTTTGTCATACGCCCTGCTGGTCCTGATAGTGTATCTTGTGGTCTTCTATTTCACGAGGAAGATGAGGGCGGAGAAGGTAGAGAGGGTGAGGCTTGAGTTCAGGGAGTCAAAGGCGGGCGAGAAGGTCACGAGGATGGCCAACCTTGCCCACGACCTGCGCACGCCCATTTCCATCGTGTTCAACCGTATCAATTCCGCCCTGGACGCCTTGAAGGACAATCCCAAGGCGCACGACAAACTTGAGGCCGCCCTGCCCCAGATCGACAAGATGACGCAGATGGTAAACACCATCCTGAACATACAGAGTATGGAAACCCTGGACGAGCAGCTGAATCTGACCCTCGTGCGTCTGAACGAGTGGGTGGCAAGGTCAGTCAATTCCTACCAGAGTGTCTGCGGCGAGAAGGGGATGTCCATACAGTATGTGCCGGACATATCCATCGACAAGGCGGGCATAGATGAGGTCAAAATAGAGGCCTGTCTCCACAATATGGTGACCAATGCCATAAAATACGGGGCCACGGGTGTCATCACGGTTTCCACTCGCCGCATAGAGAGAAGGGTGAGGGTGAGCGTGCAGGACCAGGGCAAGGGCTTCTCCAGCAGCCCTGAAGAACTGTTCAGCAAGGGCTACCGTGAGAAGGCGAATGCCGACAAGACCGTGGGCTACGGTTTGGGTCTGGCCTATGTCAAGGACCTGATGGTCAAACTGGGCGGAAATGTGGGGGCTTTCAACAATGAGGACGGCGGCGCCACTTTCTGGTTCGAGTTCCCTCTCAATGAGCCCATCAGCGAGGGCGGCACGGCCAATGTGGAGTTCACCACAACGGAATGCACCATCCTGGTGGTGGATGATGAGAAGGATATCAATGAGTTCTTCATCTCTGAGTACCAGCACATGTTCCGCGACATATACACGGCCTCCAACGGACACCGCGCCCTGGATATGATAAGGGCCTTGCGGCCGGATATAATCCTGTCGGACATACAGATGCCCGGCATGGACGGTTTCAGGCTTTGCAGCAGGGTGAAGTGCGATATGGAGATGAGCCATATTCCCGTGATACTCTTCACCTCCCATACGGAGGCGGCGGCAAAGGATGTGCAGCCCAAGACAGGGCCTGATATGGTGCTGTCCCGGCCTTTCGACAGTTCGGAGGTCTATAGGGCGATCAAGCAGCAGTTGAAATCCCGCCAGAGCCTACGCGACAGGTTCGCTTCCGGGGAGATTCACCGCCTCTCGTCAAGGGATGCCTTCTCCAAGGGGGATGAGGACTTCATATTCAAGGTGAATTCCTATCTGGACAGCCACAATCCCGAAGAAATTTCCCTCAAGGATATGGCCGCACACCTTGAGATGACGATACAGATGCTCGATTTCAAGATGAAAGTCATTTCCGGTGTTTCAGGCACCGCATTTATCCACGCATTCTACAATGAATAGACACATAAGATACCGCATAGCCCTCATAGCGGCTTTGATGTTGTCCTGCCTGGGCCTTGCGGCCGAAGAACAAGACTTTTCGAACCTCTATGTACGCAGTTTCAGGGCATATCAGGCGAACACCTCCCTTACCTCCGATGTGGTGAACTGCCTCGCCCTGGATGATTACGGACGCCTGTGGGTGGGGGCGAAATCGGGATTCTCGATTCACTCCAATGGTGAATACCAGTCCTATTCCCTTTTTGAAATCGGGGGCGAGAGGTATTTCGTCAGAAGCGTCAACAGCATAGTGGTCGGACCGAGCGCGGTCATAGCCACCAACGAGATGCTGCTGAACTTTGACTGGAGGAACAACAAGTTCACGGAAATCAGGTACAAGGGGGAGCATATCATTGCATCCGCTATGCGTATCTGCGCCGGCAAGACCTATATTTTCTCCTGCACCGAACAGAAGATTCTGGTCTATGACTTCGCCTCCGGGACCCTGAAGG
Organism: Bacteroidales bacterium; assembly: GCA_021443665.1. Classification (GTDB taxonomy): domain Bacteria; phylum Bacteroidota; class Bacteroidia; order Bacteroidales; family UBA932; genus Minthomonas. The sequence continues at coordinate 45,853 of JABUTN010000011.1, read as the reverse complement.
ACTGTGTGGATTGCCCGCCTCACAGCGAGTTCGCCTTCGAATCCATGGAGATTGTCTCCGAGGAGGGGCCGGTGCTGCTTATGGCGCAGACGGGCAAGGGCGTTTTCGAGGTGAATGTCGAAAGCGGGGATTTCAGGCGCATCGAGGTTTGCGGAACGGATGTCTCCGGAAGTTCCCTGTTTCTGGATGAGAACGGAGTTATGTGGCTGGGGGTTTCCGACAAGGGCCTTGTGGGTTACAATACGAAGAAATCCTATGCCGAGTTCATACGCTTCAGCCCCGTGGACTTTTCGAGGGATGCCGCCAGGGTTGTCTCCATCGGCCGCTTCCCTTCGGGTGTTCTGCTTGTTTCCGTGGATGGCGAGGGACTCTTCCTCATTTCAGTGGCTGACAAGACGGTGGATCCCTTTGTCGAGCACAGGGCGAAAAAGGCAGGCTGCATCTGTGTCATAAATGACAAGGAGTTCTTTTTCGGAACCAAAAACATAGGTCTGCTGTGTGTGAAGAAAATGCCCGTTGTGCGCTATATTCCCGGCTTGAGCGTGAAGACTGTCTTCCAAAGCCGCGACGGCTCCGTGTGGGCGGTAAGGAATGTGAACAGCACAAATGCGGCCGCCTTGTTCCGCTTTGATGAAAAGAACAGGTCAATCAAGCCCTGCCGGGGGACGGACAACCTGGAAATCAGTTCGGTCTGCTCACTTGACGAGAATACCCTCCTGCTGCTGGTTTCCGACGAGGGTCTTTATGAGTACGGCATCAACACTGACCGGGCCGCCAGAAGCAGGATTCTGGAGTTGCCCTCGCCTGTGAATACGGAGGAAATGATTCTGAGCAACAACAGCCTCGGGGATGTGCTGGTTCTGAGCAATGTCGGCAACAGTTACTGCTACAGGCCTTCCACAGGGGAACTGAGGCAGTTCTCCATCCCGCACGCTGTGAAAGATGCCTCCTCCATAGTGGATGTGGCCAATACGGACAACGGCAGGACCATCATCACCACCAAGAATTCCATATTGGAACTTGACCAGGACCTCTGGATTCGAGAACTTTTCCATTCCGACAGGCAGATTCTCTCCTCCGCGATGGATCCGATGGAGAACATCTGGTATCTGACGATAAAGGGACTGAACTGCTATTCGATAAGGGAGAACAAAAACTCTTTCGAGTATGCCTCTAACCGTGACAACACCCTGGCGCGGGTCTGCATAGACAGGACAGGCTACAACAAACTCTGGATACAGACTTTCAATGACGGTATGCTCGTCTATACCCCCCTTACGGGCGAGCGCCGGATTCTGACATTGGATGACGGACTCATCTCAAGCAACAGCCCCACGGACGGGGGATTCTGCTCTGAAAGCGGAGTCCTGTATTTCCCGGGAGGCAGGGGGCTGGCCGTGTTGTTCCCGGAGAATGAAAATGATGTGCTCAATCCCTTCAAACTGGATGTCCATCTGCTGTCCGTCACCGAGGACGGCAGGCCTGTCAAAATCGATACCTTGAAGAAGAGGGTTCGCATAAGCAGGAAACACGCGCTTGTGCGGATGAACCTGGTTGTCGAGGGGGATTCGCCTTCAATCCACAATCTGGTGTATTACCACCTGTACGACAACAAGGGCAAACTCCTGATAGACAATCCGCTCGACAAGTCGGAAATAGACCTCGGCTGCCTTTCGCCCGGCACCTATACGCTGAAGATAGTGAAACTGGTGAGGGATGAAGTCACCAGTCCCGAACAGTTGCTCACCATCGCGGTGAGACGGCCTTTCGGTATGGGGCAGTTCCTTGCCTGGACGGGCACGATACTTCTGTTCTTCCTGCTTGTATCCGGCATCCTGAGGCTGCGGCGCTACAGGAAACTTGTGAAGAGGCAGAATATCATCATACATTCGGACACCAATGAGATAGCCCGTGCAAACCGGCATATCTTCTTTCTGATAAACAAGCTGATATCACAGTTGTCCATACCCTTGTCGGAAATCAACAACTCCCTTCTGAAGGAGGCTGCAAAGGATTCGGAGCCCAAGGAAGGCCTAAAGAACATTTCGCACTGCGTGGACAACATAAACGCCAATCTCGTGGCGCTCAATCCCGAGAGGGTCAATCCCTATGCCCGCCCCCTTTATGTGGAACCGATAGTTTTCAACCGTGTGATTGAAAATGTCATCAATGACTTCAGGATAGAGAGCATTTCGAAGAACGTGATCATCTCCTTTACGGCAAGCAAGAACATATCGCAGGTCAACCTTGACCGTTCCCTGTTCGAACTTTCAGTCAATATGGTGCTCCGGGATATGGTGACCAATATTCCGGGCGGCCTTCTTGAAATCTTCTCATATACGGCAAGCCCCGATATGGTGGGAATTAGTTTCAAGACATCGGAAACCCTCTATGAGGGCAGCCCCGAAAATCTGCTCAAGCCTTTCAACTCCGCCAAGGACCAGATACCTTTCTTCGGCGTGGCCATTTCGAAGGTGCCCTCAATCATAGGCAGGATGATGGGAAAGGTGAAAATGGATACAGCCAACGGCTTCTCTCTGGAGATACTGCTGCCCACCTCACTGATAGACACTTCGGATTCCTTCCAGAAACAGATGGGCCCCAATGATGTGCTCTGCGACCCGATGAAGTCAGGACTGCTCGACCCCAGGCACAGCACGATGTATGAGTCCATTCTGGTAGTGAACTCCAGCGAGGATGTGCTTGAATACTTCCGGCAGGAGTACAAACATATCTTCAACAGGGTGTTGACCGCTGAGGACGGACTCTCCGCCCTCAAGGTGATAATGTCCGAGCATCCGAGCATAGTGTTCTGCGATGAGGATATCCCCAAGATGGACGGATTTTCGCTTTGCAACGAGATAAAGACGAAACTCAACCTGAGCCATATACCGATAGTGCTGCGGACCTCGCAACTTAGTATGAACAACCGTGATATGGGCTACAAGACCACGGCAGACCTTCTCATCTCCAAATCGATGGATGCGGGCCTGATATTCGACGACCTCAAGTCCGTCATTGTGGAACGCTACAGGCTGAGACATTCGCACATCATTTCGCTCAAGGAGGACTTCGTGATCCGCAACACCTACAGCATTGCGGATGAAAAGATGATGCTTCGCCTTAACCGTTTCATAGAGAGCAATGCCTCCGATGCCCGTCTCAATACCGATATGATTGCTTCTGAAATCGGCATCTCCGAAGAGACCCTGAACTCCAAACTGATTGCTCTTTGGGGTATGAGTGCCGGCCGCTATCTCCGTTCGGCGAGGGTTTGCATAGCCAAGGACCTGCTGGTCAAGTCAAAACACCCGCTTGATGAGGTGGCCGCCCTCACCGGCTTCACTTCAGTGAAGAATCTGGAAATCATCTTCTTCCAGGAAACGGGATTCAGTCCGAAGATGTACAAGTCCCAGTCCTTGTAATGGAATATTTGGACAATTTTATACAAAAAACGAACATTTTTTAAGGCTTGTGCGGACATATTAGTCCTACTTTTGTGCGCTCAAAAGCGCAATGAAACACAAGAGGAACATAATATGGTCTTTGTCCGCCGCGTCAGCGCTTGTCGTGACGGCTCTTGTCTGCCTGTTCATCCACAAGGTTTCCCGGACAGAAACGGCCCCGAACGAAGTCGTGTTCAAGTACAGCAGAGATGTCCCCTCCCCTAAAATCGTGTCGTTCCTGCTTGGCGAGGGTATGGACTGGGTTTCCTGCAGCCGCACTAATGCGGAGATGCAGGACAGTTGTGTGTGGCCTTCCGGGGAGCAGGACGGCTGCCTGAGTTTCTTTGCCTACGCTCCCTCCGTGCTCACCGGCGGGTATCCGAATGACTGCGCAAGCGTCAATGCCGCGAACGGGGTTGTGGTGAAGGGCTGGACCTCAATGCTCAATTCCCTCATACACGACACAGATCTGTATGTGGCAGTTCCCGTTACTGATGTCGCCGGGCGTTTCAGTACAGATACAGTGTGTCTTGATTTCAGGCCGGTGACTTCGCAGCTGAATATGAAGTTCCGTTCTGTCGGGCTGTCTTACGAAGAGGTGGAGGAGAATGGCACGAGGTGGATTCAGGCTTCCAGCGAGAGGGTGCTGCTTGAAAAGGCCTCAGTGGAGGAGTTCGGTGTTTTGGGCGAGTTCTGTCTGAACCCCAATGCGGACGGAAAGACCTGGAGGAATTTCTCCTGGGACACCCATCCCTGCTGGAGGGTTCCGGAAACCAACAATTACGGCAAGTTCCCTCCGAGGATAGAGTTGATATTCTACGGGAAATTCGCGGTGGAGAGGATTTCCAAAGTGGAGCCTCTGGCCTTGGAACAGGAGTATGTGTGGGGAAATTCCCTTTACAGCGACAGTTCGCACTATCTGGTGGCCGTGCCCCAGAGTTTCGGCAGGGAGAATGTGATACACATAGACTATATATATGAGGTGTGGGACGAGAAGGTGCCGGCCGGCACGGGACCCTCACGCACAATCAGGCGTCGCTTTGTGACCAATGCGGCGGAGGCGGGTCTTTCCGGGCTGCCTTTGGGCAGGAGAATGACCCTTCTTGTAGATGTTTCTCCGAAGGACGGCAAGGTCCATTTCGAAGAAAAAGTAGAGGAAATATAGTCCTTTTTGCTATATTTGCGGCTCACACTATAGCTATTGTTTTATGGGCGCAACAGCCGTATTCACTTCCATTCTTACACTTCTGGCCGGTATCGGCATTTTCCTCATTGCCTGCGGGATGATGAGTTCCAATCTGGAGTCAGCATCCTCTGAAAAACTCAAAATTCTGTTCTCGAAAGCCTCCAAGAGCAAACTGGTAGGTGTCGGTATAGGAACCCTCGGAACGGCGGCCATCCAAAGTTCCGGAGCCACCACGGTGATGACCATAGGTTTCGTGAATGCCGGAATAATGTCTCTTACGCAGGCGGCCACGGTGATATACGGTGCGAATATCGGTACCACGGTGACGGCGCAGATTGTGGCCCTCGGTATGTTCGGCGGAGGCGGAATTTCCACGTCCATCATCTTTTCCTCCTTTGCCGGTGTGGGCGCCTTTATGGCGATGTTCTCAAAGAAGGATTCGTGGAAGAGGATAGGTGGCATACTGACAGGCTTCGGAATGCTCTTTGTCGGTCTGGAGATGATGAGCGAGTCTATGTCCGGCTTTGCTGCCCTTGAGAGCGTCAAAACTTTCCTTGCAAGTATAGACAATGTACTGCTTCTGGTGCTTCTTGGAGCAGTTTTCACGGCTATCATCCAGAGTTCCTCCGTGATGACCTCCATCGCCATCGCGATGGTTGTGACGGGGCTCATCAAACTGGACCAGGGCATTTACCTGACTATGGGTTCCAACATTGGTTCCTGCGTGGTTGCGATTCTCGCCGGCATCACCAGCAGCAAGAACGCGAAGCGGACCGCCATGATACACCTTCTGTTCAACTGCAGCGGTGTGCTGATTTTCCTTGCCGTCGGCTGGATTCTCTCCCTTGTCACCGGCGGCTCCGTATCCTTCGGGTCCATATTTGAGGATGTGTTCCCCGGAGTGCCCCAGACACAGTTGGCGATGTTCCACACCTTCTTCAATGTGGCTACGGTAATCATCATATTGCCGCTCACTTCCGCCCTGGTGTCGTTTGTGTGCCGCATCCTGCCCGATGATAAGGTGGAGGACGATGGAACCTTCCATTTCACGCATTTGGATACCCATATGTTGTCAACCCCTCCTGTCGCCGCCACACAGACGAAGATGGAGGTTCTCAATATGGCTTCCCTTGCAATGCAGAACTTCAACATATCCCTCGATATCATCAAGACTCTTGACTATTCAAGGGTGGAGGAGTTCCGGCAGAGAGAAGCCTATCTCGATTGGCTGAACAGCGCCCTGACCGGCTTTGTGGTGCAGCTCGTGAAGCAGAGCGGTCTGAGCGAACTTGACCACAAGTATCTCGTGACCACGTTCCGCAGCATCCACGACATCGAGCGCGTGGGCGATTATGCCGAGAATATCATTGAGTTTGCGGACGAACTCAAACTCAACGGGGAACATTTTTCAGGTCACGCCTTCAAGGAGATCGAGCACATGCGCGATATGATTAACGAACTCCACGACAAGGCGATGAAGGCCTATGCCGACACCAGCGTTCCCGAGTATGAGGAGGCCTATATCGTGGAGGAACAGATTGACGATTTCCGCAGGGTGATGGAACACAACCATATCGAGCGTATGGCGAAGGGCATTTGCACACCGAACATCGGCGCCCAGTACCTTTCTCTCGCCACCAGCGCCGAGCGTATCGCTGACCACCTCATAAATGTGGCCAAGACCGTGCGCGAGGTCCACGAATGATTATCCGCAAACCTGAATACGAACTATGAAACTGAAAACAACCGTCCTTCTGCCGGCTATTGTCCTGCTATTGGCCTCCTGTGTGGAGAAGCAGACCCCGAAATGCTCCCTCAGCCCCGCTGACTATGTCAGCACTCTGGTCGGAACCCTCTCGGACCACGGTCTTTCCACCGGCAATACCTATCCTGCCACAGCCCGTCCCTGGGGTATGAACTTCTGGACACCCCAGACCGGACCGAACGGGGACGGATGGACTTACAGTTATTCTTCGCATACAATCCGCGGTCTCAAGCAGACCCATCAGCCTTCGCCCTGGATTAATGATTACGGCCAGTTCTCCATTATGCCCGTGAGGGATGCCAAGATGATTGGGCAGAAGGAGAGGGCAAGCGTGTTCTCCCACCAGAGTGAGACGGCTAAACCATATTACTACCAGGTCTATTTTGCCGACCACGATGTGAACGCCGAACTCAGTGCCACGGACAGGGCCGCGATATTCCGACTGACCTTCCCTGACAGCGAGACTTCGGGCATTGTGGTGGACGCTTTCGGCGAGGGAGCGCAGATTCGTTTCGACCCTGAGAAAAACGCCGTTGTCGGCTATACGGTGCGCAACAGCGGGGGCGTGCCCGACAATTTCCGCAACTGGTTTGTGGTGTGCTTCGACAAGAAGGTGGAGTGCGAATATAGCACCGGCGACGACTTGCTTTCAGTCGGCTTCCGCACCAAGCGCGGTGAGCAGGTGATTGTGCGCGCAGCTTCTTCATTCATTTCGCAGGAACAGGCCTGGACTAATCTTGCCGAGGTCGCGGGACGCGGCTTCGATGAAGTTTGCGCCGAGTCCAAGGCGGCCTGGAACGATGTGCTCTCGCGCATCGAGATTTCCGAAGACGATGTTGACCGTAGCAGAACCTTCTATTCCTGCCTTTTCCGCAGTCTTCTGTTCCCCCGCAAGTTCCACGAGATTGCCGCTGACGGCTCCGTGATGCACTACAGCCCCTACAACGGCAAGGTTTGCAAGGGCTATATGTTCACCGATTCCGGCTTCTGGGATACTTTCAGGGCCTTGTTCCCCCTGCTGAATCTGGTTTATCCGGAGATCAACGCCCAGATTCAGGAAGGTCTTGCGAATACCTATCTTGAGAGCGGTTTCCTGCCCGAATGGGCCAGCCCCGGACATCGCGGCTGTATGGTGGGCAACAACTCGGCCTCCATTGTGGCTGACGCGATACTTCTCGGCGTGAACAAAAACTCTCTTGAGACCCTCTATGAGGCCGTGCAGCACGGTACCGAAAATGTGCATCCGCAGGTGAACAGCACCGGCAGGCTCGGCCACGAGTATTACAACAGCCTCGGATACATCCCCTGCGATGTGGGCATAAACGAGAATGTCGCCCGCACCCTCGAGTACTGCTACGACGACTGGTGCATTCTCCAGTTTGCCAAAAAACTAGGCCGCCCCCAGGAGGAACTCGACAAATGGGCCGCCCGCGCCTTGAACTACCGCAATGTGTTCGACCCCTCGACCTCGCTGATGCGCGGACGCCGTCAGGACGGTCAGTTCCAGGAGCCCTTCAGCCCCTACAAGTGGGGTGACGCCTTCACTGAGGGCAATGCCTGGCACTACACCTGGTCCGTTTTCCACGACATAGAGGGCCTCGTCACTCTGATGGGTGGCAAGGAACGCTTTGCACAGATGCTGGATTCCGTTTTCGTGGTGCCTCCCATCTATGACGACAGTTATTACGGCTACCGCATCCACGAGATCACCGAGATGCAGATTGCCAATATGGGGAACTATGCCCACGGCAACCAGCCGGCCCAGCATGTGATTTATCTTTATGACTGGGTGGGACAGCCCTGGAAGACCCAGTATCACGCACGCGAGGTGATGGACCGCCTCTATACGGCCAAGCCTGACGGCTATTGCGGCGATGAGGACAATGGGCAAACTTCAGCCTGGTATGTGTTCTCCGCCCTCGGCTTCTATCCCGTCTGCCCCGGCTCCGGCGAATACGCTCTCGGCTCTCCGCTGTTCCGCAAGGCCATTGTCCACCTTGCAAACGGCAAGGATATGGTTATCGAGGCTCCCGGCAACAGCAGCGCTGCTCCATACGTCTCCAAGGTCACGCTCAACGGCAAGCCCTGGTCCCATAACTACCTGCGCTATGATGACCTGATGTGTGGCGGCAAACTGGAGTTCAGTATGTCATCCGAGCCCTGCACCACCCGCGGCACCGCTGCAGACGACGCGCCTTATTCGTTTTCCAGATAAGCCGGCTCAGCACCCTAATCTTCATTCCGAGGCGAAGTCGAAGAGTCCCGCAGAACCAAGGTTGTCATCCTAAGCCACAGGCGAAGAATCCGGTGCTCCTATCTCGTCAT
>JABUTN010000011.1:23602-33597 GCA_021443665.1 Bacteroidales bacterium | reverse complement strand
AAAAAACACTGATTTTTGGGATGAGTTTATCCCAAAATGTTTATCTTGCGGGCGATGGTGAAAGGGGATGAATAAGAAGGGGAAGTGATCCGTCTGGGGCTCGAACCCAGGACCCCAACATTAAAAGTGTTGTGCTCTACCTGCTGAGCTAACGAATCGGGGCTGCAAATGTAGATATATTTTTTATAAAAGCAAAAAATAAGAGAAAAGTTATGGTTCAAATATACTGCAAGAACACAAAAACGGTGAAAAACGTGGCGGAGGGGACACCGCTGCTCGACATTGTGGACTCGTTTGAGTTCGAGCGCCCTTACCCCATCGTTTCGGCAAAGGTGAACAATGTGTCCCAGGGGCTGAAGTACAGGGTGTATCAGAGCCGTGATGTGGAGTTCGTGGACCTTCGGGACGGCTCCGGAATGAGGGCCTATTGCCGTTCGCTGTGCTTCCTGCTTGTGAAGGCCGTCAGGGACGCCCTTCCCGGATACCGCCTTTACATAGAGCATCCAATCTCCGGCGGTTATTACTGCAACCTCCGCAAACCCGACCGCAAGGTGGTTTCCCAGGAGGAGGTGGACGCGGTAAAGGAGAGGATGCAGGAGATAATCCGTAAGGACCTTCCTTTCCACCGCCACGAACTTCAGACGGAGGAGGCCATAAAGATTTTCGCCGACAGGGGGATGGACGACAAGGTGAAACTGTTCTCGACGAGCCAGGAGGTGTATTCCGACTACTACACCCTCGGGGAGACGGTTGACTATTACTATGGTTGTCTGGTGCCCTCGGCCTCTTTCCTGCAGATATGGGACCTTGTCAAATATGAGAACGGCCTGATTCTGCGCCTCCCGGACCACAACCATCCCGACCGTCTTGCCCCGGCGATGGAGCAGCCCAGAACCTTCGAGGTCTTTGCCGAGTACCTCCGTTGGAACGTGATTATGGGACTGAGCAATGTGGGCGACCTCAACAAGGCTTGCCAGGACGGCCACGCCACAGAACTGATCCAGGTGTCCGAGGCCCTTCAGGAGAGGAAGATTGTGAAGATAGCCGAGGAGATAGAAAAACGCTATAACGACCCTGAAAACCCGCTGAAGATCGTCCTGATCACGGGACCGAGCAGCAGCGGCAAGACTACTTTCTGCAACCGTCTGAGCGTCCAGCTCAAGGCCTGCGGCCTGCACCCCCTATCCCTGTCCACGGATGATTATTTCGTGAACAGGGTGGAAACACCGAAGCTACCCAACGGGATGTACGATTTCGACCACTTCGACACTGTTGACCACGCGATGCTCGAGTCAGATATGCTTAAGGTACTTGCGGGCGAAAGGATAGACATTCCCGAATATGACTTCGTAACCGGAAAGCGCGAATACAAGGGCAAGTCCTTCAAACTCACCAAGGGCAGCATAATCCTCATAGAAGGCATTCACGCGCTGAATCCGCTCCTGCTTCCCTCCGTCGAGGACAAATACAAGTACCGCATCTTCATCAACACCCTCACCAGTGTTTCCCTTGACAACCACAACACAATCCCTCCCACCGACACACGCCTTCTGCGCCGAATAATGAGGGATTACACGAAGGGCTATTTCAGCGCTATGGAGACCATCAGACAGTGGCCAAGCGTATGCGAGGGGGAGGAAAAGTGGATACGCCCCTATCAGGAAACGGCCGACACGATGTTCAACTCTTCCTATCTGATAGAGTTCGCAGTGTTGCGCACAAGGGCTGAGCAGATTCTTTCAACTGTGCCCAAGAACAAAGCCGAATACGCCGAGGCGCACAGACTGATGCATTTCCTGCACTATTTTGTTCCTGTGGATGACCGTCAGATACCCTTCACTTCACTCTTGAGGGAGTTCCTGGGCCCTAACGTATAGTCTGCTGTTCTTCCGCCGAGAGTGAATCGGAGGCCGTGGTGGCCTGATTCACGAAATTGGCGTTCTCAAGAGCCTGGTCAAGCCTGGTCAGTTTGCCGCTCCTTTCCTGGTTGGCCTTGCGCTGGGCATCGAGTATGCCGTTGATGTAGGAACTCAACTCCGTGCGCGTCAGGTCTATGCTCGTGCTGAAACTGGGCAGGTCGGCATTGCGGTATTTTGCCCTAACAAGCTTGAACTTGGATTCGGAGAAGGAGTTTCCGCTCATATCCACACCCAACTTTACCAGCAGCGGGGATTTGAACAGGGACACGTGGTAGTTGAAGGAATTGTTGAAATTCTGCACTCCGCAAAGCGCCAGATTGTATTTCTCGAGGGTCAACAGGAAGGGGAAAATCTCGATTTTCTCGTCCTCTATGCGCCCCTCTATGCAAAGGTGCTTCACATTGAGGCGGTCCCTCTCCTTGAAGCGCAGCAGGCGCAGAATGGTCTGCATGTCCTTGGTGTCGTTGAGGACGAGGGAGTCGCCCTCTATCCTTATGATTCCCCTGACGCTGTTGTTGATGGGCTTCATCGCGGGATCAAGCGAGAGCATACCGGCTACGGTGAGGGCCAGCTGGCCGTCAAAGGACTTCAGCAGCGGCACGAGGGTGTCAACGGACGGAACCATTCCGATTATCTTGGCGGCGCTCACCTCACGCACTTCCAGGTTGAAGCCCGCGCCTATGTCCTGTTTGCTCACGGAGGCATAGTAGGCCTCGAAGTCCATACGGCCGAGATTGGTGGAGGCCTCAGTCTGCACTATCCTCAAACGCCTGTTTTTCAAGGCGATGGAGGACGAACAGGTATCGATTTTGAAATCATCATAGCGGATGTTGCGCCCCTTGATGCTGACGATTGCCTCTATGTTGCCCGGGAGGATGAGCGTGGGAATGCTGACGGCAGCGGTGGTGTCGCTGACGAGGAAGTCTCCGCCTGAATTGTCATCCTGTTCGGAGAGGGCGAGCACCTCGCTTCGCTTGGTGCTGTCAAGGCTCTGGCCGATTGCGACTGCCTTAAGGAGTTGGTTGACGTCCAGACTGTCCGTGGCCACGGAGAGGGCAAGGTTGAGCCGTCCCTGGTTCAGGAGTACGCGGCGCAGGCCGCTGACGGTGCCCCCGGCTGCGAGTGAGGAACTGCCGGCCGTCAGATAGAACTCTCCGAGGTCGAAGGTGTTGTTGTCAAAGTGCATCCTCAGGTCGCTGAGCCTTGTCTTCAGAGGGAAGTAGGGGCTGTTCAGGTTCAGCCTGCTCACGGCTATGGCTCCGTCTATGTTCCAGTCCCTGAAGTACTTCTTGAACTCTTCCCCAAGGTCGAGCCTTATGTTCTTTTTGGCGAACTCCTCATCTTCAACAGCCCTACCGCCTCCGTTGCGTCTCTGAGTGGGGTGCATCTTCCTGTCGTGGGCACGGAGCGAGTCGCGTTCTATGTCGGGATACAGGAGCTGGAGGGAGTCGAGCTGACGCGCCGCCCTCTGGCGTTTCTCCACTGTGTTGAGTACCGCGGTGAAGTCCACGGCTGGCCTGTTCATCCTGAGGGAGTTGCCAGGTGTGCGCAGGGAAATCGAGCGCGACTCGTGCTTGAGTTTCAGCACGGGGACCTCGGAGTTGCTCTCCTTGGGCGTGGCAGTGAAAAGATTGCTCATCTTGCGTATGTTCAGGCGGGACGACCTGGAATCCTCCACCACAAAATGCTCCGCCTCAATGCTTCCCCTCATCGTGGGAACAATGCCTTTCTTGAAGATAAGGGTGGATTTCGCATCCACGGCCAGTTTCCTGGCTATGGCCTTGAGGGCATCCTTGTACTGGAAATTGACGCTGTCGGCATCAAGGGTGATGCAGGCATATCTGTCTCCTTCCGAGTAGAGTTCCTCTCCCTCGCCTCCCTTGGATTTCTGGAGATGGGCGTGCAGTTTGAGATTCGGCAGCACGGCTATGATGCTGTCCTGGGGGCGGTTGAGGTCAATGTCGTTAAGTTCGAACTCCAGATTGAAGTCCGGCATCTTGTGGGTGGCGGCGTGGAAAACGCCCTTGGCCTTCAAGTCGGCGTTCACGCTGGCCTTTTGCCCGAGAATGCTGCTCTCGAAGGGCAGAAGTTGTTCGAATTCCTTTGCGATGTCGTAAATCTTGGCTTTACGTACGTGAAGGTCCCCGTCAATCTGCATTGCTCCCTTGGACAGGAGTTTGAAGCTGAAGGCTTTGCTGTCAAAGGGAAGGCCCGCCACATTGGCTTTGAAATTCTTGATTTTCAGGTCCGTGAACACTCCCGCCGTGGGAAAGGACACCTGTCCGGAGAAGTCCATCGGCACGCGGAGCCTGCCCAGGACCGCCGAACGGAGCCTTGCTCGTGACTTGACTTCAAAGTCGTAAGAGGCATCCTTCTCTTCAAGATTCAACTTGCTGACCGTGAAATTGAGGGAGTCCTTCAGATAAAGTCCGGAGACCGTCATAGTGTCGAGGGAAAAGTTTATGTCATTTACGGCAAGACCCAGGGAATCGTAGCCGATGGCTCCCTTGAAGAGCATCTTGCGCAGCCTCAACTCCAGCTCCAGGGTGTCTTCCGGGTCGGTGAACACTATGTCGGGGCGTTCCGTCAGGCGGATGCGGTCAAGCCTGAAGGCGAGATTGCCGCCCGTGGTGTCGGCCTTTTCCACACTGTCCTTCTTTTCTGTGAGAATGCCGGCGAGGGGCTTTATCACATCCGTATTGTATCTGTCTCCGTATCTGTGGACGAAGATGCGCGGGCTCTTCATCTCCAGAATAGGAATGTGGACGCTTTTATTGAGATAAAACTCCATCGCGTCGAATGCGACCAGGAGGGACTTGAGGGTCATCAGGGTGTCATAGACCTCGCCGCGTCCCTTGTCCTGACGGCTCAGCCGTCGTCCGGAGCGTGCGTTTCTGCCGGCTTGCCTGCGGGCGGAGGAATCGACAGCGGGCTTGACGTAAGGGGCGGTGAATGTGCCCGTGGGGTAAATCACAGTCACGGAGTCGACCTTCAGCGAAACCCTCGGAAAGTTCTTCACTATGGAGAGCCTGATCCCGCCGAAATGCACTTTGGCACTGTCAGTGAGCATAGTTGCCGACACCTGGTTGACAATGCCGGTCATCACTTTGGGCCGGAGGGCTATCTGGATGCTGATTGCGGCGATGACCGTTATCCCCAATACGGTGCCGACGGTCCACAACAGGACTTTTATGGGCCATTTTATGAGCTTTGATGACATATTCCCCTTTTTGATGCAAGAACAAAGTTATTATTTTTTACCTTTGTGCGCTAAAAAACAGAAGATATGAAACATTTTTCCATAGTATTCACGCTCATTACTTTGCTCTTCCTGTCTTGTCCCGCCGCTGCGATCGAGGTCAAGAAAAAAACTGATTTGAGTTACAGGGAGGATGGGACTTTCAAGATTGTGCAGTTCACGGACCTGCATCTGGTGCGCAATATGGAAAAGAACCGCAGGTGCCTCTCCAACCTGGATTATGTGATGGAGCAGGAAAAACCCGACCTGATAGTGATTACGGGCGACCTGATATTCGACAGTCATCCCAAGCAGATTCTGGACAGCCTTGCGGTGGTGCTCAGAAAATATGACACCCCTTATGCCATAGTGTTCGGAAACCACGACTGCGAGCAGGGATTGGGCAACGAGGAACTCCTCAAACATATATCCAAGGAGAGCCTGTGCCTGAGCCGCAGCACGATAGGCGTGAGCGGCGATCCGAATTTCGACCTCGTTGTCAAGGACGCCAAGGGGAAACCCTCGTGGGTGCTGTATTTCATCGATTCCGGCTCGATGAGCGACATAGATGACGGCTACGCCTACATCGCCCCGGACAGGATTGACTGGTACAAAAGACGTTCAGAGCGCTTCGAACGCCTGTTCGGAGGCAAGGTGCCGGGAATGATGTTTTTCCATATCCCCCTTCCGGAATATGCGATGGCAAGCGCTATCTGCAAGTACAAGGGGAACAGGCTTGAAAAGGAGTGCGCACCTCAGCTGAACAGCGGAATGTTCTTCGCCGCCTGCGACAGGGGGGACATCAAGGCCTTCTTTGTGGGGCACGACCACGACAACGACTATGAGGTCAAGTATCACAATGTATGGTTGTGCTATGGCCGCTATTCAGGCACGAACGAAGTGTACAACAATCTGAAACCCAACGGCGCGAGGGTGATTGTGCTGAACTCGAAACAGTCCGGCAAGTTCCACACCTACGTCGTCACTTCGCCTGAACTCTGATTTCGTAAAGGGTGGGCCAGAGTTTGCCCGTGACATAAATCTTTCCGGTGGCGGGGTCTGCGGCGATGCCGTTCAGCACGTTCTCAATCTCCCTCTTGGGGAAGGAGGGCAGGGCGCTGCAGTCTATCACCTGCTCCACCTGCGCCGTTTCGGGGTCTATGACCACGATGTTGTTCGAACCATAGACATTGGCCCAGATTTTCCCGTCTATCCATTCGAGTTCGTTCAGCAGACTGAGCGCTTTTCCGTTGAGCGTGACCGTCTTGCTTGAAAGTTCCTGAAAGGTGTCCGGATCCCGCCAGATGAGTGTGGCCGAGCCGTCCGACGAAATCAGTGATTTGCCGTCCGTGGTCAGCCCCCAGCCCTCCCCGTAGTATCTGAACGAACTGATGGTCTCCAGGCTTTCGGGGTCATACACGAAACAGGTACCCTCCTGCCAGGTCAGGGTGTATATCACTCCGTTGAGGGAACAGGACCCTTCTGCAAAGTACCTGCGGTGGAGGTCTTCCCTCTGCGTCTGCCTTCCGCTTTTCAGGTCGGTTTTCATAATGGCGGAAGAGCCGTACTGCCCGACGCTCTCATAGAGTACTCCGTTGTGGAAGAATAGCCCCTGCGTGAAGGAACTCACGTCGTGAGGGTATGTCCTGACGGCAATGGCACGCATCTGGCGGGCCTTCGCCGAAAGCGGAAGCACCAGGCAGACAAGGATTATGACACTGAAAATCTTTTTCATGGCGATGGGCAAATTTAGTTAAAAATCTTATCTTTGCGCGCTATTCACGCTTATACTGAAACACAATGTCCGACATTCTTTTCACTCCGGCCAAAATAGGTCCCATTGAACTGCGTAACCGCACAATTCGTGCCTCAGCTTATGAGGGTATGGCGCCGAATCACAGACCGAGCCAGCAACTTATTGATTATCATAGTGCTGTGGCAAAGGGTGGGGTGGGTATGACCTCAGTGGCCTATGCCGCTGTCTGCAAGGGTGCCCTGTCGTTCCACCGTCAGCTGTGGATGCGTGACGAGATTATTCCCGAGTTGAGGGAACTGACGGATGCCATCCATAGGAACGGGGCTAAAGCCCGCATCCAGCTTGGCCATTGCGGCAATATGTCGCACCGTATGTACTGTGGGCAGAGACCAGTGGGTGCCAGCAGCGGATTCAATATGTATTCGCCCACCTTCGTCCACGGTCTGACAAGGGAGGAGATAGATCAGGTGGTGCTAGACTTCGGCAACGCGGTGCGGATTGCGAAGGAAAGCGGCTTTGACGCGGTGGAGATTCACGCGGGACACGGCTATCTGATTTCTCAGTTCCTGTCCCCCTATACCAACCATCGCAAGGATGAGTTCGGAGGCCCGCTCGAGAACCGTATGAAATTTATGGAGATGGTCTTCAGGGAGTGTCTGAAGGTGGCTGGTGATGACATTGCGGTGATGGCGAAGGTCAACACCCGGGACGGCTTCAAGGGCGGTCTTGAGGTGGATGACTGCGTGAAGGTGGCCCTCAAACTTGAGGAACTCGGCGTGCACTGCCTCGTGTTGAGCGGCGGCTTCGTGAGCAAGGCTCCGATGTATGTGATGAAGGGCAGGATGCCGATTCACAGTCTGACTGACTATATGCCCTGGAGGCTCTGGTGGCTCAAGTTAGGAATAAATATGGTGGGCAAGTTCCTCGTGAAGGACGAGCCTTTCAAACCAGCGTTCTTCCTTGAGGATGCCCGCAAGTTCCGCAAGGCCCTGAAGATGCCTCTGGCCCTGGTGGGTGGCCTGAACTCGCGCGAAATCATAGACAAGGTGCTTGACGAGGGTTTCGAGTTCGTGGAGATGGCACGTCCATTGGTTTATGACACGGAGTTCGTGAACAAACTCAGGGAGGACCCGGGACATTGCAGCCCCTGTGAGCACGCCAACTACTGTGTGGCGCGTATATGGAACTATGATGCGCGTTGTCACAGGGAATGCGACCTGATGCCTCAGGTCACCTGGAGGCAGAAAAGGGAACTGGAACGCAACTTGAGAAAGAACAGGAAATACAATAACTGAAGGCAGATCGCTCCATCGCGGGACCTCCGGGTCCTGAGGAAAGTCCGGGCAGGGTAGAGCACCGCACTGTGGAAAGCACAGGCAGAGGTAACTTTGCGGAACGAGCGTAACAGAAAACAACCGCCCCTTTGGGGTAAGGGTGAAAACGGGAGGCAAGAGCTCCCGACCGCCAGTGGCGACACTTCCGGGGTACGCGCCTGCGGCCTGCAAGGCCAAATATACCGACAGTCAAGGGTTGCTCGCCCGTTGTCGGGGGGTAGGCTGCTCAGATAAATGATGGGGACCCTCCCTTGGGAGGTGACAGAACTCGGCTTACAGATCTGCCTTTTTGTTATTGCATAAAAAGAGCCTCATGCTGGATTTGAACCGGCGACCTGCTCATTACGAATGAGCTGCTCTACCGCTGAGCTAATGAGGCTTTGAATTGGAGCGCAAATGTAGTAAAAATTTTTATTAGTCCGAATTTATGAACGCTAACAGCTACGACGTGATTTTTGTCGGGGGAGGAGCTGCCGGTCTGATGGGTGCCTGCCTGATAGCATCTACAGGCTTGAAAATTGCGGTGATAGAGAAAAATTCACGACCCGGAAGCAAAATCCTCATAACCGGAAAAGGACGCTGCAATATCACAAATATGTCCTTGTGGGATGACTTCTCTTCGCACATACATCCCGATGCATCTTTCTTCAAGAAGGCGTTCTTCGACTTTTCCAACACGGATGTCCGGGATTTCTTCGAGTCCCTGGGCGTGGCCACGGTGGAGGAAAGGGGAAAAAGGCTGTTCCCGGCAAGCGGCAGAAGCGCCACGGTCAGGGACGCCCTGCAGGCCTGTCTCGAGCGCGGCAATGTGGAAATCCTGTGCAACACGGAGGTTGAGAATGTCAGAAGTCTCGGCAAGGGCAGTTTTGCCCTGGATGTGATTTCGCACCAGTCTCTGGTTTCCGTGATATACGGCAGGACCGTTGTCCTGACTACCGGCGGCCTCTCTTACCCGTCAACCGGCTCCACGGGGGCGGGCTATACGATTTCAAGTTCTTTCGGACACTCGATAGTGAAAACCCTCCCTTCCCTTACGGCCCTGACTCCCAAGAGATATGATGTGTCTCTGGCGGGGATAGACCTTGAAAATGTGAAACTCGAACTGTATGTGGACGGGCTCCTCAGAAGGTGTGAACTCGGGGATATGAGTTTTACCGAGGGAGGAATGGAGGGATCAATCGGCTTCAGGCTTTCCCGCGAGGCCGTGCTTTCCCTTGACAAAGGCTCGGAGGTGGCCCTTGTGCTGGACCTGAAGCCCGGTCTTTCCCTCGAAAAGCTGCGCGACCGGATTACGAGGGAATATGACCCCAGCCGCCCCTTGTCAAAGTATCTGCTGAAACTGATGCCGG
Source organism: Bacteroidales bacterium (assembly GCA_021443665.1). GTDB lineage: Bacteria > Bacteroidota > Bacteroidia > Bacteroidales > UBA932 > Minthomonas. The sequence goes on along the minus strand of JABUTN010000011.1, from coordinate 24,001 downwards.
GCGCTCTTGTCGCTCCCTTTATGCGGGCGAATACTGACCTCTCTCCGATGAATCTTCCCGTGAGACTGAAGGAATGGAGATTCCCGATTGGCGGCTATGTGGGGTACCAGAGATGTGTGGTCACGCAGGGCGGGGTGAGTCTTAAAGAGGTGTCCCGCAAAACTATGGAGTCGAAAAAATGTTCCGGCCTGTACATTGCCGGTGAACTGCTCAACCTGGATGCGGATACGGGCGGCTACAATCTGCAGATCGCCTTTTCCACCGGAGTCCTTGCAGCCCGCAGTGCGGTGGCTTCTATTTTATCACAAGATTGAACACATCAGGGCAGGCATAGCGTTTTCCTGCCTCGACCGCAATCGGAGGGCAGAGTTCGAAGGCGAAGAAGTCCCCGGTTCTGAT
>JABUTN010000011.1:18325-23522 GCA_021443665.1 Bacteroidales bacterium | reverse complement strand
TATCCGCCGCAGGTGATTTCAACAGGAGCGGGAGGATAGTCTTCAAGCCCCCTGAATGAATTCGGTATGATGGTGGTGTAATCAAGGCACTGCTGCATCATTATGGTGACTGGATTGAATCTGTCCTGTCCTTTCAGGGTCGGATACAGGAACACGCCCAGAGTCCAGTCGCCTATGAAGCGCTGCACGAAGCGCTTTGCCACGGTCTTGCCCGCCTTGTGGGTCTTGAAACACACGAAGGGGCAGATGGCCAGTCCCTCAACGAAGTCCGGGATATAATACTCCTCCAGAGCCCTGATCATTGTGGAGTCAGGCCTGAACAGAAAGCCGGAGCCGCCGTGGGGCGCCACTATAATATTCATAGGTCGGGGATGCTACAGATTGCCAAGCTTTATCTGGGTAAGCACCTTCTTGGTGTCACGGGTAAAGTCCCCGTTCATCATCCAGGAGTAATAGGTGGGCTCCAGATTGAGGACATCATCCACCAGGCGGCCTTTGTGCTTGCCGAAATTGAAGACGGGCTGGTCTTTTTCGTTCAGGACAATCCTGCCTGCAAAGTCGAGGTTGCGGGTGCGTGTGGTGAAGTCGGCAAGCCAGTCTATGTCGTTCTGGAGTTTGTCTCCGTAGCGTTCCAGCTGGCCCTCAAGCACTTCGAAGGTGGCAAGGGTGTCCGCCTCGGCGGAATGGGCCTGGGTGAGGTCTTTCCCGCAGTAGAACTGGTAGGCGGCCGTGAGGGTTCTGGGCTCCATCTGGAAGAATATGACCTGGACGTCCACCATCTTGCGCTTGCGCAGATCGATGTCTATGCTGCTTCCGAGTATCTCCTCGGCGCGGAGGAACTCTTCCACCAGCATGGGAACATCAAACTTGGTGGAGTTGTAGCCGGCTATGTCACAGCCCTTCATAAACTGGGCGAGCGATTTGGCCATCTGGTAGAACTGGGGCTCGTCCTTGAGATCCTCATTGCTGATTCCGTGCACCTTCTGGGCTTCGGGCTTGATGGGGATTGTGGGGTTGAAGCGCCTTGTCTTAATGTCCTTGTGCCCGTCAGGATGCACCTTCACCACTGACAGTTCGATGATGCGGTCCGTGGCGATGTCTGTTCCCGTGCTCTCGATGTCGAAAAACAGCAGGGGATTCTTGAGCTTGAGTTTCATCTGTCGTTATACGGGTATTCTGACAGGCATTAGCAGGGTCTTGATTTCCTCGTTGGGCTCTTTCTCGCCACCGTTGAGAATCAGCGCGGCCTTGGCGCTGTCAGACAGTTCGAAACAGAGGTTGTCGAAGGGTATGTTGCTCAGGACATCCACTATGAAGGACGACTTGAAGCCTATGTTCATTGCAGTGCCGTCGTATTCGCAGGGGATGGTCTCGTTGGCTGAAACGGAGATGCTCAGGTCCTGGGATGAGATGGTGAGTTGGTTGTATGAGAGCGAGAATTTCAGGATTGCGGTGGCGGGGTTGGCGCATACGGCGACTCGCTTCACGCTGTTGAGCAGCTCTGTTCTCTGGATATAGAGCCTGTTGGTGTTGTTCGTGGGGATAACGCTCCTGTAGGCGGGATAGTTGCCTTCGAGGAGGGTGCAGACCACGATGGTGGAGTCGAAGGTGAAGTATGCGTTCTTGGTGTCGAACTGGATGGTGATGTCGCTTTCAGCCTTGGGCAGGATGGTGCGGAGAATGGAAGCGGGCTTCTTCGGCAGAATGAAGGAGGCGGGCTGCTCAGTCGCAATGTCCAGACGGTTGTAGCATACGAGCTTGTGGGAGTCCGTGGCCACGAATGCGAGGCTGTCGGGGTTCAGCTCCACGAAGATGCCGTTCATCACGGGGCGCACCTCTTCGTCTGCCGTGGCGTAGATGGTGTCGTTGATGCCCTCAAGCAGAATGTCAGCCGGAAGGGTAACCTTTGTCGAATCGCCCTGGATGGCCGCAAGGGCGGGGTAGTCCTCGGCGGGGAACACGGGGATGTTCGCAACACCGCTCTGCCATTTGAGTTCGAGGGTGTTGTTGGCGATGCCGGTGGAGAAGGCGATGGGTATGTCGGGGAACTCCTTGAGAGTGTCGGTGAGTATTTTGGCGGGTACAGCCACGCTGCCGGTCTCCTCAACTTCGGCGATGGGGACGCGTATCTTCATTGTCATGCCCAAATCTGCGGCCGTGACCTCCAGGGAGTCTTCACTGAGGACGAAAAGGAAATTTTCCAGAATGGGGGACGTGCTCTTGTTGACGATGACCCTCAAAACGGATGAAAGGCTGTGCAGCAACTCTGCGCTTGATACTTTGAACTTCATTTCTGTCTGTATTTTTTGTCGTTTTATGCAAATGTAGCTAAGTGCAAATATAAAAAAAGTTTTGGCATATAATTTGCCAATCTGGAAACAATTCGAAAAATTTTAAGAAACAGCAATATGAAAAGAAACATTTTAATCTCACTGGTGGTGATAGGGGCTCTCACCCTTTCCACATTCGCGGTCAGGGATGCGGTCCTGAAAAGCAAAGGCAACTCTTATCAGACAAGCGAACTTGTTGCGGATTCCCCTCTGCAGGGGGCCCAGGTGCAGAATTGTACAATCAGCTCGGAGTATCCGGATTTTACCTACGCTGCCGAAAAGTCAGTCAAGGGTGTCGTTTTTGTCAAAGTCGTGAAACGCTCGAAGGCACAGGAAATGCCTGACATCTTCGAGTACTTTTTCGGTGGTGGCGGCGGATACGGTATGCCACGCGAACAGGTGGGCAGCGGCTCCGGTGTGATTATTTCCCAGGACGGCTACATCGTCACCAACAACCACGTGGTTTCGGGCGCTGACGAGATAGAGGTTACGCTTGATGACGACAAGGTCTTCACAGCCAGGCTGATAGGCACAGATCCCGCCACGGACATAGCTCTGATCAAGATTGATGCGCAAGACCTTCCCGTGATTCCTCTGGGCAATTCGGACAATCTCCGCCTGGGCGAGTGGGTGCTTGCCATCGGCAGCCCCTACGGATTGACAGGAACCATCACAGCCGGCATCGTGAGCGCCAAGGGTCGTTCGATGCCCAACAACACGGGCGAGTTCAAGATTGAGTCCTTCATCCAGACAGATGCGGCCGTAAATCCCGGCAACAGCGGCGGCGCCCTTGTGAACATCCGCGGTGAACTTGTCGGAATCAACACAGCCATCATTTCACAGACGGGCTCCTATTCCGGCTACTCTTTCGCAGTGCCCGTGAATATCGCCAAGAAGATTACCGATGACTTCATCAAGTACGGTTCCGTACGTCGCGGCATGCTCGGCATTTCAATGGTGAAAAACAGCGACAAAATAAAGGATGAAATGAAACTTTCTCTTTCCGACGGCGTATATATAGCGGAAGTAGTGGAAGGAGGAGCCGCCCAGAAGGCAGGTGTGAAGGCAGGGGATGTGCTCGTGGCAATAGGCTCAACCCGCGTCACCTCACCCTCACAGGTTCAGGAGATAGTCAACAGGTACAGTCCTGACGACACTTTGTCCCTGACCGTTGTCCGTGGCAAAGACCGCTTGACCATCAACGCAAAACTCCAGGGAAAGGAGAGTGGCGAGAATGAGAATGTCGTCGCCGCCGCAGAGAAGATAAATGTGTTCGGAGCGACACTTGTGCCCGCTCCCGAGCAGTCCCTGCGAAAACTCAGATTGTCCCACGGCGTGAAGGTCGCTTCTGTGGAGAAGGGCAGGATGAAGGATGCCGGCATTAAGGAGGGAATGATAATCACCTACCTCAACCGCCAGAGCGTTTCGACTCCCTCAGAGGTGGCCCAGGTCATCCGCAGGTCCTCAGGCACAATCCTGATTGAGGCTGTGAACACCGACGGCACCATCTACTACAACGAACTGAAGCTGTAGAGAGAGTACACGCAAAATTTATATATGAGACAACTTAAGATAACCAAATCGATTACCAACCGTGAAAGCGCCTCGTTGGACAAATACCTTCAGGAGATCGGCCGCGAGCCGCTTATCACGGTGGAAGAAGAAGTAGAACTTGCACAACGGATACGCCAGGGGGACCAGGCAGCCCTTGAGAAGCTGACCAAGGCCAACCTGCGTTTCGTCGTTTCGGTGGCAAAGCAGTATCAGAACCAGGGCCTCAGCCTGCCCGACCTTATCAACGAAGGCAACCTCGGCCTGATAAAGGCGGCCGAGAAGTTTGACGAGACCAGGGGATTCAAGTTCATATCTTACGCAGTATGGTGGATCCGCCAGTCCATCCTGCAGGCCCTTGCGGAGCAGTCGCGAATCGTGCGTCTGCCCCTTAACCAGGTGGGCTCGCTGAACAAGATAAACAAAGCCCTCTCAAAGTTTGAGCAGGAACACGAGCGCACTCCTTCACCGGAGGAACTCGCCGAGATGCTCGACATCCCCCGCGAAAAGATAGCCGACACTCTCCGCGTTTCGGGCCGCCACGTGTCTGTGGACGCCCCCTTCGTGGACGGCGAGGACAATTCGCTTCTCGACGTGCTGGTCAATGACGACTCCCCCAATGCGGACCGCGGACTTGTCAACGAGTCCCTGGCAAAGGAGATAGACCGTGCCCTATCCACCCTCCACGAGCGTGAGCGTGACATAGTCAAGTATTTCTTCGGCATCGGCGTCCCTGAGATGACCCTTGAGGAAATAGGCGAGAAGTTCTGCCTCACACGCGAGCGCGTGAGACAGATAAAGGAGAAGGCCATCCGTCGCCTCAGACAGTCAAACAAGAGCAAACTGCTCAAAGCATACCTTGGATAAAAAACTATGAAAAAACTTTTATTTGCTGCCATGACATTCGCAGCCGTTGTTTCGTGTCAGAACAAGAACCCCCTCCTCAAGGAGTGGGACGCCCCTTTCGGAATAGCTCCCTTCTCGGAGATTCTTCCCGAACATTACCGTGAGGCCATTCCCGAAGCCATCAAAGCGCACAAGGCCGAAATTGAGGCCATAGCCACCAACCCCGAGGCCCCCACATTCGAAAATACGGTGGAGGCTCTTGACCGTTCCGGCGAACTTATCGGACGCATTTATGCCGTTCTCGGCAGCGAGACCAATATCAATTCAAACGATGAAATCAACGCGGTGGAGGAAGAGTTTCTTCCCATAGTCAGTGAATACTCCACCCGCATCTCCCTCGATGAACGCCTTTTCAACAGGGTGAAGGCGGTCTATGACCAGAGAGAGAGCCTCAACCTGCGCCCCGACCA
>JABUTN010000011.1:0-18080 GCA_021443665.1 Bacteroidales bacterium | reverse complement strand
GCTGGGTGTTCACCCTTGACAATGCCAGCATTATGCCCTTCCTGCAGAACAGTGCCAAGAGGGAGCTGCGCAGCAAAATCTTGGATGCATACCTCAACAGGTGTAACCGCAATAATGAGTATGACAACAAGGAAATCATAATCTCCCTTGTCCGCCTGCAGAAGGAAAAGGCTCTGCTTATGGGTGCGGACAACTATGCGGAGTGGGTGCTTGAGGAGCGTATGGCAAAGACTCCCGAGGCCGTGATGAGCCTTCTGGAGCAGATCTGGACCCCCGCCCTCAATGCCGCAAAGGCCGAACTCAAGGATATGTATCCCCTTGCGGCCAAGGACGGCATCAGGCCCGAAGAGATTACTGCCGCCGACTGGAGATATTATTTTGAAAAGGCCAAGGCCGCAAAATACGAGCTCAGCGAGGACCAGCTTCGTCCCTATTTCGCCTTTGACAATGTGAGGAACGGCATATTCTATGTCGCCAACCATCTCTACGGCATCACCTTCACCGCTTTGGACAATGTGCCCGTGCCCCATCCCGACGCCCTCGCCTTCGAGTGCAAGGATGCTGACGGTTCCACACTCGGCGTCCTTTTTATGGATATGTTCGAGCGTCCCGGCCTGAAGAGAGGCGGTGCCTGGTGCGGCGGCTATCGCGAGCAGACCTACAAGGACGGCAAGAGAGTCGTTCCCATCGTTTCCATTGTGGGCAACTTCACAAGACCCATCGGAGATGACCCCGCCCTGCTCAGCCCCGACGAGGTGGAAACCTTCTTCCACGAGTTCGGACACGCCCTCCAGAGCCTCCTCCAGGATGTGAAATACAACGGCAACGCCAGAATCGTGCGTGACTTTGTGGAACTTCCTTCACAGATTGACGAGCATTGGGCATTTGAGCCCCAGGTTCTCAATCAGTATGCACGCCACTACAAGAGCGGCGAGGTGATACCCGCAGAACTTGTCGAGAAACTTGACAAATCCGGCAAATACGGCCAGGGCTTCGCCACTACCGAGTATCTTGCCGCCTCGCTTCTGGATATGGACTACTACCTGCTTGACGAGATTCCCGACGGCTTTGATGTGAATGCCTTTGAGGACAAGACCCTCGGTGACAGGGGCCTGCTTTCCCAGATCCCCTCACGCTACCGCAGCACATACTTCCGCCACGTCTTCGGTGGAGGTTACACTGTGGGCTATTACAGCTACATCTGGGCTGAGGTGCTTGACGCCGATGCCTACGAGGCCTTCAAGGAAACAGGTGACATCTTCAATCAGGAGGTGGCCCGCAAGTTCCGTTATGAGGTGCTTGCACGCGCCGGCGAGGATGACGCGATGACCCTTTATGTCAACTTCCGCGGCAGTAAGCCCGGCATCGAGCCTCTGCTCAAGAACAGGGGTCTGAAATAGGCAATGCAATGATAAATACAGAGTTATATCTGACGCAAAAGGTCCAGGAGGCGCTTGCTTCCCTTTATGGGGCTGAGGGTCTGCCCGTGCAGGTCACTGCCACAAGGAAGGAGTTTGAGGGCGACCTGACTGTCGTGACCTTCCCTTTCCTGAAAATATCCCGCAAAGCTCCCGATGCCACGGGGGAGGAAATCGGAAAGTACCTGCAGGAGAAATGCCCTGAAATAGAGTCCTTCAATGTAGTCAAAGGCTTCCTGAACATCAAGTTCTCTCCCGTGATGTGGGGCGGACTCTTCAAGGAAATGGCTGAGACCCCCGATTGGGGTCAGGGCGCTCCCACCGGCCGTACGATTATGGTCGAGTTCAGTTCCCCCAATACCAACAAACCCCTGCATCTCGGACACATACGCAACAATCTGCTCGGCTCGAGCGTGTCTTCCCTGCTGAAGGCCTGCGGCCACAATGTGATCCGTGTCAACCTGGTGAATGACAGGGGCATACACATCTGCAAGTCAATGGTGGCCTGGCAGCAGACCGCCGGAGGCGCCACCCCCGAAAGCACGGGCATCAAGGGCGACCACCTTGTCGGCGACTATTATGTGAAGTTCAACGACATCTATAAGGAACAGATTGCAGCCCTCGTGAAGGAGGGTATGAGTGAGGAGGAAGCCGGTCGTCAGGCCCCCATCTTCAAGGAGGCTCAGGCAATGCTCGTCAAATGGGAACAGGGCGATCCTGAGGTGAGGGCGCTCTGGGAAAAGATGAACGGCTGGGTTTATGAAGGCTTTGCTAAGACCTACGCCGCCCTGGGCATAGAGTTCGAACGCACCTACTACGAGTCCCAGACCTACCTCTTCGGCAAATCCCTTGTCGAGAAGGGACTTGAGAGCGGGGTGTTCTTCCGCAAGGAGGACGGCTCCGTATGGTGCGACCTGACTGCCGACGGGCTTGACCAGAAACTGCTCCTCCGCGGTGACGGTACTTCGGTCTATATGACCCAGGACCTCGGCACCGCCCAGAAACGCTTTGAGGAATATTCTCTTGACGAGCATATCTATGTTGTCGGAAATGAGCAGAACTACCATTTCCAGGTGCTGAAACTCATCCTCGGCAAGCTCGGTTTCGACTGGGCTGACAGCATCTACCATCTCTCATACGGAATGGTCGAACTCCCCGAGGGCAAGATGAAGTCGCGTGAGGGAACGGTGGTTGATGCTGACGACCTGATTGAAAATATGTACAACACCGCCCGCGAGACCTCCATCGAACTCGGCAAAATCAACGATATGGATGAGAAGGAGCAGGACGAACTCTTCAGGATGCTGTCCCTGGGTGCGCTCAAGTATTTCATCATAAAGGTGGACCCCAAGAAGACTATGCTCTTCAATCCCAAGGAGTCCATAGATTTCAACGGCAATACGGGCCCTTTCATCCAATACACGCACGCCAGAATATGCTCCATCCTGCGCAAGGCCGCACAGGCCGGGGATGAGGCAGGAGTTTCAAGCCTCGGGCTGTTCATCCCCAAGGAGGTGGAGATTATCAAGATACTCGGCCGTTTCCCCGACAAGATACAGGAGGCCGGTCAGGCTCATTCCCCCGCACTGGTGGCCAATTACTGCTACGAACTGTCAAAGGAGTTCAACCAGTATTACCACGATGTCAGCATCCTGCGTGAGGAAAACAAGGATGTGCGTCAGGCCCGTCTGCTTCTGCTGAGCGTGATAGCCCGCACCCTGGTCAAAGGTATGGGCATACTCGGAATCAAACTCCCCGAGCGTATGTGATGGAGAGCCGCAAGGACGATACTCCCTATATGTTCCCCACTTCAGTCAAGGAACTGAAAAGTCTTGGCTGGGATTACATTGATGTGATATTTTTTACGGGTGATGCCTTTGTGGATCACCCGTCTTTCGGTACCGCTATGCTTGCCCGAGTGCTGCAGGCCGAGGGCTACAGGGTGGCCGTCGTGCCACAGCCCGGCTGGAAGGACGACCTGCGCGATTTCCGCAAGTTCGGCGCCCCACGGCTCTTTTTCGGAGTGAATGCGGGTGCGATGGACTCGATGGTCAATCACTATACGGCTGCCCGCCGGCTCCGCAGCGACGATGCCTATACTCCCAACGGAAGGGCCGGTGCCCGTCCGGACAGGGCCGTGACGGTCTATACGCGCATACTCAAGAGTCTCTATCCTGATGTCCCCGTGGTGATAGGCGGCATAGAGGCTTCTCTGCGCCGTCTCACCCATTATGACTATTGGGATGACAGGCTCCACCCTTCAGTATTGGCGGACAGCGGGGCCGACCTGCTCAGCTACGGTATGGGGGAAAAGGCCATTGTGGATATAGCAAGGGCCGTGGAGGCCGGGCTTCCGCTTTGGGACATTCCTCAGACGGCATCCCTGATGGAGGCGGGAGCGGAAAGTTTCAGGTCTGACGACACAATCATACTCCACAGTTATGAGCAGTGCCTTAAGGACAGCAATGCCTTCGCGGAAAATTTCAATGCCATCGAACTTGAGGCCAACAGACTCAATGCGAAGAGGATAGTCGAATCGGTAGGGGAGGCCTGCGTGGTAGTGAATCCGCCATATCCCCTCCTGAGCACGGAGGAAATGGACGCTTATTATGCCCTGCCCTTCACCAAACTGCCCCATCCGCGCTACAAGGGGGCACGCATTCCCGCCTTTGATATGATCTTCAGTTCCCTGACCATCCACAGGGGATGTTTCGGCGGTTGCGCCTTCTGCACCATAGCCGCCCATCAGGGGCGTTTCATCCAGAGCCGTTCCAAGGAGAGCGTGTTGGAGGAGGTCTGCGCCCTGGCCGCGCATCCCTCGTTCAAAGGGGTGATTTCCGATATAGGGGCACCCACCGCGAATATGTGGCACTTGAGGGGAAAAGACAGCTCGCTCTGTGAAAAATGCTCCCGCAAGTCCTGCCTGTGGCCGAAACTCTGCCCCAATATGGACCACGACCACAGCGCCCTTCTGGAACTCTACCGCGAGATAGACAAGGTGAAGGGAGTCCGCCACAGCTATATAGGGAGCGGCATCAGATATGACCTTTTCCTTGACGGCAAGGGCTTTATTGACCAGTCGGGCCCCGCTTATCTTGAGGAGGTGGTGCTCCATCACACTTCCGGCCGTCTGAAGGTGGCCCCTGAGCATACGGAGGACCACGTTCTGGACTTGATGCACAAGCCTTCCTTCGCTCTTTTCGAGATCCTGCGCAGGGAATTCGAAAAAATCTGCCGCCGCAATGACAGCAAGTTCCAGATAGTTCCCTATTTCATCTCGTCGCATCCGGGCTGCACGCTCGGGGATATGGAGGCCTTGAGGGCAAAACCCGCTTTGGACGGCATCTATATGGACCAGGTCCAGGATTTTACCCCGACCCCTATGACAGCCTCCTCCGTGATGTTCTATTGTGAAAGGGAGTTGCGGAGCGGGAAAAAAATCTTCGTTGAAAAATCCCCCAAGGGAAAGCAGAGACAAAAATCCGTATTTTTTGAAAAAAAGGTTTTACAAGAAGGAAAAAAGCATTATTATTGCAATATAAAACCAAAGTAAACACTTCCTATGGCACCAGATTCAAAACGCAGGTCAGTGATAAGCTATGAGAATATGTCTCCCGAGCTTGCCGCCGCTTTCAAAGAAAAATACCCCAGGGGCTATGCAGACTATGTCGAGGACCTTATAAAGGTGGAAAGGCCCAACGGTGACCCCATCTATGGTGTTTATGTGGAACTTCCTGACGCGATTTTCCTTGTGAAGATACAGGTGAAGATTGATGATTATGACGAGGCGGAGAAATCCCTGTTCAATGATGACGTCGATGACGATTCTGAAGGCGGGGAAGACGGAGGCGAGGGATTCCCTGATGAGGGTACGGAAGTGGCACCTCAGGAAGAATCCGATGAAGATTAGTTTTTCTTCCATATCCAAAAGCATATCAGAGAGTCAGCTAACGCTGATTCTCTCTGTTTTAGTCGGGGTTATTACGGGATGTGCAGCCGTGCTGCTCAGGGAACTGATTCATATAGTCGGGAATTTCGTGTGGGGGACGCTCACAACCGGAATCCTTGCTTGGGTGAAGTTCATAGCCCCCGCGGTCGGAATGCTGCTTTCACTGCTGATTGTGCGCTATCTGGTCCGCGACAATATCGGCCACGGAGTCACGAGGGTGCTTAAGGCCGTATCAAGGAACAATTCGAACATAAAGCCCCATAATACCTGGTCGTCCCTGCTCACCAGCGCCCTGACCATAAGTTTCGGCGGCTCTGTTGGAGCCGAGGCCCCCATAGTCTACACGGGTGCTGCGATAGGTTCGAACATTGGCAGGAAGGCCGGACTCTCGTACAAGAACATCACAATACTCCTCGGCTGCGGTGCCGCCGCTGCGGTGGCGGGCATATTCAAGGCTCCTATGGCGGGTGTCCTCTTCACATTGGAAATCCTGCTTTTCAACATTTCAATGTCAAGCATCATCCCCTTGCTGATTTCCTCAGTGACGGCGGCGGCGATATCCTACCTGCATCAGGGCAGGGCCGTCACATTCGCGGCGGGCATTGAGGACTATATGTTGGGGAACATTCCCTATTACATACTGCTGGGCCTTGTCGGAGGCTTTATGTCCCTCTATTTCATCCGCTCTACGCTTTCTCTGGAGGACCGTCTCAAGAAATACAAAAATCCCTATCTGCGCTGGCTGATCTGCTCTGTCGGACTTTGTTCCCTCATTTTCCTTTTCCCCCCTCTGTTCGGAGAAGGTTACGAACCGCTCGGTCAGGTTCTGGCGGGGAAACCTTCGGAGATGCTTTCTTCTAAGATGGTGTTCGGCTCCCTTACGGAATACAAGTGGTTCGTGCCGATTTTCTTCACGGCCGTGATGTTCCTGAAGGTGCCGGCAATGTCATTCACCAATGCCGGCGGCGGAGTGGGCGGCACTTTCGGTCCCACCCTGATTGTGGGCGGCATGGCGGGATTCGTGTTCTCGAGAATCATCAACCTCAGCGGTTTCCATGCCCTGCCCGAGTCTAACTTCGCCCTTGTGGGTATGGCGGCCCTGATGGCGGGTGTGATGCAGGCCCCCATGACCGCGATCTTCCTTATTGCCGAGATAACGGGAGGCTATTCCCTTCTCTTCCCCCTGATTATAGCGTCCGTGGTGTCGTATGCCACCATCCGTGTGTTCGAACCCTATTCCATCTACTCCAAGCGCCTCGCGGTTGCCGGCGACCTTCTTACCCACGACAGCGACCAGGCTGTGCTGACGCTACTCAATACGGGGGACTTCGTGGAAAAGGATTTCGAGACCGTGGGCGTGAACGACACCCTCGGAGTCCTTGTGGACAGGGTTTCCCACTGCAAGCGCAATCTCTTCCCGGTGATTGATGACAAGGGGCATATATGCGGGGTGATTTCCCTGGATGACATCCGCGAGGTGATGTTCAACCAAGATCTGTACAACGCTCTTTGTGTGTATAACCTGATGAGAGAGGTGCCCGTGATTGTGGAGGTCCACGAACATATGGACTCGGTGATGGAAAAATTCGAGCAGAGCGGCGCCTGGAACCTTCCCGTGGTTGACGAAGATTCCCGCTATCTGGGCTTCATATCCAAAAGCAAGATTTTCTCATCCTATCGTGAACGCCTCCATCAGGTGTCTTCTGAATAATGGAAAAACAATATCTGAAACATATATCCTTAATGCTCGGGGTGGCTCTCTGGCAGGTGGAACATTGTGCCGAACTCTTTGAACAGGGCTCCACCGTGCCCTTCGTGTCACGTTACCGCAAGGAATACACGGGAGGCCTCAATGAAACGCAGGTGGCCTCCGTGCAGCACTACTGCCTTCTGTTCAAGGACCTTGCCGCCCGCAAGAACACCATACTCGCCTCGATTGAGGCCCAGGGCAAACTCAGCCCGGAACTGGAAGACTCCATCGCCGGCTGTGTGGATCCGGTGGAGTTGGAAGACCTGTATCTTCCATACAGGCCCAAGCGGCGCACGAGGGCCTCTGTGGCCAGGGAGAAGGGGCTTGAACCCCTTGCGGACGCGGTTATGTCAGGCAAGGCCGCGGATGTGCGCGGCTTCGCCCGCAAATTCCTCAGTGAGAGTGTGCCCGACGTCGAGGATGCCATTGCCGGGGCGAAGGACATTATGGCGGAAGGCATCAGCGAGAATGCACCCCTGCGTCATCTTCTCAGGGAAAAATATGCCCGCTACGGCCGTCTGAAGGCCTCTCTTGCCAAAGGTGTGGATGCGGACAGCGATGAGGCGCAGCACTTTGCCAATTACTTCAGATACAGTTGCGACCTCTGCCGTGCGGCCTCGCACCAGGTGCTTGCCCTTCTGCGTGGAGCGGACAGGGGAGTGCTTTCCCTGCGCATAGAGATGGACGTCCAACGAGCCTGCGACGATGTTTATTTCACCATACTCAAGGCCGGTCCCAAACTGCCCAGGGAATGTTCGCAGATTCTCCGTGAGGCAAGTGAGGACGCATACAAGCGCCTCCTGCACCCCTCCATAGAAAACGAGTCTCTCAGGATAGCCAAGGAAAAGGCCGATATGGCCTCGATAGAGGTCTTCGGAGCGAACCTGCGTGAGTTGCTGCTCGCCGCCCCGCTTGGGCAGAAAAGGATGATGGCCATAGATCCCGGCTTCCGTACCGGCTGCAAGGTCGTATGCCTGGATGCCCAGGGAACCCTGCTGCACAACGAAACGATTTATCCCCATCCGCCGCAGAACGACCGTATGGCCTCGATGAGCGCCGTGATGAGGATGATAGACGAATATGAGATTGAGGTGATTGCCATAGGCAACGGCACCGCGGGCAGGGAAACGGAAAATTTCATACGCCGCCTCGCGCTTGACGAGGATATACAGATTTGCTCGGTGAACGAGGACGGCGCTTCCATTTACAGCGCCTCGGAGGTGGGACGCGAGGAGTTCCCCGACCACGATGTCACCGTCAGGGGGGCTGTCTCCATCGGCCGCCGTCTTATGGACCCCCTTTCTGAACTGGTCAAGATAGACCCCAAGTCCATAGGGGTGGGGCAGTACCAGTATGATGTGGACCAGGGTCTTCTTAAGGAACGTCTGGATCAGGTGGTCGAGAGTTGCGTGAATTCCGTCGGCGTGAATCTCAATACGGCCAGCCCCTATCTGCTCAGTTATGTCTCCGGCATAGGACCGGCCCTTGCCCGCAACATCGTGGAATTCCGCGTGATCAACGGCCCCTTTGCAAGCCGTTCACAGTTGCTTAAGGTGCCTCGCCTGGGTGAAAAGGCCTATCAGCAGTGCGCGGGCTTCCTGCGCATACCGGGTGCCTCCAATCCTCTGGACAACACGGCGGTGCATCCCGAACGCTACGCCCTTGTGGAGCGTATGGCCTCCGACAGCAAGGCGAGTGTGGCCGAATTGATAGGTTCTTCCGCCCTGCGTTCCGAAATCCGTCTGGAGCAGTATCAGTCTGAAAGCGTGGGTATGCCCACCCTCAGGGATATTATGCTGGAATTGGACAAACCGGGTCGGGATCCCCGCGAAAGCTATAGCAAGATGGAATTCGACGAAAGCGTCACCGGCATTGAGGATCTCAGGCCTGGTATGGAACTGCCCGGCGAGGTGACCAATACCACCGCCTTCGGTTCCTTTGTGGAACTTGGCATCAAACAGCAGGGCCTGATTCACGTCTCACGCTCGGGTGGCAGAATACTGAAGGTGCACCAAAGGGTGAAGGTGCGTGTCCTGGAAGTGGATTTGCGCCGTTTGCGTATATCTCTTGAACTGATATGATACTAAGGACCCCGGATTCAAGCGACAGGATAGTGCTGCACACCTGCTGCGCTCCTTGCAGCAGTGCCATCATAGAGGCCTTGATGGACAATGGCATCACGCCCGTCATTTTCTATTCGAACTCAAACATTTTTCCACGGCAGGAGTATCTTGTCAGGAAGGAGGAATGCAGCCGTTATGCCCTCAAACTCGGGCTTGAAATCATAGATGACGATTACTGCCATTCAGACTGGCTTGAAGGGGTGAAGGGTTTGGAGTGTGAGCCGGAAAGGGGAGGGCGCTGCCTTGAGTGCTTCCGTTTCAGGCTTCTGCGCAGTGCGCGTTTTGCAGCCTCGCGGGGCATCAGCGTCTTTACCACCACCCTGGCTTCGTCGCGCTGGAAGTCCCTTGAACAGATTAACACCGCAGGGGCCTGGGCCGCCTCACAGGTGGAGGGGACCGTATTTTGGGACCAGAATTGGAGAAAGGGCGGGCTTCAGGAGCGCAGGAATGCGCTGCTGAAGGAAAACGGTTTCTACAACCAACTTTACTGCGGCTGTGAATTCAGCATCAGCTCAGGTAATGCTCAATCAGCAGAAGGGAACCCTTGCAGAAAGACAGCACTCCAAGCACAATGACTATGATGCCGCAGATGCGGTTTATCATAAGCAGCTGCCTGAGACGGAACTTCTGACGGAAGTGGTTGATCACGGAACTGAGGGTCACCCACCAGATTGAGGATCCTATGAACACACCTATTATGGTAAGGGCAATCAGTCCCTGGGCGGCGTTCTCGGCAGTCTCGATTCTCATCAGTGTCATCATACCGAACATAAGCAGCAGGGAACCGGGGTTGGTGAAGGTCATCAGCGCTGAGGAGAAGAAATCCCCCACATATTTCGAGCGCAGTTTCTTGGCCTTGTTGTCGTTCCTTGAAATCAGTTTCACGGGGTTTACCGTGAAGAGTTTGGCACCGAAAGTCACCACTATGATGCCGCCTATGGTCATTACCCAGTCCTCATAGGTGGTCATAAAATCTATTATGAGGTGGAGACTGAGGACGGCTATCGCAGCGAAGAAAGTGTCGCAGACAGCCGCACCCATACCTGTGAAGATGCCCGCGTTCTTGCCGCGGCTGACGGTGCGCTGGATGCACAACACTCCTATGGGGCCTAAGGGAATGGAAGCAAGGAGGCCCACGATGATGCCCTTGATGAATCCTACAATCATTCCTCACCTCCTTTTTCCTTTTCGTCGTACTGTGTCAGGTAATCGAGCAGGCTTTCCAGGTAAGAGGGATTCAGATCCTTTCCCACCGTGATGCCGTCCTCTGATATGAGATACAACGAAGGCACGTCCGCAAGATCGTAGGTGTTGAACATCCCGCTTTCGCCCTTGGGGTCCCAGAGCCAATTGACATTGCCGCTGTGTTTCTTGACGAAGTCCTTCCAGGCCTTGTCCTTACCCACATATACTGCCACGAAACCGACACCCATACCCTGATATTTGCCGCTCATCCTCTCAATCTCGACTGTTGTGGCTTCGCATACCGCGCAGTCAAGGGTGTGAAAATAGATGACGGAGGCTGTTTTACCGAAAAGAGAACTTATGGACAACTTCTTGTTCTTGGCATCGCGCAGGCTCAAATCGACCGGCTTCTCCCCGAGGGGGTTGCGCCAGAACAGATCCACGGCCTCGGCTGTCTTCTCCATAAACTCGCTCACGCTTGAGAAGGGGGCCCTGATGTTCATTCCGGAACTGCTGCCCCTGTGTGTGAACTTCACATTCTCCCACAATGCGGGAATGTCGAGTATGTATTTCTGTGCAAGATAGGCCGCGCCGCACTGAAGGTCATAGTTGGGATGGCTCTTCAGATACTGGTACATGCTGTAGAAAATCTCGCAGAAGAATTCGGGCTTGTCCTTGTACTGGTTGAAGAAGGCGTCTATCCTGGCGTGAATCAAGGGCATACACTCTTCGTGGGTGCCACGAGTGACAAGAGAAAAGGCGTTGTCGAACACCTCGTCAAGCTCCGAGGGGGCGTTCTTGTACACGTCCACCACCTGGCGCAGGGAGTTGGCGTTGAGGCGCCTGCCCACGATGATACCCTTGCTGTTTATCAGGAAAAGGCCTGGGGTGGATAGAACACCGTATTTCATCGAGAAATCCGTCTTGTAGTCCGGATCCCACACATAGTGCAGGGTCACGTTCTCAGGCATCTTTCTGCGGACGATGTTGTCATCGTAGTAGTCGAGCCACTGCTCCCGCTTCGAACCGTCCTTCGTGAATACCATAAAGACCTCCACATTGACGTCCCTGTCAATTTTTTCAAGATAGTCCAGGAGCCTCGGGGTGGTCTGACGGCAGATGGCGCATTCGTTGTCCCAGAAATACAGCACGGTGAAGTCATAGTCCGATTTCAGGACGGGGAAAATGTTGCCGCTGGCATCCTCAAAGCTGATTTCGGGGGCCTTGTTGCCCACCAGGGACTGCCTGTTGTGGTTGGCGAACAGTTTCATTCCCGTCATTTCCTCGGCAGATTCGAGTTTCAGTTTCCCGTTGAGGAAATAGTTGTCCGCCACATATACGGAGAGACGGTCATATCCCATTACCTTTGAGTCAAGGTAGTACTGGTAGATGTTGCGGGCAAGCCAGGCCTGCTCCTCGGGGCTTTTGCCGGAGGAGATCAGCACATCAATTTGGGAAGTGATGTCCTCGGCCGCACGGCCGTCGAATATTCGGAGAACAAGGGAAATTTCCTCACGGTCAAGCCATTTGGCCCTGACCGAGTCCGCAACAGGCGCCTGCGCCCCCGCAATGAAGGAGAGCGTCATCGCCGCGAATATGCTTGAAAAAATGTGTTTCATCTTTTGAAGAATTGGCTGAAGTTGACTCCCTCGGGGAGAAAGACGGATGCGTCTCCCCCATTTGAAACAATCTCCCTGACAAGGCTGGAAGATACGAAGGCGTGTTCGGGGGTGGAAGGTATCATCACGGTGGTCAGCCCCTCACACAGCTTGTTGTTGGCCTGGGCTATACCCATTTCCTGCTCGAACTCGGTGGATGTCCTGACTCCGCGCACTATGATTTCTATGCCCAAATTGCGGCACAGGTCCGCTGTCAGACCGTCGTAACTGATGATTTTGATGTCACAGCCCCTGTCCCTCAGGGGAGCCACGGCCTGGTCTATGATTTCCATACGCTGTTCGTGGCTCAGGAAACCGTTCTTGTTCATATTCCAGCCGACGGCCACAATGACGCTGTCAAACAGGCGCAGGGCCTGCTCAAGTACGTCATAATGCCCCTTGGTGAAAGGGTCAAAGGAGCCCGGATATAATGCAGTTCTCTTGTTGCTCATACTAAAAACTCGCAAATATAGAAATTTTCACCAAACAATGGGGCTTTTGCCCTGACAGCGGAGAATCTCGTTGGTCTTTGAAAAGTGGCAGCAGCCGAAAAAAGCCCCGCGGGCCAAGGGGGAGGGGTGGGCGGCTTCAAGGCAGAAATGGCGGGAGCCGTCAATCAGGGCGGCCTTGCTGCGGGCCCAGTTGCCCCAAAGCAGGAACACCACGCCTTGGCACCTGTCGTTGACTGTGCTGATTACCGCGTCGGTGAACTGCTGCCATCCGATGTTGCTGTGCGAGCCGGCCTGCCCGGCACGCACGGTAAGGGAAGCGTTCAGCAGGAACACCCCTTGTTTCGCCCAGCGTTCAAGACAGGGGTCGTGGCTCACGGGGTGGCCCAGGTCGTTTTCAAGTTCCTTGAATATGTTCAGCAGGGAGGGGGGAGCGGGTATCCCTTCCGGGACGGAAAAGGAAAGGCCGTGAGCCTGACGCGGACCGTGATAGGGGTCCTGGCCGAGAATCACAACCTTCACCTGATTAAGCGGGCACAGTTCGAAAGCCCTGAATATCATAGGTCCGGGGGGATAGATTGTCACACCGGCGTCCTTCTCCCTGTGGAGGGTCGCCGCAAGTTGAGCGAAATACGGCTTCTCAAATTCGGGGGCGAGAACTTCCGCCCAGCTTGGCTCTATCCGGACCTTCATAATTTCTAACTGAAGATGTATGACAGCACATCCTCTATCTCTTTCACATATTCAAATTCCAGACCATCGAGATAAACGGGCTTGATGTCCTCTATGTCCTTGCGGTTCTGCTCGCACAGCATAATGGTCTTCACTCCGGCTCTCTTTGCTGCGAGTATCTTCTCCTTGATGCCGCCGACGGGCAGGACTCTGCCTCTGAGGGTCATCTCTCCGGTCATCGCCACTTTCGGACGTATGGCCTTGCCTTTCAAGGCGGAAACCATCGCGCTGACCATTGTGATGCCCGCGCTGGGCCCGTCTTTTGGTATGGCTCCCTCCGGCACGTGGATATGCAGGTCCTTCTTGGCGAACTCTTCTGCGCTCAGGCCGGCAATATCAGGATGGGCTTTGATCCACTGGTAGGCTATGGTCGCGGACTCCTTCATCACATCCCCGAGGTTGCCCGTCGAACTGAGCGCCCCCTTGCCCTCGCTTACGGAACACTCCACGAAGAGGATTTCGCCTCCGTTCTCAGTCCAGGCAAGTCCCGTCACAACGCCGGGCACCTCGTTACCCTTCTGCATATCGTGGAAATTGGTGGGCAGTCCGAGAATCTCCTTTGCCGCTTTAGGATCCACCTTTACCGTGGAGGTTTCACCGGAAACAATCTTGCAGGCCGCACGCCTTGCTATTTTTGCAATCTGTTTGTCGAGGTTGCGCACTCCGCTCTCGCGGGTGTAACTGTCGATGATTTCCTCCAAGGCTCCCTTGGCAAACTTGAGCTGGCTCTTCTTCAGGCCGTGGGCTTCCAGTTGTTTGGGCACCAGATGGCTCTTGGCAATCTGCACCTTCTCTTCGGCGAGATATCCGTTGACCGGAATCATCTCCATCCTGTCGCGAAGGGCGGGATGGATGGTGCTGATGTTGTTGGCAGTGGTGATGAACAGCACCTTTGACAGGTCGTAGTCGATGTCGAGATAGTTGTCGTGGAACGCGCTGTTCTGCTCGGGGTCCAGCACTTCAAGCAGGGCGTATGCGGGGTCTCCCTTGAAGTCGCTGCTGACCTTGTCAATCTCGTCAAGTACGATGACGGGGTTGGATGTGCCGCTGCGCTTGATGCTCTCAAGTATGCGTCCCGGCATAGCCCCTATATAGGTGCGGCGGTGTCCCCTGATTTCGGCCTCATCGTGAAGTCCTCCGAGGGATACGCGGCTGTATTTGCGGCCGAGAGCCTTTGCGATTGACTTGCCCAGAGAGGTTTTTCCCACACCCGGAGGGCCGTAGAGGCAGAGGATGGGAGACTTCATATCCCCCTTCAGGGCGAGCACGGCAAGATATTCGATGATTCTGTCCTTGACCGTGTCGAGTCCGTAGTGGTCCTTGTCGAGGACTTTGCGGGCGTGGTCGAGATCAAGATTGTCCTGTGAAATGTCGTACCAGGGCAGATCCACGATGAATTTGCAGTACTGGTACTGGATATTGTAGTCGGGGGTATTGGGATTCGTCCTCTCAAGTTTGCGCAGTTCGTCTTCAAAGGTGGTCACCACATAGTCCGGCCAGGCCTTGTCCTTTGCCCTCTCCCTGAGTTCCACAATGTCCTGGTTCTCATCCATACCGAGTTCCTCCTGGATGGTGCGGAGCTGGTTGTTGAGGTAGAATTCCCTCTGCTGCTGGTTCATCTCCTGATGCACCTTCTTGTGTATGTCGGCCTTCAGTCTGAGGATGTCAAGCTGTTTGTTGAGAAGTTCCAGAAGTTTGAGGGCGCGTATCTTTATGTTGTCCGCCTCCAGCAGTTTCATCTTCTCCAGCGGGTCCTCTATGTCCACGCTCGAGGCGATGAAATTCACCAGGAACTCGCTGCTGTCAATGTTCTTGATGGCCATACCCGCTTCCGAGGGAAGGGAGGGGGCGAGTTTCACCACCTCGAGGGCGGCATCCTTGATGGAACTGATAATCATCTGCAGTTCCGGATCCTTCTCGTCCGGAGCGATGTCTTTCAGGTATTCGACCCTTGCCACCAGATAGGGCTTGGACGCCAGCTGCTCTACGGTGCGGAATCTTGTCAGACCCTGGATTATGACGGTGATGTTGCCGTCGGGCATCTCTATAATCTTTATGATGCGGGCGAGCGTACCTATATTATATAGGTCTATCATCGAGGGGTCTTCCACGGATGAGTCCAACTGTGTCAGAGCCCCTATGGGTTTGTTGTCCTTATACGCCTGACGTACCAGCTTGACGGATTTCTCCCTGCCCACCGTAATCGGCATTACCGTGGTGGGGAACAGCACGGCCCCCCTCAGTGCAAGGATGGGGATGATATCGGGCAATTCTCCATCGTATGGCTTGCGAGATGTGTCAATGCTCACAACCGGCACCACATTTATCTGGTCATTTCTGGAATCTGCAAGTTCGAGGTCTTTGTCAAAGTATGTCATTCTGTCAGTCTTTATAGTATTTTATTAGTGTTGCCTTAATATGTCAATCACCGTGCCAAAAGACTGATACAAAATAATTTTTGCAATTACAGAAAAAAAAGATACTTTTGCAGTCCCCAAAAAAGCACAGTATTAACAATTTATAGATAAAAACAGTTATGACAAAAGCAGATATCGTGGCTGAGATTGCAAAGGCAACCGGTGTTGAAAAGACAAGCGTGTTGGCAATCGTAGAAGCTTTCATGTCTTCCGTAAAGGATTCATTGGCCAAGGACGAGGATGTATATCTTCGCGGTTTTGGTAGTTTCATCGTTAAGCGCCGTGCAGAGAAGACGGCCCGTGACATGAAGAAGGTCGGCAGCAGCACCATTATCATTCCCGCCCACTGCATTCCCGCCTTCAAACCTTCAAAGGTGTTCCTCAACAAGATTAAAGACAACGTAAAATAATAACAATTCTTAATCACTTACAGCTATGCCTAACGGAAAGAAGCATAAGAGACATAAGATGTCAACCCACAAACGCAAAAAACGTTTGCGCAAGAACAGACATAAGAAGAAATAAGCCTTCTGCTTAGATTCTTCAGCAACAATGGCTAAAGCGGGGGGCTATCCTTCGCTTTATTTTTTATCAATAGTCAAATAATGGAGAAAGATCTTATCATCGATGTAACGGCCAAGGAGACGACGATTGCCCTGTTGGAGGACCACCGCCTGAGCGAGCTCTTCAAGGAACTCAACCCTCAGGACAGGCAGTTCTGCCTTGGGGACGTCTATTTTGGCAAAGTGAAAAAGCTCCTTCCTACGCTCAATGCCGCATTTGTGGACATAGGCGACAAGAAGGAGGCTTTCGTCCACTATCTCGATCTGGGATTGAACTTCAATGCATTCGACAAATTCGCAAGGGGTATCAACCCCAACCGTGACTTCGCACAGTTCTATACAGGCACGACCGCAGACTATCTCCTGGCCAAGGAAGGCAAGATAGAAGACTTCCTGAAAGTGGGCCAGCCCATCATAGTCCAGATAGTGAAGGAGCCCATCAACACGAAGGGATCCCGTCTGAGCGCCGAGATTTCCATTGCGGGACGCAATATGGTGCTGTTGCCTTTCGGTGACAAAGTCAGCATTTCACAGAAAATTAACTCGAAAGAGGAGCGCAAGCGCCTCGAGAGACTTGTATGCAGCATCCTGCCGGCAAACTACGGTGTGATAGTCCGTACCGCCGCCCAGGGCAAAAAGGCTGCCGTATTGGACGCGGAGCTTAGAGGCCTCGTCAAAAAATGGGAGAGCGCCTGGCCCGTCATGGCCCAGCAGAAGACTCCCAAACTGCTGTTCACCGAAAACAACAAGACCACCGCGGTGCTTCGCGACCTGCTCAATGACACATTCGCCAACATCGTGGTGAATGATGAGGAAACTGCCCATCAGATGAGCGAGTACATTTCGGAGATTCTTCCGGAGCAGGAAAAGATAGTACACCTATATAAAGGACGCGAGCCGATACTTGACCACTATGATGTGACACGCCAGATAAAGAGCGCCTTCGGCAAGGTGGTGCCCATCAGACAGGGGGCATATCTTGTCATTGAGACGACAGAGGCCCTTCACGTGGTGGATGTGAACAGCGGTACAAGGGTGAAGACCGGCAAGGACCAGGAACAGAATGCATTCGATGTCAACTGCAATGCGGCGGAAGAAATCGCGCGGCAGCTGAAACTCAGGGATATGGGGGGAATAGTGATTGTTGACTTCATAGATATGGACTCGGCCGAACATCGCGCCCAGCTGCTCAAGAACATGCAGGAGCTGATGAAGAACGACAGGGCTAAGCACAACATCCTGCCCCTTACCAAATTCGGACTTATGCAGATCACCCGCCAGAGAGTCCGTCCCGCCACCGAGATAGAAACGGAAGAAACCTGCCCCACTTGCGGAGGTACGGGAAAAGTGTCTTCCAGCATACTCATAGACCAGACCATAGAGCGTTCGCTTATCCAGCTGCTTGCAGACGGGAAGCGTCAGAAGCTGGTATTGAAGACAAATCCTTTGGTTGAGGCCTATCTTACCAAGGGGCTCCTCAATTCCATAGTGAGGAGGTGGAAAAAGACCTACAAGTGCTCAATAAAAGTGGACGCAGACGACTCTCTGCATTTGCTTGATTTTGAGTGGTTTGCTGCAGACGGCAAAAAAATCTCCGAGAAAAAGTGAAAATTTTTTCAAAAAAAAGTTGGAGATATTAAAAAAAGCGCTACATTTGCATCCGCGTTTGAAAAGAACGACAAAACAAAAGTTGATTGACATATTGGAGAACAAGTAAAAAAGTACAACAAGTACCTATTTAGAGAATAGCGTTATTTCTTTTGAGAAATAAAATATCGTCAGGACAAGCTAGCATTATAAAGAATATACAATGAAGAGTTTGATCCTGGCTCAGGA
>JABUTN010000010.1:79486-90055 GCA_021443665.1 Bacteroidales bacterium | reverse complement strand
CTGTCATATTTTTCAGTCATTTCATAATCGACCTGGCGAAATGTAAAATCCAAAGAGACTCCCTCTGTACATTCCTCGCAGACCAGCTATGTCACATCCTGGTTATTTGTGTTCTGTGGTTTTCGCTGTTTGGCCAAGAGATGGAATGGTTTTGCATTGAATGTGCGAACTCCACAAAATTATGGGTTACAGCCGTGGCCTATATCCTGATGCTCAGACCTTCGTCCATATTCTTGAACCTGTTTCTCAACAAATGGACACCCTGCTCTCCAAGCACCCAAAGCCTTCCGAATGCCGGGGAATGGATTGGCTACATTGAGAGAGTATTAATTCTTTCTTTTGTTCTCATTGGCAACATCGAGGGCGTCGGTTTCCTGTTGGCAGCCAAGTCTGTTTTCCGCTTTGGGGAACTAAACAAGGCAAAGGAAATCCGTACTACTGAGTATGTTCTGATTGGAACTTTTGCAAGTTTTGCGATAGCAATTCTCACAGGAATCATCGTAAATCATATTTTCTAAAACAATGGAAATGTGATATTGACAAATTCAACCGTATGATATGAAACAAATAAAACTTCTGATTTTATGTACACTGGCGGCTATGGCTGTTTCCTGCAATAATGGCGATAAGGGCGGGAAGGACTTTTCCGAGGAGGAGAAGAGTTTGATTCGGGGGGAGGGAAGCGTGATGCATGTGCTGACGATAAACAATCCGGAGGAGTTGGCGCTGCTGCAGTCGAAAAGCCGCAATCTGCCCGAGAAGACGCTTCTGGGCAAGGATTTCGCCACCCTGGGCGAGAAGATGATAAAGACCGTGACAGACCCCTCACAGGACGGCATCGGCATAGCAGGACCGCAGGTGGGCCTGCTCGTCAGGGTTGTGGCGGTGCAGCGCTTCGATCTGCCGGGCGAGCCTTTTGTGGTCTATCCCAACATCAGTCTCGAGCCCGTGGGCGATGAGATACAGCTGGGCCCTGAAGGCTGCCTGTCCGTCCCCGATTGCCGCGGGATGGTACCCCGCTACAAGAACATCAGGATAACTTATTATGACATTGCCTCGCGCAAGATGGTTTCAGAGGAGGTTTCAGACTTTACCGCGGTCATCTTCCAGCACGAGTGTGACCATCTTGACGGCATCCTTTATACCGATAAGGTCGTATTGGAAGCCGCTTCCGGGTCCGAATAGAGTTCCAAGGCTTCGCTGACCACATAACTGCTGCCGCCTATGAACACGAGGTCATCCGCCTCGGCCTCAATCAGGGCTGCCGCAAGGCCTTGCTCCACACTTTCGTGGCACTCGAAATCCTGTTTTTGCAGCACTTGGGCAAGTTTCTCGGATGGCATAGCGCGGCGCCCCTTGGCCGCTACGAAGTGATAGCGTGCCCGGTCGGGATACAGATGCGCTACACCTGCAATGTCCTTGTCTGCGGCCATTCCAATCACCATTATCAGCATTTTGTGGGGGAGTGATTCTAAACGGGGCATGTTGATGGCCAGAGCCTGCTCGTTGTGCCCTATGTCGCAGATGACGAGAGGGGAGTCGGCAAGTTTTTCCCAACGCCCCCTGAGGCCGGTTCTCTGTCGGAAATTGTCTATCGCTGCGGCATCCAGTCCTTCCCCTAAGGCTTCCATTGCCGCCTTCAGTATGCGGACATTGAAGATTTGGGGAACGCTTGCAAACATCGGGTCGGACAGTCCTTTGGGGGCTTCATCGCAAAGGCGTATGTGCCTGCTGCCCAACTCTTTGGCGCGTGATTCAATGACTTCCAGGGCCTCTTGTGGCATCTCACCGCTGACAACGGGCACTCCGCTCTTGATGATTCCGGCTTTCTCGAAAGCANTCTTGTGGCATCTCACCGCTGACAACGGGCACTCCATTCTTGATGATTCCGGCTTTCTCGAAAGCAATCTTTTCAAGGCTGTCGCCCAGGATGTCCTTGTGGTCATAGCCGATGGTGGTGATGATGCTCAGGCGGGGAGAGATGATGTTGGTGGAGTCCAGACGGCCGCCAAGACCTGTCTCGATTACCGCCATATCCACCTTTGAGCGTTCAAAGTGCCAAAAGCACATCATAGTGGTGATTTCGAAGAAGGAGGGGTTTTCCGCATCTATGAAGGGCTTTGCCTCCTCTAGAAACTCCATAACCTCCTCTTTAGAAATCATACGGCAGCCGGAGTCAGTCACGATGCGGATTCTTTCCCTGAAATCAAGCAGATGCGGCGAGGTGTAAAGCCCTATTTTCCAATCGGGATGCATTGCCGCGAGGTTGCTCGCACAGAGATGGGCCACGGAACCCTTGCCGTTTGTGCCCGCCACGTGTATGCAGGAGAGGCTGCGCTCGGGGTGATTGAAGAAGGCGGCGAAACGCTCCATCTGCCCTATGCCGGGATGGAAGGCCCTCTGTCCTTCGACCTGGAATGAAGGGGCCTTGACGAAGAGTTCCTCAAGTGCCGTAGCGTATCTATTTTCAAATTCCGTGTTCATCTATGAAATGGTGGAATAGTCGATGAATTGCTGTTTGAGTGCGTTCAGATGCTCGCGCAGGGGGCGGTTTTCAGGCTTGGAGAGCAGGGGGTCGGCTTCGAGCAGGCCCAGGGCCGCGTGCCTTGCACTCGTGAGAATTTCTCCGTCAGTGGACAGGTTGGCAATATGCAGGTCTATGGCCATTCCGCTCTGGCGTGTGCCTTCCATATCTCCGGGGCCCCTCATCCGCAGATCCTCCTCCGCGAGTTCGAAGCCGTCCGTGGTGGCGCACATCATTTCGATGCGGCGGCGCGACTCTTTGGAGAGTTTGTAACCGCTCATCAGCACGCAATAGGACTGGCCTCCGCCGCGACCCACACGTCCGCGCAGCTGGTGGAGCTGGCTTAGCCCGAAGCGTTCGGCGCTCTCGATGACCATCACGGTGGCGTTGGGCACATCCACACCGACCTCTATGACAGAGGTTGCCACGAGGATGTGGGCACGCCCTGAGGCGAAGAGGTCCATATCGTACTGCTTGTTCTCGTTACTCTGCTGCCCGTGGACCACGGCCGTGATGTACTTCGGGGCAGGAAAACGTTGGATTATATGTTCATAACCTTCCTGCAGGTTCTTGTAGTCAAGCGTTTCCGACTCTTGGATGAGCGGATATACGATGAACACCTGGCGGCCGGCGGCAATCTGCTTCTCCATAAAGGCGTAAAGCTGCTCGCGGCGGTTTTCGCCCAGATGGACGGTCTTGACAGGCACGCGCCCGGGCGGCATTTCATCCAGCACGGAAACGTCCAGGTCGCCGTAGAGAGTCATTGCGAGAGTGCGCGGAATAGGGGTGGCGGTCATCACGAGGATGTGGGGGAGGGTGGCGCTCTTGAGCCTGAGCCTTGCCCGCTGGTCAACGCCGAAGCGGTGCTGTTCGTCTATGACCACGTAGCCGAGGCGGGAGAACTGCACCGTGTCCTCTATCAGGGCGTGGGTGCCGATAAGTATGTCGATTTTTTTCGCGGGGTCTTCGGAAACGATACCTTCAAGGGCTTCCCTTCGCTCAGCCGTCTTCGAGGAGCCGGTAAGGATGGCAACCCTTACGCCGGAGCCTTCCATCATACGGCTGACAGAGTTGAAATGCTGGCGGGCGAGCACCTCGGTCGGGGCCATGATGCAGGTCTGATAACCATTGTCAACGGCAATCAGGGCGGTCAGGAGCGCGACCATAGTCTTGCCGGAACCGACGTCTCCCTGAAGCAGGCGGTTCATCTGCCTCCCGCTGCGGCAGTCGTCCCTGATCTGGCGTATGACCTTTTTCTGCGCCCCTGTGAGTTCGAATTTCAGATGGGTGTAGCACCAGTTGAAGGCTTCTCCCACGCGGGAGAACACAAGTCCCGAGCTGCCCTTGGTGCGCACATTGCGCTGGCGCAGGATGCCCAGCTGGAGGAAGAACAACTCTTCCCACTTGAGGCGGAAACGGGCGGCCTTCAGTTCGTTCTGCGAACGGGGAAAATGAATCTGCCGTAGAGCCTCGTCAAGGGGCATCAGCCCCGCTGTCCTGCAGATTTCGCGAGGAAGCGTTTCAGGAATGGAAGGCAGTGATGATAGCAGGTTATGCTGCAGTTTGCCTATCACTTTGTTGGTGATGTTCGCGCTCTTGAGTTTCTCGGTGGAGGGATATACGCCCATCATCGAAGCCCCCGTCACTTGGGTGGCGGCTTCACCTGCGGGCTCGACTTCCGGATGGACCATATTGTACTTGTCACCATATGCGTTGACCCGCCCGAAGACGATGTATTCCTTGCCTGTGACGAGCCTGCCTGACATCCACTTTATGCCCTTGAAGAAGACAAGTTCGATATGGCCGCTGCTGTCGTGCAGATATGCCACCAGACGGGCGGATTTGCCCTCACCGACTATCTTCGTGCTTGTGATGACGCCCCTGAGCTGGACATAGGAGGCAGTGTCGCAGATTTCTGATATGGAATACACCTTGCTCCTGTCAACATACCTGAAGGGAAAGAAATGGAGCAGATCGCTCACAGTGCGAATCTCCAGCTCCTTTTCCAGCAGCCGGGCCCTCTTTTCGCCTATTCCTGTCAGATATTTTACCTCGCTGTTCAAATCCATACAACAAAAGTATGGAATAATTTCGTATATTGCGCGCTAAATTAAAAGACCGATTGCGACTATGTCTGAAAAGATAATTTTAGGAATCACCCAGGGAGATACCAACGGTGTCGGATACGAGGTGATAATCAAGGCTCTCGCCGACGCCAGAATGCTTGATCTGTGCGTGCCCATCGTCTATGGCAGTTCCAGGGCCTTTGGCTTCTACAAGAAGCTCGTTCCCGAGAACGAAAACATCAATACGAACATCATCAACACAGCCCGAGACTACCATCCCAAGCGTATTAACATCATCAACTGTGTACCTGACACCTACCACATCGACCCAGGGCAGCCCACGGCTGAGGGCGCCCTTGCATCGATAGCCTCGCTGCAGGCCTGCACCAGGGACCTCAAGGACGGTCTGCTTGACGCTATGGTGACCGCCCCATTCAACAAGAAGGGAGTCGTGGCACAGGGTTTCGGCTTCCCCGGCCATACGGAGTACCTGACCAGCGAGTTCGGGGCGAAGGACGGCCTGATGTTCCTGTGCGCCGACAATATGAGGGTGGGCATCGTGACCAACCACCTGCCCATATCCAAGGTGCCCGCCTCCTTGAGCGTCGAGGGCATACTCAGCAAAATCCGCGTGATGGACAAATCGCTGCGCCGTGACTTCGGCATTGTTCGCCCCAAAATCGCGGTTATGGGCCTGAACCCCCACGCGGGTGACGGTGGTCTGCTCGGCAAGGAGGAAACCGAAATCATCACTCCCGCCATAGAGACCGCCTGCAGTGAGGGCATCCTCGCCTTCGGTCCCTATTCGCCCGACGGATTCTTTTCCAACAACCAGCAGTGCATTTACGATGCCGTCCTGTGCATGTACCACGACCAGGGCCTGATTCCCTTCAAGGCCCTTGCATTCGACTCCGGAGTGAATTTCACCGCCGGCCTGGATGTTGTCCGCACCTCGCCCGATCACGGCACCGCCTACGAACTTGCGGGTGAAGGCAACGCGAACGCCTGCCCTATGAAGAGCGCCATCTATGCGGCCATCGACATCGTGCGCAACCGCCACCGTTATGACGAGATGACGGCCAACCCGCTCAAGGAATTGCCCGAGCGTCCCGAAAGGCCTGAACGAATGCCGAAGATACAGTAAGGGCGGATGGGGGAGATCATCGAGATATTCACCGACGGCTCCGCAAGGGGCAATCCTGGGCCGGGAGGCTACGGGGCCTTGCTTCGTTGCGGTGCTCACAGCAAGGAACTGAGTGCGGGCTATCTCAACACGACCAACAACAGGATGGAACTGCTCGGGGTCATCGTGGCCCTAGAGGCTCTGAAGAAACCGCATCTTAAGGTGCTGGTCACCTCCGATTCGAAATATGTGACCGAGGCCGTCTCCAAGGGCTGGGTCTTCAAGTGGGAGCAGAAAAGTTGGGCCAAACGTCCCAACAGTGACTTGTGGCGCCGTTTCCTGCAGATATACAGACAGCACGATGTGACTTTCCGCTGGATAAAGGGCCACGCGGGTTTCCCCGAAAACGAGAGATGCGATGCCCTTGCCACAGCCGCAGCCGACGCCGCCGCGGCCAATCCCGCCCACGCCCTGAAGGATGAGGGATATCAGGGCGCTTTAAACGACCAAAGTGACTTGTTCAAGGAAAATGAGTAAGAAAAACAAAATAGGAGTTATAGGTTCGGGGAGTTTCGCGACAGCCCTGGTGAGCCTTCTTTCAGACAACGGGATGGAGGTCTGCTGGTGGATGAGGTCTGCGGTGGACATCGCTGCCCTGCAAGAAAGCGGACACCACAAATACCTGCCCGACCTGAAACTCGACCTGAGACGGATAAGACTCTCAAGCAACATAGACGACATTGTCAGCGAGTGCGACAACCTGCTTTTCGTGACTCCCTCGGCATATTTTATGCCTGCGGTGGCCTCAATCAGCGTTTCGCTCGAGGATAAGAACATATTGACGGCCATCAAGGGCTTTGTGGGCCCCGAACGCCAGACCGTTGCGGAGTTCTTCCACAGCAAATACAACATCCCTTTCGATCAGATCTGCGTCATCAGCGGCCCCTGCCACGCGGAGGAGATTGCAATCCGCAAACTCACCGTGATGACCGTAAGTTCCAAGGAGAAAAGCCTTGCCAAGATGGTGGGCAAAATGCTCGAATGCAGTTCGGTCCGTGTGGTTCACGGCTCAGACGTGTATGGCGCCGAGTATGCTGCCGCCGTCAAGAATGTGTATGCGATAGCGGTGGGGATGTGTCTTGGTATGGGCTACGGAGACAATTTCATCGCCGTGCTGGTAAGTTCCTGTCTCAATGAGATGAACATTTTTCTTGACCTGACCCATCAGGATGCCAACCGCCAGATTACACATTCGGCATACGCCGGCGACCTGCTCGTGACCTGTTACTCCCAGTTCTCCCGCAACCGCCGTTTCGGCACTATGCTCGGGCAGGGCTATACCGCCCAGGAGGCGATGGACCAGATGAAGATGGTGGCCGAAGGCTATTACGCCTGCAACGCCGTACACCGCCTTTCGAGGGAACTCGGTGTCGGTATGCCCCTCGTCGAGGTCGTGTATGACGTGCTTTATCGCAACCAGGCCCCTTCTGACGTTATCAAAAGACTTGAAAATTCATTAAAATAACAACGTTATGCTTAAAGTATCAGTAAACCCCTCATCACAGTTTGTGGAAAAGGCTCTCAAAGCCCACGACACTTTGTACGGCCGCTCCGGCGCCGGAAATGACTTCCTCGGTTGGCTCGACCTTCCCGCAAATACGGGAGAGGACATTGTTGGCGGCATTGAATCGGTGGTTGCGGATTGGAAATCCCTCGGAGTCGAGGTTGTCGTATGTATCGGCATCGGAGGCTCTTACCTCGGCGCCAAGGCAACCATTGAGGCTCTCCAGCATTCATTTGCGGCTTCAATGCCTTCAAAGGCGATGCAGATTGTCTATGCCGGACACAACCTCAGCGAACTGTATCACGCTGAACTCTTCGACTATATAGCCGACAAGAACGTGGCCTGCGTGGTCATCTCAAAGTCAGGCACCACCACTGAACCCGCAGTGGCCTTCCGCGCAGTCAAAGGTTTCCTCGAGAAGAAATACGGCAACGAGGCTTCCTGCCGCCGTATCGTGGCCGTGACCGACGCCGCCCGCGGTGCGCTCAAGACGCTTGCCACCGAAAAGGGCTACCGCACTTTCGTGATTCCTGACAATGTGGGAGGCCGTTACTCAGTGCTGACCCCAGTGGGTCTTCTGCCCATCGCCTTGGCCGGCTTTGATATCAGGGCCCTGCTTGCCGGAGCCGCCTCTATGGCAAAGGTCTGCGAGGAACGCAAGGCCTCGAATCCCGCCGTACTCTATGCCGCCGCCCGTCAGGAGCAGTATGCGTCCGGCAAGAAAATCGAGATACTCGTGAATTTCGTGCCCAAGTTGCAGTATGTGGCTGAGTGGTGGAAACAGCTCTACGGAGAATCTGAAGGCAAGGACGGAGTGGGCATCTTCCCCGCATCTGTGGGCTTCACCACCGACCTGCACTCTATGGGCCAGTACATCCAGGAAGGCGAAAGAACCCTCTTCGAGACCGTTATTTCCGTTTCTAAGGCCGGCCGCGAACTTGTCATCGAGAACGACCCCGCCAACCTTGACGGACTCAACTTCCTGACAGGCAAACACTTCGAGGAGTGCAACCTGATGGCCCAGCTCGGCACCCGCCTCGCCCATCAGGACGGCGGTGTTCCCACGCTGCCCCTCGAAATCGAGAAGATAGATGAGTTCAATCTCGGAGAACTCTTCTTCTTCTTTGAGGCCGCCTGCGGCATTTCAGCCTACACGATGGGTATAAATCCCTTCAATCAGCCCGGTGTCGAGGCCTACAAGAAGAATATGTTCGCCCTTCTTGGCAAGCCCGGCTACGAGGATAAGGCTGCCGCTCTTCTCGAGAGACTCAAATAGGAGAGGACTCTATGGATTTTCTCAGGAGCGTCGCGAATGCCTTCGTAAAAGAGGCTGGACTAAGTGAATTACAAGATTATTGCTTTATTTTCCCCAATAGGCGTTCCTGGCTATTCTTCAGAAAATACCTGTCAGAGCAGGCACAGGCTCCGTGCTTTGTGCCTGCTTTCCTTACCATAGACGAGCTTTTCGGCCGCCTTGCGGGACTTGTGCCTTTGGATAGAATCAGCCTTCTGTACAGACTCTACTGCGAGTACTATAATTATGTAAAGGTGGAAACTCCGGAAAGTTTCGATGAATTCCTTTACTGGGGTGAGATTCTGCTTGCTGATTTCGACGACCTGGACCGCTATCTTGTGGATGCGCAGAAACTCTTCAGCAACATAGGCGACCTGCACGAGCTGGAGGACGAGAGTTTTTCCTATATGTCCGAGAGGCAGAAGCAGGCCCTTGTCAGTTTCTGGGGCAATGTGCTGAAATTCAAGGACGGAAAGAAGGAGAAGAACTTCCTTTCGGTGTGGAAAAACCTGCATTCCATCTACACTTCTTTCAAGGACTCGCTTCGCGCAGACGGATACGGCTATGAGGGAATGATTTATCGTGACGCCGTGGAAAACTTCGGCTCCAACGTGGAATGTTTCCTCGACCGCTTCAAGAGAATAGTCTTCGTGGGCTTCAATGCCCTGAACATCTGTGAGGAGCATCTTTTCCATATAATCAAGGAACGCTATGACGCCGATTTCTACTGGGATTTCTACGGGAGGATGATAATGGACCCGGACAACAGGTCCTCATTCTTCTTCAACGAATTCAAATACATCGAAAAATTCCCCTCACGATATGCCCTTGAGGGTTGCGAAGTGACGGCGGAGCCCGTGTTCCACGCATACGGAGTGCCCTCGATAACGGGCCAGACGCGCTATGCGGGTGAGATTCTCTCCCAGCTGGCCAGCAAGAAGGACTTCTCGGCTATGCGTACGGCTGTGGTGTTGCCCGACCAGAATATGCTTTTCCCTATGCTTTCGGCCCTGCCCGAGTCCATCGCTGATGTGAATGTGACTATGGGATATCCTCTTTCCCAGAGCAATGTTGCATCGCTAATCCGCGCCCTTGCCGAACTGCAAAATTCCTGGCGTGCCGACGATAGCTTTTATCACGCTCCCGTGCGTTCGGTGTTGCAGCATCCCTTTGTGAAATGCCTCTGCGTCACTTCCAACCCGCTTGAGGGAATCGTGAGCGGGAATATGGTAAGGGTGACGGCAGAGTTTTTCAAAGTCTATTGTCCCGCACTGCAGGTGATTTTCCAAAGGGTGGACACAAATCTGCCGCCCCTGCCCGCTGTGGCCTCATACCTTGAAAAGGTGTTCGATGCGGTGGCTCCCGGCCTGGATGAAACCGAAATCAGTTTCCTCACCGCTGTAAAGGGGCATTTGAGGAACCTTGCCGGTATAGAAATCGAGATCAGGGTAGATACTGCCTTCAGATTGCTTCAGCGTTCGCTTGCAATGGTTTCAATACCCTTTACGGGCGAGCCTCTCAACGGCCTGCAGGTGATGGGCCCGCTGGAGACACGACTGCTCGATTTCGACAGGGTGATAATCCTCGGTTGCAACGAGGGAGTCTTCCCATCCAAGAATGCAGCACCCTCAATCATTCCCTTCAACGTGCGCAAGGGTTATGGAATGCCCACATACGAGCATCAGGATGCGATTGCCGCATACCATTTCTATCGCAGCATTTGCCGAGCCAAAGAGGTCTATCTGCTCTACGACAGCAGAAGTGCTGACCTCGCAAGAGGAGAGATGAGCCGCTACCTTTCCCAACTGGAATACCACCACGGGGTGGATTTACACAGAGTCAATGTGAAATTCCCGATAAGCGCACCGTCCGGCAAGGTGGTGAGTGTGGAGAAGACCCCGGAAGTTATGGAGGAACTTTCCAAACACAGTTTCTCAAGTTCCTCCCTGACCTGCTATCTCAATTGTCCCCTAAAATTCTACCTTTCCAATATCGCCT
>JABUTN010000010.1:78020-79466 GCA_021443665.1 Bacteroidales bacterium | reverse complement strand
GTGGATGAGGCGGTCGAGTACAATACCTTCGGAAGCATTTTCCACAAGGCGGCCGAACTTCTCTATAGGGAATACGCGGGCAAAGTTCTGACTACTGCGGATTTTGAGAGGATGCGGGATGGGGGCAAACTCGGGGAAATCGTCCGCGAGTCATACAAACTCGTTATGAAGGCTTATCCTGAAAGGGGACAGGCACTGATTGTGACCTCCCTGGTGCAGACATATCTCGAAGGTCTCATAAAAGTGGACTCCGGCCTGAACCATCTTGAAATAAAGGGTCTCGAGAAACGATTTGCACTGTTCGACAAGAAACTCAAGGTAAGTTTCAAAGGGTTCATCGACAGGCTTGACAGAGTCAATGGCAGAGAGAGAATAGTGGATTACAAGACGGGCAGACTGCATCTTATGGCTGCTGACACCCCGATGGAAAGCCTTTTCAATTCCGAGACGGCAAAGGACTTCATCACATCCTTCCAACTCCTGTTCTACTACTATATGCTCGGAAAGGAAAACGAGGAGTTCAAACCTCAGGATACCGATCTTGCGGTTTATCCCCTGACCACGATTTTCAATAAAGAAAATCCCTTTGTCCTGCATCCGGCATTAAATTCCGAACAGATAGAAGACTTCAAGTCAAGAGTGGAAAGCCTTGTGGGGGAGATTCTGGACGCGAGAATCCCTTTCGCGCAGACCCCTTATCCGAACAACTGCAGCTATTGTGACTTTAAGACCATTTGCGGACGATGAAATCATTTCAGAAAATATATAAGGCCTCGGCGGGAAGCGGCAAGACCTTCCGCCTTACGGGAGAGTATCTGTTTATGCTCTTCAACCACGACAATCCCTCTCCGGACGACTACAAGAGGGTGCTGGCTGTGACTTTCACCAACAAGGCGACCCAGGAGATGAA
The DNA here is from genome assembly GCA_021443665.1 of Bacteroidales bacterium. GTDB lineage: Bacteria > Bacteroidota > Bacteroidia > Bacteroidales > UBA932 > Minthomonas. The sequence goes on along the minus strand of JABUTN010000010.1, from coordinate 78,556 downwards.
GGACCGCATTCTGAGTGCGATATTCTCACTCAGTCAGGGCCGTGGGGAAAAGGAGTATGTAAAGTTGCTGAAGACATCCAAATGTGTGGTAAAACTCTCCCCCGAATCTCAGGACAAGTTCATACGTGAACATTCAGCCAAGATTCTCAAAGCCATACTGAATGACTATTCTCAGTTCAATATCAGCACCATAGATTCCTTCTTCCAGAGGGTGTTGAGGGCTTTTGCCCGCGAGGCCGGGGCTTACGCCACCTATCAGGTGACGATAGACAGCGAAGAAGTCCTCTCCCAGGCATTGGATGAACTCATTGACGAGCAGGAGGACGACAGCCCCCTGTTCCGCTATTTTGTGGAATTGTCCAATGATTTAGTAAAGGAAGCGGAGAGATGGGATAAGTACAAGGAAAATTTGTTCACATACGGCAGAGAAATCTTCAGGGAATTCCTTATGAAGAGCGAATTTGCGAGTTTGGAACAGGTGAAGCAGGTGAAGTCAATTCTGATTCATAAAAAGAAGGAGTTCCAGGACAAACTGA
>JABUTN010000010.1:76305-77997 GCA_021443665.1 Bacteroidales bacterium | reverse complement strand
CCGTTACCTTGATGCGCACGGACTTGTATTGGAGAATGATTTTACGAGAAAGGGAATAACTTTTAAGCCCGTTCGTGAAATCTCGGAAGGGAAAAGATTCGATTTGGGAAACACTCTTGAAGGCTGGATAGACAATCCCGAAAAATGGGTCAATAAAGGGGATTTCTCAAGGATGCAGCCGCACCTGACGGCGCTTAATGAGATACTCAAAAAAATAAGTGTCCTGTGTTCAAGTGATGAAGGCCGACTGTGCAACGATGCCTCGCTGCTGATAAAGAACCTGCCCTTTATCGGATTCTATGATTCACTCAGAAAGAAAATAGATTCTTTGTGCAGGCAGGATAATACTGTACTTTTGAGCTCGACAAACAACTTCCTCAGGGATATAATCGATGGAGGAGACATTCCTTTCGTATATGAGAGAATAGGCGGAAGCATAGACCATTATCTGCTGGATGAGTTCCAGGACACCTCAGCCCTTCAGTGGGAGAACCTTCTGCCCCTGCTGCGCGATTCGCTTGACCGGGGACAGACCAACCTGATAGTGGGCGATGTAAAACAGAGCATCTACCGTTTCCGGAATGCTGACTGGGAATTGCTGCACAACAGAGTGCTTTCAGACCTGAAATCATATATAGACAAACCGGAGTTGCTTGATAAAAACTGGAGAAGTGCCAGACAGGTTGTGGAATTCAATAACCGTTTCTTTTCATTTCTCACGGAGGAAGTAGGCGGTGAATCTGATAAGTTTAAGGAGTTGAAGGAGATATACGAGGATGTCCGTCAGGAGTACAGGAAAGACGCCCCGGAAGGCTGCGTGAAAGTAGGTTTTTATGAGTCTGCTTCAATGGTTGAAAGAGTGCCGGAACTTGTCCAATCATATCTGGACCGGGGCTTCAAGCAGAGTGAAATTACAGTGTTGGTGAAAAGTAACGCTGACGGCAATGAGATTTCCCAAAAGTTGATAGAAAAAGGCTATGGCGTCATAACGGAGGAGTCCGTGTCATTGTCTCAGAACAATGCCGTTCAGACGATTGTGGCCATACTCAGATACCATCAGAATGAAAGCGACTCGATGGGGAAGTATATTCTTGACAGCCGGGGCGTCAATATCGGGGACGGCCTTGATTCCCGCTCCATATATTCCCTGTGCGAGGAAATCATATCTAAGATAGGGGATATGATAAAACCGCAGGACAACGCCTTTATCCATCTTTTCCTTGACTATGTGCTGGAGTATGTTTCGAAGCAGGGCGGCTCTCTGAGCGCTTTCCTTGACTGGTGGGATTCCGTCGGATCCGGAAAGTCCATAGCCCTTCCTGAAGGCGAGGACGCCGTGAAGGTTATGACGATTCACAAATCCAAGGGACTGGAGTTTCCTGTCGTCATCCTTCCCTTTGTGATTACTCCCGTTCACGGTCTTGACAAAGGAATAGTATGGTGCTCGGATTCCGAACACGAACCGCTCGACGCCTTGCCCCTTTTCCCCGTTAGTTATAAGGCAGATATGTTGAAAGGCTCGTTTTCAAAGAACTACGAAAAAGAACTTTTCCTTCGCACGGTGGATACCATAAACCGCTTTTATGTCGCCTGCACCAGAGCATCTGTGGAACTGAACATCATGGCTGGCGAAGTCAAAAAGGAAGGGAAAAAATTGAACAACTTCCTGCAGACTTTCTGCCGCAGCGAGGC
>JABUTN010000010.1:75083-76252 GCA_021443665.1 Bacteroidales bacterium | reverse complement strand
CCAGACAACAGCCGACTCCGTGGCCAGAAAAACCATGAAGGAGCCCCTCGTGTGCGAACAGACCTATACGCTCAGACGCAACGCCGTTCCGCTGAAGACCACAGCCGAGGATGAGGAAGGGCCCGTGGCGGACAAGGAACGTATGAAGGGCATAGTCCTGCACCGCATAATGTCAGGCGTGGAAACGGAGGGCGATCTGGAGAGCGCATTGCGCCGCGCGAAGGTCGATGGGCTTGTCGGACCTGAAGATTACGAGGAATACAGGCGCTTGCTCGAGACCATGGTGGCCTCTGTGAGGGACAAGGGCTGGTTCTCAGGCGGACTGAAACTGCTCAACGAGCGTTCCATAATCCTGCAGGACGGCTCGACGCGCCGACCGGACAGGGTGATGACGGACGGGAAGAGGGCAGTGGTGGTGGACTACAAGTTCGGTCACAGCAGACTCGACAAATACAAATCCCAGGTCCGGGGTTATATGCGCCTCCTTTCCGAAATGGGCTACTCCGAGGTCAAGGGCTACCTTTGGTTCACTGACGGCCTCGAATCTTGCGGAAGCGAAGGGCTATGACGCCGCGGAAGGCCTCGCCGAAAATCGAGCCGCTCATCTTGCTGACACCTTCCTTGCGGTCGGTGAATGTGATGGGAACTTCCTGAATTTTGAAGCCGAGCCTCCAGGCATTGTATTTCATCTCGATTTGGAAGCCGTAGCCCTTCATCCTGACCTTGTCGAGGTCGATGGTTTTGAGCACCTTCGAGCGGTAGCAGACAAAGCCGGCGGTGCTGTCATAGACCTTCATCCACAGGATGCTCCGCACATAGAACGAGGCTCCGTATGAAATCAAAATGCGTCCAAGGGGCCAGTCCTTGACCATAATGCCGGAGCAGTATCTCGAGCCGATGGCGACATCTGCCCCTTCTTCCTTGCAGGCGGCGAGCAGACGGAGCAGGTCGTCGGGGTTGTGCGAGAAATCGGCGTCCATCTCGAAAATATAGTCGTAACCTTGCCCAAGGGCCCAGTTGAAACCTGCCTTATATGCCCTGCCGAGTCCGTCTTTGCTTTGGCGTTCAAGTATATGCAGCCTTTCGGGAAACTCTGCCATCAGTGTCTTGACGATGGCGGCCGTGCCGTCGGGCGAGCCGTCATCCACCACGAGAATGTGGAAAGGCTC
>JABUTN010000010.1:72711-75051 GCA_021443665.1 Bacteroidales bacterium | reverse complement strand
TTCTCCTTTTCGTTGTAGGTGGGTATGATGACCACTGAAAGCTCTTTTTGCATATCTGTCTCGCTTTGAAAAGCAAATATAAGCAAAAAAACACTACCTTGCTCCCGATTTGTTCAAGCTATGAAAAAACGCCGTTTAGCCCTATACATCCCAATATTCCTCCTCAGCTGCAGTTTCGCATCAGCCCAGGTGCAGTTCGCCTACAATGTGGATTTCTCCACAAAACTCGACAACAGCGAGACGGACAGCTATTCCAAACAGAACGGACGAACGCTTTTCGGGGCATTTCTGTCCCCCTCGCTCGGGGTGGAATTCCTCGGGGAACACACTCTCCAGGTGGGTGCCACCCTTCAGGCAAACTTCGGGGACAAGAACAAGACCCTGCTCTACGACTGGCTTTTCTATTATAAGTTTTCCAGAGAGGACAGGCACAGGGTGTTTGTCGGTTCTTTCGGTACAGACAACAGTCTCAAACCCTATACGGACCTGAGTATGACGGACAATATGCGCTACTCCAAGCATACCTTTCAGGGCGCGATGTATCAGTTCAGAAACGACAAGGGCTATACGGAAGTGATTTTCGATTGGATAGGGATGATGAAGAGCGACCAAAGGGAGAGAATCGCACTGTGGAGCGCTTCCAGATATGACCTCGACTGGTTTCACGCTGGCTACGAGTTATACATCAACCACTATTCCGTTTCCTATGACGCAGCCACCAGAGTGGTTGACAACGTGCTGCTTTCTCCGCGTATAGGCATACATTTCACCAAATGGCTGCCGCTCGAGGCCTTCGAATTGTCCCTCGGCTGGATACAGACTTTCCAGAGGGACCGCATCAGTTCAAGGGACTTCATTTTCCCTATGGGCGGCTATGCGGACTTCCGCATTGCCAAATGGGGTGTCTATATCTATAACAGATTCTACTATGGGGGCCAACTGCTGCCCTTCTATAACCGACCAGACCCCCACACCGGCATTTACGGGGAAGATTTGTACTTTACCGAAATATACTACGGCACGGACGAGAATTACAGGAAGACCCACATCTACGACCGTCTGGCGGCAGGGTGGAAGTACAATATCAAGGATTTCCTGGAGTTTGACCTATCTCTGGTCTTCCACATTGCTGAACAGGGGAAATGGGCCTGGCAGCAGAAAGCGACCGTGCGCTTCCACTTTGACCAAAATATTATAAAAAGGTGGAGTTCCAATAAGAAAAAATGATTATATTTGTGCGTAATTTGCGTAAAAATGGAGAATAACTACCTGACAGCCCTGGCATCACTGAAAAGCAAGATCGAGATAATTATTTCCCGATATGAAAATCTGTTGTCAGAGCACAGGGCGCTGCTTTCCAAATACGAAGATTGCCAGGAAAAATTATTGCAAACAACCAACCACATAAAAGAATTAGAAGAGAAAATAAATAACATGCAGCTGACAGAAGCCTTCACGTCTTCTGCCACCGATGTAAAAGAGGCAAGAGCGAAAATAAACAAGCTCATCAGGGAAATAGACAAGTGCATAGAACTGCTCAATGAATAGTATGGAAGAGAAAATCACGATAAAAGTAACGATAGGCGACCGTCCCTACCAGTTCTCCATAGACCGCAATCTGGAGCCGATGCTCAGGACTGCGGTTCAGAACATAGGAGATAAGATGGTGTCCATCAGGAAAAAATATGCGTGCAAGGATGCCCAGGACCCCCTGGCCATGATTCTCCTCCAGTATGTCATCAAGGTGATACAGTATCAGCAGGCCGACCCCTCTTCCACCATCGTAAGGGAGATAAACTCGCTTGACAGTCAGTTGGACGAATACATCAAGAATAATCTTTAGTCGCTTCGGGGGCTCTTTGGGGGAAAATCAACACTATAAAACTCAAACGAGCCAACTCGATGGATCAAGACAGGCCTGGGTGACCCTCCGGGGGATTCGGCATTCATGCCGGACGTTGGAAGTCTGAAGTCCGATATCGGAGCTCAAATCTTATTTATTTAAGATTTTCACATAACAGTCCTTTGGAGCGGCTTTTTCAAGCAATTTCAAACAACATATAATACAATGAGCCCAATTATCATTTACATTATCGTAGCAGTGCTTGCAGCCCTTGTTTCCGTGGCGCTGACCCTGCTTATCCAGAATATCTCAGGCAAGAACCGTTCAACCCGGATCATCAAGGACGCTGAAGCGGAAGGGGAAAGAATCAAAAAGGACAAGATTTTCCAGGCAAAGGAAAAATTCCTCCAGCTCAAGACCGAACACGAAAAGGTAATCAACGAAAGAAACAATGCCGTCGCACAGGCCGAGAACAAAATCAAGCAGCGTGAGATGCA
>JABUTN010000010.1:63235-72702 GCA_021443665.1 Bacteroidales bacterium | reverse complement strand
CAGCAGAACAGCGAACTGCAGCACAAGATACACGATAATGAGGCCCTCAAGGAAAACCTGAAGGCGCAGATGGACATCCTTAACAAGAAATCCGAGGAATACGACGCCCTGCACGCCAAGGTGGTCGAGAAAATAGAGGCAGTAGCCGGAATGTCCGCCCAGGAGGCAAAGGACCAGCTTGTGGAGGCGATGAAGGCAGAGGCCAAGAGCCAGGCCCAGGCATACGTCAACGATGTGATGGACGAGGCTCGCCTGACCGCAAGCAAGGAGGCAAAGAGGATAGTGATCAACACCATACAGCGAATCGCACCCGAGACTGCCATTGAAAACGCTGTGACCGTCTTCAACATCGAGAGTGACGAAATCAAGGGACGCATCATCGGCCGCGAGGGCCGCAATATCCGCGCACTTGAGGCTGCCACCGGCGTTGAGATTGTGGTTGACGACACTCCCGAAGCCATTCTCCTTTCAGCCTTCGACCCTGTCCGCAGGGAAGTCGCCCGCCTTGCGCTCCATCAGCTTGTGACTGACGGCCGCATCCATCCAGCCCGCATCGAAGAGGTGGTGGCTAAGGTGCAGAAGCAGCTTGAGGATGAGATTATGGAGACCGGTAAGCGCACCTGCATCGATTTGGGCATCCATGGCCTGAATATAGAGCTCGTGAAGATGGTTGGCCGTATGAAATACCGTTCCTCATACGGACAGAACTTGCTCCAACACGCCCGTGAGGTTGCGAACATCTGCGCCACGATGGCTTCTGAACTCGGTCTCAACCCCAAGATTGCCAAGAGGGCCGGTCTGCTTCACGATATAGGAAAAGTGGCCGAGGAAGAATCCGAACTGCCCCACGCCATTCTGGGTATGAAGATTGCCGAAAAGTGCAAGGAAAAACCCGAAGTATGCAACGCCATCGGCGCCCACCACGAGGAGGTGGAGATGAGTTCTCTGATTGCCCCCCTTGTTCTCGTTTCAGATGCCATTTCAGGTGCCCGTCCGGGTGCCCGCCGCGAGGTGATAGAGTCCTATATCAAGCGTCTTAAGGATATGGAGAACATCGCCCTTTCACATCAGGGCGTGACGAAGACCTATGCCATCCAGGCCGGACGCGAACTCCGCGTGATTGTCGGTGCTGAGCAGGTTTCAGATGCTGAGGCCGAAATACTTTCACAGGACATTGCAAGGAAAATCCAGGAGGAGATGGTTTATCCCGGACAGGTCAAGATTACCGTCATCCGTGAAACGCGCTCCGTGGCCTACGCCAAGTAGCCTTATCTGCTGTAATAGTGGAATCCGTCAGCAATACGTTGGATAATGTAGTTCCAGCGCAGTATGATGCCGATAATCAGAAAAAGGGACAACCAGAGAAGACCTTTGGTCGTGTCCGATTGGGCTTTGTACCATTCCTTGATTTTTCTGAACATATTGAGTGCTGATTTGACTCCGCAAAATTAGAAAAAAATGTTAAAGTTTCTGAGTCTGGCAAGCGGAAGCAACGGCAACTGCTATTATTTCAGCAATGGTGAGACATCCTTTGTGGTGGATATGGGCATTGGCCCGCGCACACTCAAGCAGCGTCTGCTTCTGAACGGAATAAACCCGGATACCATTGGATTCGCTCTGCTCACACACGACCATGTGGACCACACAAACGGACTTGTTGCATTCTGCAAAAGGGCTTCCGTCCCGGTTTACAGCACTCCCGAGATTCACAGGGCTCTGCCAAGGCATACTGTTACCAGAGATATTAGCAATGCCTACCTTAGAATGATTTCGAAGGACACTCCCATCGTGATTCAAGGCATTAAGGTTACGCCCTTCGAGGTGCCGCACGATGCCGCACAGACCCTTGGATATATGATAGAGACAGAGGGCGTGAAAATCGTGCTCATAACAGATGTCGGGGAGATGATTCCTGAGGCTGAGGCTTATTGCCGACAGGCAAACTATCTCATACTTGAGGCCAACTTTGACCAGGATATGCTCATCAACGGTCCGTATCCCGAGGATCTGAAAGCCAGAATCTTCAACGGCAGGGGACATCTTTCCAACCACAAGTGCGCCCGGAGCCTTTGCTCCGTGATGCACCCCGAACTCAAGAGCGTCTTCCTGTGCCACCTCTCCGAACACAACAATACGCCCGAACTCGCCTACAACACTGTCAGCAGCGCCCTGAAAAACCATGGCCACATAGTCGGCCGCGACCTCAAGCTCTACTGCCTCCCCCGGAAAGAGGCCTCACCGGTGTTTTGCCTGGAATAGTCCGGTTTTATCCGACCGATGATTACATAAAAAAGCCCCCCGTTTCCGGGAGGCTTTTCTGTTGTGGCGGGCAGCGGATTAGAGCTGGGGACCGGCGGCAACGAGGGCTTTGCCTGCCTCGTTGGTGGTGTACTTGCTGAAGTTCTTCTGGAAACGGCTTGCGAGGTCTTTTGCCTTCTCCTCCCAGATTGATGCGTCAGCGTAGGTGTCGCGGGGATCGAGGATGGCGGGGTTGACCTTGGGAAGCGAGGTAGGAACTTCGAAGTCGAAGATGGGAATCTTCTTGGTCTCAGACTTCAGGATGGAGCCGTCGAGGATGGCGTCGATGATTCCGCGGGTATCAGGTATGCTGATGCGTTTGCCTGTACCGTTCCAGCCGGTGTTCACGAGATAGGCTTTTGCACCGTTGGCTACCATTCTCTTGACGAGCTCCTCAGCGTACTTTGTGGGGTGCAGCTCGAGGAATGCCTGGCCGAAGCAAGCNGGCTGAGAAGGTGGGAGTGGGCTCGGTGATGCCGCGCTCTGTACCTGCAAGCTTGGCGGTGAAGCCTGAGAGGAAGTAGTACTGGGTCTGCTCGGGGGTGAGGATGGAAACGGGAGGAAGCACACCGAAGGCGTCAGCTGAAAGGAAGATCACATTCTTGGCAGCGGGGGCTGATGAGCCGGGCTGGATGTTCTTGATGTGGTCGATGGGGTAGGAAACGCGGGTGTTCTCGGTAACGCTCTTGTCGTTGAAGTCAATCTTTCCGTCGGCATCGACTGTCACGTTCTCGAGAAGGGCGTTGCGTTTGATGGCGCCGTAGATATCAGGCTCGTTCTCCTTTGAGAGGCCGATGACCTTGGCATAGCAGCCGCCTTCGAAGTTGAAGACGCCGTTGTCGTCCCAACCGTGCTCGTCGTCACCGATGAGGCGGCGTTTGGGGTCGGTTGAAAGGGTGGTCTTGCCTGTGCCTGAGAGGCCGAAGAAGATGGCAGTGTTCTTGCCTTCCATATCGCAGTTGGCAGAGCAGTGCATTGAAGCGATGCCCTGGAGGGGAAGATAGTAGTTCATCATTGAGAACATACCTTTCTTCATCTCACCGCCGTACCAGGTGTTGATGATGACCTGCTCGCGGCTGCTTACGTTGAAGGCAACGCAGGTCTCAGAGTTGAGGCCAAGCTCCTTGTAGTTTTCAACCTTGGCCTTTGAGGCGTTGTAGATGACGAAGTTGGGTTCGAAGGCTGCAAGTTCCTCAGCTGTGGGCTGGATGAACATATTCTTCACGAAGTGGGCCTGCCATGCAACCTCTACGATGAAGCGTACTGCCATACGGGTGTCCTTGTTGGTGCCGCAGAAGGCGTCCACAACATAAAGCTCCTTGTTGCAGAGCTCTTTCTGTGCAATGGCCTTCACCTTTGCCCATACATCCTCTGACATAGGGTGGTTGTCGTTTTTGTAGGCCTCTGAAGTCCACCATACGGTGTCCTTGGACTTGGCGTCCATAACGATGTATTTGTCTTTGGGAGAGCGGCCGGTGTAGATGCCGGTCATTACGTTAACTGCATCGAGTTCGGTGTTCTGACCTTTGTCGAAGCCAGTGAGGTCTGACTTGGTCTCCTCTGCGAAGAGCTGCTCGTAGGAAGGGTTGTGGGCAATCACGGTAGCGCCGGTGATGCCATACTTGGTAAGATCTATGTTTGCCATAATGTTTATGAAGTTTTGTTTAAAATCATCCGTGTTGGGGTATTCAAAAAATCGGCCAAAATTAACGAAAATCTTGGAAAAAACACAAATTTTCTCGTTATTTGCAAGGACTTGTATGAAACCGGTTGAAGTGCTGCAGAAATGGTGGGGTTACAGTTCTTTCCGACCCCTCCAGGAATCTATAATAGAAAGGGCTTTGTCAGGTGAAGACACCCTCGCCATACTCCCCACTGGAGGTGGCAAATCGGTGTGTTTTCAGGTGCCCGCAATGTGCCGCGAAGGCTTGGCAATAGTCGTTACCCCTCTCATATCCCTGATGCGCGACCAGGTGGAGCATCTGGAAATGGCCGGAATCAGGGCGCTTGCGATTTATTCCGGCATGAGCTACCACGAGATTGACACCGCGCTCGACAATGCCCGCTACGGCGACTACAAGTTTCTGTATGTAAGCCCTGAACGTTTGAGGACAGACCTTTTCAAGGCGAGGGTGGCGACGATGGATGTGAATTTCATCGTGGTGGACGAGGCTCACTGCATCTGCCAGTGGGGTTACGACTTTAGGCCCGACTATCTGTTGCTGAGCAATCTCCGTGAGATTCTGCCCGATGTGCCCGTAATAGCCCTGACCGCAAGCGCGACTCCCGATGTGGCGCAGGACATTATGGACAAACTCGGCTTCAGGGGAAGGCGCGAGCCCATCTGCAGCGGGTTTGAGAGGTCCAATCTGAGTTATGTGGTCAGGGAATGCGAGGACAAGTTCGGCCAGTTGCTGCGGCTTTGCAACAATGTGGTCGGCACGGGCATAGTCTATGTCAGGGAGAGGGTGGCAAGCGCGAAAATCGCATCTTTCCTGCTCTCGCAGGGTGTGGCGGCTGACTTCTACCACGCCGGTCTCTCGACTCCTGAAAGGACTGCCAAGCAGAAACGCTGGATGGAGGGAGACACGAGGGTGATAGTGGCGACCAATGCCTTCGGAATGGGTATAGACAAGAGCGACGTGCGTTGGGTCTGCCATTTTGACCTTCCAGATAGCCTGGAGGCCTATTATCAAGAGGCGGGACGTGCGGGACGCGACGGCAAGCCCAGTTATGCGCTGCTGCTCTGGAACAAGGGGGATATGACGAGGATGACGAGGATCTGCCAGACCTCCTTCCCGCCACTGGACTACATTGCCGGAGTTTATCAGAAAATCTTCCAATACCTCGGCTTCGCATACGAGGAAGGGCAGGGGAGGAGTTGCAAGTTCGACCTGATGGATTTTGCCCGCAAGTTCAGACTCCACGCTGCCACCGCATATTACGCCCTGAAATATATAGAATCCTGCGGATACTGGACGCTCACCGACGAGTTGGACAACCCTTCCCGGGTGATGTTCACGGTGGGTAGGGACGAACTTTACCGCGTGCAGTTGGGTTCCAACAGGTTGGACACCTTCATCAAGGCGCTGATGAGAATCTATCCGGCCCTGTTCTCGCATCCGGTGAGGATTGACGAGGGCTACATAGCCAGAACCACGACGGACTCGGAGGCGGGGGTGAAGGAGAAACTGATGGAACTGAGCCGTATGCACGTGCTCCAGTACATCCCCAGAGACCGCTCGCCCTATATAATCCTTCACAACGAACGCCTCACGCCGGATAATCTTTTTCTCAGCCCCACCGATTGGGAGAGGCGGCGAAATGTGTTCAAAACCCACCTCGAATCGATGTACCGCTATATCTCCCCCTCCTGCAGCGATGACAACCCCGCGTGCCGCCAGAAGCGGATATGCGCCTATTTCGGACAGAAAGATGCGAAAGAGTGTGGGAAATGTGATATGTGCAGGAAATAATTGCTTATATTTGTTGTTAAAATAACAGAAGACACCGATGCTTAGAAAAATCAGAATCGCGGTGGAGATGATCTTCCTTCTGCTCATCTTCATTCTTTTTTTGGGGATAGTCACAGCTCCCCACCTTACCTGGCTCGCCCATATCCAGCTTGTGCCCGCCCTGCTTGCGGGACATTTTGTGACGGTGGCGGTGATTCTCCTCGTGACTCTTGTCACTGGGCGTGTGTATTGTTCTTCCATCTGCCCTCTCGGGGCCACAAATGATGTGATAGGACGAATCCTGCGGCCGAAAAAGAAACAGAGGATGAAGAACGGATATTCGAAATCATACGCCATTGTGCGCATACCCGTCTTCGTGCTGTTTGCCCTCCTGCTGGTTTTCGGAGCCGTTTCGCTTGCGGGCCTGATCAGCCCCTATTCAATCTTCGGACGTCTCATAGCACTCGCCACGGCACCCTCATCCACAGCGAACGTCATAGCCGGCATCGTTACCCTCGTGGTGATTGTTTCCTTCGCATATTTCGGAACACGAGCCTGGTGCAACACCGTGTGTCCTGTCGGCACATTTCTGGGTTTCATCTCCAAGTTCTCGCTTTTCAGAGTCAAGTTTAAGGATGACAAGTGCGTGGAATGCGGACTGTGCTCCCGCGCATGCAAGTGCAGCTGCATAGACTTCAAGAACCACAAGATCGACGCTTCCCGCTGCGTGCTCTGTTTCGACTGCGTTAGCGCCTGCCACAATGACGCAATGACCTACGGTCCCGTGCTGCCGAAGAGTAAGAAGGATGCCGCACGGACTGAGGCAGACGGCGCGGGCAGAAGGAATTTCCTGAGCACGGCCGCCCTTATGACTCTTTCAGCCGCCGCAGGCAAACTCGCTCTGGCCCAGGAAGGAGACGGAGGTCTTGCCCCCATAATACCCAAGAAATCACCCGGACGCGATTCCCAGATTATCCCTCCCGGAGCAAAAAGTTTCAAGAATATGGCGGACAAATGCACGGCCTGCCAGCTTTGCGTGAGCGCCTGCCCTTCCCATATCCTACGCCCCGCCACCGACCTTGTGTCGCTGATGGAGCCGCGCCTGAACTACGAATACGGCTATTGCCGCCCGGAATGCAATGTTTGCTCCCAGGTTTGCCCCACACACGCCATAGAGAACATCACAGTAGAGCAGAAAAGTTCCATCTCCATCGGACACGCCGTTTGGATCAAGGACCTCTGCCTGAGTGCGATAGGTGAGGCCCAGTGCGACAATTGCTCCTACCATTGCCCTTCGGGGGCCATCATAATGGTGCCCCTGTCAGTGGAGGAACCCGATTCCAGGTTTGTCCCTTCCATTGACACGGATCTGTGCATAGGCTGCGGTGCCTGCGAAAACCTTTGTCCTGCCCGTCCCGTGAGCGCCATTCACGTAGAGGGCCATAAAACCCACATAAATCTTGACTGATATGGAAAAGATTACAAGAAGAAAATTCATAGGCACATTGGGCGCAGGGGTTGCGGCAATGAGCCTCGGCAGTGCCTGCAGTTCCAAACAGGAGGAAGAAATAACCGAAATTGAAGGCACTATGACTTACAGGGAAGGCCCCAGAGGAGACAAAGTCTCCATTCTGGGCTATGGTGCAATGCGCTTCCCCAATGTCGTCCCCACCGATTTCAGTTCCGACCTTGATCAAGACACCATCAACGAACTTGTTGACTATGCTCTCGAACACGGAGTGAATTACTTTGACACCGCCCCCGTCTATTCCAGGGCAAGAAGCGAGACCGCTGTCGGCATTGCCCTGAGCAGGCATCCCAGGTCTTCATATTTCGTGGCGACCAAACTCTCGAATTTCAACGACCCTTCGCGGGAGGCATCGATGAATATGTATCAGAACTCCTTCAAAAGCCTGCAGACAGACCATATTGACTACTATCTGCTGCACGCCATAGGGGATGATTATGCCGGTTTTGACCGCAGGTTCGTGGAGAACGGGATGCTGGAATTCCTGCTCAAGGAGCGCGAAGCGGGCAGAATACGCAATCTCGGCTTCTCCTTCCACGGCTCTCCCGCTGCTTTTGAGAAGTATGTCAATATGCACGGGCAGTACCACTGGGATTTCGTGCAGATACAGATGAACTATCAGGACTGGAACCATTCGGATGAGTGTAACGCCTCCTATATGTATGGGGAACTTGTAAAAAGGAAGATTCCGGTAGTGATAATGGAGCCCCTTCTGGGAGGCGGTCTTTCCAAACTGCCTCTGCCTCTTTCAAAGGCATTGCGCCAGAGGGACCCCGAGAGGAGCGTGGCTTCCTGGGCTTTCCGCTTCGTGGGTTCATACCCGGGAGTGCTTACGGTTCTGAGCGGTATGACCTATATGGCCCATCTGAAGGATAACCTTAAATCCTTCTCGCCCCTTGTCCCCCTGACAGAGGAGGAGAAGAATTTCCTTTTCGACATAGCCTACAAGAAAAAGAATTACGATTTCGTGCCCTGCACCACCTGCCAGTACTGTATGCCCTGTCCTTATGGAATCAACATCCCAGGCATATTCTCGCACTACAATTCGGCCGTCATCGCCGACTGTGTGCCTCTGAACAACCAGGAACCGGGCTATGCCAAGGCACGCAGGCAGTTCCTGAAATCCTATCTCAAGGAAATCGAGTATGACAGGGCGGCGGACCACTGTATAGGATGCGGTACCTGCCTGAGCAAATGCCCCCAGAAAATCAAGATTCCCGAACGTCTCCGGAAAATCAGCGATTATGTGGAAAAACTCCGCAGGGAGAACTGGTAAATCTTGGAACGGTCTTTGCTTGATGTGTGCAGGATTTTAAAAGGAAAAAACTATGTTGCTTATAATTGCGGTGTTCATCGCCGGTCTTATCGTACAAGCCAAACTTGACAACGTATTCAAGAAATATTCCCGCGTCTCATCACCCGGTGCCCTTACAGGGGCACAGATAGCGGAGAAAATGCTCCGGGACAACGGCATCTATGACGTTTCCGTCATTTCCACTCCCGGACGTCTTACCGACCATTACAACCCCAAGGACAAGACCATCAACCTGTCCCAGAGCGTGTATTCGGAGCGCAGCGTGAGCGCCGCCGCGGTGGCTGCCCACGAGACAGGCCACGCCATTCAGGATGCCGAGAGTTACGCCCCCCTGAGACTGCGTTCCGCCCTTGTTCCCGTGGTGAACATCTCATCCATGTTCGCCCAGATTGTAATCATCATCGGAATTCTGCTGATGGAAGCCTTTCCCCTTATGTTCTGGGTCGGCATTGCGATGTTCTTTATCGTGTTTTTATTCAGTGTGATAACCCTGCCTGTGGAGTACAATGCAAGTTCAAGGGCCCTGGAATGGCTGGAGCGCTCGGGTACAATGACTCCCGAAGAGGCCAAAACAGCCGCCATCCCCTTGAAATGGGCAGCCCGCACCTATCTCGTGGCCGCTCTCTCCGCCCTTGCGACACTGCTTTATTACCTGGGCTTCTCGAGCAGACGCTAAACCAAACTAAAACTGACTATGAAAAAACTTGTTGTACTCTCCGGTGCGGGAGTCAGTGCCGAAAGCGGCATACGCACCTTCCGTGACAGTGACGGTCTTTGGGAAAATTACCCTGTCGAGCAGGTGGCCTCGATTCAGGGCTGGTATCGCAATCCCGCACTTATGCTGAAGTTCTACAACGAAAGGAGGGCACAG
>JABUTN010000010.1:46447-63135 GCA_021443665.1 Bacteroidales bacterium | reverse complement strand
GGGCGGCTCGCACAAAGTGATTCATCTGCACGGCGAGGCTACAAAGGTTCGTCCTGAAGATTCGGACGGCAGTTTCGGAGTCAGGGAAATCGGCTACGCTCCTATGAATATGGGCGACGTGGATGAGAGAGGCGTGCAGCTCAGGCCCCATATCGTGTGGTTCGGAGAGGCTGTGCCTATGCTAGATGCCGCAATCGACGAGGTAGTCAAGGCCGACATACTCCTTATAATCGGCACATCTATGGTGGTGTATCCGGCGGCCGGCCTGGTCAATTATGCGCCCCGAAACTGCCGCATTTACCTGATTGACCCCAAGCCTATAAATCTCAATATCCCCGGTTTCACGCAGATTCAGAAGGTCGCCACTGAAGGAATGGAAGAGTTTGTTTCCATCGTGAAATAATGCCCAGGCTCTTCATCATATCAGGCTGCAACGGTGCAGGCAAAACCACTGCATCCAAGACCATTATGCCCGGTATGCTTGAAGGCTGCGAATTCGTGAATGCGGACATCATAGCGAAGGAACTTTGTCCCGAGGCCCCTGAAAAGGTGGCCATCACCGCGGGCAGAAAAATGATTGTGAGGATACAGCAGCTGTTGGAATTGAGCCAGGATTTCGCCATAGAAACGACTCTGGCAGCCCGCACCTATATCAATCTTATCCGTCAGGCCCACGACAAGGGCTATACTGTGACCTTGATTTACTTCTGGCTCAATATGCCGTCACTTGCAGTGGAGAGAGTAAGGCTCAGGGTCGCTTCCGGAGGCCATAACATCACGGAAGCCAATATCAGACGCCGCTACGACCAGGGCATAAAGAATCTGTTTCACATTTTCATACCCGAATCGGATTACTGGCTGATAATCGACAATTCGAATGTGCCCCCTCAGATCATTTGCGAGGGAGGTCTGGATGTAATCACTAAAATCCATAATAAAACCTTATTTAACCAACTTGTAAACTATGAGCGAACAAGAATCTCGTAAATTGCGCGAAAATATACTGTCAGAACTGACAAGCTCCTTTGAGAAACTCGTGCAGGAAAAGAAGGAATCGGGTGATGAACTTGTCTTCGCCGAAAAAGGACAGTTGAAAACCGTCAAGGCGGAGGACATAGACTGATGCCTGTGGACGCGATATTCGGAGTCAGTCCGCAGACAGTGTCCGATTGTATGAAGGCTGCCCTGTCAAAGGGCGGTTCATATTCCGATGTATATTTCGAAAGGAGCAGAAAATGGTCCTGCCTTCTCGCGGACAGAGTAGCCTCAAGTGTCAGGGCGGACACTGATTTTGGTGCCGGCGTGCGGGTTGTTGACGGCCTCAAAACCGGATATGCCTATACGCAATGCTGTGACCACGCATCGCTTATGGCTGCAGCGGAAAGCGCCTCGGCCATTTCTTCCAAAGGCGGTGGCAATGCACCTTGTACTGAGTCTTTCTCGGATCCGCTTTATATCGGGAGATATGATATGCAGGCACCCTGGAGTCAGCATCTGCCCATTGAGTGTCTCAAAACTCTTGACGAACTCATATTCTCCCGAGACTCTTCAGTGCTGAAGTTTATTGCGAGACTAGACTGCAGCGAGAAGGACATACTTTTCTACAATTCGCTCGGGACAAGATGCAGCGAGACACGCCCTCTGGGGTCCATCACCGCCTATGTCATTATGAGCAAAAACGGCAGGACGGAGTCGTTCTCCTGCTCACGCAGCTGGAGGATGGGCCGTGAGATGATAAGCGACAGCCTGCTGTCCGATATGGCCGACACACTTATTGAAGGCGGGAGACGTCTCTTCGAGTCGGACAGACCCTCATCCGGCCGCATGCCGGTGGTCTTTGCTCCCGGCATTTCCGGCATCCTGCTCCACGAGGCCATAGGACACGCATTCGAGGCGGATATGATAAGGAAGAACACATCTGTGTTTTCCGGAAAGATGGGCGAGATGGTGGCAAACCCTATTGTAAGCGTGGTTGATGACGGCACAATCTACGGCAATCGCGGGGCGCTCTCCTTCGATGACGAGGGCGTGGCAGGGCAAAAGACCTATATGGTGCGCGAGGGAAGGTTGGAATCTTACCTGCACGACCGCATCAGCGCCGCCCACTTCGGAGTCGAGCCTACCGGCAACGGCCGCCGCGAAAATTTCCGTTTCGCGCCCATTCCCCGAATGAGATGCACCTATATGGAAGCCGGAGACAGCAGCCTCGAACAACTCATAGGCGGGGTTGACAAGGGCATCTATGTTGACAATATATCCAACGGGCAGGTGAACATCGGCCAGGGGGACTTCACATTTTACGTCAAGACAGGCTATATGATAGAAAACGGAAGGCTGACACGCCCGATCAAGGACACCAATATCATCGGAAACGGCCCGCAGGCCCTTGCAGACATCATCGGCGTGGGTGACACGCTCGTGGTGGAGGACAGTGCCACCATCTGTGGAAAAGGCCAGAGCGTGGCTGTGGGTTGCGGTATGCCTGCGGCCCTGGTGCGAGAACTGAATGTGGGAGGATTGGACAAATGAAAGAACTGGCGGAAAAAATAATCAAACTGAGCCTGAAAAAGGGCGCCACCCAGGCGAGGGTGTGCGTGTCCAAGGGTATGCAGACCAGCATAGAATATGACGGGGCCGAAATCGATTCCATCTGCAGTTCCGGTATCGGCTTTGTCGAACTGACGCTTTTTATCGATGGCCGCAGGGGCGTCTTCAGCACATATCTTGAGGAAAATATGGAGGATTTCGTCACTCGCAGTGTCGCTTTCACGAAAATCGGCACTCCGGAATCTGAATATTGCCTCCCTGACAGGGAGCGGTGCTGGTCAGGCCTAAGTTCCGAAGATCTGGAGCAGTACGACCCGGAATTCCCGACCTTGGGCGCGGAAGAAAAGAAACGAATTCTGGAGGAGGCTGTTTCAAAGGCGGATCTCGCCCATCCCAAACTGCTCAACCTGACCACTTCCTGGGAAGATGCCTATAAGGAAGACTACACGCTTGACTCCAATGGGGCAGCAGGTCTGGAAAAATCCTCGGTCTTTTCGCTCGGGGCCTCTGCCTCGGTAAAGGGACAGGGAGATGCACATCCGGGCGATTCCTGGTATGACGGCGGCGTCTTCCGCAAAGACACAGACATATTGTGTGCCCGCAAGGCTTTGGATATGGCCCTCGAAAGGATTCCCTCAAGAAATATCAAGGGCGGGCGCTTCAATCTGATTCTCGACAGTTCTGTATCCGCCAGGATGGTCAGTCCCATTCTGGCCGCCCTTAGCGGATCCGCCATACAGCAGCATTCCTCTTTCCTGGCTGGCAGCCTGGGCAGAAAAATGTTCCCGGAAAAACTCTGCATAGCCGACAATCCCTTTGTCAGGGGCAGGGTGGGAGCACGCCATTTTGATTTCGAACTTGTGCGCACCCGTGCTGCAGACATTATCAGCGAAGGCTGCGTGCAGATGTATTTCCTGAGTTCCTATTATGCCAGGAAACTCGGTATGGAACCCACAATCTCCACGCCCACCTCTGTGTATTTCAAAAACACTGACTGCGGGAATCTCACGGAGATGATGTCCGCAATGGGAAACGGTATTCTGGTCACAGATTTCATTGGAGGCAACACAAACCCCGTGACCGGGGATTTCTCATACGGGATTGAGGGCTTTTACTTCGAAAACGGAAAGAAATCATTTCCGGTAGTGGAGATGAATATTACGGGTAATTTGCTATCTTTGTGGGCTAAATTGGCCTTGGTGGGCAATGACGCACGAAAGTGTACGCCCTGGCAGCTGCCCTCCATAGGTTTTACTGACATAGATATAATTTAACAGAAAAGATATGAAAATTGAAGAAAAGAAAGTGGTGGCCCTGACCTACACACTTACAGTTGACGGCCAGGTGGCCGATCAGGCTACAAAGGAGCGTCCCCTGGACTTTATTTTTGGTATGGGATACCTTCTTCCCAAATTTGAGGAGTATCTCCTTGGCCTTGAAGCCGGTGATTCATACGGATTCACCCTCAGCCCCGAAGAAGGCTACGGAGTAATTGAGCCTGAAAGAATCGTTGACATCCCCAAGTCCGCCTTTGAGGTGAATGGGGAACTCAGGGAAGATTTGCTCTTCGTAGGCAATATGATTCCTATGATGGCAGGCAACGGGGGAGTGGTTCACGGCCGTGTCGCCGAAATCTCAGACTCCAGCGTCAAGATGGATTTCAACCATCCTATGGCCGGTAAGACCCTGAACTTCGAGGGTGAGATTGTGGAGGTCCGCGAGGCTACCGGGAAGGAACTCGAGGAAGGCCTTCACGGAGAGTTGAAATCCCACTGCTGTTCAGGCGGCTGCCACGGTGACTGCTCGGGCGACTGCAACTGCGAGGGAGACTGCAGATAATGACCAAACTTTGGTCAGAGACGATTGCCCAGGCCCGTTCCCTGGTGGAGAATGAGACGGACAGGGTGGCAAATGCGGCCAATGTCTGTGCCCTGCTCAAGGAACGCTTCGGCTGGTGGTGGGTTGGAGTATATTATGTGGACTCCACCACTGACACACTCGTTCTCGGCCCCTTCCAGGGACCCGTTGCCTGCACGCGCATCCCTTTCGGGCGCGGCGTCTGCGGGACCTGCTGGCAGAGAAGGGAAAGCATAGTGGTTCCTGATGTGGAACTCTTTCCCGGACACATCGCCTGCAGCAGCCTATCGCGCAGCGAAATAGTAGTTCCCGTGTTTGTCCCGGACGGCAGTGTGAAGGCTGTGCTGGACATTGACAGCGATAAACTCGACGCTTTTGACGATGATGACAAAAGCGCACTTGAAGAAATCGCAAAACTGTTGTGAATAACAATTCAAAAGATATGATAAAGAAAATTTTATTGATTACGGCTCTTGCCATTATGGCTTGCCCTGTAGTTTCAGCGCAGGACAGTACCTCAGTGGCAAAGGACACTGTTTCCAAGGTGCGCCTGAAGGACAGGGATTACCTGGTGCCCGATGTGCCCCAAGACCCCAACCGCGTGCTCACGATTTCTGAAACCTACACCTATTCCATCCGTTTCTCCGTGGGTTTCAACTTCAACCAGATGTTCACGGAGTCCATGGTTTATGGCCATTTCTTCCCTTCAATGTCCTCATACGCACACGAGTACGAGTATCTGAAGAACGTGTTCCAGAACCCGGATTTCATGCCCTCGTTCAACCTTGATTTTGCCTGGCGTTTCGCCACAAGATGGGAACTTGGAATCCGCGCAAGCTACTATGCCTTCACCCAGAAGGGCAGCAGGGCGGACCAGCCTTCAAAGACTCTTGTGAACCAGACCCACAGCATCGTCTTGGCTCCATACATCAAGTTCAATTACATCGTGCGTCCCCTCTGGTCACTCTATTCCGAGATTGGTCTCGGCATACAGATCAATGCCTCCAAATTCCCCAACGAGTACGCCACCCAGGAAATCAGGAAGACGGAGGCCTGGCTTGCGGTTCAGGGAACCATCGTGGGTGTGACTGTAGGAAAACAGATTTACGGAACATTTGAACTTGGCCTCGGACAGAAGGGTCTTCTCAATGTCGGTGTAGGTTACAGATTCTAAAGAGAGACAAGAATATGAAAAAGAATATAATTATTGCAGCAATCATAATTGCCCTTGTGGCAGGCCTTTCTTCCTGCGCAAAGGTTTACAGGAATTACAGCAGTTCCAAGATCACTCCGGCGGTTCTGCCCTACGAACTGGCTGTGAATGACATCGTGAGACTGGCCTCCGCCGGTGCCTTCATCAGACACATGGAAGAGTATCTTGATACTGTAGGTGTTGTTGCCGAAAACATCCGCAGCACATATTTCCCAAAATTCAAGGTGACTTCGATTTCCGAAGACAGCACGGAAGTCACGATTGCCCAGGATGGCAAGACCGTTCTTCTCAAGGAAATACGCGAAGGCAGTATAACAGAACCCTATTCAATCCGCACCTTGTCAGATTCTCTCAACCTTTGTGTTATCAAGGATTCAGTTTACCTGTACAATGCTCCCGGACTATGTGTAGATATGAAGTTGGAGAAGGAACGCTACTGGACAATCAAAGGCATTTTGGACAAGACTTATTCAGGCAATCTTCACATAGTTGCAACAATTGACACTTTGCAGATTTCGGATTACAGCGTTTATCCGTATTATATTGTAGGCTCTATGTTGGTCACCTCCGACGAATCCGACCAGATTGATGAAATAAAGTTCAAGTCTGCAGATACCTACAGCGTAAGAATCTCCGCATTCAGCACCTACGAGACAAGAGACATAGGAAGTTACTCCCTCGTTCCCTTCTCAGGAATTTAGTTTTCCGCTCACGATTTCCCTGAGGGCCTCGGGATTGTCGAGCAGGCGGCGGAGCTGCTCAAGACGCACGGCATTGTCACTTTCAGGAATCCAAAGGCGCAGATAGCCCTTGCGACCGTACTTCTCATAAAGATGGTCAATCGCACGGTCTATCTGCTCTTTTTTGTCCAGTTCAGGATAGTGTTCCTGCCCGTATTGCAGGGTGCGGATGATGATGGTGTCCGGGTCTATCTGGCGGTCAGCCTCGGCGAGAATGCGTCCGTAAATGGAGCGGGGTTCGTTTTTTGACGAGGCCCTGTGGTCTTCCGCAGCCTGAGCCGCCGTCTCAATTTCTTCGGGTGTAAGCCATTCGCGAAGTCTGCTGTCATTCCTGATAATGCGCCCCGAAGCGAGGTGGTGCAGTTCCCGTCCGTCAACCATACCGGTATCGTGATAGGCGGCGGCTGTATATACGACGTCGGGATTCACGTCATAGTATTCCGACAGTTTGAGGCTCTGGGCAATGACAACATTGATATGGTCGAGCCTGTGGGCTTTGTCGAAATGTTCGTAACGGGGCAGGATTTCCTCCTCGATGTAGGATTGGAGTTGGGGGTTTATCATTTCAACAGGGGTTTGATTTTTTCGAGCACTCCCGTGTCTGCGGGCAGCCACCCCACGCTGTCAAGTTCGTCAAGACCAAGCC
The DNA here is from genome assembly GCA_021443665.1 of Bacteroidales bacterium. Taxonomy (GTDB): domain Bacteria; phylum Bacteroidota; class Bacteroidia; order Bacteroidales; family UBA932; genus Minthomonas. Next base: position 56,132 of record JABUTN010000010.1, on the reverse strand, counting down.
AGCGGGCGTCAGAATGCTCCTTGAACACTATGGTTTCCGGTTTGCAGTTGCAGAGGAAACAGTTCATACTGATGTGGAAATCGGGATAAGTGTATTCCACCACGTCATATTCGCTGCATATCTTGATTTCCCCGGGCATTTCTTCCGACAATTCCCTGGCGAGGGCTTCGGCGGGCAACTCTCCCCACTCGATCTTTCCGCCTGGGAACTCCCAGCGGCCCGCGTGAGGACCATAACTGCGTTGTGTTGCAAGGACACGCCCGTCGTGGACGATTACGGCTGCAGAAACCTTGACGGCCTTGAAGCCTTTCAGGAAAATGTCCTTTATGAGTTTTTCGCTTTGTTTGCGGGCGGGAAAGAATTTGTCGTGGACGGCGTAAAAATCGCGTCCGTGGCCATGTTTGAGCAGATGGCTGAGTTCGTGGACGACAACCTGCTCTATACAGATGTAGGGGAGAAGCAGAAGGTAGTAACTCAGGTTTATGTGTCCAAGCCTGTAGTTGCAGCTGCCCCAGCGCGATTTGGAGGGACGGAAGCAGATTTTGGAAGGTCTGACTCCCATCAGCCTCGAGTATTTCTCGAAGATAGGGAGGACTATAGCCTGGAGCTGCCTCTTTGCGGCTTTTTTCTCAGCTGCGCTTGATAGAGGCAAGCGGGAGAAGAAGGCTTCGCGTTTTCTTATGTATTCCCTTGAAAGCATCAGGTCGCAAATTTGCAAAAAATCATTAGTTTTGCAGCCATAATGGAAGGAAAAATCACATTTCTGGGAACAGGCACCTCTCAGGGAGTGCCGATGATAGCTTGCTCCTGCCGCAGTTGCTGCTCCGCCGACCCGAGGGACAAAAGGCTCAGGACGAGCGCCCTTGTGGAGTTTGGAGGAAAAAAGATTGTAATTGATGCGGGGCCGGATTTCAGGCAGCAGATTCTCAGAGTCCGCGCCTGGGACACGGATGCGGTGATTCTGACCCACAACCATAAGGACCATACAGGCGGTCTCGACGATGTGCGTTCCTTCAACTACTTCCAACGCAGGGCTTTCCCAATATATTCGGAGCCATACGTGCAGGAGTCGCTTAAGGGTGAATACCCTTACGTTTTTGCCGAACTCAGATACCCCGGCGCCCCGGAGTTCGAACTCCATACTATTGGCCCGGAAAAGAGTTTCAGCATCGGTTCCGCCGAAATCATACCGGTCCGCGCCTGGCACTACAAATTGCCTGTGTTGGGTTTCAGGTTCGGAAGACTGGGATATCTGACCGATGCCAACAGGATAGAGGAGAGCGAGCTGGAAAAATTCAAGGGAATCGACATTTTTGTCATCAGCACTATAAGAAGGGCGGAACACATTTCCCATTTCAGCCTTGAGCAGGCTCTTGAGGTGGCACGGAGAACCGGAGCGAAGCGCACTTTCCTGACCCATATATCACATCAGTTGGAGCCCTACGCTGAACTTTGCGAGGCGCTGCCTGAAGGGGTTGAACCCGCCTATGACGGCCTCGTGATTGATTTTTAGATTGTCTCCTCGCAGATTCTGCCTATTTTGGACTCGTTGTAGGGCCTTTCTATGCGGATGTAGTTTTCCGTGTAGCCATACATTATTCCACCCTTGTCGCGGCTTTCAAACAGAACCGAGGCTTTGCAGCCCTTGTGTCTTTCAATGTATTCGGTGTGAAGCCTCTCGCACAATGACTCCAAGACTTTAACCCTCCTGTCTTTCTCCGCAGGGCTCACCTGGTCCGGGAATTCAGCGGCAGGGGTGTCGGGGCGGATGGAGTAGGGGAAGATGTGTATGAAGGCCGGGCGTATTTTCTCCAGGAAGGCAAGCGTTTCCTGAAACAAGGCCTCACTCTCTCCCGGAAAGCCCACAATAACATCTATTCCAAAGAACACATCGCCGAGTCTTTCGCGCACCAGGGCTATCTTGTCCGCAAAGGCGGCCGTGGTGTAACGCCTCCTCATTCGCTTGAGGACAGTGTCGCATCCGCTTTGGAGAGGTATGTGGAAATGGGGCATCACTTTTTTTGTGCCCGTGGCAATCCAGTCTATGATTTCCGGTGTGAGCAGATTGGGCTCTATAGAGGAGATGCGCCACCTCTCGATGCCCGGCACTGCGGTAAGTGCCTTCAGCAGGTCAAGGAATGTCTCGCCCGTGCTTTTGCCGAAATCCCCGGTATTCACGCCTGTGACCACCACTTCGAGTATGCCCTGCTCCGCAATTTCCCTTGTCTGTTCCACAAGGACGCTTACTGGGGCGTTTCTGGAGCCTCCTCTTGCCAAGGGAACGGTACAGTAGGCGCAGTGGTAATCGCAGCCGTCTTGCACTTTCAGAAAGGCCCTGGTCCTCTCACCACTGGAATAGGCGGGTACGAAGGAATCCACCTCACTCCAGTGACGGTAGTGGAAGGCGGGCTCTCCGGCAGAGGTGGCAAGTTCAAGCAGCCTGCCCTTGTCCTGGATTCCCACAACCGTGCAGACCCCCTCCATTGCGAGAATCTCCTCCCCCTTGAGCTGGGCATAGCAGCCGGTCACGGCTATCCTTGCATCGGGGTTGAGACGGTGCAGCCTGTTGATGATGTTCCGGCATTTCTTATTGCTGTGTTCTGTCACTGAACAGGTGTTGACCACGTAGAGGTCGGCCTTTTTGGTGTGGGGAACTACTTCGTGTCCGTTTTGGACGAAGTCACGCTCGATTCTCGAGGTTTCGGCATAGTTGAGTTTGCAGCCGAGTGTTACAAATGCGACCTTCATTTTATGCCAGAAAGATGAAAACACAGGGACGTTTGCCTATGCTGAGGGGCTCCTTGCGCCACTGCGCGATGCTGCGGGTGCGAATGAACTGGGACTCGCCCGTGATGTCGGCGGCAATGCATAGACGTGTCGCAGGCTTCAGGGTGGAAAGCATATCGGCAAACAGGGAATCGTTGCGGTAGGGGGTCTCAATCAGGATTTCGGATTCGTGCAGCCGGGCGGAACGCGCCTCCATCTCCTGCAGGCGGGCCTTGCGCTCCGGACTTTTCACGGGAATATAGCCGGAGAAGGCAAAGCACTGGCCGTTCAGACCGGAACTCATCAGCGCCATCATCAGAGATGAGGGGCCCACAAAGGGCACTATCTCGACATTATGGTTGTGGGCGATTTGTACAAGGGCGGCCCCCGGATCGGCGACTGCAGGCAGACCGGCCTCTGAAATGAGGGCCATATCGTTGCCGTCAAGCATCACCTGCGCCGTCCGCTCGATCTGTTCAGCGGTGCTGTGCTCGTTCACCGTATAGAGGCTGAGCGTGTCTATACGGCCTTTGAAACAGCCTTTGCTGAGAAATCTCCGGGCGGTGCGTTCCTCCTCCACGGCGAAGTGCCGTATATGGGCTATGCTCTCCCAGACATAGCCGGGAATAACCCTTTCTTGCGGCGCTTCGCTCAGGGGGGAAGGTACCAGAAATAGTCTTCCGGGGGCCATACCTGATTATTTGAACTGCTCTACAAGAGCATCGAGAGTCTTCTCGGCGTTTTCGCCGTGGGCTCCGAAGTAGAACTTGATTTTAGGCTCTGTGCCTGAAGGCCTTACGGTCACGACAGAACCGTCCTCAGAGAAGAAGCGGAGCACATTGGACTTGGGCAGTCCGGTGGCCTTGGTGTCGAGATAGTCGGCGACCTTCACCACTTTCGAGCCGGCAAGCTCTGCGGGAGGGCAGTTGCGGTAAGACTCCATCATTGCTGCGATCTCGCGGGTGCCGTCAACACCTTTTCTTACCACGGAAACAAGACGCTCGCTGTAGTACCCGTATTTCTTGTATATCTGCTGCAGGAGAGCCCAGAGGGTCAGGCCCTGATCGGCTGCCCAGCAGGCGCACTCAGCAACCATAGAGCAGGCGATGACTGCGTCCTTGTCACGTACGAATTCGCCGCAGTTGTAGCCGTAGCTCTCCTCGCCGCCGCATACGAAGGTGCGTTTGCCTTCATTGCTGCGAACCACCTCGGCGATGTATTTGAAGCCTGTGAGCACATCGTAAATCTGGATGCCGTAGCCTTCGGCAATGGCTTTGAGAAGTTCTGAGGTCACGATAGTCTTCACGCAGTAGGTGTTGTCACCGAGACGACCCTGCTCGTTCCAGCGGGTGAGGATGTAATAGGTGAGGAGGGAAGCAGTCTGGTTGCCGTTGAGCAGCTTCATCTCGCCCTTGTCATTGCGGACGGCGATGCCGACACGGTCAGCGTCGGGGTCTGTGGCCATCACGAGGTCTGCGCCTTTATCCTCGGCGAGCTTGACGGCGAGTGCAAGGGCTGAGGGAACCTCAGGGTTGGGCGAATCGACAGTGGGGAAGTTTCCGTCGCTAATCATCTGCTCGGCCACGGTGTAGATGCTCTTGAAGCCAAGGCGGTCGAGTGCCATGGGGACGAGTTTCACACCCGTGCCGTGAAGGGGCGTATAGACAATCTTGAGGTCGCTGTGACGTTTGATGGATTCGGGAGAGAGCATCAGGGAGAGGATTGAATCAAGATAGGCCTTGTCGGTTTCCGCACCGATGATGTGGATCTTCTCGGCATTGCCCTGCCATTTCACCATCGAAGGCTTGTCAATCTTGGCAACCTCCTGTACTATCAGGGTGTCGTGGGGGGCGGTTATCTGGGCGCCGTCCTGCCAGTAAGCCTTGTAGCCGTTGTACTCCTTGGGGTTGTGTGAAGCCGTGACCATCACACCTGCGTGGCATTTGTGATGACGGATGGCGAAGCTGAGCTCGGGGGTGGGACGGAGTGCGTCGAAGAGGAAGACCTCAAAGCCGTTGGCGGCAAAGACCTCGGCCGTGATGCGTCCGAATTCGGCAGAGTAGTTGCGGGAGTCGAAGCTGACGGCAACCTTCACCTGCTCGTTCGGGAAGGCCTCAGCAATGTAATTGGCAAATCCCTGTGTGGCCATACCCACAGTGTATTTGTTCATACGGTTGGTACCGGCACCGAGGATGCCGCGAAGGCCGCCTGTACCGAATTCGAGATTCTTGTAGAAAGAATCCTCAAGCTCTTTGGGGTCGCCTTCCAAAAGGGCCTTGACCTGCTCGCGAGTCTGAGCGTCATACTCCTCGCTGAGCCATTCCTGTGCTTTTTGTCTAAAGTCTGCCATAGTTCTGCTAATTAAAGAATTGTTTATTGAAGTTGACTAAATATATCTGCTTTGTGGCGCGTGTGAGCGCTGTGTAGAGCCATTTGAGATCCTCAGTCGTGATTTCGTCATACCAGAAGGCGTTGTCCACGAACACGGAACTCCACTGGCCGCCCTGGGCCTTGTGGCAGGTGATGGCCTCGGCGTGTTTGATTTGGAGGGCATTGTAGTAAAGGTCCTCGCGTACGGCCTTCTGGCGCATCCTATAGCCCCTGATATGGCTGTAGTCAGCCATAACACCCTCATAGAGGGTTTTCTGTTGTTCCTCAGTCAGGGACGGGCTTTCGGAATTCAGGGTGTCAAGTATGATTTTGGCCTCTATCTCCACATCGTCATAGAAGGGAAAAGAAAGCGTCGCATCCGCAAAATGAAGTCCGTAGCGCTCGTCGTAGCGGTGAATCTTTACCAGTTCCACGATGTCTCCGTTGGCGATGAAGGGAATCTGGTCTAAATCGTCCACAAACTGGTAGCAGTTCTTCACCACCATCAGCTTGTCGCCCCGGCAGAGTTCCTCTTCTATGCCGAGGATGGTCTTCCTGATGCCGAAATTGTATCGTATCGCGCGTTTGTTGCTGCGGGTCAGCACCACGGTCTCGTCTGCACCGTAGAGGTCAAAGGATGTCTGGAGAGCCTCAAGGAGTTCTCCTCCGGTGATGCGCCTGAAATCGGGGAAAGAATCGTCCATTTTGGGCCAATCGTCAACCTGCTCCGCCTCAATTGCGCGGCGGATGACCGTGGCATTGGTCAGAATACCCGAATCTGCGGCCTGACGCACCACTGAACTGAGGGTGACATATCTGCATTCGCCGTACTGCCAGAGAAAGTTGGGGCTCAGGGCCGGAGATTCCTCCATCCCGATGGGGGGCAGCTGGGCGTTGTCTCCCACAAGTATCAGTTTGTTTCTCGGCCCCTGACGGACATAGGATATGAGGTCAAAAAGCAGATTGCCGCTGCCGAAGGCGCCGCCTCCCTCCACGCTGATAAGGGAGGCCTCATCGACAATGTAAATCGTGCCGGTGTCCTTGTTCTCGTTGATTGAAAACTCTCCGCGCCAGTCGTCCGTGCTTTTCTGTCGGTATATGCTCTTGTGAATGGTGAGAGCGCTGTGACCCGTGTAGGCGCTCAGCACTTTCGCGGCCCTGCCGGTGGGGGCCATAAGGCGGAAGCGTCTCTTGCGGGAGTTCAGATCCTTCACCAATGTGGCCATAACCGTGGTCTTGCCTGTTCCCGCATAGCCGTTGACCACCATAATGTCGGTTTTGGAGTCCCTTCCATAGACGAACTCCTCCAGCGCCTCGAGCAATGTTTGCTGGCAGGGAGTGGGTTCATAGGGGAAAATATGTTTCAGGGACTCAGACATTACCTTGCGGATTTATGAATGTTTGAAGACTGAGAATATTATCAGAAGGGGGAAAATCTCCATACGACCGAGGAACATCTCTATGCTCATAAGGAATTTCGCGACAGATGGCACCTGGCCGTAGTTTTCCAGAGAGCCGACGGTGCCGAAGCCCGGCCCCACATTGGCAATGGAAGCAAAGGAGGAAGTGGTGCTGTCCAAAATGTCCATACCCGTAAATGCAAGCAGGGCGCTGAAAATGAGGGCTATGATGAAATAGAAGGCGATGAAGAAGGTTACATCCTGCACAACGTCGCGAGGCACGGCAACGCCTCCGGTCCTCACCTGGATGACGGCATTGGGGTGAAGCATTTTGCGCACCTCTATGCCCACGGACTTGATGAAGATCCAGACACGGTCGATTTTGAGACCTCCGGCAGTGGAACCGGAACAGGCTCCCTGCGTTGTCAGCAGCACCAGTATCAGGATTGCGAAAGGAGGCCAGACTGAACTGTCCGCAGTCGCAAAACCCGTGGTGGAACAAACGGAGATGACTTGGAAGAAGGAATGCCTCATAGATTCTCCGAGAGTGGGAAAAGTCTTGGTGGACAGCAGATGCAGGCCGAGAATTATGGAGACGGCGAAGCAGGAAATCACATAGTACCTTATGACAGGTGATTTGAGCATTTTTCCGGGCTTGCCTGTGACGGCTGAGAAAATCATCGCGAAGTGGATGGAGCCGACCAGCATAAAAATCATCGTCACCAGTTCAATCCCGAAGGAGTTGAAACCGTGGATGGACTCGTTCTTGGTGCTGAAGCCTCCGGTGGCGCTGACGCTCATAGCGTGGTTGATGGCGTCAAAGGGATTCATTCCGGCGAGAAGGTAGGCGAAGAAGGAACATACTAACAGACCGAGGTAAACCATCGCTATGATTTCCATAGTGCGCTTCGTCTGATAGTTGTAGTTTTCGCGAGAGAGCGAACTCAACTCCATCTGGGACAGTTTCATCCGGAAGGTGCTCATCGTGGGAAGCACAAGGAGCATAAAGAATACGACTCCTGTACCGCCGATGAAGTGGGTGGAACTCCTCCAAAAGAGGAGACTGTGGGGCAGGGCCTCGATGTCGGACAAAATTGTAGCCCCGGTGGTGGTGTAGCCGGAAACAGACTCGAACCAGGCATTTATGAAGGTGAAGGGGCCTCCCCAGAGAAAGTAGGGCAGCATTCCGAAAAAGCAGGAGAGCAGCCAGGAGAAGATGGTGATGGCAAAACCGTCGGCAAGGGAGATTCTTTTCGCCTCACGCACGAAAAGAAGGGGGAAGACGCCTACGACCGCTGTGATGAAAGTGCTGAACAGGAGAGGGGAGAAGGCGGAGTCCGTGCCGTATATGATGGACACTATCAGGGACAGAAGCATCAGAAAGGCATTGAAAAGCAAGGCAATGCCAACATAGCGGACTACGACCCTGAGATTCATTGCTTCAGTTTTTTGCTGTTCTTGAGGGAGGTGTTCTCGCTTGTCAGATCCGTTATCATAGCGTTGAGGCTCGAGAGTTCATCCCTGGTTTCGTTGATGGAAGTGTTGTAGGGCTTGCCGAATTCCTTCCAGTGGCGCAGGGCCCTTTCCATAAGGGAAACCGGTTTGAGAAGGTAGATGTTGAGGAAATAGTTGAACAGGCCCAGAAGCAGTATTCCGACGGCCGCCGCCACGATGCCGGGCATAACCGAACGGTAGAAACTGTCGTTCATATTGTTGTAGTTGTCCGTGAGCGCAGTCTGAGAGAGTTCCGAGAGTTTCATCAGATAATTCCTGAATTCATCGTAGAAGTCCTGCAGTTTGTTGAAATACCAATCCTGACGTACAGTCTGGCTCTGGAACCACACCTGCTCGAGTTCAAGGACAACCTGCATATAGGTGGCGTAGGCGTAACGCACGGAATCCGCCATCCTTTTCTCATCGTCAGTGGTAAGGTGGGCTCTGAGATTCTTGAAGAAGAGTTCGTTCCGGGAGTCCGCCTTCAGTTCCGGCATATCGTAAATGTCCATACTGCCGAGTTTCTGAAAGATGCTGGCCTGGTACTCGTCGCAGATGCCGACAAGTGAGCGGGTGATGTTTACGCTCGATATATTGTTCGATATGGTCTGGGAGACGTAGTTGTTCATCCTTGCAAACTCCCAATAGGCCACAACTCCCGACAGGAAGAGCATAAGCGCTATGATGACGGACGCTATGGTGACTTTGGTCCTGATGCCCAAATGGATTTGCTTCAGCTTCATAATGCAAATATAAGAAAGCAGTTGCGAAAAATAAAAAAAAGAGCACTTTTTGAAGTACTCTTTCTTTGTGGGAGCAGAGGGAGTCGAACCCCCGACCCTCTGCTTGTAAGGCAGACGCTCTGAACCAACTGAGCTATGCTCCCTTTCGCATTGCGGGTGCAAATATAGGCAGAATTTCGATACCTCCAAAAAAAAATGAAAAAAATTATACGTGTGTCAATTTGTCAGTGATTTTCTTTGGTACAGGATTTGACATTATCGGAGCAGCAACAGAAATATTTAAAAACACTTATATATGGCAACATCCAAAACATCAAAAGGCAACATCGGGGTTACCACCGAAAACATTTTCCCTGTCATCAAAAAGTTTCTCTATTCAGACCATGAGATTTTCCTGCGCGAACTTGTGGCCAACGGAGTCGATGCCTGCACCAAAATGCAGACGATAAGCAACTCTGACAGTTTCAAGGGCGAGCTCGGAGAACTGAAGGTTACCGTGACCGCGGATGAAAAGAACAACACCCTTGTCATCGAGGACAACGGCGTGGGTATGACCAAGGAAGAGGTGGACCGCTACATCAACCAGATAGCATTCTCCGGAGCCGGCGAGTTCCTCGAGAAATACAAGGACCAGACAGGAATCATCGGACACTTCGGTCTGGGCTTCTATTCAGCATTTATGGTGTCAAAAAAAGTCACTATTGACACACTGTCCTGGCAGGAGGGCGCCACTGCCGTGAAATGGGAGTGCAAGGGAGAGCCGGAGTACGAGATGGGCAAGGGAGAGCGCAGCAGCAGGGGCACGACCATCACCCTTGAATTGGACGACGAGGAGAAGGAGTTCTCGACAGAGGCCCGCGTCAAGGAGCTGCTCCGCAAATACTGTCATTTTATGGCCGTTCCCGTGTTCTG
>JABUTN010000010.1:37692-46116 GCA_021443665.1 Bacteroidales bacterium | reverse complement strand
TACCTCCAGAGCGATGCTGCCGTCAAGAAGATTTCCTCCTACATCACCAAGAAGGTGGCTGACAGGCTTGAGGACATCTTCAAGAACAACCGTGCCGAATATGAGGAAAAATGGGACAACCTCAAACTCTTCATCGAGTACGGTATGCTCTCCGAGGAGAAGTTCGCCGAACGTGCGATGAAGTTCTGCCTTCTGAAGAACACTGACGGCAAATATCTCAGCCTCGACGAATACAAGAGTCTAATCGAGCCTCTGCAGAAGGACAAGGACGGCAACCTCGTTTACCTTTACGCCTCCGACACTCAGGAGCAATATACTTTCATCGAGGCCGCCAAGGGCAAGGGCTACGATGTGCTGCTGCTTGACTGCCCCTTGGATTCACACTTTGTGGGAATGCTCGAGACCAAACTCGAGAAAAGCCGCTTTATGAGGGTGGATGCCGACACGGTCGAGAAACTTATTGTCAAGGAAGACAAAAAGGATCCCGAACTTGACGAGCAGAAGAGAAATGACCTGAGTTATATCTTCGAGGCCGTTCTGCCTGAGGAGAATAGTTACAATGTCAAGGCGGAGAACCTTGGCGAGGCCGGAGTGCCGATTCTGATCACCCAGAGCGAGTGGATGAGGCGTTACCGCGAGATGTCCTCACTGGGCGGCGGAATGAATTTCTACGGAGAGATGCCCAAGTCCTACACTATCGGCGTCAATGTGGAACATCCCCTGATCAAGAAGATTCTGGGCGAGAGCAATGAGGTGAAGGTGGAAGAACCTGTTCTGCAGGTGGCGGCTGAGGATGCAAGCGAAGAAGACAAGAAGAAGGCAGATGCGGAAAACAAGAGGGCCGTGGACGCCTTACGCAAGGATGCTTTCAGCGCATTTGCAAAGGAAAACACCCTGCTGCATCAGGTGGTTGACCTTGCCCTTCTGGGCGCAGGCCTACTCAAGGGGAAGGACCTTGCCGAGTTCATCAAACGCAGCACGGAAATCCTTGCTTAGCAAATATCCTACTTGCAAATCTTGTTGAGAAGCCTGGTGACAGGCTTCTCTGCTATTATTATGATAATGAGGCTGATGGAGATTCCTATGGCATCGGCATAAAAGTCCTCGATGTCGGATGTCCTGTAACTTGTAAGATAGCCCTGTCCCATTTCTGTCAGAAGTGCAAATCCAAGCGAGAGAAGGATTGACAACAGCGCCGCCCAAAAACCGTTGATGTGCCGGCTGCTCTTCAGAAGCAGGTACAGAAGCACGGAGAGGGGCTGGAAAAGCAGGAAATGCACGACTTTGTCGAAGGGAATCACCCAGTCCGGGGGAGTGCGCAGATAATCTACCCTTCCAAAGAGAAGGTAGCCCAGCACTATAAGATAGAGGCAGAGCAGCATCGACAGAAGTTTGATGGCTTTGCGGCTCATTTTTCTTCCTGATCGAGGAGAATCTGCAGATTGAGGTCTGCCCTGATTTTATCAATGATTGTGGTGACGACTTTATAGATTTTGCCTCCCTCCGTGTAATCAGCGGGACAGGCGAAATGTACCCTCTGTTCCTTCAGCAGCCTTTCCGACATTTCCCTTTTCTGCCCGTTAGGGTCATACACGGCGATGGAGTGTCCGCCGAACTGGCGCACAAGGCGCATGCAGGGGATGTCGGTGCTTCCGTCGCCGAAGTAAATCATCTGGGAGAAGGGCACAGGCCTGTCCTTCTCGGGCATATAAGTGTTCACGAGACTGTGGTCCTGGATGCTGTGGACTCCCTTGTTGATTTTGAACAGGAACTGGGTCTTGGCGGTATAGTCCACGGCCACGGCGGGCCATACGGCCACTCCTTTGTCGTCATAGAGGAAAGAGCAAGCGAACATCTTGGTGAACTCTTTCCAGATGCGTGTGCCGCGCACCATTTCCTCAAGTCCGGAAGAATTGAGAAAATGCAGGATGCGTATGTTCCTGGACGCTCCGTATCTGTTGATCAGGGAGAACCATTCCAGGACTCCGGGAAAGAGGTTTATGGTGCTGCCGAAACGCGCGAAGTCCTCTTTGGTGAGCTGGATTCCGCGGCTCTTCGCCTGGTCTATCATAAGTTTCATATAGCACAGGATTTCGCTCGCGTCATTGCTGCTTGCAATCACATTGGATTTCGCCCAGAACTGCTCGGGATTGTCCCCGAAGGCTTGGATGAATCCGTATTCCTGCATATTGCCGGGAGCAAGCGTCCCGTCGAAATCATAGATGAGCGCTATTGTTGCCTTGTCTGCCATAGTGTGTCAGTCAGTAAAATACCAGTTGCTTTCTTTTCTTGGATGATAGTTGCCCTGTCTTTTGAGATAGTCGATGAGGGCCAAACGGACAGAGCCTTTCTTCTCGAGTATGAAGCCCTCGGCCATAGGATCGATTCCGGCTCCCTTGACAAGAATGTCCCCGCCACCGGAGGCGCGGTAGGAATTCATCGCCACCTTGTAAGTGGCGTTGATGTTGAAGGGACTGCCGTTTTCCATTGAGAGTATATCGATGCGACTGCCCTTCGGGCGGTTTCTGTAAACCCTGTACCTGATGCCCTTGGCTGAGTCATAATTGAATGTCGGGGTGTTCCTGTTCAGCCAACCGTCATAGGAATATTCCAGATAGTCCTTGATCTGTGAGCCGGTCATACTCACTACATACAGGTCGTTTTCATACTTGTAGAGGTTTACCAGATCCCTTCTGCAGATTTTTCCGGCAGGGATGACCTTTTCTCCAAGCGGGGCCGTGATGGAAATGTCGGCGCCGGTCAGGGCAAACTGCACGTCGTGCATAAGGTTGGTGGAGTAGGAGGGGCCTGAAAGCGCTTCGGAGGTGTTAATGGTCTCAGTGATGGAGCACACTGGCTCATCCTGATACTCCTGCACGGCCTTGCGGCAATCTTCGGTAAGGGAGAGGAAGGTGCTGTCGTGCTCAAGATTCTCGACACGGTCCAAGGCGCAGGAAATAATCTTCTTTGATTTAAGATTACTGCCTTTGTAATCCAACTCAAAATCTATCCTGCCCACGCAGTGCCCGCGTGTGCCGGCGTCCACAAGACAGAGACCTTCGCCGTTGGCATTCTCCGTCAATTCCTCCTGATGGTCGTGTCCGCAGATGACAAGATCCACATTCCTGAGATTTTCGGAAAGGTAAATGGCGACATTCTCGTCTGTTTCGTCACCTGAGCCCTTTTCAGACCTCCTTCCGAGTCCTGAATGTGCGCTGACCACGACTATGTCCGGAGAATGAAGGCTGATGACCTCATCCACAATGCTTTGGGCTATGTCCTCTATTTTTTCGAAGGAAAAATCGGGGAAAAGGTCCTTGGGCAACCATGAAGGACATTTGGGATTCGTGAAGCCTATCACAGCCACTTTAACCCCGCCTTTTTCGATGATTGCATATCTCTGGAAGTAGGATTCGCCGTTATCGTCCCTGGGGGTGTTTGCGGCAAGAAATGGTACGGGTTGCAGGTCATCGCGCACAGCTGAATAAATGTCGGGTCCGGCTTCTATGTCGTGGTTGCCCACCACAACCGCATCGGCCCCGAGGGCCTTGAGCGCTACAACTCCGTAATGAGGCCTGTTGCCCGGATGCGAATTGTAATATACCGCAGCAATGTCTCCCTGCAGGAAATCCCCGTTGTCGATATAGATGACATTTTCCCGTTCCGCCCTGATTGTCTTGAGACAAGTTGCAACCCTGCCCATACCTTCTTCATACTGGGCGTGCACATCAGTGGTGCAGCAGATGGTAAGCGTCTTCACTGTGGGCCGGGTGCAGCAGCTGAGCATAAGCATCAGGAACAGGAGCGATAACTTGTGGCAGGCTTTCATTTTGTGGTGGAAACTCTATAGTAATCAAAGTCCGCATATCCTCCCATGCTGCTCTTGGAGTAGCAGTAGAGGGCATTGCGGTAACCGGTGAAGTAGTCAAGCGTGAATTTCATATCCAGCGGTTCCTCAATGCGTGTCCAGTTTTCTCCGTCGAGACTGTAAGAACACCAAGCCTGATCGGCCTTGCAGTCAGGGTTTTTCGGAGTGAATACATAGTCGATGGCAAGCCAGACCTCTTTCTGTGAAAGGGGGAGGCGGAGCAGTTCCTTCTCGCCGCCGTCGGCTTTCCCGTTTATAAAGGTTTCCGCCACTCTGCCTGAGTTTCTGATTACGGCCACAAGGCAGGGCAGGGCATTTTCATCCACATCCACGCCTATGCGGGCATAGTTGCTTTGGAAGGCCGACAGGCCCGCCGCATCACCCGCTTTCAGGCCGCTTGCGTCAAGTTTCACCTCAACCCTGGAAAGAGGGCCCACGGTGCGCTGAGTGAGGGTGCCGGGAGCCATCACAAGGCCTGTGCTGACAGTCTGCGGTTTGAGTCTGAGCCAGCCCTCGCGTTCTGCAAGCGACCAGCCGTCAACGGGTTCTTTGTGGTTCCACTGCCAAACGAGCTGGAGTTCAGGCTCTGAAAATTCGTCATCAGCCCAAACATAGGAGGGTTCGTCTTCAGCAAGTGCAACGGCAATGGTCTTTTCGGGAAGCGTGTTGTTGCCGAGTATGGGCCAGTCTTCTGTCCAGCTGACGTGCTGCAGGGTAGGGATGCGTCCCACAGCCCCGTGGTCCTGAAACATAATGGCATACCATTCCTTGCCGTCGGGACTGTCTATGATTGTACCCTGGGCTACACCGTCGTTCCTTCCGTCGAATTTGCCTTCAAGAACAACCTTCTTCTCGTAGGGGCCGGTCAGTGTCTCACTGCGCCAGCAGTGTTCTGTCCTCACGCCCTCCCTTTTCCAGGCGATTGTAAAGACATAGTAGTATTTGCCGATTTTCAATGCACGGGCGCCCTCGTCACGCAGCATATAGCCCTCGGGGGTGGAGAAAAGCAGCTGGTGGAGTCCGCCTTCCTTAATGGCCGATGCGTCAGATGTAAGTTCCTTGATGTAAATCTCGCCGTTGCCCCAAATCACATAGCAGCGGCCTTCGTCCCACAGAAGCGAAGCATCGTGGAAGGGCTCGTCTATCACGCTGCGGGTCCATTTGCCCCTGATGTCGTCCGTGCTGTAAACGTAGGTCTTGTGCTGGTCGTTGGCGATGAAAAGGGCATAGTAGCGTCCGTCGTGGTATTTGAGGGATGTGGCCCACTGCCCCTTGCCGTAGGCGTTCTGTCCGTTCCTGAGATTATAGACGTCATCGTCCTCGATTACGTCATAGACATAGTTGATAATACGCCAGTGGACGAGGTCGCGTGAGTGCATTATGGGAGCACCGGGACAATAGTACATAGTGGTGCTGACCATATAGTAATCGTCTCCCACTCGAATCACATCCGGATCGGGTATATCAGTGTATGTCAAGGGATTGACGCATTCTGTCACGGGTGCTGCAGTCTTGCAGGAAAACAGGGCGAAGACAGCCAAGAGGGCAAGGATGGTTTTTCTCATATTCAAAAAGCATTAAATCAGTGTCACACCCTTTTCAGAGAGTTCCTTGAGGGTATCTTTGTGGCCCTGTGCATCCACCCAGGCGAGGCAGTCCTTGAGCAGGAAGACTTCGTGTCCGGCATTGAGCAGGTCAAGGCAGGTGTTTTTGATGCAGTATTCGGTGGCAATGCCGCTCACATAGACTTTTTTGCTAAGGCTGTCAGCGAGTGCGTCGCCTTCGAGTGTCTTTGCCTGGAATCCTGAATATTGTTCAAATGATGGGTCGCAACCCTTCAGGAAGGTGTTGGCCTTGGTAGGGGCATTCACTTTTAGGGAACAGAGGGCATCGTGTATGGCGCCGCCCCTTGTGCCGCTGACGCAGTGTGCGGGCCAGATGCCGCCATTTTCCTTGAATGAGCAGTGGTTTTCGGGATGGCAGTCAGCAACATATCGCACGTAGTGGTCGGGGTGCGCCGCAATATATGCCGCGGTGTTCAGGGCGGCCTGTTCACCGTTGGCGCAGGCAAGAGTGCCGTCAATGAAGTCGTAAAGTTCATCAACCACTATATGGGTGATTTCATTCTGCTCGGCCTCTTCTATCTCCCTGTTGAGAGTCTTGATAATCTTCATCTTCAACTCGTAAAGGTCGTTGGAAATGTCGCACTTGTAGAAGTGGGGGTTGATAATGCGGATCTGCGTGGGGTTGAACGATGTGAGATTGGACTTGTAGTAGGCACGGCTCTCATTGACATCGGGCAGATGTACGGAGGGTTCACCTCCGCTGATCATCTGCTCCTGCAGGGGCTTTGCGTTGTAGCGTCCGGCCTGGAATGTGGTCTGGCGAGTCTCGTCGAACTCATTCCTGATGGTGACTGTTTTGCCTGCCAGAAGCGCCTTTTCCATATCGTCCCCGCGAAGGCAGGTGACATCGGCCTGGAAATTGCCGCCGCGGCTGATGCGGTATGTGATCTGGAAACCGGGATTAATCAGTTTAATCTTGTCCTCCGAACGTTTCAGCACGGCCTCACCTCCGAGCTGCACGAGTTTATAGACGTTTCCGAAGCAGGGATTGTGCTTGCTTGTGGCGATGGCGTCACCCACTCCGTAGGCGTCGATTTTCGCGTTCTGAAGTTCAAGATCCTTGATAAGATACTCGTCAAGCGAGTTGGTCGCGAATATCTTGCAGCCTGAAAGACCTTCGCAATCTAGTCTTGCGCGGCATTTCTGGGACAGGTAGGCAAGATCGCCGCTGTCAAGCCTGATGCCGTAGCCGGGGGCATAGTCGTCACCTATGCCGTGTGCCTTGAATGCTTTGATGGCGTTGGGCAGTCCGCATTTGAGGGTGTCGAAGGTGTCTATCAGCAGGATGAGGTTTTCGCCCATATGGGTCTCGATGTACGAATCGAAGGCCTTGCGTTCACCGCCGATGGTGGCTCCGAAGGAGGTGGTGTAACTGTGGGCCATAGTGCCGCTGCAGGGAACACCGAACATTGCGGCGCTCAGGATATTGGAACTTCCGGCGCAACCGGCGATATAGGCCGCCTTGCCTCCATATACCGCGGCCCAGGGACCGTGCGCCCTGCGGGAGCCGAACTCGCTGACAGGCTTGTTCGTGGCTCGTGTGACCCTCGAGGCCTTGGTGGCGATGGCCATCTGGTGATTCATTATGCAGAGCATAGGGGTCTCAAGAAGCTGGGCTTCGATGAGGGGAGCCTCCACGATGATGACAGGCTGGTTGGGAAAGGCAATCTCGCCTTCACGCATTGCATAGACATTGCCTGTGAATCTGAGGGTGGAGAGCTGTTTGCGGAACTCTGCGTATTCATCGCCCGGGATGAATTTTTCAAAGAAGGACTCCTCAGCCTTGCCGAGGCAGGAGATCATTTCGAGCACTTCACGGACTCCGCTGACCACGGCCCATCCGTTTCCGTCCGGAGCCTGACGGTAGAAAAGATTGAAAATGGCTGTCCGGTCCTTGAGTCCCCTTTCATAGAATGACTTTCCCATTGTGTACTGGTACTTGTCGGAGCAATATGCGAGATTGAAATTCATTTCTGTAGTTTTTATTTCAGTTCGATGACCACGGGACAGTGGTCCGAGCCGAAAATGTCGTTAAGTATGTCTGTTGATTCGATGTGTTCTTTGTATGCTTCGCTGACAAGGAAATAGTCTATGCGCCAGCCGACATTCCTTTCTCGGGCGGCGGCGCGGTACGACCACCAGGAGTATTTCTTCTCCTGGGGATGCTGCATCCTCCAGGAATCCACAAAACCAGCAGAGAGCAGTTCGCCCATCTTTCCGCGTTCCTGATCGGTGAAACCGGCGCTGTCGTGGTTGGTGGAAGGGTTTTTCAGGTCGATTTCGCAGTGGGCTACATTCATATCCCCGCAGATGAGCACAGCCTTGTGCTTTGCCAGAGCCGTGACGTAGGCTCTGAAATCGTCCTCCCAGGCCATACGGTATTCCAGGCGGCGCAGTCCGTCCTGGGAGTTGGGGACATAAACGTTCACTAGATAGAAGTCCTCCATCTCAAGTGTGATGACCCTGCCTTCGTGGTCGTGTTCTTCCACACCTATGCCGTATGTCACGGATATAGGGTCTATGCGGGTATATATGCAAGTGCCGGAATAGCCTTTTTTCTCGGCATAGTTCCAATATGAACTGTAGCCGAGAAATTCGAGGTCTATCTGTCCCGCCTGGAGTTTGGTCTCCTGCAGACAGACTATATCGGCGTTGAAAGTATCGAAACTGTCGCAAAAACCTTTGGTACAAACAGCCCGGAGACCGTTTACATTCCAGCTGACGAGTTTCATCCTACATACTGATTATATGGCAGATTCTTATGTAGTTGGCGGGAATGCTGGCTTTCTTGTTGACTGCATCCTCCAGCGGCACATAGGCAACCTTGTTGCTTGACATTGCTACCATAACATTGGATTTGCCTTCTATAAGCGCCATTACAGCATTGTAACCGAGCACACTGGCGAGAACCCTGTCGGAACAGGTGGGGCT
>JABUTN010000010.1:12317-37686 GCA_021443665.1 Bacteroidales bacterium | reverse complement strand
TGGATGTGGCCGAGAGTGGTGACGCGGGTGTCGTAATCGGGCATCGCTTCCTTGATTTTTGCAGCCATTGCAGTGGCGTTTCCATACTGGTTGCCCTCTGCGACGATAATGATTCCTGATGTCTTGCTGCTGCGCCTTTCAAACTGAAGGTACTGCACCAAATCCTCCTCAGTGTAGTTGAACTCGGGAATCAGGGTGGCCTCCGCACCGGTGGCAAGACCTGTGGCGAGGGCTATATATCCGTTGTGGCGGCCCATCACTTCGCAGAAGAACACAAGATTGTGGCTGTCTGCAGTGTCACGGATCTTGTCTATTGCATCCATAGCGGTGTTGATGGCTGTGTCGAAGCCTATGGTGTAGTCAGTGCCGTAGATGTCGTTGTCGATGGTGGCAGGCACACCCACTACGGGGAATTTGAACTCCTCATAGAGCGCCTTTGCGCCTCTGAAGGAACCGTCTCCACCGATGACAACCAGGGCATCAATGCCTTCCCTCTTCATATTTTCATAGGCAACTTTGCGGTATTCGGCCTCTTTGAACTCAAGACAGCGGGCGGATTTCAGAAATGTTCCTCCCAAGGAAATGGTCTTTGAAACGGACTGCGCTTTGAGGGGGATAAAATCACCTGCAAGCAAGCCGGCGTAGCCTCTCTTCACGCCTACTGCTTCAAGTCCGCAGCTGATGGCTGTACGTACCACGGCACGTATGGCCGCATTCATTCCGGGAGCGTCGCCCCCTGAAGTGAGGACGGCTATTTTTTTGATGTCGGTTTCCATTATTCTGATGATTGATGTTGTGATTAATTGCAGTAATAATTGCAGCTCTCCTCGTTGCCTGCCATCCATACAACGTCACCAATCTGGAAAATCAGGTTTGGGGAGGGGTTGAGTATGGTGGCGCCGTCCCTTTCAAGACATATCAGGACACAGCCTTTTTTGCGCATGGCGAGATCCTTGAGGGTCTTGCCGCACAGAAGGGCGGTGCTGCTGAGTTCGAAGGATCCAACGAAAACCTTTTCCTTTGAAGGCGTCTCGGGGAGCACCCGGCTGGCATCCGCTGTGAAGCGGTCTATATTATCCTGACTGCCGATGATGAGCAGGCTATCCATAGGGTAGAGGATGACCTCCGCATCGGGAATGCTGATGGAGGTGGCACCCCTTCGGATTTTCATAATGTTTATACCGTACACTTCGTTGATTTTCAACTCGATGATTTTCTTTCCGACGAAAATCGAGTCCTGGCTGATAATCGCGTGGCCGGTCTTGAATTCCTCAATGTCCAACTTCTCCTTGAGGGTGCTGCTCATAGGATGGTACTGCTTGTTGTAATTCTCCTTGGAAAGCATATTGTCCATAAATTTTGTTTCTATGGCAGATCTTTTCCTCAGGCGGGAATGCAGGAAGGAGGCGATTACAAGTATGGAGAGGGCGGTAGGCAGGAGCACCCAGGCTGAAAGGGATGCGAAATTGTGGTAGATGACCGCAAGGACGAAGAAGGAAACGATGATAATCTTGAACAAACCGATGAAAATGAGATAGCCTCTGTTGAGACGCACCTTCCACAATTTCTCATAACACTCCCTGTACTCCTTGGACACCCTCAGCATACCCACCGCAAAGGGAGAAATGACCAGCAGGGATATGCCTGTGATAATCATCTTTATCCAGAATATGGAAAGTTTGCCTGCGAAGAACTCCTCTACCTTGGCATCTAACCACAGGCTTGATGTCAGCCAGAGAACAGCCATCAGGACACCGTACACAACCATTCGGGTCAAATCCTTGTGAACCAGGACCTTCCATTCGCTCCTTTTTTGTCTGGACTTGGGTATGGAGGGAATCGGTTTCAGCTGGTGGGCGATGTGGGGCGGAAGTTTCGAGATGACCCAGGCGGATAGAGGTTTGCCGGATTTCATCAAATAGGGGGCCAAAAAGGTGGTGATTACCGATACTGCCACGATGATGGGATAGATTTCCGTGCGCATCACGCCGAGCGAGACACCCTGGCCCACAATGATGAAACCGAACTCTCCGAGTGCCACGACCGATACTCCGGTCTTGATGGAATTCTCAAGTCCGCTGCCGCCGAGCAGCACGCCGAGGCCGGCAAAAAGAGGTCTGAAAACCAGAATTGTGATAGTCAGGACAAGTATGGGAACCCAGTGCTGCAGTATAATATGGGGATCGACGAGCATACCCACAGACACGAAGAACACGGCTCCGAAGAGGTCCTTGATGTTTTTTACAAGATGCTCGATACGCTCGCCTTCCATCGTTTCTGAAAGCAGGGAACCTATGATGAAGGCTCCGAGAGCTGAGGAGAAACCGGCCGCCTCCGCAAGCCATACCATACCGAAGCACATACCGATGGCGGTAACCATAAGCATCTCGTCATTGATGTATTTCTTGCCTCTGGTGAAGAAGATGGGTATGATGAACATACCGACCACAAACCAGAAAATCACAAACGCAAGCAGTTTGCACAGTGCCCATATCATCTCCGTTCCGGAGAAACTCTTTGTGGCCGCGGTAGTTGACAGCAGCACCATCAGCACAACCGCGAGCAGGTCTTCGACTATAAGCGTTCCGTAAATTAGCTGGGCGAACTTCTCGTTTTTTAGGTTGAGGTCTTCCAAGGCCTTGAGAATGATTGTCGTGGAGGACATCGACAGAATACCGCCGAGGAAAATGCATTCGAGAGGCTGCCAGGACAGAAGTTTTCCGATGCCGAGGCCTATGACGGTCATACCGATGAAAATCATCATCGCCATCAGAATGGCTTTGGGACCTACCTTGATCAGTTTCTTGAAACTGAACTCGAGTCCCAGTCCGAAGAGCATGAAGATGATGCCTATTTCGGACCACTGTTCGATGGTCTCCTTGTTTGAGAGAGTCGGGAACACGACAAAATGAGGGCTTATGAGTATTCCCGCGACTATGTAACCGAGAACGACAGGTTGTTTCAAGGCTTTGAACAGAAGTGTCACAATGCCGGCAGTGACAAGAATCAGGGCGAGGTCAGTGACAATTGAGATGTTTTCCATAACAAGTCAGGTGTTTGTTCTTTAATCGCGCTAATTTACGAAAAAATCCTACATTTGCGACTATATAGTCTATTGAAATGAAAAAATCTTCAGCATTGCTACTCGGACTGCTTCTGTCCTGTCTTCCCTTATTTGCAAACGACGGCTGCGAGATGCTCTGCATCGGCACCTACGGCGGACATATCTACCGTTACAATTTCAATCTCAGAAACGGCGCTTTCACCGCTTACGACACCATAAGCACTCCTGACGCCTCCTTCATCACCCTCGGCGGTATGGGTAATCTTTTTTGGGTGAACGAGACTGACGGCGCCCCGGGAATCTCATGCGGCAGCAGCGGTGAGAACAAGGTGCTTCGTCGTCTGGGCAATATCGGGGAATCGCCCTGCCACGTGTATTACGATTGGAACAGGGACCTGGTGCTGACGGCCGAATACGGCGGAGGCTCCCTCTCGGTCTTCAGCCTGGACGAGGACTACTGTCTGAAGGAACGCATTCAGCACATAGAATACGGCCCCGGCTCGCACATTCACCAGATCTGCGCACTGGATGACGAGTATATACTGGCAAGCGACCTTGGAAAAGACAAAATCCGTGTTCTCCGTTTTGAGGGAAACACTCTTGTGGAGACAGGCCTCGACCTGGACTGCGGCAGGGGGAGCGGCCCGAGGCACCTGGCCCTTGACAAGAAGAACCATTGCGTTTATTGCATCTGCGAACTCAGCGATGAGGTCCTCAGAATCGGGCTCGGTATGGACCTGGAACCCTCCCTGGAAATCACGCAGAGAATCTGCGGAGCCGCTGTCAAGGCGGGCGGAAGCGCGGACATCCATATTCATCCCGACGGGAAACACCTCTATGCCTCACATCGTCTTCAAGGGGACGGTATCTCAGTCTATAAAATCGAGGGAGGCAAACTCATTCCCGCAGGCTTCGTGAAGACCGGCAAACATCCCAGAAACTTCCACATTACCCGCGACGGGCGCTATCTGCTCGTGGCCTGCAGGGATTCGAAATGCGTGGAAGTCTATAAAATCAACAAAAGGACGGGAATCCCATCCTTTGTGTCGAAACTCAGCTTTGACCAGGACAAACCTGTCTGCATAATCCCATTCTGATCCGGGTTATTTGCGCGTGAGCGCAAGCAGTCCGTTAAGGATAGTCAGGGGATGTGCGGGGTTTCCCGGAAGATACAGGTCCGCCTTGTGCGCCTGGAGGAAACTGCGGTCGATATCTTCCGAATCGGCATACAGGCCTCCGCTGATGGCATCCACTCCGCACAGGACTACAAGTTTGGGGTCTGGTACGGCATCATAGCAAATTTGTGTGGCACGCGCCATATTGCGGCTGATGGGGCCGGTGATTACGATGCCGTCCGCGTGGCGGGGCGAGGCCACGAATTCTAT
Source organism: Bacteroidales bacterium (assembly GCA_021443665.1). Lineage (GTDB taxonomy): Bacteria > Bacteroidota > Bacteroidia > Bacteroidales > UBA932 > Minthomonas. Next base: position 33,237 of record JABUTN010000010.1, on the reverse strand, counting down.
GCCGTAGCGTCCCATATCGAAATTCACATTGCTCGTAGCGCCCAGTTCCCACTCGCAGGAGTTGTCGCCTGCGGCGCTCACCTGACGCAGTTTGAGAGAGCCTCTGAACTTGCTGCAGCACTCTGGCTTGGGACCGAATTCTATCGGCTTGTCCTCTCCTTCATTGACAATGAGATTTTCCCGCACTGTGGTGGCGAGGTGGTAGTCCTTGGTGAATCTGATTTTAGAAGGGAATTTCCGGGCGCAGAGGCCGCAGAATGCGCATTTTCCAAGGTCCAGCGACACCTTGTCGTCAGCGTTGATGGCTCCCATAGGGCAGCAGGCAACAAGCGTCTCATTGTCAACCGTTTCCTCGGAGATTACAGGTCTGCCCCTGAATATGCCGGGAACCTCGACTGTGGTGGGGTCAGGGATGTATTGTCTGCCTTGGCGCAGGAGTATGGAGAGTGAAGATATGTGTTTCATATTAAAGGTCGTGTCCGCAATAGGATAGGTTGAAACTTTTGTTGCAGATGGGGAAATCCGAGATTTCGTTGCCGCGGACGGCGAGTTCCAGAGCCGTCCAGTTATGGAAGGACGGGTCCTTGATTTTGTAGCAGGAGAGCCCGCCTGAGGCATCCGTGACGGCAATGTGGCACAATTCTCCCCTCCAGCCCTCAACCAGCGATACGGCTATGCTTGAGGGTTTCAGTGAATAAGTTTCAGGTACGGAAATGTCTGATTTGCAGGGCATATCCGCCAGAAGGGAACGTATCAATGAGATGGATGACTGGATTTCCTCCATCCTGACCCGTGTGCGGGCATACACATCGCCGTGGTGCTTCACCACGGGTATGAAATCCGGTCCGTATGCAAGATAAGGGTGGCTTTTCCTGATGTCACGCTGGAGTCCGCTGGCGCGTGCGGCCATTCCGACGGCACCGATTTCATTTGCCTGCTCAGTGCTTACTGTGCCCGTGCGCTCAAGCCTTGCCAGAACGGAGGGGAAACGGCGGATTTTGTTGCTCATCTGTGTAAAGTCCTTTTCGTATGCTCCAAGGGTGGCGAGCAAGTCCTCGCGAAGCGCTTCCGTCAAGTCGTAGGGCATAGCGAAAGGCCTCACGCAGGTTTTGCCGAGTCGGTTGCCGCACCATTTCTGCATAAAGTTGATTATGGGGGTGCGGAGCCGGCCATAGACGGCGTTTCCGAGCTGGTAGGCCACATCCCCGCAGATGGCCGACAGGTCACCCGTGTGGATGGCGATGCGTTCCAACTCGCAAGCAATGGTGCGGCAGACCTTAGTGTAGTCGTCCGTCTGGAAGCCTGACAGGGCCTCAATCACACTTGAGAAGGCTATGCTCGAGCCCACAGCAGTGTCTCCTGCCGCAGATTCCGCAAGCATCGCCCTCTGCTCGGGCATAGACTTGCTCAGCATCAGGCGCTCGACGCCCCTGTGCTGGTAGCCGAGCATAATCTCAAGATTGAGAATCATCTCGCCCTCACAGGTGAAACGGAAGTGACCCGGCTCAATGACGCCGGCGTGTATCGGTCCCACACCCACCTCGTGGTGCTCCTCATTGTCGCTCCTGTAGAAGGGATAGTCGTCCGGGGTGGTCCTGAGCGGCTTGGGCCATTTGTGGCCGGAGAAGACAATGCCGTGGTTCTCCGCAATTTCACGCTCGAAGCGGTCCGTGGCGGTGACGGCAAGTGAGGGATAAGTCATCTCCACTGCCTTGAAACCCAAAAGTTCCAATGTCGAGTCTGTATCGTTGGCAATGCACATTACAAGCGTCAGTCCAGTTTCATCGGGAAGTGCGAAATAGTGTGCGCAGTGGCAGGACTCTGATGAGAGGAGTTCCCTCACCGTCTGTCTGAATGAGGCGTAGTCTTCTGCAAGGGGAATCTGCGCGAGCGCCGCACAAGTTGCGTTTTTAATCTTGAGTGTTTCCATATCAGAATATCAGACCTGAAGCGTCAGAAATCAGTTCATTAATGTATCCGGGGCAGAAATAGCCGAGGTAGATTGCTCCGATGAAAAGTATCAGGATACAGATGTTCTCAGCGGGGGACACCTTGATTTTAGGGGCTTTGAGTTCATCCTCTTCAGCCATAGGGAGAAAAATCACGGATATTATGCTCTTGCAGATGGCCCAGATTAACACAGTCAGGAAGAGGGCGCAGAGCACCATCACGTACCAGTGTCCCGAAGCGAGCATTGCGATGAAGATTTTCAGTTCGGTGATGAACATTCCCGAAGGGGGGATGGCTGTGATGCTGAAGAGACCAAGCAGAAGGGTGAGGGCGCCCGTGGGGTTGAGTTTCAAGTAGCCGCCCATAGAGTCCATCATCTTGGTGCCGTAGGTCTTTGCAAGTTGGGGCATCTGCAGAAAGAGGCCGGATTTCACGAGGCTGTGCATCAGCAGATGCAGCAGGGCCGCCATAATGCCGGCTTTGCCGAAACAAATGCCGAGGATTACCAGTGCGCTGTGCTCTATGCTGGAGTAGGCGAGCATCCTCTTGTAGTTGCGTATCTTGACCATATATGTGGTGGCGATGAACAGCGTCAGCAGAGCCGTCGCGACCATCATAACCCTTGCCCAGCTACCGTCAGGCGAGAGAGCAAGCACCGCGTATGAGCGGTAAATGCCGGTGAAACCGAGGTTCACCAGCGGGGCGGAGAGCATCGCGGAAACGGGTGAGGGGGCGTTGTCCTTCGCGTCTATGCCGGCCGTAAACATAGGGAAAAGGCCCATTTTCGCCGTGAAGCCGGCAAAAATGAAGATGTAGCCGAGTTTGAGCCAGAGGGGATTCATCTGCTGCTGGTGCAGAGTCAGGTTTGCGTAGCTCAAGTCGCTCGAGCCGCAGTGGATTAGGGCAAGGCTCCAGAACAGGATGCCCACGAAAATAAGGGTCACGCTGATGGCGCACACGAAGATGTATTTCCAAACGGCTTCAAGCGCGAGTGCGTCCCTGTGATGATATATCAGCACGCCGGCCGCAAGGGTAGTGATTTCCGTGAACACCCAAGTCAATACGATGTGATTGGCCGTATAGCCGAAGGCAAGGGCGGCGGTAAGGACTGCAAGGGCGGCAAAATAAACGGATGTGCGCTTTGCCGTAGCCTTGAAATCGCGGAAATATATGAGCGAGTGTATCAGCACGGGCACAAGCACCACGGCAAGTGCTCCGAGCATCAGAATTGACAGCGAATCTGTATTGAAGTACTGCATATTAGTCCCTGAGTGAAGTGATTGAGGAAATGTCGTCCGTTTTGAAAACGTCCCCGATCTTGCCGGCGAAGAAGCCCATCAGCAGCACGCTGGCGAAGATGTCGAGCAGCACGCCGAGATTGACCAGCAGGGGCATTTCGTTGCCTATGGAGAGCGTAAGGATGAAGACAGCGTTCTCGATGATGATGTAGCCGATCAGGTGTGAGAGTATCTTGCGGCGCGAACAGATGAAGTAAAGACCGAAGAACAGGGTGGAGAGTGCGGTCACAAACGAAATCCTGTCCGCATTCAGGTCGTTTATGAGCGTTGTCAGCGCATAACTTGCGGCAATGATCAGGACAGTGATTATGAGTGATGCAAAATGCGGCAGGAAGGGTTCGGCCTCGCGGGTGATTTTGTTTCTGTTGATGAGGTGGAAGAGGAACCAGGGGACTGCAACAGATTTGAAAAGCAGGGTCTCGATCGAAATCCACGCAAGGTTGGCGGGAGTGATCTCATCAAGTTCGATGAAAGAAAGGGCGAAGAGCACAAGGCCCTGGAAGGCAAGCAGTTTGACGTATGTGCGCAGCCTGTTGACCATAGCCGTCAAGACAATGGAAAATATGAACAAGACCAGGAGAATTTCTTTCATAGCCTAAATGATGTAAAGCGTGGAAATCAGGATGATGAATGCGAGGGCAGCTATCGAGAATATGAACTCGGGATTGTGGTTCATTCTGAAGCGTGCCATAAAGGATTCGGTGACGCCCACAGCCACTGCACTGAGAATCTGCGCCGCAAAGAATATCAGCACGCAGGCCCAGAGCGGTCCGCAGAGGAAAAGGTTGGCAATCAGGGCCCCGTACATTGCGAATTTGAGATATCCCGTGCAGAAGATGAGGCCGAGGTCGAAACCGCTGTTGTCAAGAATCATCACCTCGTGGATCATAGTGAGTTCGAGGTGGGTCTTGGGATCATCCACAGGAAGGCGGCTGCTTTCGATGAGCGCTATGACCAGAATCAGGGCTGCAAGGGAAATTGCAGTACCGAGGCTGAACAGGGAGGAATAGGCATCGGTGAGGGCGAAGATGTCGTTGAAACTGTGGAAGCCGGTCAAGAGGGCCAGAGTGCCCATTATGAAGAAAAAGGCGGGCTCCGCAAGCATGGAGTAGAGACTTTCCCTCGAGGCGCCCATTCCTTCGAAACTGGAGGCGGTATCCAGGGCGGCCGCGATGCAGAAGAACTTTCCGACTGAGAGCAGATAGGCGAAGAAAATGAAATCGCCCTCAAAGTGCAATAAGGCGGGGAAGGGGCCAAGGGGAATGCAGGCACAGGCGATTATCACAGAGGCTGCATATACAAGGGGGGCGACTCTGAAGACGAAACTTGTGTTCCTGCTGTAGATCGTACCTTTCCTAAAAAGCCGGGCCGCATCCCTGAGGGGCTGGAAGATTCCGGGGCCTTTTCTGCCGGAACAGATGCTTTTGGTGCGGGAAACAAGACCGCTGAAGAAAAGCGAGGCTGCGATTATAAGGATGAAACTCAGCATAATGTCAGGGATAAGATGATGGTGAGGATAATGAATACTATGCCGTACAGGATGTATGACTGCAGGCGTCCATTCTCAAGAAATGCCAGCCTGCCCGTGAAACGGATGTAGGCCTTAGCAAGTTTCTCCGTCAGGCCGCTCCTAAGGACTGCCGAGAAGAGGCTGGAGTAGGTCTTCACAAAAGAGGTGGCCGTGTATTGCAGTTTCGGGGATTCGACAGGGTAGCCGCAGCCCCAGGTGGGTCCGGTTTCGATTTTGCGCCTCCCGTTGCACAGAGTGCGGATAAGCCCGAGGACAAGCACCAGTATGCAGAAGAGCGTGGCGGCACGTCCGATCATAGTGATGGTGCCGTTGAGCGCAAGCGGAGCCACGCCCGCATCTTCAAGGACAAAGTTCAGGGCACTCACATACAGTTCGGGGAAAAGTCCGATGGAAAACATAATGACGGTGGCCCCGAACATCGGCGCCAGCCTGAGGGCGGAGAATTCTTTGTGCTCCGGCAGTTCTGTGCGGCTCTCGCCGAGGAATACGACTCCGAAGGCCTTGGTGAAGCAGAGTATGGCAAGGCCTCCGATGAGCACGAGGGCGGCAATGGCTCCGGCCGCGCCTATGCCTGAGAGGGGATTGGCGGCCCCCATAAAGTCAAAGAGCCCGAGATATATCAGTATTTCTGAAACGAAGCCGTTCAAGGGAGGAAGGCCGCAGATGGCGACGGCGGACACGAGGAAGAGGAATGCCGTCAGCGGGAGTTTCCTGACAAGGCCTCCGAGATGCTCGACATTCAGGTCGTGGGCAGCCTGGTACACATTGCCGGCCGCAAAGAAGAGATTGGATTTGAAGAGGGCGTGGTTGAGGGTGTGTAGCAGGGCCCCGGCAAGTCCGAGTGAAGCGAGAGTGCCGATGCCTGTTCCCAGTCCTATGCAGTAAAGACCAATGCCCATACCGATGATGCCTATGTTCTCGATGGAGTGGTAGGCGAGCAGTTTCTTGAGATTGTGCTGCACTATGGCCATCATCACGCCATAGAGCCCGCTGATGGCCGCCACCGCGAGAATCACCTTGCCAGCAAGCAGCATACTTTCGTTCAGGATGAGATTGTGAGCAAATATCAGGACCATACGGATGATTCCGTAGATGCCGATTTTGATGATGACTCCGGACATCACGCCCGAGATGTGGGCGGGGGCTGCAGGGTGCGCCACGGGAAGCCAGGTGTGGAAGGGCACGAAGCCGGCCTTGATTGCGAAGCCCGCACAGATGAGGGCAAAGGGAAGAAGGCAGGATTCCGTGCAGTGAGCCCAGTCTTCAAAGAAGAAAGAGCCTGTGCGTATGTACATAATGGCAAAACCAATGCTCAGCAGCACCACGCTAATGTGGGACTGGATGAAGAAGTTGAGGCCCGCCTTGATGACATCTCCCTTCCAGCTTTCGAAGATAATCAGGAAGAAACTCCCGAGGGCCATAATTTCCCAGGTGACCAGGAAACTGACAGCATCGCCCACTAAGGTGAGAGCTATCATCGAAAGGTAGGTCAGAATATAGAAGAAACCGTGGAGAACAAGTTCCTTCCTGTGTTTTCTATATGCCTGAAGATAGTCCGCACCATAGAATGCCCCGTTGAGGAAGATGAGGCTTATGATGCATATAAACCAAATGGACAGAAAGTCCGGTTCAAATGAAAAGTATTGCATATCCGATGATTACGCCGATAAGTCCGATAGTGAAGCCGCCCTTGATCATCTGCTTCTGGGTAACGTGTCCCGTTCCCATTGCGAGCGCGTTGCCGGGGGTGGAAACCGGCAGGCTCATTGCCATGGAGGCGGCGATTGCTATTCCGAAAATGATGATGCCGCTGTTGACACCGAATGCCGCAAACTGGTCCTTCATGTCAAGCGCCAGGGCATCCATAACGGGTATAAGCAGAGCTGCAGTGCCGGTGTTGCTGATGAAGTTGCTCAAGCCCCAAGTGAGCAGGGCGGATGTGACGATGATAAACATAGGATGAATTTCGCGGAAAGGAATGGATGTTACCAGCATCTGCGACAAGCCCACGGCGGACATCGCGTCTCCGAGTGCTATGCCACCGGTGAACATCCACAACACGGCCCAGGGGAGTTTGCCTATGTCGTCTGCGGTGAAGATGCCGGCCATCGCAAGCGCCACGACAGGAATCAGGGCCACCTCGTTGTTGCTCAATCCGAGGACATCGCCGAATACCCAGCACATCACCGTGATGACATAGGTGACGGCCATTATCCACATAGACTTGCGTTTGACCTCTTTTTTGGGGAAATCGACATTTATTTCTGTAGTCTTGAAGGGGAAAATCTTCAGCAGCAGGAACCAGGCGATGACTATCATAATGATGCAGAAAGGCACCATATAGGCCATCCAGGTCCCGAAACCGCATTGGATGTGGAAGCCCTTGCCGTCAGTGAGGGCCTTGAAGGCGAGCATTGCGGGAGGAGTGCCTATAGGCGTGCCTACTCCGCCAATCAGGGATGAGAAGGGAATGCCAAGGGCGAGAGCCGCTTTTCCCTTGCTGTCATCTCCAAGCGAAATGAAAACCGGAGCCATCACACCGAGCATAAGCGCCGTGGTGGCCGTGTCGCTCATGAACATTGAGATGACGCCTGTGGAAATCATTGCCCCGAGCAGCACGAACTTCGACTTCTTCCCAAAGGGTTTGAGTATGGTTCTTGCCAATATCGAGTCAAGTCCGAGATTCGTTGCGGAAAGGGCGAGCACAAGGCCTCCGATATACAATATCACGGAGGGGTCTCCGAAACATTTCAGCATCTCGGTATTGCTCACCAGAACACCCGGTTCCTGTCCCTCGTGAGGGCAGAACCTTAGAAAGAACAGGCTCTTGTCTCCGGCCACAAAGGTCAGCAGGAGGATGATCGAGACGGATGTGACCCAGGAGGGTATCAACTCGAATATCCACGACAGGGCCGCGAAAAAGAAGATGGCCAGCACCTGTTGCTGTGACCAGGTCATATCCGGGAAACCGGTCCAGGAAGGAGGTACAAGGAGAACCAGAAGCGGTATCGCGACAAGAATCAGGCTCAGGATTGTTTTTTTGGTTGATGACATAGCGTTCTTCTGAAAAAACGCGCAAATTTAGTACAAGTTGCCATATTTTGTAATTTTTTTAACTTTGCAAAAAAGTGAATATGAGAATACTGGGCAAATTCATAGGTTTCTGTTACCTCACCTTCCTTTCCGTCAGCTGCCGCGGTCTTAAGGAAACGATTTCGTATGTGGAAGTGAACGGCCAGCGCCTGCTTTATTCCGTAAGGGGCCCGGAAGGGGGGAAGCCGGTCGTGCTTATGCACGGCAACGGCGGCTCGCACAAGAGTATGGCCGTCCCTCAAATGATACTCGCAAAGGGAGGATACCGCGTATATTGCCCCGACTCGAGGGGCCAGGGAGCGAACGAACCATTGAATGAATACCACTATGCCGATATGGCCGAGGACTGCTATCAGTTCATAAAGGCCCTCAAGCTGGGAAAACCCGCTGTCGGCGGATGGAGTGACGGCGGCATAAACACCCTGCTGCTTGAAATGGCCCATCCGGGCACCTGTGCGATGATGGCTGTCGCCGGAGCGAACCTCACGCCTGACTGCGGAGAGGGTTTCGAGGAGTTCAAGGCCTGGATTCTCGAGCAGAACACCCCGCTGACACAGATGATGCTCGATGAGCCCAATATAGACCCTAAGGAACTTGCCGTCATCAAGTGTCCAACCCTCGTGACCGTCGGAGGCAGGGACCTGATTTCAGTTGAGCACACGAAACTGATTTCCGACAACATCCCCGATGCAGAACTCGTGGTCTTCGAGAAGGCCAGCCACAGCAGTTACATAAAAAGGAACCCCAGGTTCGGCAAATGTCTGCTGGAGTTCCTTTCAAGACACGGTTATTAAGCGCTTCAGGCCTGGTTCTCGTCCAGTTTCAGCAGCCGCCTTATCGGTTTGAGGTGGGAGAAGAAAGTGCCTGCTAGCACTCTTATTACGGTGTAAGCAGGGATGGCCACGAGCATTCCGATGATGCCTCCTATGGTGCCTGCCATCAGCAGTACGATAAAAATCTCCAGAGGTGACGCCTTTATGCTTGTGGAGTAAATCACGGGCTGCAGCACAAAGTTGTCAACCAGTTGGGCCGTGGCGAAAATCGCAATGAGGATAATCACATAGGTCGATAAGCCGACACCTCCCATTGTGAGACTGCCCACAGCACAGAATTTCACCACCAGAGCGAGTATGGTGCCGATAATGCCTCCGAGCAGGGGACCGAGATAGGGTATGATGTTGAGCAGACCGGCAAGAAAACCGATACCGAGTGCGGATTCGACATCAATCTTTGCAAACAGGCACAGGCCCGTGAAGTCTATCAGACCCACACAGACCATCTCAATCAGCAAACCCAAAAAATAACGTGACAGCAGCACATCGAGACTTTCAGCAGCCTCAGCAGCTTTCGCCTTGATTTTTTCCGGGAAATAATTTCTTATCATATTGCGGATTATATCCTCGTCCTTGATAAAGAAAAATGATATGAAAATCACGGAAAAGACACCTATGCCTATGTTCGTCAGTCCTGATGCAAGGGTATTCACCAAACCTCCGAGAATATCTATGTTCAGGGCCATCTCAGCTTTGTCGATGATCAGGGTCTCTACCTTGAAGGTATCATTGAAATGGAAGGTGTTTATCAGAAAAGCGTTCAGTTTGGCGAAATAATCCGAAGACTCCAGAAGTGTCTCGTTTTCTGAAAGCAGAGCGACTTCAGTGAAGACCTTGTCGAAGACAGGGATGAATGCGCAGAATATGCCGGACAGAAGACCCACTATCAGCACAATGGATATGAGGGCGAGCAGCCAGTCTGGAGCAGATTTCTTCCTGATTTTTATTTTCTTCAGCAATAAAATCAGAGGTTTTGAAATCAGTGCGATTACAGCCGAAATCAGCAGATAGAGCAGCACCTTGCTGAAAGTGCGGCAGATGATGAAGCAAATGAAGATGATGCCGGCTATGAAAAGGGTCTTGGCAAGTCTCTCTGTGTACTTTAGTTCCATATAGGGAGTCTATTTTTGGTTGATCATTTCGTAAAATTTCTCTCTGACTGAAGCGTCCGTGTCAAACACGCCTGTCATTATGGAGGTCTTCATATTGCCTTTCTTGCGGGCTCCCCTCATAGTCTTGCAGAGGTGTTCCCCCTCAAGGCAAAGAGCCATCCCGAGGGGAGGATTCTCATCTCCGAGCGCCTGCGTGAAAATGTCGATAATCTCTTTGGTGAGGCGTTCCTGCACCTGCAGTTTGGCAGCGCAATAATCCACCACGCGGCCGACCTTGGACAGTCCGAGGACCTTGCCCTTGGGATTGGGGATGTAGGCGAAATAATAACGGCCGAAGAAGGGCATCATGTGATGCTCGCACAGGGAGTAGAACTCTCCCTGGTCCATTATGATTCCGTTGTAGTCAAGTCCGTCGGAGCCGTTGTTGAAGGTGGTGATGTGAGGTTTCTCCGAAGGGATGTAGCCTCGGCAGATTTCCCTCAGCATTCTCGTGATGCGGTCGGGGGTGCCGACAAGACCTTCCCTTTCGGGATTTTCCCCTATATAGTCGAATATTGTGCGGATTGCATCTTCCGCCTGTTGTTTTGTAGTCATCGTATATCCAGAATTTTATGTATTTGGAGAGAGAGTCTCCACTGCGGATGTTCTTTTACATACTCCACTGTCCGTGCCATGTTCTCGCGGTTTGTGGGCATATCATTGGTGGCACAGGGCTGGAGGAAACGGTGTTTCGCCCTGATATGGGAGTAACGCGAAGGATCGGCGCCGGGGTAGAGGAGTTTCAGTTCGTCGCAACTCTCAAGCACGAGTTGCGCCCCGCTGCAGAACTGGTCCTTGGGGGAGAGGGTGACAAAGTCAATGCCCTCGGGCAGGGGCCTGGTGCCATTGGTCTCGATGGAAATCCGGATGTCGGGGTCCAGGGCGTGTATGGCGTCAAGCAGGGAACTTTTCAGCCAAAGGGAAGGCTCGCCGCCCGTGATGACGACCAGTTGCGCCCCGCGGCGTATGCTTTCAATCCGGGCGACAATCTGCTCCTCGCTCATCATTTCTCCCTCTTCGTGGTCCGTGTCACAGAAGGGACAGTTCAGGTTGCAGCCGCTCAGACGAAGGAAAACGGCGCTTATACCGGCGTTGTAGCCTTCGCCCTGAAGGGAATGAAAAATCTCGTTTACCTTAATCTCGTTCATAAGATGCAATGTTGCCTTCACTTTCCTGTACATCCACCCTGTAGCAGTTTGGAACGATGTCGCAGATCCAACGGGCCATATTTTCGGCTGTAGGGTTGAAATCCAGGATTTCATTCAGGTTCTGGTGGTCGAGGCGGCCGTGAATCATCTTCTTGATGTGGGTGAAATCCACCACCATACCGTCTACGTTGAGTTCGGCGCTCTTGCAATGGACAGTGATTATCCAATTGTGGCCGTGCAGGTTCTCGCACTTGCTCTGGTAGTCGAGTCTCAGGAAGTGCGCACCTGAAATCTCCATCCTTTTCTTTACGTAATACATATTACTCGTATAATGTAGGGTCCTCTATTCCTGCGGCCTTGAACGCCTCCTGCCTTTCACGGCAGGTGCCGCATTTGCCGCAGTGTTTCTCCCCGCCCTTGTAACAGGAGTATGTCCTTGAAAAATCAACACCGCTCTCCGCGCCTATGCGGGCTATGTCAGCCTTGCCCAGTTTTGTGAAGGGGGCAAAGATGCCTATGCCTTCGTAGGTGCCTTCCTTCATCGCCCTGTCCATCGCCTCCACAAAGCCGGGGCGGCAGTCGGGGTAGATGCTGTGGTCTCCGCTGTGGCTTGCCAGCATCACCTGTTTCAGGCCGCGACTCTCTGCAATGCCGCAGGCAATGGAAAGCATTATGCCGTTACGGAAAGGAACGACAGTGCTTTTCATATTGGAGTCATCGTAACCGCCTTCGGGTATGGCATCGGCTCCTTCCAGAAGGGAACTTTTAAAATACTGCGCAAAGAAGTCCAGCCCTATGACGATATGCTCTATGCCGAGGGCAAGGCAGTTTTCACGGGCGCAGGCGATTTCCCTTGCATTGTGGTTGCTCCCATAGTCGAAAGTCAGGGCGAGAGCAATCCTGTCCCTTTGCGAGTGCAGCAAGGTGACGCTGTCCATTCCTCCGGACAATACTATCAGAGAATCCTTCATACTACCTGTTCTTGAACGCCGCAAGCAGCCTCTCACGGGCAAGGCCTTCATAACCTGGAGCCGCAAACTGGGCAAAAGGGTGTATGGCGATGCCGCCGCGGGGCGTGAAGACCCCGATTACCTCAAGGTATTTGGGATCCATCAACTTCACAAGGTCATTCTTGATGATGTTGACGCAGTCCTCGTGGAAATCCCCGTTGTTTCGGAAACTGAACAGGTAGAGTTTGAGGGATTTGCTTTCCACCATCTTTTCCCTGGGGATATAGTTGATGATGATGGTCGCAAAATCGGGCTGCCCGGTCAGGGGACACAGGGTAGTGAACTCCGGGCAGGTGAAAGTGACAAGATAGTCGCTTTCAGGATGTTTGTTGACAAATGCCTCCAGCAGTTGGGGGGCATATTTGTCGATGTACTCGACTCCGGACTTCCCTAAGAGGGAAAGACCGGCCATTTCGTTTTTGCTTCTCATTTTTCCTTTGGTTTTTTTGTTTTGCAAAATGCAGGCAGAGGATGTCGGACCCGAACTCTGCCTTCGATAAATCAGTCTTCTATCTTGAAAATGTCAAGCAGTCCGGTCATGTCGAAGACCTCCTTCACTTCCGGAGTGAGGCCCTTGACTATCACTTCGCCGCCTTTCTTGGAGAAGAACTTGTACAGGGAGATGATGATGCGAATTCCTGAAGACGAGATGTACTTCATTGCCGAGCAATCGATCAGCAGTGTCTCCAGACCGTCACCATAGAGGGGCTTGATATCCTGTTCCACCTGCGGTGCGCTTGGGGTGTCCAGCCTGCCTTCAAGGACGAGTGTCGCCTTGTTCCCTTCAATTACGATTTTAGTAGTAGCCATATTGTGTTGTTTTTATTTTGTTTTCAATTCTTTTTTCATTGTCAGGACGTTCTGCTCACTGATGTATTCGTAGGATACCTCGTTCATTATCTTCTTGACGAGGAAAATTCCGAGGCCGCCTATGGGACGGTCTGAAATGTCCAGACTGACATCAGGATCCTGTTTTCCCGTAGGATCAAAAGGAATGCCGCTGTCAGTAAGGATGAAGGTAAGCACATTGTCCTTGAAATTGACGCGGAGAGAACTGTCGCAATCCGTCTTGTCCGGATACGCATAGTTGATGATGTTCACAACAGCTTCTTCGATTGCCAGTTGTATGCCGTTCATAACGGAGAAGTCAATGGAGAGTTCTTCTCCAATGCCTTCGATGAATTCCGCAATCCGGCTGACTTCGCTCATCTGGTTCTTGAAAACGATAGTCCTTGTCAAATTCTCTGTATTTGAAATCATTTTCCTGTAATTTATGCATACCATTGTAATGTCATCGCTCTGAGGCGCACTCTCGACATATTTGTGGAGGTCTTCTCTGATGCTGTGGATGATTCCCTCTGTCGAGGCCTCACAATTCTCCAGAAGCGCATTCTCAAGCCGTTTGAGAGAATACAGTTCCTTCATCTCGTTTTCCGCCTCGGGGATACCGTCCGTGTAGAGCAGAATCTTGTCACCGGGCTGCATCGTCAGAGAGTCAATCCTGTACTGGAAGTCCTCAATCAGGCCGACAGGCAGATTCCTGTTCATAGGAATCTCCTCAACCTTGCCGTCACGGACAAGGAGCATAGGGTCGTGCCCGGCATTGCAGAACGAGAGTTTGCCGTCCGAGAGGTCGAGTTTGCCCACTATGAGGGTTTCGAACATATTGCGCTCATTGTTCTCTGACAGGAGTGAATTTATCAGCATCACAAGATCCAGAGGCGAACTGTCGGCATCCTGTGCCTTGAACAGACACACTGTCTGAGCCATCACAAGTGATGCGGGCACGCCCTTGCCGCTGACATCTCCGATAATGAACATCAGTTTCCCGTCCTTGAGCATATACTGCCACAAGTCACCGCCCACCTCCTTGGCGGGATTAAGATATCCGTTGACCTTCACATACTCGTTGGAGAGGGAAACCTCGGATTCCACGGGCAACATAGACATCTGTATGTCGTGGGCGATGGAAAGTTCCTTCTCCATACTCTCCCTCTGCGCTGCGGAAATCTGTATGTCCTCGTAATAGTTCTTGAGTTTCACACGCATGTCGTCCATATCCTTGCCGAGTTTCTCAAGTTCGTCACCTGAAGAGAAGGTCATCTCGACAGGCGTGTCGAAGTCGCCGGCCGCAATCCTTGCCGAGGCGTGCGAATAGACGTTCAGGGGCTTGGACATGCTCCATATAATGCGGTATATCACGAATCCCATAATCAGGAATCCTATGAACATCAGCACGAAAGACAGTATTATATACTCGAGTATGACTGATGTTATAGTATCGTATGGAGTGGCAAGCATTATTCCCCATTCAAGCTCCGGCATCTGGGCATAGGTGACGATGGTCCTCTGGCCGTAGAGATTGGCAATGCAGTTTCCGCTCTCTCCGTCGAGGATTTTGCGTACTATGATTTCCAGTTCGGGGCAGTCGTTCTCACGGGCGTCCGTGATGTAGGTCTCGTTGGCAATCTTCTTCTTGTCGGGATGGGCAAGGTAGCGTCCATCCTTCGAAACGAGCATAAGGTAGGAGCCCTTGATGGGAGAGTGTTTGGCAACATTGGCGCTGAGAGTGTCCGTAAGGGTTTCCAGCAGGATGTCGGCACCCAGAACCGCTATCATGTCACCGGTAGTGTCGATTATGGGATGTGAGAAGGTGATGGCCCTCTGTGAGGCGATGGTGGTGAAGTAGGGGGCCGTCCAATAGTCTTTCTGGTACTTTTCGGGGACAAGATAGTAGGTATGGAGGTAATACTTGTAATTCCTCGTCCTTCTCATCACATTGATTTTACCGTCAGGCTCTTTGAGTGCATCAGCCATATAGGTCCTCTCCCCGCGAGGCCTGAGGGCATAGAAGACTTCACGCACGTTGCACTCCTTGGCTACATCCTTAATCATCGCGTCCAGCGCATCAACATCCCTTTTCTTGTAATACTCCTTGAAAAGCATGTCGCGGCTCTTGATGTTGTGCTCAACCAGATTGATTTCCTTTCCGATCTTGCTTATGAACAGGTCAACCATAGCCGCATTGTCCTTGACAGCCTCTTTCACCATGTGGTTGCGCGTGCGGAAATTGTTTATCGCATAGACGCATGTCACAACGATGAAAGTGCCGATAAAGAGCATAAAGCTCAATTTGGCGGCAAAGGAACTCTTTATGTTGTTTACTATCTTCATCTTGCAAAACTGTCAAAGTCGATTATACCTTTCGCTTCCTCGCCGAACAGTTCAAGGGCCTCATCGAATTCCTTCTGGGTGAGGCTGAAATTCTGGTCCTTGCCGTGGAGGCGAAGCATTTCCTTGAGCATATTGCGCTCGTGATACCTGTTGTGGAGAAGATTCTCCCTCTCCATCCTGGTGAGGGTGACATCCACTGAGTGCTCTATGTCCTGGGAAGCGATGCTCCAGCCTTCAATGCTCGCCTTGATGAACTTGTCAACCGCCTTGGGATTTTTCTGCAGGAACTCCTCCATCACATAAATGCCGTCTTCAGGGATATTCAGACCGCATTTGCTCAGGTGTATGATGTTCTTGCTGCTGATGTCGAATCCGGACTCCTCTATCTCATACATTTCATTGTAGCTGGTGCAGATGACATAATCGTAGGCTCCGGTGCAGAAGGCCTCCACACAGGAATAAATCTCCTTTATGGACACATTCTGGGCGAGGCGCCTGTAGATTTCATTCTTCAAAGTGGTATTGAAGGCCCTGTAGGTCACTATTTCCTGTCCCTTCAGATCCTTCAGGCTTCTGACAGGCTCGTTGGAAACCACCACAAAACTGCTTTCATGGGAAAACTGGAGGATGTTCACAAGTTTGACTCCCTTCAGCCGGGCGTCCAGAGCATCGAGAAGGGTCAGGGAAACAAAATCGGCCTTCCCGGTCTGAAGCATCTCCACAGCGGGCGTGCCATCAAAGTGAATTACTTTGAGATCCATTCCATTCGCCTTGTAGAGACCGTCTTCCTCAGCGAGAATGAATCCGGCATATTGCGACTGGGCTGTCCAGAAAGTATACAGGCTACTTTGCATTGCGGAAACGCTGCTCTGGCCTTTCGCCGTAAAGAACAGAGTGGAGAGCAAAACAGACAATATCAGCTTTTCGATTTTCATAATTCGCAAAGGTACTAATTTATTGCAAATAATGATTATTTTTGCGCAAGCTTTAGAAGAGATATGAAAACAAAGAAATTCCTCCTTCCCGAGTCGGAGATTCCGACACAATGGTACAACATACAGGCGGAAATGCCAAACAAGCCTATGCCCCTTCTCAATCCGCTCACAAAACAGGCTGTCACAGCCGAGGACCTGTATCCCATATTCTGCAGGGAATGTGCAAATCAGGAACTTGACCAGACCCACGCCTGGATAGACATTCCGGACCAGGTGCGCCAGCTCTACGCCAACTACAGGGTGACTCCCCTCGTGCGTGCCTACGGCCTTGAGAAGGCCCTCGACACTCCCGCACACATCTATTTCAAGAACGAGAGCGTCAGTCCCGCGGGGTCTCACAAACTGAACTCCGCTCTCGCCCAGGCCTATTATGCAAAGGAGCAGGGCATAACGAACCTCACCACCGAGACAGGCGCAGGCCAATGGGGTGGGGCCCTCTCTTATGCGACCAAGATGTTCGGCATAGACTGCGCGGTCTATATGGTGAAGGTTAGTTACGAACAGAAGCCCTACCGCCGCAGCATAATGCAGTGTTTCGGAGCGACTGTGACGCCCTCTCCCTCAATGTCCACGAGAGCCGGCAAGGACATCATCACAAGGGACCCCAACTATCAGGGTTCTCTCGGAACTGCGATTTCAGAAGCCATAGAACTTGCAACCACCACCCCCAACTGCCGCTACGCCCTCGGTTCGGTGCTCAACCACGTGAGCCTGCACCAGACCGTAATCGGACTTGAGGCCGAAAAGCAGATGGAACTTGCCGGAGAGTATCCCGACATTGTGGTGGCCTGTTTCGGCGGCGGCTCCAACTTCAGCGGTATGGCCTTCCCCTTTATGCGCCACAACTTCACTGGCAAGACAAAGACCCGTTTCATAGCGGCCGAGCCTGCAGCCTGCCCCAAACTCACGAAGGGCCGCTTCGAATACGATTTCGGTGACGAGGCCGGATATACGCCGCTGCTGCCTATGTTCACCCTCGGGCACAAATTCAAGCCCTCGAGCATACACGCAGGCGGTCTGCGCTATCACGGCGCGGGCGTAATCGTTTCACAACTGCTCAAAGACGGCTTTATGGAGGCTGTGGACATCGACCAGGTGGAGAGTTTCAACGCAGGCGTGCTCTTCGCCCGCAGCGAAGGCATAATCCCTGCCCCCGAATCCTGCCACGCGATAGCAGCCACAATCCGCGAGGCCCTCAAATGCAAAGTTGAAGGGACTTCAAGAAACATACTCTTCAACCTCTCCGGTCACGGCTTCGTGGATATGGCCTCATACGACTCCTATCTCTCAGGCGACATGCAGGCCTACCACATCAGCGACGATGAACTGGAGAAGTTTCATTCCCACTCGATCGTTGCCGGCGGTTTGGAAGAAATGTCGTAGCAGACGCGGTTCACTCCACGCACTTTGTTGATGATGTCATTGGACACCTTTGCCATAAACTCGTAGGGCAGGGGGTACCAGTCCGCGGTCATTCCGTCCGTGCTGGTCACAGCCCTGAGGGCGATGGTATAGTCGTAGGTGCGCTCGTCACCCATAACTCCGACCGTACGTATGGGAAGAAGGATGGCGCCGGCTTGCCAGATGGCATCGTAAAGCGTGGAAGCGGGGCGGGAAGGTTCTGCGGCGCACATCAGGGTATCCCTTGAGCCTTCAGCATTTACTTTCCACTCGCGCAAGGCATTGGTGTAGATGGCATCGGCGCCTCGCAGGATTTCGAGTTTCTCGCGGGTGATTTCACCTATAATCCTGATTCCCAATGAGGGACCGGGGAAGGGATGTCTGCCTATCAGTTCCTGTTTGATGCCGAGCGAACGGCCCACTCTGCGGACCTCATCCTTGAACAGGGACCTGAGGGGCTCGACTATCTTCAGATGCATCTTTTTAGGCAGTCCGCCCACATTGTGGTGTGACTTGATTTTCGATGATCCGGCACCGACGGCGGCTGACTCTATAACGTCAGGGTAAATGGTGCCCTGGGCAAGCCATTTCGCCCCCTCGATCTTCATCGCCTCGGCATTGAAGACATCCACAAAGGTCTTGCCTATGGCTTTGCGTTTCTGCTCGGGGTCAGTCACGCCTTCGAGGACTGACAAGAAGGTTTCCGAAGCGTCGGCACACACGACGTTGAGTCCCATATCGCGGTAGGATTCCATCACGTCGCGGGCCTCGTTGAGGCGCAGCAGGCCGTTATCCACAAAGATGCAGTGCAGATTGCTGCCGATTGCCTTGTTAAGCAGCACGGCGGCAACTGTCGAATCCACGCCGCCGCTCAGGCCCAGAATCACCTTGTCATCGCCAATCTGTTCGCGCAGGGCGGCCACGGAACTTTCCACGAAGGACTCGGCAGTCCAGGTGGGGCTGCAGCCGCAGATGCGGCATACGAAATTCTCGAGGATTTTTGCCCCGTGGACTGTGTGATACACTTCCGGATGGAACTGCACGGCGTAAGTTTCTTCTTTGTCAAATCGGTAGGCTGCCGCCGCGACATCTGGCGTGGATGCTATGATGTGCGAGCCGGCGGGAAGGGAAGTGATGGTGTCGCCGTGGGACATCCATATCTGACTGCAGTCAGGAACGTCATTCAGCAGGAGGCAGTCCTTGTCCGTAATGTTCAGCATCGCCCTGCCGTATTCCCTTGAAGCGGAACGCTCCACGCAACCGCCGTAGTTATTGGCGAGCAGCTGCGAGCCGTAGCAGATGCCCAGCAGGGGCAACTTGCCCTTGATGCAGTCCAGATTGAGCTGGGGGGCCTGAGGATCCCTTACACTGAAGGGGCTGCCGGAGAGAACGACACCCTTGACGCTTTCGTCAAGGACGGGGATTTTGTTGAAAGGGTGGATTTCGCAATAGACGCCGATTTCGCGGATGCGTCTTCCTATGAGCTGTGTGACCTGACTGCCGAAGTCGAGTATTATAATCTTTTCCAATTTGCTGTTAATTTAGGATACTGTCAATGTTTTTCTGATTGTAGAGGTCCTTGCCTTCCGGAGTGTAGGCATAGACTATTCTGTCCGCATAGTGCTTTTCGACCTTGCCCCTGACGACCTTCATCGTGCTGTTCACCAGGCCGTGCTTCTCGGTGAAGGGCTCGGGGAGAACGACTATGGCCGAGGGCAGCCACCTGTCGGGGAACATACCGCCGTGGGCTCCGCCTGTCTTGTAAGAATCCACCTCTGCCTGTATCTTGTCGAGGGCGATGCGGGCGGCCTTCTCGGAGCCGGGCTCCGCAGTGGGGTCGGTCTTTTTCACATACTCCTTCAGGGCATCCTTGTTGGGAACGACAAGGGCAATGGTATAAGGCTTCATATCGTTGTAGAGGATGCAGTTGTCCACATATTTGCTGCTGTCCGTGATGGAATCCTCGAATCCTTCCGGAGAATATTTCTCGCCGTCGGGAGAGATGAGCAGGGATTTGAAACGGCCCGTGACATAGAGGTAGCTGTCATCGAGCATATATCCCATATCGCCGGTGTGGAGCCAGCCATCTATAATCGTGTTCGCGGTGGCCTCTGGGTTCTTCCAGTATCCGGCCATCACATTCTCGCCCCTGATGACTATTTCACCCCTGGTGCCTTTGGGAACTTCCTTGCCCTCATCATCACAAATCTTGATGTCCATAGGCTTCACGACACGGCCGCTTGAGCCGAACACCGCGTGTCCTGTGGAATTGGCACAAATGATGGGAGTGGCCTCAGAAAGACCGTAGCCCTGGAACACCGGTATGCCGATGGCGCAGAAGAATCTCTGAAGCTCAATGTCGAGGAGGGCGCCGCCGCCCACGAAGAACTGCATCTCGCCGCCAAGACCCTGACGTATGCTCTTGAAAATCAGTTTGTCGAAGAGTGCCATCAAAGGCTTGCGCCAGGCATCCTTGACGCCGCCGGCGTTGTAATATTCCTTGTTGTATTTGATGGCGTTCTTGAGGGCGAAGTTGTAGAGGGCCTCCACCTTGGGGCCTTTGGCCTTCACCCCGGCCTCGATGTTCTTCCTGAAGTTGCGGGAGATGGCGGGGACACTCAGCATCACATTAGGCCTGACCTCCTTGATGGCCACCGGAATATTCTTGAGCGTCTGCAGTGGAGTCTTGCCCACAGGTACAGTGGCTATGCTGCCGCCGTAGTACATCATAGTGTAGAAGCCCGCCACGTGCGCGAAGCAGTGGTCGAGGGGAAGGACTATAAGCATCCTGCAGCCGCGATGCACAGAGATGACGCTTGAGGCCTGTACGACATTAGCTGTATAGTTCCTGTGAGTGAGGATGACTCCCTTGGGGTCGGCAGTCGTGCCGGAAGTGTAGGTTATGTTGGCGTAGTCATCGCTCTGAACTGAGGCCATGCGTTTCTCGAGTTCTCCGGGATTCTCGGCAAGGAATTTCTGCCCGAGGGCATACACATCGCTGACATGAATCTCGTTTTCCTCAAGTGCTATGTCCTCATCCAGTACCACATATTTCTGCACGAGGGGTAACTGGTCCTTGATTTTGCGGATTTTGGGCAACTGCTGGCCTGAGGCTATCACAAGTTTTGAATCGGAATGCCTGATGCGGAAGAGAAGGTCATTGCTTTCCTCGAGTTTGATGCTCAGGGGAACATCCACAACTCCAGCATAAAGAAGTCCGAGCTCGCAGAGCACCCAGAGGCTGCGTCCTTCCGAAATCAGGGCCGCCCTGTCGCCCTTTTCAAGGCCGAGAGCCATGAAGCCGGCGCCATAGACGTGCGCCGCCTCCCTTGTGGC
>JABUTN010000010.1:3608-12292 GCA_021443665.1 Bacteroidales bacterium | reverse complement strand
CCGTTGATTTTTTCGCGGATAAAGGTTTCCGTGGAGTACTTTTTGGTATAGTGCTCCACGAACTCGATGATGGTCGGTCTTTCAGTCATTTCTTCACACTTTATAATGCAAGCGCGAAGATAGTGAAAATTTAGTTATAAAGGAAGCGCCTGATTTTTCTGGTGGCGGTTTTCTCGAAAGGATCCTTCATCAGGATAACGCTGCTGATCTGGGAGGCCTTGTTGACAAGGGAGTTGACCTGGGTCATAATGCTCTTGGAGATTTCCGACATTTTCTCCTCGAGTATGTTCACGTTGGCAGACCAGTCAATGACACCGTCGTTGAGTTTCACCAGAGCCACAAGGCGGTTGTTTTTGTCACTCTTTACGAGTGAATCCTCCACGTCGTCGACCCCGTTTATGATCATTTCGATTTCCTCGGGATAGATGTTTTCGCCGGATGAGCCTACAATCATACTGCCTATGCGACCGCAGATGTGGAAATGGCCCTTCTTGTCAAGGAAGGCAAGGTCCTTGGTGTGGAGCCAGCCGTCCTCGGTGAAGGCCTCTTTGGTGCGCTCGGGATCCTTGTAGTAGCCCAGCATCACGTTGGGGCCCTTTACCACAACCTCGCCCTGTCCTGTTTTCGGGTTGGGGTTGTAGAGTTTGACCTGCACATTGTGGGCGGCGTGTCCCGTCGAGCCCACTGATACTTCCTTCAGGCCCGCACCGCAAATCAGGGGGGCGCACTCCGTCATACCGTAACCTATCATATAGGGGAAGCCCGCCTTCTTGAGGAAGGCCTCGACCTCGCTGTCGAGTTTCGCACCGCCGATGGGGAAATACCTGAGACGGCCGCCGAAGGACTTGATGAGTTTCTTGCCCACCAGCGGGTAGAGGATGTGCGGCATACATTTGGACATCAGTCTGAGCGCGGCATTGTTCTTTATGCGCGGCATAGCCATCTTGCGGACAATCTTTTCTATGATAAGGGGTACCGAGCATACCACGGCCGGCCTAACTTCCATAAAAGCCTTCTTAAGCAGGGTGGGGGTGGGGAGTCCTTTGATGAAGCAGACCTTGCAGCCCATAGACATACAGAAAAGCTGGCCGAAGGACAACTCGTAGGTGTGTGCCATAGGCAGGACTGAAAGGAAGATGTCGCCCTCCTCCTTTCCCACCTGCACGAAATGCGAGGCAATAGTGATGTTCGCACAGAGATTGCGGTGTGAAAGCATCACACCCTTCGAATTTCCGGATGTGCCTGAGGTATAGAGGATTGTGGCCAGGGTGTCGGGCTGAGGCTCTGCCGTAGCGCCCGGTTTGTAGGCCTTGGCCGCGTGTTCCGCCTCCTCATTGGGAATTTTGCCTTCTCCTGAATGGATGAGGCTGAAATCGGCAATGTCGAAAACGTATCTGTAGGTATCCAGGTCGCCGAGTTTGGCCTTTTGGCGCTGGCTCACGAAGACGACCTGTGATGCGGAGTGATGCAGGATGTTGCTGACCTCCGCGGCACTGCAGTCAGGCAGGATGGGAACGGCGACACGTCCGAAGACGGCAGTGGCCATAAAAGCCACCATCCACTGGGGGCAGCTTTCCGACAGGATGGCCACCCTGTCGCCTGCGCCGATGCCGCAGGTGCTCAGACGGTCTGAAAGCTCGTCAGCGGCACGTTTGAAACTTTCAAAGGTATATGTCTGGCTGCCGTCCGCGAAACCGGACATTTCGCGTTTGGCATATTTGGATGCGCAGTCTTTGTATAATTCGAGAAGAGTGGAAGGTTCAGGATAGTAGGGGTATTTCATATCGGTGGTATTTGCAGTGCAAAATTACTTTCTCTATGTGAGAAAAAAAGAGCCAATTTTCACTACTTTTGGAATTTAAGGCAGAAAATTCTATCTTTACGCAAGAATTCAGATAAAAAAATGACCTATAACGACTTTTGTGCCCTTAACGGCAACCCTGCTCCGGAACCCATATCGCTGATACCCGGATGCAAGTTCCCCGGCGGAGAATTTTCCCCCGAATTCACCCTTATAGTATATTCGAGTTTCGGCAACGCCTCCCTGCTCATAGACGGCAAGAATGGTGTATTCAAACGACGCTCGATGTCGATGTGGCGTCCGGGGCAGAAAATAAGAATCGAGCCCGAAAGCGGATTCACGGCAAAGGTGCTGCTTTTCAGGGAGGACACGGAGAAGGAAATGAACCTCAACAATCTGTATCTGACGCAGTTCGTGATGAACGACTATCCCGTCATCCGCATAACGAGCAGATACACGGACTCTGTGAACGTGTTTTTTGATGCCATTGACAGGGTGATGCAGTTTGAGGCGAATCCCTACAAGCAGGAATGCCTTTTGAGTCTTATGCGTGCCTTCTTCTATAGTACGGGATACTACATATTTAGGTCTCTCAAGTTTTACGGCAACGAATTGTTCAAGATATACAGGGACACCCCCAGGTCCGAAAAGAGCATTGTGAACAGGTTCGTGAGACTTGTGGAGGACAATTCGCTTTCGCGCCACAACCTCTCCTTTTACGCTAAGGAACTGGACTACAATCCCAAATACCTCTCCGCCCTCATAAAAAGGGAGACGGGACATTCGGGGCAGAATATCATAGACCAGTACATCACACTGACCGCGATGACGAATCTTTCCTATGGCCACAAATCCGTGAAGGAGATAAGCGACCAGATGGGTTTCCCCTCACAGTCTGACTTCGGCAAATTCTTCAAACGGATGACAGGATACTCGCCCCTTGCCTACCGCAAGACGCGCACCCACAGAATGATGACTCTGTAATAACGCTAAAGTTTCCCGAGGCTTTCGGCAAAGACGGGGCTGATGCTGTTGTCGAGGCTCCGGCAGCAGTCTGCGGAGAAACTCTGGCCCGTTGTGATGATGTACTGCCAGAGAGAGTCGTCAAGCCCATTCCGGATGTCTTTCAGCAGGACATTGCCTTTCAGCAGGGAATACACGATGCCGGCGTTGAAATTGTCGCCCGCACCGATGGTGCTGACTGTGTCTATGGGATCCACCTTGAATGAGAGGTTCCGGCCCTCTTTCGTGCGCAACAGCGTGGGACAGGCACCGCAGGTGTATATCAGAGTCTTGTCCTTCAGACAGGGCATAGACTTGATGCTCTCAAAGTCGGCAAGCCCGTAGGCTGTCTCGAAGTCCTCGTTGCTGCCCCTTATTATGTCCGCATAACTGAAGTTCTCCTCTATCGAGGGAAGCACGTGTGCAACCTCGTTTTTGTGTGATGCGCGGAAATTGATGTCGTAATAGATGATAGCTCCCGCTTCCTTCGCCGCATCCAGAATGGCCTTGACCTTATGGCGTATCATAGGGTTTATGGAATAGAAGGAGCCGAGCAGCAGGATGTCGTCACGGTGGATTTCAGGAAGGCGCATCGAAGCCTTGTCATTCGGATGGTCTTTGTAGAAGGAGTACTCGGCATCGTTGTCCCTGTTCAGAAAGGCGAGAGAAAGGTGGCTTCTGCCCTGACGCTCCACATCCGCGGCCGATACGCCATTTGCCTCAAGGTAGGAGCAGACGATGTCGCCCACGTGGTCGGCGCCGGTCTCTGAAAGGAAGGTGGCCTCGATGCCGCAACGCCCGAGGGAAACCATAGCGTTGAATGTGCTTCCTCCCGGAACCGCATTGACCGGCTTGTCTGACTTGAAAATGATGTCAAACACAGTTTCTCCTATACCTATGACTTTTCTTCCCATATAGAAATTCGCCGCGAATATACGAATTAAAACGATTATCTTTGCAAATCAAATCAAAAAGAACAGAATCAGATGAAAGCTATAAGGGCAATAATAAGCGGCGGCGGCACGGGTGGCCATATCTTCCCCGCACTCAGCATAGCGGAAGGGCTGAAAGCCGCAAATCCCGACACTGAAATCCTCTTTGTCGGGGCGAACAGGCGTATGGAAATGGAAAAAGTGCCGGCCGCTGGCTACAGGATAGTGGGGCTTGAAGTGGCAGGTCTTGTCAGGGGCCTCTCCCTGGGGAATCTCGCCCTGCCCTTCAAACTCATCAAAAGCATACGCAGGGCGAAGAGCATCATCCGGGAGTTCAAACCCGACATAGTGATTGGGGTGGGCGGTTATGCGAGCGCCCCCGTCCTCTACGCTGCCTCGGGGATGCACATTCCGACCCTGATACAGGAGCAGAACGGATTTGCCGGACTGACCAACAAGATTCTCGGCAAGAGGGTGGGGAAGATTTGTGTGGCCTACGACAATATGGAACGCTTCTTCCCAAAGGAGAAAATCGTCTTCAGCGGCAACCCCACAAGGAAAGACATAGTCAAATGCACTCCTGAAATGGCCTCCGAAGGCCTGGCCCTCTACGGCCTCGACCCGGAAAAGAAACATCTTTTCATAGTTGGTGGCAGCCTCGGCTGCGGCACCTTCAACAGCTTCATGAAGGACTGGATTGGCGAAGGCATCCCGGAATGGCTGCAGATTGTATGGCAGTGCGGAAAACGCTCGCTTCCCGATGTGGAGTCCTTTATGGCCGCCCACCCAGAAGTGAAGGGACAGGTCATAGCCACGGATTTCATCTCGAAGATGAACCTCACCTACGCTCTCAGCGACCTGATCGTGTCACGCAGCGGGGCGAGCAGCATCAGCGAACTGTGCATCGCCGGGCGGCCCGTGATATTCGTGCCGAGTCCCAATGTGGCGGAGGACCATCAGCGCCACAATGCGATGGCCATCGTCAACAAGGATGCCGCCAAAATCGTGCTTGACGCCGATGCTCCCGCGAAACTGCGCGATGAGATTCTCAACACCATCAGGAATGAGGATGAATGCACCAGGCTTTCCGCCAACATCCTGACCCTCGCGAAGACGGACGCCGTGGAAATTATCGTCAGGGAGGTTTACAATCTTATTTAGCTTATTTAGCGGCCTTCTCGGCAGCGGCCTTTTCCTTTTGACGCTTCTGCAGGGCGGCGGAGTAGGCTCTGCTGTTTCTCATATGTTCCGTGTAAGTGGTAGCGAAGCGGTGGGTGCCGTCAAAGTCCGGACTCGCGCAGAAGTAGAGATATTTGTTGCTATCGGGATTGAGCACGGCATCGAGACATTCCCTCGTGGGGGAACAGATGGGTCCGGGAGGAAGTCCGCTGTTGAGATAGGTGTTGTAGGGCGAAGCCGTCTGGAGGTGCTTGTGCAGAATCTGGGAAAGTTTGTAATCGTAAAGATAGGCCACCGTGGGGCAGGCCTGAAGTTTCATCCCTTTGCGCAGGCGGTTCAGATATACCGAGGCAATCTTGGGATAGTCTTCCACCCGCCGCGTCTCTTCGCTCACGATTGAGGCCAGAATGCTCACTTCCAAGGGGCTGAGCCCGAGGGCCTCGGCCTTTGCCTTTCTGTCATCGTTCCAGAACTTGTCCCTTTCCGCGGCAAACTTGCTGAAAATCCGGTCCATATCAGCAGTCCAATAGACAATATAGGTGTCGGGGATTATCAGCGAGGTCACAGTGGTAGATGTGACACCGTATTTCTTCAGGAATTCGTCATCTGTCAGGGCCTTTGCGACAGTGGCCGAATCGGCCAGGAGGGTGGAGGAAATCTTTTTCGCGAGCCTGCCCAAAGACCTGGTGTTGTAGTTCTCGACCACGATTTTCGTGGGAGTTTCCCAAGCGTGGGAGAGCATCCTGCAGACATAGCGGCTGGTCATCCCCGAGTCAAGCTGGTAACGCCCTACCTTGAGATTGGCGGTGAGGTCTTCCGACTTGAAGCATCTGTCGAGGCTGGAGGCGCTGCGGATGATGCCGTTTTTCAGGAGGGAATCCCTGACCTGGGCGGAACTCATACCGGGAGTAACATACAGGATGTACCTTTTTCCGATGTTCGGCATCTTGTTGTCCCTGAACCACACAAAAGCCGTCGCCGCAAGCGCAAGCGAGGCAAGTATGAGTATCCATTTGAAAATCTTCATAACGCAAAGATAGCAATTAGACCCCACATTTGATTTTTTTCTTACTTTTGCTCTATGAACGCTTACAGACATCTTCAAGAGAGCGAGGTTGCACAGCTCAAGACCCAGGGCTGCGCGGCTGAGGACTGGGACAGCGTGCTTGTATCCAACAACATAGAACTCAAATACATACGCAATACCCGCTTCAGCGGGGAAATCAGACTCGGCGCCTTCCGCAAGCACTTCGAACTGCCGGGCGGAATCCGCAAACACAGCGGCATCTTCCAGGCCACCCTGCACAATGTGACGGTAGGGGACGACTGCTGCATCGAGAACATCAAGAACTACATAGCCAACTACGACATAGGGCACGACTGTTTCATAGAGAACTGCGACATCATCCTTGTGGATTCCCGCACATCCTTCGGCAACGGCGTGGAAGTGGCGGTGCTCAACGAGACCGGCGGGCGTGAGGTCATCATCCACAATTTGCTCTCCGCCCAGGAAGCCTATATGGAGGCTATGTACCGCCATCATCCCAAAATGACCGGAAGACTCAGGGAAATGGCCCTCGACTACGCCGAAAGCATTTCTTCCGACCGTGGGACCATCGGCTCGCACTGCACCATCGTGGATTCGGGCTACATCAAGAACGTATATGTGGGCAACTTCTGCAAAATCGAGGGCTCAGGAAGACTCAAGAACGGCTCGCTCAACAGCAATGAGGCCGCCCCCATACACATAGGCTACGGCGTTGTTTGCGATGATTTCATCATCTCGAGCGGCTCCAGCGTGGAGGACGGCACTATGCTCACGCGCTGCTTCGTCGGCCAGGCCTGCAGCCTCGGGCACACCTATTCCGCATCCAACTCTCTGTTCTTCAGCAACTGCCAGGAGGAAAACGGGGAGGCCTGCGCGATTTTCGCCGGTCCCTTCACCGTCACCCACCACAAGAGCACACTGCTGATAGCCGGAATGTTCTCCTTTATGAACGCCGGCTCCGGCTCCAACCAGAGCAACCATATGTACAAGCTCGGCCCCATCCACCAGGGTGTGTTGGAGAGGGGGTCCAAAACCACATCCGACTCCTATATCCTGTGGCCGTCAAGGATAGGCGCCTTCTCCCTGGTAATGGGACGCCACTACCAGAATCTCAACACCTCGGACCTGCCCTTCAGTTACCTGATAGAGAAAGACGGCGAGAGCTGGGTGTTCCCCGGTGTGAACCTCAGGAGCGTGGGCACGGTGCGTGACGCCCAGAAATGGCCCAAGCGCGACAAAAGAAAGGACCCGATGCGCCTTGACGCCGTCAACTTCAACCTTCTCTCGCCCTTCACGATAGCCAAAATGCTGCGCGGCATCGCCATACTCAAGGGGATGTCGCGTGAGAAACTCAAGGAATACTACAGTTTCCAGTCCGGACACATGAAGAATTCTTCCCGCGAAAATGGAATAAAACTCTATGATCTCGGAATCACCAAGTTCCTCGGCAACTCCGTGATTTCCCGTCTTATAGATTCCGGGATCGGCAGTGACGAAGAGCTCCGCGAACGCCTCAAGCCCTATCATCCGGATGGGGCGGGGGAGTGGATTGACCTCAGCGGAATGATCGCCCCCAAGAAAGTGATAGAAAAGCTCATAGAGGACATAGAGAACGGCGTGGTCGGCACCACTGACACTCTGCTGAAGCGCTTTGCTCAGATTCACGGCGAATACTACGATATGGAATGGACCTGGGCTTACGGGCAGCTGCTCTCGTACTTCGGACTTCAGGCGGACAGCATCACCTCCAAGGACATAATCGGCATCATAGAAAAATGGATCGAGGCCGTCACAAGCCTTGATATGATGCTCTACAAGGACGCCGCGAAGGAGTTCGACCTGACAAGCATGACGGGCTTCGGAGCTGACGGCAACGAGGATGACGCCATCGTGGATTTCTCCCAGGTACGCGGCAAATTCGACACGAACCCTGTCGTACAGGCGGCCTTGCAGCACATAGAGGTGAAGACCGCACTCGGCAAAAAAATGATTTCCCAACTTGGATATTGAGCTATAATTCGTAAATTCGCAGCGCTCAAAAAGAAAGCACTAATTCTACACATAAAATGTCAACAATCTCAAATCTCCAGAAAGAAAGGGCCGCATACCAGCCCAAGCTTCCCAAAGCCCTCCAGGGACCTGTAAAGGTCGTTGAAGGCGCAAAGACCGAATCAGTCGGCAACCAGTCAGAAATCAAGGAACTCTTCCCCAACACCTACGGAATGCCCGTTGTGGAGTTCGCCGAAGGCGGACAGGCCGAAAGCGCCTCATTCAATGTCGGCATCATCCTTTCCGGCGGCCAGGCTCCCGGAGGGCACAATGTGATTTCAGGTCTGTATGACGGTGTGAAATCCCTTGGCAAAGCCAACAAACTCTACGGTTTCCTGATGGGCCCCGGCGGACTTGTTGACCACAAATACATCGAGTTCAGCGACGAGCTCATCGACGCATACCGCAACACCGGCGGTTTCGACATCATCGGATCAGGCCGCACCAAACTCGAGAAGGAGGCCCAGTTCGAGAGCGGCATCGAGATTCTGCGCGAACTCGGCATCAAGGCCCTCGTAATCATCGGCGGCGACGACTCCAATACCAACGCCTGCGTGCTTGCAGAGTATTATGCAGCCAAGAAATACGGCGTTCAGGTCATCGGCTGCCCCAAGACCATCGACGGCGACCTGAAGAACGACCAGATTGAGACCTCATTCGGTTTCGACACCGC
>JABUTN010000010.1:0-3595 GCA_021443665.1 Bacteroidales bacterium | reverse complement strand
CAGAACTTATCGGCAACATCCAGCGCGACTGCAACTCAGCCCGCAAATACTGGCATTTCATCAAACTGATGGGCCGTTCGGCCTCCCACATCGCCCTTGAGTGCGCCCTCCAGTGCCAGCCCAACATCTGCCTCGTGAGCGAGGAGGTTGAGGCCAAGGAGATGTCTCTCGACGATGTTGTGAGCTACATCGCGAAGATTGTCGCCACCCGCGCCGCTGACGGCAACAATTACGGTACCGTCCTCGTTCCCGAAGGCCTCATCGAGTTCATCCCCGCCATCAAGAAGCTCATCGCCGAGCTCAACGAAGTCCTCACAGACCCCGCTACCGGCGAGCCGAGAGCCTTCGCATCCGCCGAGGAGCAGATTGCCTTTGTAAAGAGCAGCATTGAGCCCGCCAACCTTGCCATCCTCGAGTCCCTCCCCGCAGATGTTGCCCGCCAGCTCTGCCTCGACCGCGACCCTCACGGCAATGTCCAGGTTTCCCTCATCGAGACCGAAAAGCTCCTGAGCCGTATGGTTGCAGTCAAACTCGCCGAGTGGAAGAAGGAAGGCAAGTTCAACGGCAAATTCTCCGCACAGCACCATTTCTTCGGATATGAAGGCCGTTGCGCTGCCCCCTCAAACTACGATGCCGACTACTGCTACAGCCTCGGCTTCAACGCCAGCCGTCTGATCGCCGCCGGCAAAACCGGATATATGTCAGTGATCAAGAACACAATAGCACCCGCCTCAGAGTGGATTGCCGGCGGTGTGCCCATCACTATGATGATGAACCTCGAGCGCCGCAACGGTGCCATGAAGCCCGTTATCCGCAAAGCCCTCGTGGAGCTTGACGGTGCTCCCTTCAAGTACTTCGCAAGCAAACGCGAGGAGTGGGCAAGGCAGACGGCATACGTTTATCCCGGGCCCATCCAGTACTGGGGACCTTCACAGGTATGCGACCAAACCACAAAGACCCTTTGGCTGGAACAAAGCAAATAATGAAGAAAACAATCTACATCCTGATAGCCGTCATCTTGTCCACAGCCCTGATGACGGCTTTCATTCTTGAACTTACGGGCGGCAAGCCGGCCGACTTGGGTGTCGCCTACACCTTTTTCATCAAGAATGCCTCTCCCATAGCCCTCGCGGCCGGACTGGTCTATGCCCTGGTCTTCGGCTCCTGTTTCCCGAACTTTACCAAGCTGATGTCCAAGAAGATGCTCCAGTGGAGCGTTGTGGGCCTGGGTTTCGGAATGACTCTCGCAAGCGCCCTGGCATCCGGCAAGGAAGGTATGATATTCACCATCGTTTCCGTGTTCGGGACGCTTCTGATAGGATGGCTGATAGGGGCGAAACTGCTCAAGGTGGACTGGCAGACGAGTTATCTGATTTCTTCGGGTACTGCAATCTGCGGAGGTTCGGCCATCGCTGCCACCGGACCTGTGATCAAGGCAAAAAGCGAGAGTATGAGTGTGGCCCTCGGGGTGGTGTTCATTCTTAACGCTGTCGCCTTGTTCATTTTCCCCTCCATAGGCGATGCCCTGGGGATGAATCTGAAGGAGTTTGGTATGTGGGCCGCCATCGCGATCCACGACACTTCGTCTGTCGTGGGCGCAAGCGCAGCCTTTGATGCCTCGCATCCTGCCCTTATTGAGGCGGAAGGCATCTCCGCTCTTGAGACGGCCACCGCCATCAAACTCACCCGCGCCCTCTGGATTGTGGTGCTGACGCTTCTCACGCCTTTCTTTTTCCGCAAGCGTCTCGCAGGCTCCGAGGGAGGAAAGAAGCCTTGGTACAAGGCCATTCCGTTGTTCATCGTGTGGTTTGTGCTCGCCATCCTGCTCAACACTTTCGTGCTGCAGTCCTCAGCCGCCGGCCAGGCCGTCAGCCGCTATGTGAGCATTTTCGCGAAGCACTGCATCACCCTCTCCCTCTTCTTCATCGGCTGCGGTCTCACCAAGAGTACCCTCAGGGCAGTCGGCATCCGCCCCCTTATCCAAGGCGTCCTCCTCTGGATTGTCATCAGTGTCTCCAGCCTCGGCTACATCCTCTGGGTGGCATAAGGCGTAGTGGCTTCGCAAATCTTTTATGCAAGTCCGAAAATATTTGTCTACATTTGTTTTGAATCCCTAATTGAAGAGCTAAGATGAACGACCACACAAAATGCCAAAGCGAACGCATAGTCTTTGTGGACTATATACGGGTGGTGGCGTGTTTCCTGGTGATGCTTGTGCACGCGAGCGAAAACTTCTACGGGGCGGACCCGTCGGGGCTAGCGGGGGACAAGTCGATGCTGCTGAGCGAGGCGAACCGTTTCTGGGTGGCCTTCTATGACGGAGGCCTGGCACGCACTTGCGTCCCTTTGTTTATGGTTGTGTCGGCGTTCCTGCTCGTGCCCTTAAAGCCGGGCGTGACGATGGGCGAGTTCTACAGGCGCCGGTTCAAGCGCATACTGCCGCCAATGCTGGCCTTCCTACTGCTCTACACCTTCTTGCCACTTGCGTGGGGCGCTATGACCTGGGAGCAGAGCCTCGCCGATTTGAAACTCATTCCATTCAATTTCCCTTCGATGGCCGGCCACCTGTGGTTCATGTACCCGCTGATATCCCTGTATCTTATCATTCCTGTCGTGTCCCCGTGGCTTGAGCGTGCCACCGCAAAGGAGGAGTTGCTGTTCATCGCGCTGTTTGTCCTTGCCTCCACCATCCCCTGGCTGCATCGTTTCGTCTATCCCGAGGTGTTCGGCGAGTGCTTCTGGAATCCGAGTTTCAACGCATTGTACTATTGCGCCGGCTATCTCGGTTATCTCGTCCTGGCGCATTACATCCGCGTGCATATCGACTGGGCGACGAAGAAACGCCTTGTTGTGGGCGCTGTATGTTTCGTCACCGGCGCCGTATTCACAGCCTGGGCGTTCTGGCACAAGGGCGTTCCGATGCGGGCCATCGACACCCCGATGCTGGAGTGGGCCTGGGAGTTCTGTATGCCCAATCTGATACTGGCAACCTTCGGAGCCTTCCTGATGTTCAGCTGTATCCGCCGGGAGAAGGCCCCGAAGATCATCTCCGACATCTCACGCCTCTCCTTCGGAATGTACCTGATGCACATGTTTTTCCTTGCGCCCATCGCCGCATATTTCGTGCAGGGCAACCCGGCAGACCCCCTCATACCCGTCTGTCTGGCCATACCCTGCATCGCCATCCTGACCTACATCTGCACCTACTTAACCTCAAAACTCATCTCCCTGATTCCGGGCAGCAAGTGGCTGATTGGCTTGTAAAGTACTGATATTCAGCATAGGTTAGCAGGAAAAACAGGCGCGAGGAACAAATCAGAAAGAAAAATTAACACGGAAAGCATTTGAAATTTTCCGAAGTTGGGATTTCGTAGAAATTATAGGGGATGTAGTCATTTTTCGACAACAACATTTTCTCGTCTCACAGGATTTTATTAGTTTTGCACCAAATCTCAAACATTTAAGGTCGTATGGCAAATCTGAATCGCATTAAAGTTGTCCTTGTGGAGCAAGGAAAGACAGGCAAATGGTTGGCTGGAGAATTAGGAAAGTCTAACTGTACTGTTAGCAAATGGTGTAGCAACAGCATACAACC